>CAVRNX010000009.1:0-82546 GCA_963722635.1 uncultured Acidimicrobiaceae bacterium
ATCGAAGCCTCTTTGTGTCAAGGGGCGACTTCTGAGGGTGTTGCGGGCGCGTCGATGAAGACCTCCTTGCCAGGCGGCGTGGAGGGTCGTATCGTTCGCTGTTGGGTCCGGGAGTGACTCGTCCGAAGAGCCCGCTGATCAGGATGTAGAGCCGGTCACGCTGGAATCAGAGTCGTTCCTGTTCTGTCCTCCCGGGCCCACTCGAACAGTCAGTGCTGTTGGCGGGCGTCGGCAACGAGGTGTCGATAGACGACATCAGACAGCCGACGTTTCAGAGCCCGGATCGCTTCTTTGGACGTCTTGCCCTCGGCGACTTTGCGGTCGTAGAACTCTCGGCCCAGGGTGTCGCGGCCGAGCTGTGAGATCGCGACGACGTGGAGCGCCCAGTTCAGTTTCCGGTTGCCGCGCTGGTTGAGTCGGTGGCGGACCTTGGGACCCGACGACGCCTCGACTGGTGCGGTCGCGTTGTAGCTCGCGAAGTGATGCTTGGACTTGAACCGGTCGATGCTGCCGGACTCGCCGATGATCATCGCCGCACAGATCGGCCCGACCCCGGAGATCGTCGTCAGCGACGTTCCCGAACGCGGCCAGCGCTGTGTTGATGCGTTGCTTGGACGCGTCGAGCAGGTCGTTGTAGCGGTCGATGTCACCAGCGAGTTCGCTGGCGATCTCTTGTCGTTGCCGGCCCATCGCGTCGACGGGTTCGAAGGCGTCGATGACCCGCGTTGACCCTGGTCACAGCTGATATCGGGAACTCGGCGCCGCCGGGAACCATCTCCAACAGGAGCGCGTGGAGCCGACAGCACGCCTTGTTCTTCAACCGGCCCAAGTCGCGGTGTCGTTTCGACAACAGCTTCAACACCCGGGCGTGATCATCCGCGCAAACGATCGTGAGAGCGTCAGCGCGTAACGCCGCGATCGCGATCGAGCGGGCTTCGTTGGGATCGTTCTTTTGCGACTTGCCCGAGCCCACACACGCACTCGAAGATGCGCGCACTGGTGGCACATCGACAACGTTCTCGCCCGCTGCGACGAGCTGCTGCCGCGAGGAGGTAGCCGAGGCCGTGGGCGGACTCGACCGCCCACATTCGCTCCTCGAACCGCTCTGCCCAGTCGCGTAGCCGGACGGTCTGCGGGCGCTCGGGTGAAGCCCTCCCGGATCGAACGTTCCAACCGGTTCGAACTGTCGCCACACCACAGCTGCGAGGTGGCAGACAGGTCGTTCGCCTCTTGCGGCTCCTCCGCAGCGGGCGGACAGTTGAAAGTGGAAGGTTCTCGTCGTCGCTTCTCGGGCTCGGCTGGGGCAACAAGCAAACAAGGAGGCAAGCAATGAAGCGGCATCTCACCATCGCGGCGGCGATCGGGCTCACGTTCGCAAGCAGCGTGGCAATCGCTGGCGGCGCAGACACCGACGACAGCAACACGATCCTGGCGTGCGCGAAGAACTCGAACGGCCAACTACGAATTGTCGACGATCACGACGACTGCAGGCGATCGGAGTACGCGATTTCCTGGAACACCGAAGGACCAGCAGGACCAATCGGTGCCCAGGGTGATCCCGGTCCGCAGGGCGACCAGGGTGATCCCGGTCCGCAGGGCGACCAGGGTGATCCCGGTCCGCAGGGCGACCAGGGTGATCCCGGTCCGCAGGGCGACCAGGGTGATCCCGGTCCGCAGGGCGACCAGGGTGATCCCGGTCCCACAGGGCGACCAGGGTGATCCCGGTCCGCAGGGCGACCGGGTGATCCGGTCGCAGGGCGACCAGGGTGATCCTGGTGCGAGCGGCGTTCCGTGCACGGTCGTAGATAACGGCAATGGCACGTTCACAATGAGCTGCCCGGATGGGTCGTCCGTTTCCTGGTCTGGAGCTGGCCCGATCGATTCGTGCACGACAGACGACTACAGCGATGTCTACCCTCTCGGCATCCTCAGCCCGGGCGACGAGCCACTGGGGCCAATCAGCGGGGTGAAATGCGCAGGCGACACTGACGAGTTCGAGGTCACCGTGGAGTCGGCGGGGGGCACGTTGTGCTTCCCCCGGTGATGAGGTCATGAACACCACAGATCTGGAGTTCTCGGTTGGCAGCTCCACGACGGACGACCTGACTGTTTCGGTCTTCGATCAGTCCGAACCTGAGGTTCCTGTCGCCCAGGCGACTGTGCCGGCTGGGACGTCGACGACGCTCAGCTACGATTGGTTCCGGCCGTGCGGGATCCTGACCGAGCGTGATCTCATGGTGCAGGTCGCAGATGATGCCGGGCCGCTATTTCCGAACGTCAACTCGTACAGCTTCACGATGACGACCGGCGAGTGATGTGGCGGAATAGCTCAGCCGGCCCGTCCCCACCGACTTGTGACCACACCTGCTAAGCGATCGAAGCGGCCACTCGGTATCCGGCGGAGTCGCGCGCCCTCGGCGCTGTGGGAGCCGCCCGATATTCACGGCCACCAATCGTCCGCCTACCCGCTCGCGATCGGCACTTCGGATTGGTCAAGCCCGCTCGGGAACGTGCTGTGCAACGACTGCCGCAACCGCGTTCGGGCGCCGCTGCGTCGCCGCGCCAAGGCGCGCGACAATCGGTGGATGGTTGCGCAGGAGGATCCGGCGTCGGAGAATCTCGACGTCTACGACACGAAGGCCGGCTGGTGGAACCCGGACCTGGGTGATCTCGTCGTGCCCGACGGGTGGGAGTTCTTGGCGTCGGGTGATGCGTTCGTTACCAGGCGGGTGAAGGCCGCCGGGGTCTACTGGAGTGCATGGAAACCGAAGAACCGGCGAGGTGGTCATCGCCGACGCCTCGGCCTGCTCGCACCCACCGCAGCAATCGACGCAGCCCGCAACGCCGCGGTCGAGTCAGCCGACCAGCGTGCCACAGCTCGCGTGGCCGGCGCCCGTCACCGAGAGCGCGTCGAGGCTGACTACCAGGTCGAGCTACGCGACACGGTCCTGCGGTGGCTCGACTTTGCGCCCGAACACGAAGACCTCGCAGCGGGGATCGCCGACGGTGCCGCCGCGCAAGCCACGGTTGTTGGCAGTGGGCGAGTCGGTCGCACCAAGACCCTCAGCGTTGGCGAACGCGCTGCGCTTGCCGCCCGCGCGTACATCCGCCACCACCACACCGACTATCACGATCGGCTCGACAACGCGAACGTCGGTCTCGCTGACGACATCGATGATGACGACTACAGCAAGATCAAACGCGCCGCTCACGACGAGGTCGAAGCATTTCTCGACGACCACCGTCAACACCAATCCGGCGGAGGCGCCACGGTCTGATGATCTTCGGGTTGACACCGAAGTCGTCAACTGATGTCGCCAGCGGAAACGCTGCGTGATGGCTTACATCGTGTCCAAACAGAACCGCTTCTATGTCGTCACCTACGACGGCCTCGATCCGACCACCGGCAAGGAGCGCCGCCGCTGGCATCTCGCCGGCGACTCTCGCGACGACGCTGAAGCGATCGCCGCGAATCTCACCCGACGGACCGATCTGGTGCGCGACGCCGCACGCTCGGCTGCGACCGTGACCGACTTCGTGAACGACACGTGGTTCCCTCAACGCGTTCAGCACCTCCGCCCCTCGACGGCGTATCGGTATCGGTGGATGATCGACAACTACATCTCTCCCTTCATTGGCGTCCTGCCGATCCGTTCGTTGCGCGCCGAGCACCTCAACCGTCTCTACACCGACCTCCTCGCGACCGGCAAGCGCAACGGCACCGGCCTGGCGCCCAAGACCGTGTACGACGTCCACGTCATCATGCGCGCCGCACTCAAGCACGCCGTGCGCATCCATCTCGTCGAACACAACGTCGCCCTCGTCGCCACCGCGCCACGTCCAACAGCTCGCGCGAAGCAAGGACCCGAAGCGTGGACGATCGACCAGCTCCGATACTTCCTCGCCGCGACGCAACACCTCCGGTTGCACCCGGCACTTCATCTCGCGGCGACCACTGGCATGCGACGTGGCGAACTCGCCGGGCTGCGCTGGGGCGACTGGAACCGCGGCACCAATTCCATCTCGGTCGCCCGCGCACGACAATCCGTGGGCGGGCAGAGCGTCGAGGTTCCGTATAAGACGAAGAAGAGTCGACGCTGCATCGACCTCGACCCGCACACCGAGACCGTCCTCGCCCGCTGGAAGCGACGCCAAACACGAGACGGCCATTTCGTCGGTCTCGACGACGCGATCTTCACCAACACCGACGGGCTCCCCGTCCATCCCGAGTCGATCAGCCAGCTCTTCACCCGCCAGCTTGCTCGCATCCGACGATCCGGTTCCACGATCTGCGCCACACCCACGCCACCCTGCTCGCCGGATCGAAGACACCAATCAAGGTCGTGTCGGAACGGCTCGGTCACGCTCACCCCGGCTTCACCATGGCCACGTACCAACACGTCATGCCCGGTATGGGCGCGATAGCCGCCCACGACTTCGGTCTGATGTTGTCCACACAGCGTGAGGCTCGACAGGGCTACCGCCGGCAGACTGCCCGACCCGCAGCCGGTAGACGTCTACCGGCCCAAATCCGCAAAGCCCCAGCTCATCGGATCGCGACCGCGACGGCCGGTAGATGACCCGGTAGAAGCCAACCGGCCGACGAAAACGACGAAGGCCCGGAAACTCATTGTTTCCGGGCCTTCTCGTTGGTGGCGGGGGCAGGAATTGAACCTGCGACCTTCGGGTTATGAGGGGAAGGCGTCGACAACCATACGTCCTGCTCAGCGAGACGATCGGCGGTACCTCCGAACACTCTCGTCCGCTGCAGTCGGCGGACGTCTGCTCGAGTCGCGTTCGCGCCTTGTTCGCGCCTTGTTCGCGCCAATCAACCGGTGGTCGTCTTCTGGTCCCCGACGTTCGTCGTGATGACCGGTCATCAGCGGTTGAGTAGCGTCGCCTCGAGGCTCGGTTCCGGCCATCGGCGGGCTTGCGGCGACATCGACTGGCGATCCGGTCGTTGGCGCACCCGTTTGAAGCCGGACCCGTGCGGCACACGCCGTCGATCTGAGAGAGCCCGGCCGCAGGATCGAGGTGGGCAGGTGGTCATCTCCCAAGCATCCTCTCGATCTGTTGCTGCTCCCACGTCGACGGGGAGAAGGACGGTCGATTCAGCCGGACGACGAGTCCGTGGACGGCGATGCCGACACCCCAGCCGAGGAGTGCCCACGCCGACCACCAGGCAGTCCATTCACCGGCGATACCGGCCGAGAGGTTGGTGAGGAGATTCACCGTGAACATGACGAGCATTCCGGCGGCGAACACGCCGGCGTGGACGTAGAACGCACGAAGTTGCTCGACGTACCGTCTGGCCGCTTGCTCTCGTTCGCCGACGGCGTGATCGAGTTTGCTTGAGTCTTGGGGTGGGGCGGACATGGGTTCGCTTCTTTCGTTGGGATTTCACAGCGCGGGCGATCGCAGCTCAAGCCGTCAGGGTCCGGCGGGACCGGGTGAGGAGCCAGAGACCGAACCAGCCTTCGTCGATGATCGACGGCACGGCCACGATCACGAGGCCGGAGAGCCGGCCGGGGTGGACTTCGATGGACAGGACATCGACGGCGCGGCGGGAACCGTGGGCTTGGTGAGGTTCTCGACGGTGATCATTGGGCTACCTCCGCGACTGGCGTGGTGGCCCTGGGGTGGCGGAGCAGGACAATGCCCGTCCAGGCGAACCACGCAATGGATCCGAGCCCGAACACCATCCCGACATCGGACAGGCCCGGGACGAGCGTGAGGAGCCCGGCGCCGGCGCTGACGATGCCCAGCACGTTGAGTCCGATCGGAAGCCGTCCGCTGCCCCATGCTGCGAGGCTCACCAACATGATCCAGAGGCCGCCGACGAGTTCGTTGCCGCCTCCGAGACCCTCGGTGACCGTGTCGATGCTCGACCACAGGGCCTCCGCTGCTGCGGGATCGGTTTCGTCGAGGTCAACAACTGCGGCGATGCCGATGTTGGAGATCATCCCGGTTGCGAACATCAGGCCAGCCCAGATGTAGGCGAAGAGGGTGCCGATGTCGGCGAGTTGCGGTCTGACGTCGGCGAGGCGTCGATGCAGTGCACGTGCCAGCGGGATGATGGCGACCCCGAACACCAGGAAGATCACCGTGTACCAGGCGAAGAGCGTGGTCTGATGAGCGGTCAAGAAGTCGACGGACTCAGCCGGTGTCGGGTCGCCCTCGGTGTAGTCGCTCATGGTTGTCACGAACAGGGCAATGCCGAACACGAAGGTGGCCGCGGCGGTGAGTGCGCCGACTGCGCCGGCGCGGGACGAGTCGAGCTGCTCGCTCGTCGGGTTGTGGATGGTGGTGGTCATGGTTTCCTTTCAAGTGGATCGGTTGGGTTAAGGAACTCGGGTTCGAGTGGGGTGAGGCTGACGATGTCGATTGCCAGTGACGTGAGGTGGGTGACGACGCCGTGGAGGTGGGCGGCATCACGGATCGCCCCGGTCATGCGGGTCGTTCCGGCGTCGGTGGCCTCGATCGCGAAGTCGTCTCGGAGAGCGCCCAGCACTCGTTTGCTGGCGTTGCCTCGAATGACGATCTCGTAGGCGATCGGTTCGTTCATGGGGCCACTGTCATGGGCGAGGGGGTGATGAGTCTTCACTCGTCGCTGGATCTCACCCGGGTGAGATCCGCCGGTCCGAGCTGACCCCGGACGGCAGTGGCCCAACAGGCTTGGATCGTGGAGGCGACCGATGAAAGCGATCTCGTAGCGACGAAGCTGACCGCTCCGACATTGCCGGCGCAGCTGATCGACCGACCGCGTCTGGACGCCGTGTTGGATGCCGCGGTTGCCGATCCATCGGTTCGAGTGGTCCTGGTCAGCGCGCCCGCGGGCTCTGGAAAATCAACGTTGGTCGCAGGGTGGCAGGCGGCGAGAGACGACTGCGCCTGGCTTCAGGCCGATCCCGCCGACCGGGATCCAGCCCGCTTCTGGGGTCATCTGATCGGGGCCCTAGCCAGCCTTGTGCCCGACATCGCCGAGACAGTCGGCCCGGCCGTTTCCTCCGCAGCCGGCGACGCAGGGCCATTGCTGGAGCGGCTCGTGAACACGCTCGCAAGCGGAGCCCCGGCGACCTTGGTGATCGACGACTATCACTTGGTCGCGAACCCGGCCATCGATGAAGCGATCGAATCTCTGATCGGACTGGCGCCGCCGACGTTCATGCTGGTACTGGCGACCCGCATCGATCCGTCGATTCGGCTTTCGAGGCTTCGGGTGCGTTCACAGCTCGCTGAGGTTCGCGCCGACGCGCTGAGCTTCGCGCCCACCGAAGCTCACTTGTTGCTTCGCGACGCCGACCCCGACGTCACTGTGGGCCACGCCGACGCGCTCTGTGAACGCACCGAGGGGTGGGCCGCCGGCCTGGTGCTTGCTGGACTGTCCCTGCGAGCGAGTGACGACCACGACGCCTTTGTGCAAGCGTTCCAGGGCGACGACCGTCTCGTGGTCGATTACCTCACCGGCGAGTACCTGTCGCAGGTCGACGAAGCCAACCGCACGCGAATGCTGCGCACAGCGATTCTCGATCGCATGTGCGGACCGCTCATCGATGCCGTCTGCGGCACGAGCGACGGCGCCCGATGGCTGAACGAGACAGCAGCGACCAATCAGTTGCTCATCAGCCTCGACCGGACCGGCACCTGGTTTCGCTACCACCACCTCCTCGGCGACGTGCTTCGCCTCGACGCCGACCAATCGCTCGTCGATCTCGCCGATGCGCACCCGGCAGGCCGCACGGTGGCATCACAAGGCGGGGAACGCCCACGATGCAGTCGAGCACTACCTCGCAGCCGGCGAGCTGGCCGTCGCGGCGGACCTCATCTACGACGAGGCCACCGAGTTGATGAACCGCGGGCTTCGCACCGTCGCTGACCAGATCGCCCGGCTCGGGCCCCTTGCCGATGAACACGCCGGCGCACTCGTGGTGCAGGGCTGGATCGCGCTGCTCACCGGACGCTTCGCCGAGTCGCATCGGTGCCTGGAACAGGCCCGCTGACTGAACCCCAACGATGACGAAGCCGGGCTCATCGTTGCGCTGGCGATCATGACCGATATCGCGACCGGCAATGTCGCCGACGCGCTCGCCGAAGCTCGCACCGCTGACGAACCGTTCGAATCGACCCAGGCCATGGCCCTCGGTGGGGCCCATGTCTGGGCCGGGGACTTCGACGGCGCCCACCCGTTCCTCGAGCAGGCCGAACGGTTAGCACCCGACGAGGGGCACTCCTTCGTCCAAGCCGTCGCTCCCATTCTCTCTGCGATCGTCCACATCGAACGCAACGCCACGGTGGCGGCGCACACCGAAGCCGCACGCGCCATCGATATCGCCACCCAACACGGGCTCAGCGACCTCGCCCAGACCGCACTCGCCCACAGCGTCGTCGCCCGCACCACCGAAGAGGCCGACGACGCAATCACCGCTGCCCAACGTGGCGTCGAACTCGCCCGCCGCTCACCCGAACGCATCATGTACGCCTACGCCCTCGCAAGTGGCGGCGACGTGCTCTGCCACCACGACCATCCCGACGGCGCTGACCTCATCGCCGAGGCGAGACGAGTCATCGGCCTGTGCCCAGACCCAGGAATTGCCGGCCGGTACCTCGCCCACGTCGAGGCCCGCCACCAGCTCAGCACACCGCAACCGGTAGCGCCGGAGCTCGTCGAGGACCTGACCGACCGAGAACTTGCAGTCCTTCGCTATCTCCCCTCCCAGATGTCACAACGCGAGATCGCCAACGAGCTCTACGTCTCGCTCAACACCGTGAAGACCCACTGCAAGGCGATCTACCGCAAGCTGGGCACCGGCGAACGCAAGGCCGCCGTCCAAGCCGGCCGCGACGTCGGTCTCCTCTAACCGCGCCAAGCTCTCCACCCTGTGGCGCCCCCGGGTGGGGCTGACGCGCTCTCGCCCGACGAGCGGAGGACGGATTACCCCACCATCGGTGGCGGTGGCCTCAAACCGAAACCCCAGTCGGAACGAGGGCCACCATGACCCCACCGAACGCAGGTCCCCCATCGGCTCTTCGGGTTAACGACGAAGGCCAGCCAGCAATCACTGTGGCCGCCGCGGCTCGAATCGCGAAACCCCAGCGTGCGGACTTGCGTCGCCACGGCATGAGGTTTTGAACGCACACACCACACGGCCGACCACCGCTCGGCGTGTTCTCGTGTGTTCGCGCTGTGTTCGCGAGCCAACGGAAAGAGGCCCTCTCCGATCACCCGGAAAGGGCCTCTGACCTGGTATTTCGTTGGTGGCGGGGGCAGGATTTGAACCTGCGACCTTCGGGTTATGAGAACGTCGAGCCTCATCCGCAATCGTGTGTGTTCGGCTGCATCAGTGCTGGTCAGACGTCGTTTCGCCGGCGTGGTCGTGTGCGCTTGTGGGTGGTCGTGGGCACTGATGGGATCGATTCGCGTTGACATGTCGTTGACAAGCGACAAAGTCGGATGGAACCAGCGCCGACCAACGCAGACGACTCGACGACCGGTCGCGTTACGCCGAGAGCTTCCCGGCGTACTTGCGCTGAGCGGCCTGCTTGGAAACACCCAACATCGCCCCGATCTCGGACCACGATCGATCCGCTCCGCGGGCATCGCGGATCGCATCGAGCAGCGCCGTGTCGACGCCGTCTCGCTGCTCGACCAACTCGGCAATCGTGCGCAGCGCTGCGGTCTCGGCCTCAACGAGGTCGGCGCTATCGACGTTGTCGGCCCACCGCTCGAGTGCGTTGGCTCGTTGTGCTCGTGTCGTCGTCATGGCGTCCACCAACCTTTCAGGAACTTGGAACGTGCCGGCATCGCGTGGATGATTGCGAAGCCGTCGGCATCGTCAACGACGCCGATCTCGAGTGGATCGGCGTTCGACGAAGGTCCGATGAACATCGTGATGTCGGGGTCGTCGGTCTCAAACCCTCGCCAGTGGTGTCGGAGTGCGTGCAACATGTCGTCATCGGAGACACCGTGCTTGCGGGCGCTCGCCTCGATGTCCACTCCCAGATGATACGACCCACAACACTCAGCGTCAACATTTGTTGACGGTTGGCGGTGGACGTGGAGGCCAGTGCCTCGCTCCTCCGACGGCGCCAGCGGCTCCTATAGGCGCGAGATTATCGCGCTGGTTGCGGCTGGATCGACCGATCAGACGTGCCGATAGAGAGCAGTCTGACTCCTTCGTCGCCGGCGTTGTTCTAATGGGGGTCCAACACCAGTGTCGGAGTTCCGTTCCGGCGAGAGTGGTGACCGAGCCGCCTTCCGGTGAGCACTTCGTTGTTCGGAGACTCGATCTCTGCGCTCAGACCGTGCCCCGGTTGGTTGGTGAGGGTTGCTGATAGCACCGATGGGGTGTCGTGCCTCGAGCACTGATCCATTAGAGCGCGCAGGGTGGCCTTCCGGTTCGAAACCCAGATCACGAGTGCGAGGAGGATCAGCGTGATATTTGTTGGCGATGATTGGGCTGAAGCCCATCACGACGTCTATGTGTGCGACGAGGCCGGCACCAAGCTGGCGTCGAAACGATGGCCGGAAGGCATCGAGGGAATGGCGAGGTTCCATGACCTCGTTGCCACTCATGCCGACGGTCCTGGCGACGTCATCGTCGGGATCGAAACGGATCGAGGGCTGTGGGTGCACGCCCTCGTCGAGGCCGGCTACGTCGTGTACGCGATCAACCCGAAAGCAGCATCGAGATATCGGGACCGGCACACCCTGTCGGGCGCGAAGTCCGATCCGGGCGACGCGAAGATGCTTGCCGAACTGGTGCGCACTGATCGCCACAACCATCGCCAAGTCGCTGGCGACACCGCGCTCTCCGAGGGCGTCAAGGTCATTGCGCGAGCCCATCAAACGCTGATTTGGGAACGAACTCGTGCAACGAACCGTCTGCGCTGCTCGCTACGCGAGTACTTCCCGGCAGCACTCGACACGTTCGCTGAGCTGGCCGACCGTGACACTCTTGCGGTGTTGGCGGCTGCGGCGACGCCGAGCGAGGCCGCCAAGCTCACGCCGGGCAAGATCCGCACCGTGTTGCGTCGCGCCGGCCGGCAACGCAACATCGAAACTCGCGCCGACGCCATTGCAGCCGGGTTGCGCAGCGATGCTCTGCGCGCTCCGGCAGTGGTCGAGGTCGCGCATGGCGCGACCACACGTTCCAGCGTGGCGATCCTCGCCGAACTGAACACTCAGATCGACGCGCTCGCCGCTGAGTTGGCCGACCATTTTGAGCAGCACCCGGACTCCGACTTCTACCTTTCCTTGCCAGGTGTCGGTGTCGTTCTCGGAGCCCGGGCGCTCGGCGAGTTCGGGGACGACCCGAACCGCTATGCCGACGCCAAGTCTCGCAAAAACTATGCCGGAACGTCACCCATCACCCGAGCATCGGGCACGAGATCGGTCGCGCTCGCCCGATTCGTGCGCAACAACCGCCTCGCTGACGCCCTCGACCAATGGGCGTTCTCCTCGATCACCGCGAGCCCCGGCGCCCGAGCGTTCTACAACCGACGCCGCGCCGCGGGAGACTCGCACCACAAGGCGCTACGCGCTCTCGCCAATCGCTGGGTCGGCATCTTGCACGGCTGCCTGGACCACCGCACTTGCTACGACGAGAACACCGCTTGGGCGCACCGAATCGACATCGACCTCAAGAAGATCGCACAAGCCGCTTGACACTTACGGCCCTGGGGTGTCTGAGCGCATCGGCGAGAGACCCCCCGGCGTGAGATCTTCTACCGCTGATCTCGAAGGTGCCGTCGTAGCGCCGGGATGCCGAAAAAGACGAGAACGAACGGGAGGATCGGGAGATCAAGAGCGGTGCCGGTGTACGCCGCTCGATTGAGCAACTTCGACCACTCCGGTTCGCTCGCCTCGGCCTCTGCGATTCGAGATGCTTCATCTTCGATCGACTTGTCGTAGCGCTGTCGCCACTGGTTCTTACCTGGCCCCGCCACGAGAAGAGCTTCGCCGATTCGGCCGCCGTCCGTCAACTGAACAGCGCAACCTCGAAAGCAGATCTTCTGAGCGGGTAGCCGAGCGAATACGAGGCCGATCAGGAGCGGGTAGAGGAGGGTTGTCTCTTGTCGTTCCGGAGTGGGTTCGAGATCGCATCGGCTGGAACGAAGCGCGCGAAGAACTCGCCAACGACCCACAGCTCGGGTGGGTTCAGATCTGCCAGATCGAGGTGTAGTTCACGATTGGCCGCTCGACGTCGACGCCGAGATCAATGAAAACTCGCCTGCGAATGCGGGGCGTCTTGGCGTGAGATTGGTGGGTGTCAGGTGCGGTCGTGGGCCGACGCCCGGTAGTCGATGATGTTCTGTTTGGATGCCAGTGCGGTTCGGCGCTGACTCGAATGCAGGTATTGCGACCAGTCCACGCCGGCACGTTCCATCACATTGGTGATTGTCTTGACGCGGGCGCCGACGGTTGCTGGCGTCAGACCGACCGCTTCAGCGAACGGCGATACCGACGTTGCGGTCCAACCGAATGATTCGCGTTCGGAGCGATCGAAGCGTTCGGTGAGTCGCCGGATCTGGTAGCCGAGGATCGCGGCGGCGAGCACGTCGGTACGCGCCGATCGTTTGAACACGGACCGGTCGTTGACGACGACCGCGGCCAGGGTGACCCGAGCGATTGATCGGACCTCGGTATCGAAGTGCTCGGTAGACCACTGGTCGAGCAGCGCAAGGGTGTCGGCGGTCAAGTCGGCCATGTCGGCAGGCACGACCGACCAGTCGAACGCGACGTCACCCAGCGGGTGGTCATCGAGGGTGTCGTACGCGTCGCGTCCGCCAACGAGATCGATCACCCGCTGTTCGAGTTCGTTGGTGACGCGGTCCATGTAGTCGTCGTTGCTCTGATCGCCGAGAACCGCTCGCAACAGCGCATTGTCATTCAAGTCGTCATGCTGGTCGTCATCATCGGCCGGTTCGAGACCGATGGCCATTTGCGCCAGGCTTGCGGCGAACGATCCCTGCGGTGCCTGATCGGCCATCGCATCGAAGAAGTCGTCCTCCCAAACCACGATTGCTGACAGCGTCTCATTTGTTGCTCGAGCGTCGATGCCGCGCCGGTGATGGGCGTAAGTCACGAATTGTTCGAGGATCGCTGGGACGGCATCGACCTCGGCTTGGGTCAGGCCGTAGATCTTGCGGGGGAACCAGTCGGCGAGAATGATTTCGACCACGACCGGGCTCCAACGAAGCGGGTCGCCCGAGCCGAAATCGCATCCGTGCCAGATGAAGTGATCGACAATCGATGCCACCCGATCGGTCGGCAGCGGACACCGCGTTGCGAACGGCGAAGCCATGAAGTCATCGATGAGTTCTTCGCGTTCGGCCTGCGCCCATTCCGGGAACTCCCAGCCGCGACCGCCGTCCGGGAGATGAGCGACGGTCCATTCGACGAGTGGGCGACACATCGGCCACGTCTCGGTCTCGATCACTGGCAGCGTGTGATCGCCACGCTCGATCGACCACGTCACGCGGGCTCGGAGATCCGCCGGGTCGATCGTGCGCCAGGTCGATCACGTCATCGGACACGTCGCGCATCATTGCCATCACGTCCTCGGCGCCCGCCGGGATCAGGAACGCGTCCTTCAGCACGGTTCCCATGTTGTGGTCAACGAACAGGACAGCGGTTGCCTCGGAGCCGTTCGGCCAGCGCACGCACACCCACATGTTCTCGCCGTCGCCGAGCGGCTCGGTCTGCACAAAGGTCCCGGTGATCTCGATCGTGTCCATGGTCGACGCCCACTCCGGTGCATCTGATGGCAGAGCCTGGGTGCGGAGTCGTCGCACCACCGAACTGTCCGGCAGGAGCGTTGCCATTGCCTTGCCGAGCACGATCAACTCCGGCCAGCCAGAATCGACGAGCGATCCGAGGAACTCTGGGCCGTCGACCCGACCCATCCGCTCCGGGCCGAGTCTGTCCATCGGCCGTTCGGTCGCGATCTCGACGAAACCCGATGCCTGCACCATCAGTTCGAACGGAGTCGGCGCCGTGAGCAACGGGCGGATCCCTACAACGAGTTCGGGGACAGGGCCAAGATTGTCGTCACCCTGCCGCCGATGCCGCGAGTCGACAGGACGAGTCCCTTTCGGTGTCGTGCGCCCACCGGTGCGCTTGTGGTGCCGTCGCTTCGCCACGAAATCGAAACTATCGAACCAGTCGACACGCCGCACCGAAGACCCCGCGTCTGCCTCGCACCAGCAAGTTCCCCGCTGCAGCCACACGCCCATGCCGAGGCTCCCGAGCACGAGGGGCACCCTGCACCACGAAACCTGACCGTCCGTGACATCCGCCCGGCACTGATTCACCCTTGACCGCCGCTGATATCGGACGGGTTGCCGAGCCCCGACGTGCCGATCGCGCGCAGTCGGGCGTGGCCGGGCACTGCGTTGATATGACGCTCTTCTGCTGGATCCGTGGGTCAGTTTCGGCCTGGGAGGATGGGTGGGTGGCTGCCGAGGGCGAGGAGCGCGAGTGCGATGAGTGGCTCGGGTCCTTTGAAGCCGAACACGATCCGGGTGAGGAGCCGGATCTTGGTGTTGGTGGACTCGATGAGTCCTTGCGACAGTCCGCTATCGAGGTTGTTGTCGATCGCTGCCCGGTGCCGTTTGATCTTGCGGTCGAGATCGACGAAGGACGGGATCTGGCATCGTTGCGCCCATGACAGCCACCGGTCGAGTGCCGCTTTGCCGCGCGGCCCCTTGACGGCGAACACGAATCTCAGTCCTTCCTTGAGCAGGTAGGCCCGATGCAGACGGGGGTCGGTCTTGGCAATCCACTCAAGCTGAGCGCGCTGATTCGTGGTGAGGTCCTGGGGGTTCTTCCAGAGTGCGTAACGCGCTCGGGCGACGCCACCGGAGGTGCCTGATGCCCGTCCGCGCAGCGTCGGGTTGCGGCTGGTGTTGTGCCGGCCCGCAGCACCGTTCCATGCTCGGCGACGCTCGACGTCGAGCGCTTCGATCGCCCACGCGACGACGTGGAACGGGTCCGCGCAACGAACAGCGTTCGGGGCCCGCTTCGCGACGACCCGAGCAATCCAGTCGGCCATGACGGCTGATACATGGGTCAACTCAGCGGCGCGTTCGTCGCCGAGGACATCGAAGAACACGTTCAACGCGGCGTCGCTGCGACCGGGGCCGGCCCACACCAGTCGGCCGGTGTCGTGATCGACGACCACGATCAGATATCGGTGTCCGCGCTTGTAGGAGATCTCGTCGATCCCGATCCGTCGCAGCCCGTCGAGACGATCGATCCGCGACTCGACGTCGGCGTTGACGCGGGTGACGATCGCACCGATGGTTCGCCACGCCACACGCAACAACTCACACGTCGCCGACTTCGACGTCCGCAATGTCAGCCATGCAGCGGTGTCATCGAAGACCCGTGTGTGGCCCGCGCCGTGACGCGCCCACGGCACTGCCACCACCGTTGGTCCGTGATCACGGCACCGCACCCGAGGTGCGTCGGCTTCGATGAACACCTTGGTCGTGCCCGCATCCAGCGTTCGCCAGCGGCGACGCCCGTGGCCCTGGTCGTAGCCCGGTGCTCGTCGACCGCAACGGCCGCAACGTCCCCGAGCCTTCGCGTTCGGTCTCGCCGACACGATCAACGACTCATCGATCTCGTCGACGCGGACGCCTTCCACGACCGTGCGCGTGAGACCACACGCACGAGCCCATACCTTGTTGTTCTGCACCCCGTCTGCCTTCCTGTTGGTTTCAGCCGTAGGACAGCCAGAAACCTAGGAACACAGGCGGGGTGCAACCGTGGACCGCCCCAAATCACCCACACATCGAGCAGGAGAGCGTCATAACGCCAGGGAGCAGCCGGGAAACCTTGTCCCAAACCGGGGCGCGACAGGTAGCCGCCAACGCCTGGACGCTCAACGCCAGAGCACCTACGCCCAGGCCCATCCGGGTACACGACCTTCGGGTTGTTGACCCGACCCAACTCCACAACCCAGTCGGGTTCGGCTGCCTTCGTCGGCGCTCGTGCGTGCTCGTTGCACGACCTCGACCCTCCCCGACGGGCGATCGGCCAAAATCCGTTGACAAATGGTTGACGCGCGACTCTCCAGGAACGAAAGAAGCCCTGGCAGATCTTGCGATCTACCAGGGCTTTCGTTGGTGGCGGGGGCAGGATTTGAACCTACGACCTTCGGGTTATGAGCGCAGCGGTCATCGTCTGCGCTCGTGGGCGTTCGTCCGGATCCGTCCTGGTCAAGCGGCTCGCAGCGGTGTCCCATGCGCTGTGTCGTGTGCGCTCGTCTGCACCCGTTGGTGCTCGTCGCGTTGTACGTCTGTTGTACGAGCCCAGGCCCGCCTACGTCGTGCATGATCGATCGGATTGCTGCCGGCGACGAGCGACGCCCCATGGGATCCCCGTTCTCCTCGATCAGTCGCTCGACGCCCAGCCGATGTCCGCGATTGAGTCTGCAGGTTCAACGTGGCCGGCATGATCGAACCGTCGATCGCGCGCCTACCAGGCTGAGTGGCCGCGCTCACGGCGTTCGACCAGTTCTCGAGTTCGAATCGCCCGTACCACGTCCTCGATCGCTCGAGCCGACGGCTGCGAACTTCGGTCCCCGTCGACGACCCCGTCATGGATCGCTACCGCGATGCGATGGTCGCTGTCGGTTCGTCCGGAGGTGATCATGCCGACGCCTGTCGGCGGGTGCGAAGTGCCACGAAGGCGGTGAGCGCTGAAGCGACGGCCGTCGCGGGCCCGAACGCCCACCGCTCGACGCCACTGGACGACGCAAGGTTGGCGGCGGCCCTGACCGCCGTTGTGCCGGCCAGCCGAGAGGAGCGCTCTTGGGTGAGGGCGGTGGTCATGACGTCACCTCGGCGGTCTCGCCGCCGCGCAGGAGGGTGACGCCGATGCCGATGAACCAGACGATCGAGCCGAGTCCGAAGACCATCTCGATCGCTTCGAAGTCGGGGACGACGGTGATCAGTCCGGCGACGGCGGTGACGATGCCGATGACGTTCAGCCAGCGAGGAAGTCGTGCGGTGAGCAGTCCGGCGATCGAGACGAGCAGGATCCAGATGCCGCCCGACGAGTTCGTTGCCGCCGCCGAGCCCGTTGGTGACGGTGTCGATCGTCGACCACACGGTGACGGCCCGGTCGGGGTCGGATTCGGCGAGGTCGGCGACCGCTTCGATCCCGATGTTCGAGATCATCCCGGTGGCGAACATGAGCGCCGCCCAGATCGCTGCGAACACCATCCCGGTGTTCGCAAGCAGCGGCGCTGCGCCGACGAGGCGCTGGCGCAGGGCGAGTCCCATCGGGACGAGTGCGGCGCCGAACACGATGAAGATGCCGATGTACCAGGCGAGCAGCGAGCCCTGATGGTCGACGAGGAAGTCGACCGATTCGGTCGGGGTGGCGTCGGGGTCGGTGTAGTCGGCGAACGTCGTGGCGAACATGGCGATGCCGTAGCCGAACGTCCCGGCAGCGAGGAGCGCCGCCGCGCCGCCGACTCGCGTCATGGTGCTTCGTGTCCGGCTCGACGCGGTGCCGGTCGCTGGTATGGCGTGGTGATGGTCATGGTTGTTCTCCTTCGGGTTGCTGGGTGTGGATGTCTCGGGGGCGGCGTGCGCGTCGTCTGGTCGAGTCGACGCAGGGCGATCACCTCGACGTTGAGCGAGGTGAAGTGGGAAAGCAGCCCGTTGAGGTGCGACGAGTCGCGGATCGCACCGACGAGGCGGGTGGTGCCCGACGTGGTCGGCTCGATCGTGAACTCGTCGATGACCGGGCGGAGGACTCGGTCGGAGGCGTGGCCGCCGATCTCGATCTCGTAGCGGGTTGGTCCCGTTCGCTCGGTCATGGGATCACGATGTCGACGAACGGGGTGAGCGGCCATCGCTCACCCGCCGTTCTCACCCGGGTGAATCGAATCGGGAGGAGATCAGCGACACCGCCTAGCTTCTGACGTCGATGGCCGGGGTGGATCTGGGCGCGTTGGTCGCCACGAAACTGCAGGCGCCGACGGCGCCACGACATCTCGTTCGCCGCGCCCGCCTCGACGAGCTCATCGACGAGGCGATCGAGGAGCGGCATCGTCTCGTCCTCGTGAGCGCACCGGCCGGATCGGGCAAATCGACCCTGCTCGCCGGGAGCCTCGGTGATCGCGACCACGACCTGGCGTGGCTCCAGGTGGAGGACAGCGACGCCGATCCAGTGCGGTTCTGGTCGTATCTCGCGGCTGCGATCGACCGCGTCCGACCGGGTATCACCGACGCGGTCGGCCCGACCATCGTGTCGTCGGGAGGCTCACCGGACGCCGTGGTCACGACGCTGGTCAACGTGCTCGCCGAGGTGCCGAACCCACTGGTGGTCGCGATCGACGACTTTCACGTGATCGACAATCCGGCCGTCCATGCCGGCGTCGAACGGCTCGTCGAACTGTGCCCCGACCACGTCCGGATCGTGATCGCGACCCGCACCGACCCGTCGTTCCGGCTCGGCCGCCTGCGGGTGCAGCGGTCAGCTCACCGAGATCCGCGCCGCCGACCTGCGTTTCGACACGGACGAGGCTGCTGACCTCCTCGATTCGTCGCTGCTCGATCGGCAGATGGTCGACGAGTTGTGCGACCGGACCGAGGGGTGGGCGGCTGGACTCGTGCTGGCCGGGCTCTCGCTGACCGGCATCGACGACGCCACGGACTTCATCTCCGGATTCGGCGGCGACGACCAGCTCGTCGTCGACTATCTCACCGACGAGTTGCTCGCCTCGATCTCGCCCGACGATCGGCGACGCTTGATCGAGTCGTCGATCCTCGATCAGCTGACCGGCCCGCTGATCGACGCGGTCACCGGGTCGACCGACGGCGCCGCGTGGTTGGCGCGGACGCCGCCTCGAATCAGCTGGTCGTCGGTCTCGATCGGACCGGTACCTCGTTCGCTACCACCATCTGCTGCGCGACCTCCTCCGGTTGGAGGCCGAGCGCCAGATCCCGGACCGCCTGTCCGATCTGCATCTCGCCGCCGCCGCGTGGCACGCACGAGCACGGTGACATGTACACCGCGATCGAGCACTACATCTCGGGTGGCGATCTCGTCACCGCCGGCGACCTCATCGCCGTCCACGCCACCGCTCTGCTGAACGGCGGGCAGATCTTCACCGTGCTCCGCCTGCTCGACCGACTCGGCGACCTGCCCGAACGCCATTCGCGCAGCGCCCTCGTGCGGGGCTGGATCAATCTCAGCACTGGTCGTTTCGCCGGTGCCCGGCACTACTACGACGTCGCCGCCGAGTTCGACGACGGCACCGACGCCAACCTGACGGCGTCACTCGGCATCATGGTCCACCTCGCCGAAGGCGACCTCGGCGAGGCGCTCTCGATCGCCGAGCCACATGACCGAGCCGACCGAGTCGACCCAGGCCATCGGTCTGGCTGCCGCTCACACGTGGGCAGGGACTGTTCGACGCGGCACGCCGGTACATCGCAATCGCCCGTGAGCTCGGCGCCTCCGAACCATCGGACTATGCGGCAACGGTCGCCCCGGGTCTCGCGGCGGTCGTCGAGTTCGAGTCGGGCAACCTGACCGCCGCGGCCGAACACGCATCGGCGAGCCTCGAGCACGCGCTCGGCCACGGGCTCACCGAGTCGCCCCAGCTGTCGGTCTCCCATGCCATCCTCGCTCGGACCACGTCCGACCCCGATCGCCGCGCCGCCGCCGCCGAACGCGCCATCGAGCTCGCCCGACGGGCGCCGGAGCCGTTCACGTTCGGATACGCCCACGCGCATCGTCGGCGACACGGCCTGCGAGCACGACGACCCGGCCGGGCCCGATCTGCTTCGCGACGCCCGGGGCAGCCGTCGACCGGAGCACCGAGGCCGGCATCGTCGGCGCGACGCTGGCACGCATCGAGGCCCGTCACGGGCTCGCCGATCGAGCTCCGGCCCAACCAGGGCTCGTCGATCAGATCACCGACCGCGAACTCGCCGTGCTGCGCTACCTGCCGTCGCAGATGTCGCAGCGTGAGATCGCCGGCGAGTTGTACGTGTCGCTCAACACCGTCAAGACGCACTGCAAGGCGATCTACCGCAAGCTCGGCGTCGACGGCCGCAAGTCCGCTGTTCACGCCGCTCGCGAGCACGGCCTCCTCTGAGTACCGGCTCGGTTGCGGCTCCGGCTTCGCTCGCGGCGATCTGATCAGCTCAGGTACTCGATGAGGCCGGGGGCGAGCCGGGTTCGCGACCTCCGAGTAGGAAGGAACGAGTTCAGCTCGCCGCCTCGGGCTGCTTGGTCGGACGGCGAAAGCCGAACCGGACGAGATACAGGCCGAGGACCAGTTCGAAGAGCCCGCCCGGCAGGGAGAAGACCACGGTGAGTGATCGGTCCGTCATGCAGTTCGAGGAGTGCACCGATGGCAAGTGCGGCGTAGCCGTACATCCCCCAGGTTGCGACGGGTTGGGGAATCCATCGCCGGCGTCCCAGCGTCCGACAGAACGGGATGCTGCCGGCGGCGAGTGCGATCATGGCGAGCAGGTACCCGACGTTGTCGGCGTCGCTGACATCGGCGAACTCGGCCAAGATGATCCCGCCGGCGAGCAGGACTGCTTCGGCCACTCGTGCCACCACGTAGCCGACGCCGACGATGCGATCGGTGGATCGAACCAGTCGGAAGCCGATCAACCCGGCGAACGCAACGGCGATCGAGTTGACGATGACGAGGGTCACGCCGATCGGTCGATCGGCCGCAGCGCTGCCGATGCCGTAGAGGAGGAATGCCGCCAGGACGATTCCACCGAAGGCTCGTCCCTCCCACAACGGCATGTCTGACGCGTCCGCGACCGGGGGGCGTGGTGCGTGAACGGTTGGTGCGCTCATTCCGCCAGCACCTTGTCGATCTGTCGCTGCTCCCACGTCGACGAGGACGCCGTCGGCCGGTTCAGCCGGACCACGAGCCCGTGGACGGCGATGCCGAGGCCCCACCCGATGAAGGCCCAGGCCGACCACCATGCCCGCCAATCACCGGCGATGCCGGCATCGAGGTTGGTGGCCAGGTTCACGATGAAGATGATCAACATTCCTCCAGCGAACACGCCGGCGTGGACGTAGAAGGCTTGCAGCTGCTGCACGTACAGCCGCACCGCTTCAACGAGTTGCTGGTCGGCGTGCTCAGCCGGCTGATGAGGGATTCGGTCTGGGTTGTTCATGGTGGGGCGTCCTGTGTTCGTCGGGGTGTGTCGGGTGGGAGAGCGAGCGCTCAGGCGGTCTGGCGGCGGTGGGCCCGGGTGAGGAGCCAGAGTCCGAACCATCCTTCGGCGACGACGGATGGCACGGCGACCATCACGAGGAACGCGTCGGCGTGGTCGGCGTAGTTGGCGAGGACGGTGTGAGCCGTGGTGTCGATGACGTAGGCGGCGCCGGCAACGATCATGACCTGTCCGAGCCAGCGTGGTGTTTCGACCGACCGAGCGACGAGGAAGCCGAGCACGATGAGGTGGAGTCCGAAGGCGGCGAGGCCGATGAGCCAGGCGGAGTTGAAGAGTTCGAGACCGACGAGCGCCTGGGCGTTGCGTTCGGCGTCGCTCATCACGTCGGCCACTGCGGCAGAGTCGTAGAACGCGAGCGCTTGGAAGAGGTAGATGGCGGCGACGCCGAGGAACACCGTGTACACGAGCCGCGACCACGCGGCGACGAGCGACAGGTCGTGGTGCTGGGTTCGGAACACGATGTGCAGCGCCCAGGCGACGACGATGTCGATGAGGAAGACGGCGATGAACGCGACCAGGCCGAGCCGGAACAACGTGTTCGATTCGGCGATGTTGACCGCTGTGGCCTGGGCGTCGTCGGTCACGACCAGACCTTCTCGGACGAAAAAGTTGGCGAACACGGCGAGACCGAACAACAACACGTAGCCGATGCCGGCGACTAGAGCTGCGCTTCGTGGCGAGGTGTGTGTCCTTGTCGGACTGTCGGGCGTGACGTCAGGCGCCAGGATCGTGGTGGTCATGGGTTGCTCCTTCGAGGATCGGGGTTCGGGTTGAGGCGGGTCTGCAGTGCGGTGAGCGGACCGACGGTGGTTGCGATCCACAGGGCGAGTGGCCACGCCACCTGGTCGGTGACGACGATGACGACGGCCCACACGGCGGACAGGCCGAGCCACAGCCACGGCAAGGCGTTCAGGAGTCGGGTACGACGCTTCGCGTCGCCGGAACTCGCCCGTCTCGACACGCTCGGTTCACTCGACATGGTCGGCTCCGTTGTTGCTGACGATGATGACGGTCTTTCCGGTGGCCTTGCCGGTGTCGAGCTGCTCGATGCCCGTGGCAGCATCGTCGAGCGGGTAGCTGGCTCGCACTGCGGGCGTGACTGCTCCGGTGGCGATGTGATCCGCGAGTCGCTCCATGACCGAGTAGTGGTCCTTGCTGATGAACGTGGTGAGGCGCTGTTTGACGAATGGCGAGAGCACCATTGCCCGGAGTTGGCGGCCGACGCCGCCGGTGATGCGGTTGCCGTCCTCGCCTCCGACGATGACGAGCGTGCCGGTCGGGTTCAGAACGCTGCGGAGCCGGCGGATGCTGTTTCGACCGCCGATGTCGATGATGAGGTCGTAGCGCTGGTCGGTGATGGTGAAGTCCTCTGCGGTGTAGTCGACGACTCGGTCGGCGCCGAGGGAGCGCATGAAGTCGAGGTTTCGGGTGCTTGCCACTGCGGTGACGTCGGTGCCGAGCGCCTTGGCGAGCTGCACGGCGAAGCTGCCGACACCGCCGGAGGCGCCGATGATCAGGACTCGTTGGCCAGGCTGCGCTTCGCCGACATCGGTCAACGCCTGAAGAGCGGTGATGCCGGACACGGCTGCGACTGCCGCATGTTCGAAGCTCAGATCGGTCGGCTTGGCCACCAGCTTGTCCTGGTTGGCGACGGCGTACTCGGCCAGGGAGCCGTTGGCGATGCCGAAGACCTCGTCGCCGACAGCGAATCGGGTGACGTCGGTTCCGACGGCCACGACACGACCGGCGACGTCGAGGCCGAGGACGTGGTTCTTCGGTCCGGTGAACCCGAAGCCGGCGATACGGATGAGATAGGGGGTGCCGGTCATGAGATGGCAGGTGCCGCGGTCGATTCCTGCGGCGACGACTTCGATGAGGACTTCGTCGGGCTTCGGTGTGGGGCGGGCGACACGCTCGAGCTCGAGCACGTCGGCCGAGCCGTATCGGTCCTGGGTGATGGCGCGCATCTGCTCGTCGGCAGCTGCGGCGGGGCGGGTGGCGGTGACTTGTTCGTGAGTGTTGTTCATGATGTTCCTTTGGTCGTGGTGTCGATGTGCAGTGATGATGAGGGGGCGATCGAGATGATCTCGAGGTTGACCGACGTGAGGTGAGCCAAGATCCCGTGCAGGTGGGCCGGGTCACCAACGATTGCCGATGAGGCGCGTCGTGCCATCGGCAACGGCATCGATCGTGAAGTCGTCGACGAGCGGCCGCAGGAGCCGAACGCTGGGATCGGCCTCGCAACACGATCTCGTAGGTGGTTCGTCGGGACATGCCTCCACCCTGATCGCTTCAGGTACCAGACGGCCTCATACGACTTCGTCATCTCACCCGGGTGAGATCGCTGACCGGTCAGGAGCTGCGTTTCGCCGGCGACGTAGGGTCGACCCCATGGCCGGGCAGTTGGGCAGCGGATTGGCAGCGACGAAGTTGGTTCCACCGACGCTGCCTGACCGGCTGGTTCAGCGGTCGCGTCTGAGCGATCGGCTCGATGCCGGTCTGGCAGGCCGAGCCCGGTTGGTGCTCGCCAGCGCCCCGGCCGGATCCGGCAAGTCGACGCTCCTCGCGTCGTGGCTGGCGGGGCGCCCCGAGTCCTCCGCCTGGTTGCAGGTCGAGGACGGCGACTCGGATCCGGCCCGGTACTGGACCTACCTGATCGCATCCATCGCCGAAGCGGTTCCAGCGGTGGCCGGCTCGCTCGAACAGCTCGTGAACGGTTCGGACAGCAACGAGCAGATGCTCGTCACGGCCATGGTCAACCAGTTCACCGACCTCGCCGAGCCGTTGATCATCGTGGTCGACGACTACCACCTGATCGACCATGCGTCGGTGCATCGCGGCATGGAGCGCCTGATCGAGCTCTGTCCGCCGACCGTCACGATCGTCGTGTCGACCCGGGTCGATCCGCCGTTCCGGCTCGGTCGGCTGCGGGTCAGAAAACAGTTGACCGAGATCCGGGGCGACGACTTCCGATTCGAGACAACCGAAGCCTCCGGCCTCCTCATCGACCACGAGGGCCAGTTCCTCGACGAGAGCATCGTCGAACGACTGTGTCGCCGCACCGAAGGGTGGGCCGCCGGCCTCGTGCTCGCCGGGTTGTCGCTGCACCACTCGGCTGACCCCGAACGATTCGTCGAGTCGTTCCATGGGGACGACCAGTTCGTCGTCGACTACATGACCGACGAGTTCCTCGCCGGGGAGGGCGAGGAACAACGGCGACGCCTGCTCGAGACCTCCGTGCTGGAGCAGTTCAACGGCCCGCTCGTCGACGCCGTCACCGACCGCACCGGTGGCGCACAGTGGCTCGCCGACACGGCACGCAGCAACCAACTCCTGATCGGGCTCGACCGCACCGGCTCCTGGTACCGCTATCACCACCTGCTCCGAGATCTCCTCAGGCTCGAAGCGGAACAGGCTTTCGCCCGCGAACATCTGAATGAGCTCCATCGACGAGCGGCGGCCTGGTTCGAGGGCGAGGGGGACCCGTTGCGAGGCGATCGGCCATCGTCTTGCAGCGGGCGAACACGGCGCAGCGGTCCGACTGATGTACGTGCTCGGGCCGCAGCTGATCTCGGACGGCCAGATCGACACGCTCCGCGGCCTGCTCGAACGGATCGGCGAACCAGCGACCAACGACCCGGCGTGCGCCCTGACCTGGGGCTGGTGCGACTACATCGGCGGTCACTACGCCCGAGCCCGCGAGTGGGTCGACATCACCCATCGACTCGCATCGCCCGACTTCGACCCCATCATCACCGCGCCGCTGCGCATGAATCTCGCCGTCGCCGACGGCGACGTCGGCACCGCACTGGAGCTTGGCTCGCGAGATGAAGGCCACCGACCAGTTCGCGACCCACGGCCCCGAACTCGCAACGTCGGCCGGCGGGGTCTTCATGTGGGCCGGCCAGGCTGCCGAGGCACGAGAGGTGCTCGAGATCGCCGTTCAGCAGTCGGCGGCCGCCGACTTCCGAGCAACCCATGTGCTGAGCCGCATCTATCAGGCCATCAACGACTTCGACGACAGCGGAGACACCTCCGGAGGCCGCACGAGCGCTCGACACCGCCGAGGAGTTGGCGATGAGCTCCTACTACCGGATCGCACCGGCCTACGCCCTCAGAGGGCGAGGCGCCGCCGACCCTGCGTCAGCTCGGGCCGATGCCATGAAGGCGGTCGATCTGGCCCGGCAGATCCCCGGTGACCTCGCCCTCGCCTACACCCTCACCATCTGCGGCGACACACTCCTCGATGCAGATGACCACACGGGAGCAGGGCTGCTGACCGAGGCCCGGTCGATCATCGATCGCTGCCCCGACCCAGGGATCGCCGGCCGCTACCTGGCTCGCATCGAATCGCGGCATGGCGTCGGCGGCCGAACGCGATCGGTGAGCAGAGCACAGCCCGAGACACCGACGCCTTGGTCGAGCAGTTGACCGAACGAGAGACCGCCGTGCTTCGGTACCTACCGACCAAGCTGTCGCAACGCGAGATCGCGTCCGAGCTGTACGTGTCGCCCAACACCGTCAAGACCCACTGCGCTGCCATCTACCGCAAACTCGGCGTCGGCGACCGCAAGGCCGCAGTCCAGACCGCCCGAGACCTCGGCATTCTCTGACGCCGGGTCCGCACACCCGCTCAGAGGTTGGGTGGCGTTGGGCGGCCCGGGAGACGCTGGGTGAGCAGCGCCACGGCGTCGGCGACAGCGGCCGGCTCGACTGGCGGCAACGGGCGCATCGAGCGCGACGCGAACGATCGACAAGGTGAGGTGGTCGACTTCTTCTCCGTTGATGCGGATGACGCACGAGTCTGTTGCGGTTTCGACGACGTGGTGGTCGACCATGGACAGCACCGGTTCGATCTGGGCATAGGCAGCATCGACGGTGACCACGGCCTGGACGTTGCGGGGTATCGACGCAATCGATGCCGTGAGGAAGGATCCGGCATCGCCGCCCGGGATCTCGCGGGCTGTGAATCGGCCGCCGGCCAGCTTGGTGGCGCTCAGCCGGTCGACTCGGAAGGTCCTCCAATCGTTGCGGCGAAGGTCGAACGCGACGAGATACCAGCGACGCTCGGCGGTGACGAGTTGGTGCGGTTCGACGAGGCGTTGGCTGCGGTCGCCGTCACGCCGTCGGTAGTCGAAGCGGACTTCCTCGCGGTCGCGGCACGCAACGGCGAGGACGCTGAGTGCGTCGGGGTCGACGTCATTGTCGGGGCCGGACCAGCGCAGTTCGACAACGTTGGTGTGCAGCGCTGAGACTCGGCGTCGCAGTCGGTCGGGAAGGAGTTGCTCGATCTTTGCCAAGGCGCGTAGCGAGGTGTCTTCGATGCCTCCGATGGCGGCGCTGGCGGCAGAGCGCAACCCGAGAGCGACCGCGACGGCTTCGTCGTCATCGAGGACGAGCGGTGGCAGATGTGCGCCGACGGCAAGTCGGTATCCCCCGTCGGTCCCCGTTGTTGCGTCGACGGGATAGCCGAGGGTGCGGAGCCTGTCCACATCGCGCCGCACCGTGCGTTCGGTGACGTCGAGACGTTCGGCGAGTTCTGCGGCCCGCCACAACCGATGCGTCTGCAGCAGGGACAGCAGGTGCAGCGCCCGGCCGGTCGGATCGTTCGTCACCTCTCAGATTGCCACGTGTTGCGGACCGATGTTGTCCGCAATGGTTCGTACGGTGATTCCGCATCACCAGAGACCCTCACTCGAGAAACGAGAATCACCATGTTCAACCCAACCGACTTTCCCGAGCCCACGATCATCCCGGTCAACGGAGTGGAACTCGAGGTCTTCGAAGCGGGCCGTGAGAACGCCACGCCCATCGTGCTCTGTCACGGCTGGCCGGAGCATGCGTTCTCGTGGCGTCACCAGATGCCCGCTCTCGCCGCAGCGGGCTATCACGTGATCGTCCCCAACCAGCGGGGCTACGGCAACTCGTCCCGGCCGGTCGACGTCACCGACTACGACATCGCACACTTGACAGGTGACCTCGTCGCGCTGCTCGATCACTTCGGATACGACAACGCCACGTTCGTCGGTCACGACTGGGGCGCGAACGTCGTCTGGGGAATGGCGCTCTTGCACCCGAACCGGGTCGACGCAGTGGTCAACCTGGCCCTGCCGTACCAGGAACGCGGAGAGCAGCCCTGGATCGAGATGATGGAACAGGTCTTCGGTGACGACTTCTACTTCGTCCACTTCAACCGGCAGCCAGGCGTTGCCGACGCCGTGCTCGATGACAACACCTTCCAGTTCCTTCGCAACATGTACCGGAAGAACCAGCCGCTCGTCGCACCCGAGCCGGGCATGATGATGATCAACATCGCACAGGCCGAAGCGCCACTGGGAGAGCCGATCATGAGCGAGAGCGAACTCGCCGTGTTCGTCTCCGCATTCGAAAGATCAGGGTTCACAGGCAGCATCAACTGGTACAGGAACCTGGACCGCAACTGGCACTTGTTGGCCGATGTGGACCCGATCGTCCACACGCCGGCACTCATGATCCGCGGCGAGCACGACGCGATCCCGAGATTCGATCGACTGTCGGAGTTCGTACCCAACGTGGACGAGGTCAGCCTCGATTGCGGTCACTGGATCCAGCAAGAACTGCCGGAAGAAACGACACAAACGATTTTGAACTGGCTGGAGCAGCGGGCCAGCTCCTAGTCCCAACCACCGCATCGAGGCGGGCCACGGGACCAGGCCGGAAGCCCGCTCGCCGACAGCGTGGCGAGTCGCTTCGCCTGGGTGCGCTCGATCAGTCCGCCCGCCACGGCCAAGTCAGCTTCGGGCCGACGACCCGAAGGTCAACGCGTGGTGGCCGCCGAGGACGCGAGGCGGATCGCGAACTCCCTGCTCACAGGGTTGCGATAGTGCCGCCGGACGCGTGCCACGGCCAGCTCAAGGCCGACGGCGTGTTCTCCCTTGTTCGCGCTGTCAAGTCCCGGTACCCGTGTTCCGGTTTGGCTCCGGTAGCTGTGTTCCAGTGCCGGTGGGGGTTTCAGGCGGCGTTGATCCGTGAGGGTCGGCCGCCGGCGTTGGCGAAGGCGCCGTGCTCGCGGGAGCGGTCGTGGCGGATCGGGTGGACCTTGAGGAGTCTCGCCGCCGGCGGAGATCTCGACGGTGTCGCCGACGATCGCGACCTGGACCTGGCGGCGGCAGTGCGTCTTGCCGACCCGATAGCCGTGCCGGCGAAGCTGACGCTGCCCGATGAGTCGACCTTGCGGGTCACCGACTGGCCGACCGTCGCCTGGCGCGGCCGCGGCCGCGACTGCTTCGGCCTTGCGAGCCAACGCCGGCGTCTCCTTGGCCGGGCGATGCCGCTGCGCGTGGGTCGCGACCAGCACGCCGCGGTGATGGATCGACACGAGCCCGTCCTCGACGGAGACGTCGACGGTCTCACCGGCCAGCCACACCCCGACCGGATAGCGGCTGGGCAGCGAAGCTGATCTTGCCGGTCCGAGCCGACCTTGCGCGTCGTCGACGGCTCCGTCGATCGGCTCGACCGGCTTCGACGGGCTTCGGCGTCGGCGAGACGGAACCGTTCCCACGGCACGACATCACCGATGCCCTGATGTCGCCGGTCGTGGTTGTATTCGTGCACCCACCCATCGAGCTGGGCCTGCGCGTCGTCGATGACGTCGAACACCTTGCCGTTCGAGGAACTCCCGACGCAGCGTCTTGTGCCACCGCTCGACCTTGCCGGTCGTCGTCGGCGACCGCGGCGCGGTGAGGATGTGTTTGATGCCGTTCTCCCGACAGATCCGATCGAACAACACCTCACCCGTTGCCCGGCCCGAACCGGCCGGTGAACACCTTGCCGTTGTCGGTCAGGATCTGCTGCGGGCACACCATGAGCCCGCATCGCCTTCGCCAGCGCGTCACACACCGGCCGCGCCGTCGCCCGCCGCACGACATGCGCCGAGATCACGAACCTCGAGTGATCATCGATCCCCGACACGATCGACGCCTTCCACCCATCGACCAGCTGCACGCCGCCGACGACGTCCATCTGCCACAACTCCATCGACCGCGACCGTTCCCACCGCTTGTAGTCCGCCTTCTTCCGGCGTCCGCGCCTCGGGCTCGATCAGACCGTGACGGACCAGACACCGATAGATCGACGACCGACCCGGCAACGGATCACACCTGCTCGGCCTCGAGCCGGAACCAGATCGTCCGCGGACCCCAACCCGGATGCTCACGCCGCAACTCCACGATCCGCGCCTCGACCTCCGGCCGGCATCTGATGCGGACACGAACCGGCTTCGACGACCGATCCACCAACCCCGCCAGACCCATCGGCCGCGTACCGACGCAGCCATCGATGCACCGTCTGACGCGTCACCCCGAACCGGACCGCCACATCAGTCACCGTCGACGCCGTCGTTCATCACCTCCAACACTGCCGCATACCGCTGCTCCACAAGACCCAGCTCCACCAACACGATGACGACCTCCCCGACTCGACGACGTTGAACGTCACCATCGAAGAAGGCTCAGCACCGGCAGTCGAGAACCGATCAGGTGTAACACAGCTACCGGAGCCACTGTCGCCCAGGTACCGGAACCCGTCCCAGAAGTGGAACACAGCAACCGGAGCCAACATGTCAACCATGAACCGGGACAGCACACTGGAGTGTTAGACGCTCTGTTCGCAGAGCCGAACGGAAAGAGGCCCTCTCCGATCACTCGGAAAGGGCCTCTGACCTGGTATTACGTTGGTGGCGGGGGCAGGATTTGAACCTGCGACCTTCGGGTTATGAGCCCGACGAGCTACCGGACTGCTCCACCCCGCGCCGCTTGAACTACATGCTAGGGCGTCGAATCACGAGTGACAACAGCCGAGGCGTTTACCGCTTGCTTCGCGCCATTTCCCGAGAGACCACCCAGCCGGCGAATCGCTCACACGTGTCGACAGCGACTGCACTGCGAGTCGAGTTCAACGAGTCGAAAGCGTGCTGGGCGCCCGGCACTTCCCAATACGCGACCGCGTTGTTCGACGCCTTGCGGAGATGCTCGACGAACGCCCGCTGCTCCTCGCGCCACACCAACACATCGAGCTTGCCCTGAATGATCAGGAACGGCGGAGCGTCCGCATTCACGTGATCGATCGGAGACATTGCGTCGTACAGCTCGCCGCACTCCTGGATCGAGCCCGGCATCGCCGTACGCCTGAGGAATTGCTCCATCGTCGAGGTGCGGCCCCGAATTCCGAACCGGTTCGTGAAATCGGAAGGGCCGTAGAACGGCATACAACCCAGCACCGACGTATCGATCGCCTCGAACCCGGGCTGGTAGGTCGGGTCGTTCGGCGTCAGCGCCGCCAGAGCGGCGAGGTGCCCGCCCGCCGAACCGCCGGTGAGGATCGAGCAGGCTCGGGTCGCCGCCGTACTCGGCGATGTGGCCACGCACCCAGGCGATCGCCAGCTTGACGTCGATCAACTGGTCCGGGAACTTCGACTTCGGCGCCAGCCGATAGTTGATCGAGACGCCGATGTACCCATTGCTCGCCAGCCGGTGCAGCAGCGGCTGTGCCTGCTGTGCCTTGTGGCCGAGTACCCATGCCCCTCCGTGGATCTGCAGCACGACCGGTAACGGTCGATCGGCCGTCATGGGCTGGTAGATGTCGAGCCGATTGCGGCGCGCCGGGCCGTAGTGGACACTCGGGGTGAACAGGATCTTCGACTTGTCGAAGTGCAGCGGCCGCAGCGTCAAGCCGCGCTCGGGGCGAGTGCGCAACGCCTCCCGCCGATCGTCAGCCAAGACGGCGAGGTAGTCGGCACCGAGACCCGCCACGAGCGCCCGATCGGCCGACGGTCGGGCACGCGTGTGAATGACGCGAACCACGCTCAAGCCGATCCACGACAGCATGAAGGCCCCGAGTCCGATCGTGCCCAGTGTCTGATCGGCGCCACCGGCCAACAACACCACCACCACCGCTTGGGCGAGGATGTGGAACACCGGATACTCGCCTGTCAACCAGCTGAACATCATGACGAGGAAACCGGCATGGGCGGGATGTCTGAAACGAAACAGCGCCGACGCGGTCGCCATCAGACTGGAGATCCCCAACACGAACAACAACCACTCGGTCACGTCCACAACGGTACCGATCCTCGCTGAGCCCCACTCAGGCAGTCAGGGCGGGCACGCCGATGCGATGCAGCCAGACCGGTGCGGCAACGCCTTTGACCGGCACCGGGCCGATCGCTTCGATGGCGCCGTACTCGAACTGCCCGCATGCCGCGAGCACCTCATCGGAGACCAACAGTTCGGACGGACCGGCCAGGGCGGCGATGCGGGCGGCCACGTTGACGGTCTGACCGACGACGTCGTCACCACGTCGGGTGACCGGGCCGTGGTGGATACCGAGTCGAACTGCCAACGGGAAGCCGCCCGACTCACGCTCGGCATCGACGCCCACCAAGAACTCGCTCGCACTGCTGAGTGCACTCGGTGCGCTGAGGCTCCACACCATCAGGCCGTCCCCCAACTCCTTGACGAGTCGCGAATCGGGGTGTCGGTCGATGACCGAGTCGATCAGCTGCCGTTGCCGATCGAGCACACGCACAGCTTCCTCGTCACCGCAGCAATCGTTGAACTCGGTGAATCCCACGAGATCCGTGAACAACACCGACCCGACCAGTGATGCCGCCATTTGGCTCATCGGGCCTCCACCACCACCTTGCCGGACGTCGATCGGGCGATCACCGTGCAATCGCATCCGGGTGGGCGCAGCGTTCGATCCGACACGTCGATCGGCTGGTAGGCGACCGTGCCCTTCGGCAGGGACACCTCGATCCTGCCGGTCACCGTTTCGGCCCGGACATCGTTGGCCGACGCCATCGACAGCTCGATCCGACCGCTCACGCTGTGGGCATCGACCTCGCCGTCAACACGATGCAATTCGATCCGACCGCTGTCTCCGGCGATGTCTGCCCTGCCACACGACTTGACCTCTACCCTGCCCGCACCCGACCGGATGCGGCAGACGCCGGCCACCTCCCCGAGGGCGACCCGTGACGACTCGGTGCGAATATCGATCGAAGCAGCGGCCTCGACCTCGACCCTGCCCGACTCGGTGATGATCGCCAGATGGCCGACTCGACCGGTCACCTCGATCCGGCCGCTGGTGGTGCCGATCACCAGGTCGCTGTCGGCAGGCACGTGCACGCGAAGCCTGCTGTGCACATTGCTGACCGTGATCTGGCCGACCGCCTCGGAGACCTCAGCCGATCCCTCGAGACGGAATGTGGCGCCGTTCTTGGCGATCACCTCGACGCGGTTGTGGCTGGCGGATATGCGAACAACCGTCGGCGCGTCACTCGGCATGCCTCGACCGTACGGCCGGGTCGGGAGCGGCGCAAGGCGTTGAGACAACCGGCACACCAGGCGCCGAGCCGCTGCGGTCGGCACCGTTCGCTCTCGCCCGGCTACCCGGATCGCGGTACGGTCGATGCTGCGTTCGCATCGAACCATCCGCCGACCCAACCATCAGGAGCCGTCAAGTTGTTCAACCGCAAGCCTCGTCTCGATCTGACCGACAAGGTCGTCGTCATCACCGGAGCCGGATCGGGCATCGGCCGCGCACTCGCCGCCGAACTGACGCGCCGCGGCGCCAACGTGGCGATCTCCGACTGGAACGCCGACAGCGTGGCGCAGACCGCCCGCATGATCGAAGGCCGCGGCACGAAGGTGCTGACCGACTCGTTCGACGTGTCCGACCGCGCCGCCTTCGAGGCCCACGCCCAGCGCGTGTTCGAAGAGTTCGGGCGGGCCGACATCGTCATCAACAACGCCGGTGTCAGCCTGGCGGCCCAGGTCGCCACAATGACGTACGAGGACCTCGAGTGGGTGATCGACATCGACTTCTGGGGTGTCGTGCACGGCACGAAGGCGTTCCTGCCCCACATTCTCGAACGCGGCACCGGCGCCGTGGTCAACGTGTCGTCGGTGTACGGCCTGTTCGGCGTACCCACCCAGTCTGGCTACAACGCCGCCAAGTTCGCCGTGCGCGGCTTCACCGAGGCGCTGCAACAGGAGGTCGCCGGTACCGACGTGGTGGTCACCCGCGTGCACCCGGGCGGGATCAAGACCAACATCGTGCGCCACGGTCGGATCCGCGAGTCGATGGCGGAGGGCCATGATCCCGAAGAGCTCGCCGAGCAGTTCGAGAACGCAGTGCGCACCACACCCGAGCGGGCCGCAGAGATCATCATCAACGGGCTCGTCAAGCGCAAGCCACGTGTGCTGGTCGGCCCCGACGCCGTGATGCTCGACCTACTGGTTCGGATCGTCCCCGTGCGCTACCAGAACGTGATGGGCCTGCTCAGCAAGTTGATGTTCAAGGACCCGCAAAGCGAGGCGGCCGAGGCCGGCAACGTTCCCAGCGCCGTCAACCATCTCACCGACCAGCACACGCCGGTCTGAGCGGTCGACTCCGTGGATGCCGTCAGCCACCACTGATCGGTGCCGGCGGCTCGGGATCGAGCACCCGATCTTCGGGTTCGCCCACGACATCGCCACTGTTGCCGCGATTACGAATTCAGGTGGGCTGGGCGTGTGCGGCGCCACGCGACGTTTCCCGCACGAGATCGACGAGGAGCCGACCGAGATCAGGCGGCTCGTCGGCGACAAGCCGTTCGGGGTCGACCTCGTGCTGCCGGATGGGATCTCTCCGTCTGTCGGCGCCTCTTTGGCGCGAACGTCTGCACCATCAACGCGACGCCCCAGAGCCGCCGGCGTCGGGTCAGGGGCGGGCCACCAGCGGTGCAACCATTCGCTCAGCCAACTCGGCACCGACCTCGGCGGCGAGATCGACGAAACGGTGGGCCGCCGGGGACAGCGTGCGGCCCTTGCGCCAGGCAATCGAAATATGACGCGCCGGAATTGCCGGCTTCAGCTGATGTAGTGCGGTGCGCGGATCGTCGGGCTCGACGCACAACAGCGGCAACACGGCAACACCCATGCCGGCTCGGACCATCGCCGCCACCGTGCCGTTGTCGTTGGTGCGGAACACGTAGCTCGGGTCGATGCCGGCGCTGCGGAGACCTGCCTCGTTGGCGATCTGGCACGAATTCTCGTGCTGGCCGATCATCGGTTCCTCGGCCAGATCGACGAGGGCGACCGGGCCCGCAGCGAACTGGCCGGGCCGGGCGACCAGCACGAACGGGTCGTTGAGCAGATGGCGCGACTCGAACTCGGCGCCCACGTCGCCGACCACGAAACTGAGATCGAGCTCGCCGTTGCCGAGCCGCTCGTCGAGTTCGTCGTCGTGGTCGCTTTCGAACACGGTCATCTCGAGATCGGGGTGATGCTGTCGAATCCGCCCGACGACCTGAGGCAGCACCGTTGCGGAGACGCTCTGGAAGGTGCCGATACTCAGCGTGCCGAGGTCGCCGTGCCGAAACCGGTCGAGCTCGTTGTCGATGCCATCGAGCTGCGACAGCAGCCGCCGCCCGTGACCGAGCAACTGCTCACCGAACGGCGTCAGCTCGACCGGGCGTGGCCCACCAGGGCGATCGAACACCGGCTCGCCGGCGATCCGCTCGAGGGATGCGATCTGCTGGCTGATCGCCGATTGCGTGTAGCCGAGCCGATCGGCTGCGCGACCGAACGTGCCCTCGGTGGCAACGGCGTCGAGCGCCACGAGGTGCCGGAATTCGAGGTCGCGGAGATGCGGCATGATCATAAGCATATCTGATGCTTAGCGACAGTAATCATCGCTAGTGATCAACACCACCCAGCCGTAGCGTGAGGGCATGAGTTCCCCCGTCAGCCTGACCCAACTCGATCAGATCGGCTGGTCGATTGAGCGCCGCGGCATCGCTGGTATCCCCGAGCAGCTGCTCATTCAGATCGCCGAAGACGCGATGCGCTTGGGTGTGCGGCCGGTCGCAGCCAGCGTGCTCGGCAACTCCGACGATCCAGCCGTCGCCCGCGAGCGGGCATTCGGGCTGATCGCCCCCGGCCTCGCCAGGACCTACGTGCCCGAGACCCCAGGTCGCCTCTCACCCGTCGGATAACCACACCGGAACAACACCGCCGCCGCCCGAAGCCACCGCAAGCCGGTGTTCAATCGACGCAGAGTCGATGCGGCACCAACGGTGGTCGGGATTCGACTTTGCGTCGATTCGGAACCAGCCGGCGAGCTGGGCGGCGGGACACGGCGTCGAAAGGTATTCGGAAGGCTGATTCGCCACGGTGGCCGGCATGAAGCAACATACCGACCGAACCCGAACCGCGACAGCGACCGTGACCGTTGCGCTCCTGGCGAGCAGCCTGCTCGCCGCGTGCGGAGACGACACCGACAACAGCGCCAGCGCCAGCGCCGCAGCTGAGCCTGGCGTGATCTCGATCTCGATGCGGGACTTCGAATACGACAACCTGCCGGCGTCGGTTCCGGCCGGCACGCGGATCGAGGTAGCGAACGTCTCGACAACCGAGCTGCACGAGTTCGTCGTGTTTCGGCTCGCCGACGACGATCAACGCGATATCGCCGACATCGTGCAGAACGACATCGAGGCCGTGTTGACGAGCGGTCCCCCGACGGCGGTCCTGATCGCCCCGCCAGCGAGCGACGAGCAGATCCCCGTCGTCGGTGATGGCACGCTGGCCGAGGCCGGCCGCTACCTCGTGCTGTGCGCGATCCCCACCGGCGCAGACCCACAGGAGTACCTGGCCGCGGCCGCCGAGAGCGACGGGCCACCCCAGGTCGAGGGCGGCCCCCCGCACTTCGCCCAGGGCATGTTCACCGAACTGACGGTCACCGGCTGATTGCAGCACGGCAAGCTGCCGCCCCCGCCGCAGATCAGGCGGGGCGGCGGCCGTACATGCCGCGGCCACGCATCCGCAGCACCACGACGCCGTCCTGATTCGTCATCTCGCTGCGCAAGATCACTGTGCCCCGGTTGGGCTTGGTGGCCGACGGGGTCGCCTCCTCGACAATGCTGGTCGCCGACAACCGGTCGCCGGGACGAACCGGGGCGAGCCAGCGCAATTCGTCCATGCCTGGCGAACCCTGGCTGGCCGAGTCGTGCAGGATGCCATCGAACAGCAGCCGCATGTAGAGCGCACAGGTATGCCATCCACTCGCGATGAGACCACCGAATGGTGATCGCTCAGCGGCCTCCGGATCGACATGAAACGGCTGCGGGTCGTACCTGGTGGCGAACTCGATGATCTCGTCCTCGCTCACGTCGATGCTGCCCAACTCGAACACGCGGCCGGGCACGAAGTCCTCGAAGTAGATCGTCACGGAGAGCTGACTATCAGAGTGGCGGCCGGCTCGCCGAACCGTCAGGCGCGACGCACGAGCACTTCGGAGCCGCGCTGCTCGGCTTCGTCGTCGATCAGCTCGGCGGGGAAGCCGTCGGCGTTGATCGACAACCCGGTCGCATCCTCCAGGCGGCACACGATGTCATCGCTCCAGGCCCCACCGCCGTACCGATCGGCGCCGTCACGAAAGATGTCGATCATCATCGGGTTCAGCTCGAGCGGCACGTCGTGGCGGTCGGCGATCGCCTGGAACAGGCCGATGTCCTTGAGCACGAGATCGATCGTGAAACCGATGTCGCGCGAGCCGTTGAGGATCAACTGACTCTCGGTCTCGTGGACGAACGAGTTGCCACTCGAGATCCGGATCGCCTCGAACGTGGTTGCGAGGTCGATCCCGGCGGCGGCCATCGTGGTGAGCGCTTCCGTGACCGCCACCAGGTTGGCGGTGGCGAGGTAGTTCGTCATCACCTTCAACACCGACGCCGAGCCGATCTCACCCGTGTGGAGCACACGCCGACCCAACACGGTCAGCAGCGGCAGCACGCGCTCGAACGTCTCACGGTCGCACCCTGCGAAGATCGAGATGTTGCCCGTCGCCGCACGATGGCAGCCGCCCGATACCGGGCAGTCGACGGCACTGCCTCCCAGCTCGGCCACCCGTGCCGCCAGCCGCAGCATCTCCGACTCGTCGGTCGTCGACATCTCCATCCAGATCTGGCCGGGCCGCAACCCGGCCAGCACGCCGTCATCGGCCTCGAGCACCGCCGCCGATGCTGCCGGAGACGGCAGACACGTGATCACGACGTCGACCGACTCGGTCAGCGCTCTGGGCGATACGGCCCACTCGGCGCCCCTGTCGAGCAACGTCTGCGCAGCGGCCCGGTCGAGGTCACGAACGGTCAGATCGATCCCGTTGCGGAGCAGCGAACCGGCCAGTTTGCCGCCGACATTGCCGAGCCCGATGAAGCCGACGCTGGACAACGCCGTCATGGAACGATCCGCTCCGAGCCGACCGCCACCACATCGGGCGACCACGCCACTCGGCCGAACACCTCACGAACCTCGCCGTCGAACGACGACAACTCGTGGATCGGGAACTCGGGGTCGAAACAGTTCTGGTCGTACTCCGCGCAGAACTGCTCGCACAACGGACCCCATCGATGCCGGCGGAACTGATCGCGTGCATTGCGGTCGCCACCGAGATGATGGGCGTAGTAATAGCTCTGGAACACGCCGTGGTGCTGCACGACCCAATGCACTTCCGCCGGCACGTACGGCTGGATGATCGAAGCGGCGAACTCGCTGTGGTTGAAGGGAGCCAACTCGTCGCCGATGTCGTGCACCAGTGCGGCCACGATCCAGTTCGCGTCCGCACCGGCCAGCCTGGCCCGCGTCGCCGATTGCAGCGAGTGCTCGAGCCGGGTGATGCGGTATCCGCCCAGCGAGCCGGCAAGACGAGCGAGCGTCTCGATCACGCGATCTGCCAGACCGGCGGCGTGGACACGCTCGTACCGGTCGAGCAGGGCGTACTCCTCGGCGGTGCCGTCGGCCATCGCCGTGAACGACACCTCGCCGGTCGGTTGCACGCCGTCGAAGGCGTGCCGGGTGATCACCGGTTCGGTCATCCGGACATGCTGGCACGGCGCCGGCGGATCGCCAGGCGATACATCGTGTCGGGCCCGTCGTGTTCGATGTACCCACCCTGTAGATGTCGGTGGCCCTGCGATGAATCGAAGGAGGTACGGCCGTGCAGGGCGCGATGATTGTCCATGAACATCACGTCGCCCGGTTCGAGCCGGAACGTCACCTGGTGGGCCGGGTCGTTCAACCACTCGGTCAGCCATCGTCGCCCGGCATAGAAGCCATCGAGCTCGACCCCGGGCCACAGCACCGGCGTGTCGAGCTTGGTGTTGAAACGGATCTGGAGGTACCGGCCACGGCGGTCGTACTGCAACATGTAGCCCCGGTTGACGACGGTGTCGGTACCCATGTCGTAGCGCCACTCGACCTCGGTGTCGACCAGGGCCTCGTGCAGGTCGGGGTGCTCGGTGCGGAGGGCATTCGCAGCTGCCAACCCGTCGACGAGCGTCGAATCGCCGCCGGGGGCCTCATTGCGGAGGCAGTGCAGCAGTTGGATACCCGGCACCGGTTGCCGGTACGGCTGGTCGGTGTGCGCCAGCAATTCGATCGAGGTGTAGGCGAGGTCGGTCGGGTTCGGTTCGGCACGCACGTCGAAGATCCATCCGAAGTTGTTGCCGACGATGTAGCCGAGGCGATCGGTGATCCGCCGCAGCGTGCCCTCGACGGTCGGCGTGTTGCGGAGCACCACGTAGCCATGCCGGAAGAACGCCGACAGGAAAGAGATCACGGCGTCGGTGTTCTCGTCGTCGACGCTCCAGCCGATCTCGTCCCAGTCGATGTACGGGAACGGATCGAGTGGCATGGTCCACGGTTCCGGCGGCGGAGGTTGCTCTTCGTCGAACACCCAGCCGAGCCGCTGTTCGATCAACTCGGTCGAGAGACGCGCCACGTGTCCATCGCTGAACCCGACGACCAGCACACCACCGTCGATCGTGCACGACTCGACCGTCAGATCGGCGTCGATGTCACGGGGTGTGAACAGGCGCTGCCGATTCGTCTGCTCGATCTGCCCGGGTTCCTGGGACTGTTCGCGCAACCACATCGGGTGCAGATCGATCGTGCGGTCGATCGAGGAGTAGCGCACCTGACCATCGTGCGGCTCGGCCGACACGGTCGACACAGCCGACGCGCTCGACGTCGAGCTCTCGAACATCGAACCGGCGCGTGGGGAAGAACCAAGCATCGTCACCCCCACAGCGTGACAACCACAGCGAGACCTGAACACCGTCAGATCGGTATGCGATGGCATAACCTCACGACATGCTCGAATGCAGGCAACGATGAGGGCCCTATTGCGCCATGTCGATCGGATACAACGTTTGGCAGTGTTCGAGTCAGCCGCTCGACTCGGCAGTTTCACTGCCGCAGCCAAAGAACTGGGCATGACACAACCGGCGGTCACGCGTCAGATCCGGTCACTCGAGCTGAGCCTCGGCGCCGAGTTGTTCCGGCGCACCGCCAACCGCAGCGAGCTGACCGAGCTCGGCGCCCGTCTCGGCGACCACATCGCCGCCGGTTTCGACGTGATCGAGGCCGGCCTGGCCGAGCTCGCCGAACATGCCGGCACGTTCGTGCTGGCCGCCCACCCCGGCATCGCCCAGCAATGGATCGTGCCCCGTATCGACGGGCTTCACGACGCGCTCGGTGAGCTCGACCTGCGGCTGTGGCTGTTCGACCGAGACAGCGAAATCGCCGAAGGAGGCTTCGACGCAGCGGTTCGGGTCGGCACCGGCGAGTTCCCCGGCCAGTCGAGCCATCTGCTCTTCCGCGAACGGGTCGTGCCGGTTGCCTCGCCCGGGTTCGCCAAGCAGTACGGCCTGTCCGCAGACAGCACCGCAGCGGACGTGTACGAAGTGCCGTTCGTGCACATGGACGACGGCGATCGGCCCTGGATGACGTGGGCCAACTGGCTGGCGGAGTTCGGCATCACGCTGCGCCGCCAACCGGGTCGGGTGCTGTTCCACAACTATCCGATGGTGCTGCAACAAGCGCTGGCAGGGCGCGGCGTGGCACTCGGCTGGCGAACGTTGATCGACGAGTTGGAGGCCGGAGACGCGCTGGTCGTGGTGGGGCCCGAGGTGCGATCGAACCGTGGGTATTACGTGACCTGGCCGGCAGGCGAGCCGGATGTGGGTGTGCAATCGTTGATCACCTGGCTGACCAGCCTGACCGAGTAGCTACCCAGTGCCACATCAGCTCACCAGGTCCGCGGATCATCCCGCCGACAGAGCCCACAACCTGCTCACGCGTGCGAACCGGAGCGGCGGGTCGATCAGGCGTTGCTGACGACGCCGGCGCGGGTCGCGTTGTGTGCGATCGCGTCGGCCATCTCGACCCATCGGGTGCGCGGCAGGTCGTGTGCCATGTCGTTGTACATCAGCAATCTCGAGCCCGGCACCGCTTCGGCGGTTGCGATACCGCCGGTTGGCCGCACCAGCGGATCGAGCAGACCGTGCACGACGAGGGTCGGCGTAGCCAGTCGCTCGAGCTGTTCGGTGCGGTCGCCGCTGGCGATGATCGCCGCCATCTGGCGGGCGGTACCGGTGGGCCGGAAGCTGCGCTCGATCGAGATCTTCGCCATCTTGCGGAACTCGGCTTCATCGAACGTGGGCCCGCAGATCTCACGGAACGTCTCGATCGAATCGTCGATCGCCGTGGCCAGGCTCGGCGGCTTGCGCCGCACGAACTTGCCGACGATCCGTAGCCTCGGCTGCCCGACCTTGCGGTTGCCGGTCGTGGACATGATCGACGTCAGGCTGCGCACCCTGGCTGGGCTCTGGATCGCGATCGTCTGGGCGATCATGCCTCCCATCGACACACCGACCACGTGGGCGCTGTCGACACCGAGCGCGTCGAGCAGGCCGACGGCGTCATGTGCCATGTCGCCGACCAGGTACTCGGATGCCATCGGCCGCCGGAACAGCATCGACTTGGCGAGCTGCCAGCTGGTGGGTGGCGGACCGCTGAATTCGGTCGACAGACCACTGTCGCGATTGTCGAGCCGGATCACCCGGAAACCCCGGCCGGCGATCAGATCCACGAACTCCTGGGGCCAGTCGGTGAGCTGGCCGCCAAGGCCCATCACCAACAAGAGCGGCTCACCGGAACCCTGCTCTTCGTATTCGATCGTGATGCCGTTCGCCTGCACTGAAGCCATGGCCCAAGGCTACGGACGATCTCGTCGGCGCGTTCGCCCGCCGAGTGTCGTCGCCGACGCTGATCGGCTCGGCCGCTTCAGCTGATGTCCACCTGAGGAGCACAGGCAGTCGGTTACGGTGAAGGAGCGCTATGGGCCTGTTCAAGAAGAAAGCCAAAGAACCCTCCGAGATCGAACGCCTCAAGAGCGAGATCGCATCGATGGCCGCCCGGCTGGAGGCCACCGATGCCGCCAAGCAGCAGCTTGGCCAGCAGGTGCAGGGCATCGTCACACGTCTCGACGCTCCCGTCGACCAACCGCCACCGCCCGAGCCCCCTCCCCCGTCGGTCAGCCCGGCCGATCTCGACGACGTGCGGATGCAGTTGCAGACGGTCGTCGAGCGACTCGATGCACCGACCGAGACGGAGCCCACCGTCGACCCAGAGGAATTCGAGGCCGCCGGCGCCCAGATCCGCATGCTCGCCGAACGGATCGGCGAGGTCGACATCGTCACCGCTCAGATGCAGACGATCAGCGCTCGGATCGACCAACTCGATGCCCGGATCACGTCGATCTCGAACGAGCTCGCCAATCAAATCACCGAGCTGAGTGGAGACATCGAAGGGCTCGGCGGCAGCGAACCGGACGTCGATCTGGTCGGCCAGCTACGCGACACCCAGGCCAAATTGGCCAACGAGCAGGCCCGCTATCAGATCGCCTTTCGTCAAGACCTCGCCAACCTGGCCGACTACCTCAAGCACACCTGAGATCGGCGTCGCCCCAGGGGGCCTGCCGGCCCGCCGGTGTCAGTTGCCGAGTTCGTCGCTCAGTTGCGCCAGGATCCGGCCGACCTCGTCGAGCTTGGCCTGGTAGGCGCCGAGATCGCCGGCGCGCAGCAGCTCTTGGGCCTCGACGTACAGGCGCTCGGCCTCGGCTGCCAGAGCGGCCGGATCGTTCTGCTCGGTGCTCGGTGGTTCGTCGTCGCCGGGCGGCGGTTCAGCGTCGCCGCCGTCACCGTCGTCGTCGGCGACACGGTCGCCGATTTCACCCTCGAACCCCCGGAACAGGCGGGTCAGTGCCGAATCGAGGCTGGTGTCGAGCACGGCCGCGTTGTCGTGCGACACGATCACGAATCGGAACTCGGTGACGTCGCTGGCGATCACGTACACCGGACGGATGTACACGAGGCCGTCGGCGACCGGGAACAGCTGCAGGTCACCGAACTTGACCTTCGTGCCGGTCTCCTCGTTGGCCTGCAGGCTGAGCTCGGGGCTGATGTCCTGCTCGGATTCGGCCTGGTCGGCGACACGCAGAGGGCCGGGCGGCAACGTCGGCTGATCGACGACGTAGGTGACCAGTTGGCCGTACGTGTCGGGATCGCTGGATGCCGTCATGTAGGCCTGCAGCTCGGTGCGCCGGTCGTCGGTGGAGAACGGCACGAACGGGCGCAGGATCACGAACTCCTCCTCACCGGTGATGCCGTTTCGGAACAGGGTGTAGTACGGCACGAACCGTTCGACGTTCGACTCGGTGGCGAATTCGGTCTGCACGTCGGTCGGGTCTGCCGGCTGGCTGACCACGCGGGAAGTGTCCTGGCGATCGACCGAGGGTGCCTGAGCCACCGACCATGCGCCCGTGCGCTGGAAGAAGTCCTCGGGTTCGATCTGGTACTTCGAGTACAGATCGGTCTGCACCCGGAACAGGTCTTCGGGGTAGCGCAGATGCTGGCGCAGATCGGCGGGCATGTCGTCGATTTCGCTGAACAGGTCGGGGAACGCCGACCGCCACGCCCGCAGGATCGGGTCGGTGTCGTCGACGACGTAGAACGTGACGTCTCCGGTGTAAGCATCGACGACGGCCTTGACGCTGTTGCGGATGTAGTTGGCACTGCGCGACAGCCCGGTCGACGAGCTGAGCTGTACGTTGCCGATCCGCTGGGCGTACGGGTAGCGGGTGGTGGACGTGTAGGCATCGATGACCCACTGCACGCCACCGTCGACCACGACCGGATACGGATCGCCGTCATAGTCGAGGAACGGCGCCAGCTTGGCGACACGGTCTTGCACCGAACGTACCCACAGCATCTGCGAGTCGCTCTGGATCGCACCCGAGCCGATCACGTTGTAGTCGAGGAACGCCAGTGCGAAGGCAGCCTTTCGGAAGAAACCGCCGAGCTCGACCCCAGCCGTACCGGTGTAGTCGGCGTCGTCGCCACACTGGCTCTCGGTGACCTTGGTGCGAGCGACCGCGTAGCCACTGATCGCAGGGCTGAAGTACAGCTCGGGTCGATCGAGGTCGACCAGCTGATAGTCGGGGCGGTCGCGGTCGGTGACCCTGGCGACCGGTGCCAACACCAGGCCACACCCGCGGGTACTGACCAGATGCTCGCCCTGCCAGCTCTTGTTGGGGATGTTGCCGAGGTCGAGTTCGCGAGCCGTGATCAACACCTGCTCGCGCTCGCCGTCGATGTCGTAGCGATCGACGTCGAGGTCGGCGATCTTGAGACCGGAGACCTCGCCGCGGTCAAACGAGAACCGCGACAGCAACTGGGTCGGGTTGAGCAATCGCACGTTACGGATCGGCCCGAGGTCGCTCTCGACCTCGTCCGTGGTGAGTCGACCGAACGTGATCGGCTGGGTGACGACATCATCGATGCCCATCGCGGAGCGCGTCGCCTCGACATTGCGGGCGATGTAGGGCGCTTCACGCTCTTCCTGGTTCGGCTTGACGACGAGCGACTGCACGATGGCGGGGTAGATCAGGCCGCCGATGATCAACACGACCAGCCACAGGCCCGACGCCACGAACGGGAATTGCCACTTGTTGGTACGAATCGTCGACAGATACAACAACGCCGTGAACAGGGCGATCAGCACCAGCAACATCATCGCCGGCAGCTGGGCCTTGACGACGGTATAGGTGGCACCCTGCACGAAACCGCGCGGTCCCGTTGGTGAGCTCGTAACGCGTCAGCCAGTAGTCGGCGGCCTTGACCGATGCGAGCACGGCCAGCAGCACGGCCATGTGGACCTTGGTGGCGGGCCTGATGGTGGGCGCCGACGATGTGAACAGCACGCCTCCGTTCAGCAGGTGGGCGGCGAGGGTGAGCAGCGTCACGATCACCAGTGCGGCAAACAACCAGTCGATCGCGAACGAGATGAACGGCAGCTCGAACACGTAGAACCCGACGTCGACGTTGAACTGTTGATCCTGCACGCCGAACGACTTGCTGTTGCGGAACAACAACCAGTCCTGCCATTTCGCCGTGGCCGGCAATGCCAGCATGAATGCCAGCACGAGCGCCGTGCCGTAGCGGACCAGGCGCAGACGCTGTCCGAACACCTCGTGGAAGCGCTCGACGTACGGGTGCACGTTGGCGGGGAACTCTGTGGGGGCGGTGCGGTCGGCCATGAACAGGTTGACACCTGCCAGCACGGCGAATATCAGGAAGAACAGGAAGAACAGGGTCACCTTTGCGCCGAGTTGCCCCCAGAACACGTCGGACCGACCGAGCGAATCGTGCCAGAGCGCATCGACGTAGAAGTTGGCGATCGCCCGACCGAACACGACGACCAGGAAGAACAACAATCCGATCGCGATGAGAACGACCCGACCGGAAATTCGACTCCAGGGCCGTGAACGAGGGAGGTCATCTGCGCGCCGCATGTGGCGCCGAGGCTACTTGGCTGTGGGCACAGTGAGGCAGCGGCAACCGGGATGCGCCGGCGCAGCGGCGTGCCCGGTGGGAAACGCCTCACCAGCGGCGACCGCACCGGCGAGCGAGTTGTCCTCACAATCCGGGCAGGCAGGGTGACTCGGATCGATCGACCAGGTCAGTGACGTACCCGGCTCGAGCGATACCGCCAGACCTCCGCCATGAGCAAACCGGAAGATGTCGTCGAGCTGATCGTCGATGTGCTGGGTCTTCCATTCGCGGTACACGGAACGCACCCGCTTGGTGATGTCGTCGTTGTCGCCGGCACCCTCGGAGACAGCGCGTGCGAGGCGGTCACGCAAGGGCCGCAGCAAGTCGGCACGGATCAGATCATGGGCCGCATCGAGGGCACCGGTCTTGGCCAGTTTGCGGCGCAACGTCTTGGTGTCGTTGATGCCCAGCTCGCCGGCCCCGGCGGCTGCGGCGCCCACCAGGTCGTCGGCGAGCACCTCGACATACACGGCCAGGTGCTGGTCGATCTCGGGGAGCAGGTCGTCGAGTTCGGTCACCGGCTGGTTTTGGCGCAGCGTGTCGAGCACACCGTTCTGCTCGTCCGCCAGCACCCGCTTGATCTTGCGGGCACCACCCACGATCAGCGGCACGATCTGCTCGTCGCGACGGCTGAACGGTGTTGGCTCGGCAGCCTCGTCTTCGACGACCTCGTCATCGGCGATCTCGGTCATCGGCGGTCTGATCATCGGCGGACTGCGTGCTCGAGTCAGGCCCTCGATGTCGTCACTCGGGTCGTCGTCGGCTTCGTTCGGGGCCTCGCCACGCAGACGCTCGAAGATGCCACCCACGTCGGGCCGCTCATCACCATCGGTCTCTGTCTGGTCGGTGGTCGTTCCCGCCTCGTCCAACTCGGCCTCGGTGTCGGCCCCGTCGTCGGCCTCGTCGTCGGCCTCATCACCGTCTGCCGCCTCGGCATCGTCGGGGGCGAGGCGCCCGCGGAACAGTGAGACCACATTGGCATCACGGGTGGGCTTGGTCGCCTCGGCGTCATCGTCAGCCGCGACATCGTCAGCAGCGTCATCGTCGGCTGCGTCATCGGCAGCTTCGTCGTCGGCGTTTTCGGCGGGCTCGAGGGCCTCGGCATCGACGATGTCGACCAGCTCGGTCGTTTGATCGGGGTCACCTTCGTCATCGACGTCATCGACCTCATCGACGGTGATCGAGTCGGTGTGGTCGGACGGCTCGGACCGATCGGCCTTCACCATGAGCGGCACCGGCCCGGTGGTGGGAGACAGGTTGACCAGCTGATCGGGGCCGTCGATCGCCTGAAGATCAGAAGTGACATCGACGGCCACCAGACGCGCCCGTTCGAACACCTGCAACAGGCGGTCGCGTCCGTTCACGAGTTCCTCGATCTGATTTCGGGCCAACGTGGTGCGGCGCTCGAGATCGGCGAGCACACGCTCGCGGTAGGCGCGCGCCTCGTTGACCATCTCGCGGCCCTGCTGCTTGGCGAGCGCCACCTCGGCCTCGGCATCCGCAGAGGCGTCGTAACGCCGGCGGGCCGTCTCGACCTCGGTCTCCTGACGAATCCGGTTGGATTCGTCGTTGGCGTCGCGCAGAATCCGGGCGGCGTTCTCCTCGGCACGGATCTTGATCTCCGACGCCGCCTCACGAGCGGTGTGGAGCACTCGCAGCGTCTCTTCGCCCAACAGGTCGGCAACGGTCTCGTCGTCGAGCTCGATCGCCGACGGTGGAACCGCCCTGGCGGAGTTGAGCTCGGCCTCGAGTTGCCGCTGGCGTTCCTGCAGGCGTCCGAGTTCAGCAGCGACGGAGGTCAGGAGCGCCCGGACCTCGCCCTGGTTGTACCCGCGTCGGGTCGTGGAGAACCCGGCTTCCGCGACTGACGCGGGAGATGACGGGTCTGGTCGCGAGAGCGAGGCAGCCATTCCACGGATCGTAAACGCCCGGACACCGCCAGAAGTGGCAATCGGTGGATCAGCCGTCGGAATCGCCGGGAGCGGGCGGGATCGGATCGCCGCCGAGACGTTCGAGCGCGGCGATCGCGTCCTCCAGCGTGCCGACCGTGATGATCTCGAGATCCTCGCCTCCGGCACGCCGCGCCGCTTCCAGATCCTGCTCTCCCTGTGAGAGCGGCACGATGAACACGTCGACGCCGGCTTGTGCCACTGCGGACGCCTTCTGACGCAATCCGCCGATCGCTCCGACGGTTCCGTCCAGCTCGATCGTTCCGGTGACGGCGACCCGACTGCCCCCCGTGAGTTCTCCGGGGGTCAGCTCGTCGATCAGTGTCAGTGTGAACGCCAGACCAGCAGACGGTCCGCCGATCGATCCGGTATCGATATCGAGCTCGAATGGCAGCTCGACCCGGCGGGTGTCGAACGGGTAGAAGCCGACGATCGTGCGCGTTGCGTCGTCGGGTGAGGCCGTCAGTTCGACCTCGACATCGAGAGTGCCGGCCTCGGGACGATCGATCGTCATCTCGACGACGTCACCGGGCTGCAGACCCGTGACGATGCGGCTCAGGTCTTCGACTCCATCGACCGGTTCCCCGGCGACCTCGATGATCCGGTCGCCAGGATCGAGCACGGCGTCGGACGGGCTCCAGGTTTCACATCCGCTGTTGTCGGCGTTGGCGGCGAGGCACACCATCGCCTCGATCAGCACGTCGCCGGCTATCTCCTTGACGTCGTAACCGACGCGCTGCAGGGCGATGAACTGGGCCACCTGCTCGGACGTACGCATCGATTCGAGCGCCAGGGTTCGACGTTGCTGGGGAGTCCGGATGCCGTACTTCTCCTCGCTCGTGAGGAACTGGATCGCCGGTTCGTCGCGCCCGAGCAGCCAGGAAAGCAGCGATTGGGCCGGTTCGGTGACCGTGACGAAGTAGATGTCGCCGACAGGCGGGTACTGTTCGGCCAGGCCGCCGAGATCGCCGAATTTGATCCGGTCGTCGACCGGCTGGGCCGACGATGGCGTGCGGGCGAACGGCGTGCCCTGGTCGATGCCGAGCCGCACGTTCTCCTTCTCGGCAAGGACTTCGGATGGGATCACCCCGGCGATCGGGATCGCCGCCAGCAGCACGAGGGCGATCACCGCCACCGGAAGCGTCCACCGACGGCGACGCTCGGACGACACCCTGAGCCCGGCCCGGCTGGCCGCCTCGGCACGCGTCTCGAGGCGCGGCACGGGCGCCACACTCCCCTGATTCGCCAGTAGTGTCGGTTCTTGCGTGTCGGGCACTCTTGCGCTTTCCGTGGATGGTCTCACTGTCAGGGCAGTGTTCATCGCCGCGTTGGCGATCGTTGCACTCCTGCTGACCGGTTGGCGTAAGCCTGCCAGAGCCGAGTCACGTTCACCACGCGGTGCCTCTCGAGAACAGGCCTCGGGCATCCTGGTCGATCACTTCGACACCCCCCAGTACCGGCGCCCCGGACCGATCCGTCGCCTGCTCGCATCTGATCGCCAGCGGTGGGCTGGGCGTGGTCACAGGCGTATTGGCGGCGATCATCGTGTCGTTCAGCGTCGCCCTCGCCGTCATCTGGCTCACGAACCTGCTGCAGCAATGAGCCCACGCCGGCGCCGCCAAGCCGTCATCGTGGCGGGCCATCGGGGTGACCTCACCACCGCGCTCGCCCACCTCGACGATCAGGACGCGACCGTCCGGACCGCAGCGCTCGGGGCGCTCGAGCGGCTCGGGATGCTGACCGACACACAGGTCGGCGATGCCTTCGACGACGAGGCGGTCGAGGTGCGGCGCACGAGCGGCCGAACTGGCGGGAGGGCGGCCCGACGTCGCATTGCTGCCGTTGCTCGACGACGACGAGCCGACCGTGGTCGAGGTCGCTGCGTGGGCGTGCGGCGAGCAGGAGACCGTCAGTGCGGAGGTGCTCGACCGACTGATCGAGCTCACCACGAGTTCCGACGAGCCGCTCGTGCGCGAGGCCTCCGCAGCAGCGCTGGGGGCGATCGGCGACGATCGCGCGCTGGCGGCGATCCTGGCAGCCTGTGTCGACAAGCCGAACGTGCGGCGACGGGCCGTGCTGGCCCTGGCCCCCTTCTACCGGGCCCGACGTGGAAGCCGCCATCGAGCGGGCGCTGGCCGACCGCGACTGGCAGGTGCGTCAGGCGGCCGAAGACCTACGTCGCGCCGTCGGCGAGATCGACCTCACCTGATCGACCTCACCTGATCACCGCTGCATCATCAGATGGTGTAGCGGTACACGTTCGTGTCGTAGGGCACGAACCCGAGCCGCTGATACAAACGGTTGGCGGCCTCGCGTGACGAACGGCTGGTGAGGTTGACGTTCTTGGCGCCACGCCGGGCCGCCTCGTCGATAGCTGCCAGGTTGAGCGACTCACCGACGCCGTGGCCGCGTGCCGACAGATCGACGACGACGTCCTCGATCCACGCCTTGACACCCGTCGGCATGCGGTACAGCGCCAGAGTGAGGCTGCCCACGATGCGTCCGTCGAGCCACGCCAGGTAGAGCACCGAGTCGGGCGAGTCGATGATCGCCTGCAGCTCAGCGGCCGTCGGGGGCGACGACGACGATGACAACTGTGGGATCAACGAGGCGAACGCCTCGACGAGTTGTTCGTCGACTCGTTCGGCTGGGCGGATCTCGGCGCTCACCGGCTTGACGCTATCTCGCTTCACTGGCAGCGTGGAGCGCATGGCGCAGAGCCGAGAGCGACGCAACCAACGCCGCAAACAGCAGGCCCGCCTTCGACCTTCCTCGCCTGTGGTGTCGGGGCCGCCGGCGCAGCGTCGGCGCAATCTGCGCCGGGTCGTGATCGCCTTCCTGATCCTGGTCGGGTTGGCCGGCATCATGACCATCTCGGCGCCGGCCGACGATCCCGGCGGCGCACCTGTGCCGATCTTCGAGCGCCGGTAGGGTGAAGCTCGCATGGAGCACGTCCGCTGGCTGGTCGACATCGACGAGGTCACACTCACCAATCCGGTCGTGGTCGCCGCCTTCACGGGATGGAACGACGCCGGTGATGCGGCGTCCACCGCGATCCGCACGATGATCGAAACCAGCGGCGCCGCCGCACTCGCCGAGATCGACCCCGAACCGTTCACCGACTTCGCAACGGTTCGGCCTCACGTCCGCCTCGACGACCAGCGCAACCGCTCGATCGTGTGGCCGACGACCGGGGTGTGGTCGGCGTCGCTTCCGGGGACCGACGTGATCCTGGTCCTCGGCCCCGAGCCCGCTCTGCGGTGGCGCACCTTCTGCCAGCAGATCACCGGCATCGCCCATCGATTCGACGCCCCGATGGCGTTCACGCTCGGAGCGCTGCTCGCCGACGTGCCGCACACGCGCCGCACCCAGATCATCGGCACCGCCACCGATTCGGCACTGATCGAGCGCTTCGATCTCGAACGGTCGCGCTACGAGGGCCCGACCGGCATCATCGGTGTGCTCCACGACGCACTGTCGAAGAGCGGTCTGCCGACGGCGTCGCTGTGGGCAGCCGTGCCCGGGTACGCCGCTCAACTCGCCTCGCCACGCGCCACGTTCGCCCTGCTCGATCGCCTGTGCTCGATGATGGGAACACCGGCACCCGTCGCCAACGTCGCGTCGCAGATCGCCGACTACGACGCCAAGGTGGCGGCGTTGATCGCCGACGACGACGATCTGGTCACCTACGTCAGCCGCCTCGAGGACATGGTCGACGAGATGACGGCAGAGACCGACCTCGATCTCGACGACACCGAGATCGACGACACCGACACTCGCCAGCTCGCCGACGAGGTCGAGCAGTTCCTCCGCAATCGCGACTCCGGCAACTGAGCCGCTGATTCGGGCGGCCCAGCCGTCAGGAGCGCCAGATCGGGTCCCGAGGCAGATCGAACACCGTCGGTGCTTCTTCTCCGTTGATCGCTGCAAACGCCAGCGGTGCCCACCACGACGCTCCGGCTGTGGCCTCCGGCAGCGCCGCCGGACCGAACCAACCGACGTCGGACGTCTCGAGCGGGTGAGGGCTCAGCTCGCCACCGGTGGCCCGGCAGTAGAACAGCAGCATGTACATGCCGAACCTCGAAAAGCCCATCCGCTGGCCATCGATCACGGACAGCAGGCGCACCGGTTCGCAGTCGATACCGGTCTCCTCCACGACTTCTTTGACCGCCACCTCCGACGCCGAGTAGCCGATGTCGGCCCATCCGGTCGGATACAGCCAGATCCCCGAGTCGGCCCGCTGCACCAGCAGCAGCTCGCCGTTGTCATTGCCGACGACGGCGCCGATCGCGACCTTCGGGGTGACGTAGCCGGGCACACCCTCACCGACGTTGTCGAGCCATTCCTGCACGAAGTGATCGGTCTCACGCTGGATCTCGACCACCTCGTCGAGCGCCGACGCAGCGGCCTTGATGTCGGCGGCGACATGCAGCACCTCTTCGAACCGCTCGCGCTCGTACAGGTTGTCGGTGAACCCCAATCCGGTGCGGGCGATACCCGCCAGGGTCGAGCTCCACCGAGCCAGATCTCGTGCGTCCGGTGCTCCGACGGAATCGTTCACGAGGGCGACGCTAGTCGGCACGACCAGGGTGCGGTCACCCGATCGAGTGCAGTACGGCGCGTTCGATCTCCTTGCGATGCGGGGGGTCGGTGATCAGCTCCCCCGCCCAGTTGCGCACGTAGAAGGTGTCGACGACCTCCAGGCCGATCGTCTGAACCGTTGCGTGGCGGATGTCGAGGCCGACCTCGGCGAGCGCCTTCGTGATCCGGTACAGGATCCCGACCTGGGTCTGACACCGCACTTCCATGACGGTCGCATTGCTCGACGCATCGTCGTGGAACACCACCGCCGGCGGGCCCGGCTCGACCGCCTGCATCGCCCGCCGACGCCGGTAGGTGAGCGCCCGCTCGGCCAATCGCGATTCGATCGCCAGCCGGCCGCGCATGCGCGCGTTCGAGATCGGCACGGATCGGGGCCCAATCGATGCCGTCGCGCGGCACTTCGACCCGGAACTCGGACGCGCCCATGCTGACCCGGCCGAGTTGCGGCTCGTCGGAGTGGGCGCGCGCCGCGACCACATCGAGTCCATGCAACGACACGACTCCGGCAATCCGGCTGAACGCACCGGGTGTGTCGCGGTACACCACCGTGAGACGATCGTCCTCGACACGGATGTGGCTCTCACCGGTTGCCATCAACCCCAGGGTTTCGGCGTCCGGGAACAAGGTCCACGTGGCCTCGGCGACATCGCCGCCGCCGATCACATGCGTGACGCGACCGACCAACTCGCCGACCAGCTGTTCCTTCCATCCGCCCCACGCGGATGGGCCTGTCGCGATGGAGTCGGCAATGGTGAGGTTGTGCAGCAGCTCGAGCACGTCCTGCGTACCCACGGCATCGGCGACGGTCTGGATCGTGGCCGGGTCGGACAGGTCGCGCCGCACGGCGGCGTCGGGCAACAGGAGGTGGTGCTCGACCATCGCGACCAACACATCGACATCGCGTTCGGCGAGGCCGAGTCGCGGCCCGATCTCGCGGACCATCTCCATGCCGACCTCGGTGTGGTCGCCGGGATAGCCCTTGCCGATGTCGTGGAAGAGGGCGCCGAGCACGAGCAGGTCGGGGCGTGCGACGCGATCGGCGAGCTGGGACGCGTTGGCAGCGGTCTCCCACAGGTGCCGATCGACGGTGAACCGGTGGTATGCGTTTCGCTGGGGGCGAGAGCGGACCTGCTCCCATTCGGGCAGCATGCGGGTGATCATGCCGCGCTGGTCGAGCGCCTCGATCACCGGGATCGCCCGATGCCCCTCGAGCAGGAGGGCCACCAGCTTGTCGATCGCCCCGGCCGGCCAGGTGGACGGCCACTGCGGCACCAGTTCGGCCAGGCGATCGAGGCTGCGGCGCCCGATTCGGGCCTCGTGGCGTGCGGCAGCGGCAGCGATCCGGAGCATGTAGGTCGGATCGACACCGGGGTTGGCGTCGATCGCCAGCTCCATCTCGCCGTCGACCAGCATCACACCGGGAGCGACCTCGCGTGGGATGCCGCCCGTGGTCTTGCCGACGCGGCCCCACGACTCGTCGGCGATCCAGGCGACCGTGCGGGCGGCAGCCGCGATCTGCGCCATCAGCGCATCGGCCGAGTCGACCCCTGCCTGCGCGGCTGCGGCGTCCTGATCCTGGAGCCGCAGCGTGTCACCGGCGCGACGTGTCGCGCGATGCAGCGCGACGCGCGCACCGAGCAAGATGTCGTAGCACTCGTTGAGGGCCAGGTTGTCCTCGTCGGGCAGCGTGATGCCACCACACTCTGCCCACCACAGTGACTGGGCGTCGCGAATGCCACCGTGACCGTCCTTCAGGTCGGGTTCGAGCATGTAGGCGACCTCGCCGGCATCCGACTGGCGGGCGCGGACACGCTGTTGTAGCTGCTCCATCCATCGCTTCTTGCGCTTGGTCCAGTTTCGACGACCCGATTCGACGATCCTGACGCCGAGCGGCTCGTCGCCGGCGACCGGGCGGGCGGTCAGCAACGCCGTAGCGGTGTCGAGGTCGGTCTTGGCGAGCGCCAGGTGCTCTTCGAGCGAACGCACGGCATGTCCCAGCTTCAACCCGGCATCCCAGATCGGATACCAGATCGCCGACGCCACCTGCTCGAGTCGATCCGACGTCGATTCGTGCACGAGCAGCAGATCGAGGTCGCTCTGTGGCGACAGCTCGCCGCGCCCGTACCCGCCCACCGCCACGAGTGCGAACCGGGGAGCACTCGGATGCTGCGATTGGGCCTCGGCTGCCAGGGCGACGATCCATGCATCGGTTGCGGCCGCCAACCGGTGACAGTACGCACGACCACCGACCGACGTGTCGCCGAGGGCATCGAGACGCAGCTGGTAGGCGGCGTCGACAGCACGTTCGGGGGTCTGGGTGCTCACCGCTCCCACGGTAGGGCGCGAACGACCCGCTGACGCACTCGGTCAGCGACGGCCTTCGTCCCGTCGGCGGCGCAGCACGGTGATCGCCTTCCATGCACCCCAGATCAGACCTGGCTCGTGGAGCTCGGGACCGATATCCGACCAAGCGGCGGGCCCGAGTCGATACACATCGTCAGGAAATCGTGTGGCAGCGAACTGGTCTGGCGGCGGCGGCGGCACGCCGACCGAACGCAACAACTCGGTCGGAGCAGCGACTGCGGCGCGGAACAGCGAGAGTGGATTGGTGCGTTGCTCGTCGACGTCGGTGGCGAGCAACTCACCCAACGAATCGATCAGATCCGTCGACTCGGCCTCGATCATCGCCTCGAGCGAGTCGACGAACGCAGATTCGTCGACGCCACCCGCTGCGGCAGCTTGCAGCGTGATGCGACGCAACCAGGTCGGGAGCAACCACAGCAGCGGCAGCGAGCAGCTCGGCAGCCGGTTCTGGGAGCTGAACATCGCGATCCACCTGTTCTCTTCTATCGTGATGCCTGTGCCCACCCTCACGCAGCGTCAGAACCGTCGCGTCGCCCGGTGGACCGGCCCGACACTCGCGCTGACGCTGGCTGCGCTGGTCGGGTGCACCGGTGGCGACGACATCAGCGACGCCGTCACGAGCACCTCTCTCGAGAACACCACGACGACCACGATCGAGCGCCCCAACGACGGGGTGCTCAAGCTCGGCGTGTATCTGCCGCGAACGGGCGAGGGTGCCCGCCTCGGAGAACCGATGATCGCGGCCGTCGTCGACGCGGTCGAACTGATCAACGATGCCGGCGGGGTACTCGGCCAGGACGTCGCCGTCGAGATCCTCGACGAGGGTGTCGGCACCGGCCCCGATCTGCTGCTGACGAACGGTGTCGATGCGATCGTCGGGCCGGCGTCGTCACGCGTCGCCCTCGCCCAGTTGGCGAGCATCGTGACTCCGGCGACCGGCGTGGTGACGTGCTCTCCGACGGCCACTGCGATGGCGCTCGACGATTTTCCCGACAACGAGTTCTTCTTCCGGACCGCACCCAGCGACTCGCTCCAGATGGCTGCGATCGCTCGCCGGGTCGAGGACACCGGCGTCGACTCGGTCGCCGTCGGCTACCTCGACGACCCGTACGGACGCGGCCTCGTCGAGAGCTTCGCCGAGCAGGCTGCAGCTCGGGGCCTCGTGCTGCAAGCCCAGGTCGGGTTCCGCCGCGACCAGGAAGACCTGTCGAACGTGGTCGCCGACCTGGCTGCCGACTCTCCCGGCGTGATCGTCGTGCTGGGCGACGCCGACGATGGCAGCCGCCTGCTGGCGGCCCTCGACGGGGCCGTCTCGGCAGACCTCAGACGCGTCATCGTCAACGATGCGATTCGCAACGCTCGTCAAGTCATCCAGTCGCTGTCGGCCGGGTTTCGGCAGCGGGTCAGCGGCGTCGCTCCGTACGCCAGATCTCTGTCGGAAGACGGCCCCGAAGGCTTCTTCACGGCGCACGCGGTCGACTGTGTCAACCTGATCGCGCTCGCCACTGTCGTCGCCGACTCCGACTCGCCGTCTCGCATCAAGGGCACGATGGGCGAGGTCGCCAGCGGTGGCAGTGTGTGCACCTCGTTCGAGGCCTGTGTAGCGCTGCACGATCAGGGCCTGCGGATCGACTACAACGGGGCGTCCGGCCACGTCGACCTCTCCAACGTCGCCGGCGACGTCGTGCGGGCATGGTTCGAGTCGTTCGGGTTCGATGCCGAGGGCGCCGAGACCGGCTCGCAGGTCTTCGAGGTGCGGTAAGCAGATCCCCCAGTGGCGGCCTTGTGAGGACGATCAGATCAGATCGTCGATGTAGGCCAGGTAGCCGACGTAGAACGTGCCGAACTCGCCGTACAACGCGGATCCCTTGTCGTAGCGCAGGGTGTACACGACGTCTTTGATCACTTCGAGGTTGACGCCGAACAGCGTGACGCCCCACTCGTAGTCGTCGAGGCCGGTCGAGCCGGTGACCAGCTGCACGATCTTGCCGGCGAACTTGCGGCCGCTGCCACCGTGCTCCATCATCATGTCGCGGCGATCTTCATACGGCGTGGCGTACCAGTTGGCGTGGGCTTCACGACGCTTGCTCATCGGGTAGAAGCAGAACGCCGGCTTGCCCTCGGGAGGCAGCTGCGGGTAGAGGCGGGCCTGCAGTGCCTCGTCCGGCATGCCCTTTGCGTACTCGCTGACCTCGGTGATCGAGAGATAGCTGTCGACGACGCGCAGGCCCGCCCGTTGCAGACCTGTCTGGAGTTGCCGCAAGGCGACCACATCGGGGCCCAACGCCATCACGGCCAGATCGCCCTTGTGGCCGAGGATCGCCGCCGTGACCACCTGGCACTCGTGCTGCTCAGCGTCGTCGATCGCGGCGCTGACGGCCTCGCGGTCGACGTGATCGCCGGGTGAGCAGAAGAGGTGCAGGACGCAGACGCCCGTTTCCATGCGCATGGGTGCAGGCTACAGAGGCCCCGACCGGTCGGACCCGGAGCAGCCGGGCCCGGGCATCACCCCGACTGGGCGAGGCGCTCGGGAGCGTAGATGTTGAAGCGCTGACCGCGAACGAAGCCGGCGAGGGTCAGGTTGGCCCGACGCGCTGCTTCGACGGCGAGCGCCGTGGGAGCGCTGACCGCGACGACCGTGCCGAACCCGGCTGCCCATGCCTTCTGGACGATCTCGACACTGGCGCGGCCGCTGACGAACAAGCCGAGCCCGGTCGCCGGCAGACTGCCGTCGAGCAGCATCGCCCCGACCACCTTGTCGACAGCGTTGTGGCGCCCGACGTCCTCGCGAACGAGGCGCACCTCACCCGATCGATCGAACGCAGCGGCCGCATGCACGGCGCCCGTGGCGTCGAACAGCTGTTGACGTTCGACGACCATCTCCGGCACTCGGGTCAACAAGTCGAGCGGCATCGGCTCGGATGCGGGCACCGGCGAGAGGCGCTCGCTGAGCTCGTCGAGCTGCTCGCTACCGCACCAGCCGCAGCTCGAGCTCGTGGTGCCGAGTCGGGGCGTCGGCACACGGGCGCGGCCTTCGGTGTCGACGGTGACCACGTTGAATTCGGTGTCGACCGCGCTGCCGGTGGCGCAGTACCGCACACCGTGCACCGGGAAGCCACCGAGCAGGCCATCGGTGTGGCAGAACCCGACGGCCAGTTCGAAGTCGTGCCCGGGGGTGCGCATCGTGGTGGCGACGAGATGGCCGTCGAGTTGGATCGTCATCGGCTCCTCGACGATCAGGTCGTCAGGTCGACGGTTCGAACCGTCGGGCGTGAACGACGTGACGAGAAAACGCTGGGTGCGGGACCGGCTCACGGCGCCAGGCTACGGAACACCGCAGCGGCCCGCGCCGGGGCGCCCTCGTCGCAATCGAGGTACAACGACGGCTCGGTCACCTCGACCTCGAGAACGACCGGCCCGCTGGCAGAGGGAAGCAGGTCGATCCGGGCGTAGGCCGTGTGGGGAAGTTCGCGCAACGACCTGCTCACCGATCGCGATCTCGGCCGCGCTGGCCGTCCGTGGACGGACTTGTTCGTCGGCGAACAGAGCGCCATCGGACTCCACGGGCGCCGCCAGGATGGCGGACTTCTCGAAGGCATGGCTGAACGCTCCGCCCAGGAACACCGAGGCCCGTCTCACCTGCGACGTCGATCTCGGCGACGTACGCCTGCAGCATCGCCGTCAGGCCGCCGGCGTGCAACGCCGAGATGTGCGACCGGGCGAGGTCCTCGTCGCCCCGGGTTCGGACCACACCGTTCGACCCGGCACCGATCGAGGGCTTGATCACGAGATCACCGGAGACGTCGATGTCGTGAGGTCGGCGCTCCGCGGTCGATGAACGCCGTCTGCACGATCGGAATCGCCATCGCGTCCCAGGTCGAGCAGGTAGCGCTTGTCGGTGTTCCATTCGATCAGCTCGAACGGATTCCAGAGATCGCTCACCGACTCGACATGACGAGCCCAACGGATGAAGTCGTCACGTCGTTCGTGATAGTCCCAGGTCGATCGAATGATCACCACGTCGAACACCGCCCAATCCACGGCGGGGTCGTCCCAGATCTCGACACGTGCCTCGGGCAGCTCGCGCACGAGCAAGGAGAGATCGGCGTCGAGGTCGACGGCGCCTGTGCAGGTGACCAGGGCGAGCATCGGCCAAGACTACGCTCGCTTGCCATGAGCGAATCCAGCACCGGCCGCAACGTGGCAGCCGAGTTCGTCGGCACCACGATCGTGATGTTGGGCGGGCCCGGCCTGATCGTGCTGGGCGGCGATGACATCGGACCGCTCGGTGTCGCCGTCGGATTCGGGCTGGCGATCGCGATCTCGATCGGTGTGATCGGGGCCGTGGCCAACCCGATGTTCAGCCTGGCGTTGTGGTTCTCGAAAGGCATCACCACACGGGAAGCGCTCGGCGACTGGGGCGGCCAGCTGCTCGGCGGCATCTTCGGCGCGGCCCTCATCTTCGGCCTCAACGACACGACCCGCTACGCCGCAGGCACCAACGGCTGGGAGCCGACGGACAGCGTCGACGCCGGTGTCGATCTCGGGATCCATCTCACCGGTTTCAGCGAGCTGGGCGTGGTCATCGGTGCCGAGCTGGTGTTGTCGACGCTGGTCGTCGTGGTGTTGTTGTCATCGATCAGCCAGCAGCGCGGCAACGCTGCGATGGCGGCCTTCACGGGCGCCGCCTACGCACTCGGCACGCTGTTCCTGCTCGACATCTCGGGTGCCGGCATGAACCCCGCTCGCAGCCTGGGGGCGGCGGTCTTCGCCGATACCGACCCGAACGCGCTCGGTCAGGTGTGGGTGTTCATCGTGGTCCCGATCGTGGCGGCGTTCGCCGGGATGCTGGTGTGGCTGGCGATCGACGACGCCACGATCGACGACACCGTGTTCGACGACACGATCCTCGAAGACATCAGCGACACGGTCACCGGCGACGTCTGACGGCGTCGCCGCCCGGTTGCGCCAGTTCGGCTCGCCGACGACGGCGTACCACTGCCCGGTCGACGACCGAACGGATCGTCGAACCGGCCGGCGACGCGAACGAGCCGGGCACTCGGCCCGGGCTGCGGGTTGGCAGCCGATCGGATCAGGGTGCGAGGAACGACCCGATCCAACCGAGTTCGACGTGCCGGTCGATGCGGAAGACGCCCCCGATGCCGGCGCAGTTGCCGTTCAGCCCGAACGACGTCACGGCGACCAGCGTGTCGCCGACCAGCGTCGGGCCACCCGAGTCACCGAAGCACGTGCCGCCGTGCTTGGCGTCACCGCTGAGGGTCATCGAGTTGGAGCCCGGCAGGTTGCCGATCCCGGCAACACCTTGCGTGTTGACGATCATCAGGTCTGCCTGATACCGGACCCGCTCGGCGACCGTCTTGTCCGGCTTGACCGGGTTGGACGATGCGGCCTGGAGGCCATAGCCGACAGCCGTCACCGAGTTGTTCTTGCGACCCTTGGCGAGCGTGTCGACGTAGCCGGCCCCGGGGAGCTCGGCGTAGGCGGCCATCACAACCGGTTCGTCGAGCTCGACGACGCCGAGATCGTAGAGGAAGAACGCATCGGGTCGTAGAGCGGATGCGTGTACGTCGTTCCGGCAGCAGACGTGGGACCACCGAAGGGGTAGCCGTTGCCAGGGATCCCGCTCTCGACATCGGTCTCGAACCAGATCGCAGCTCTCGCAGCCGGGGCCTCGGTGCAGTGGCCGGCGGTGACGTAGACGGTCGGCGAGATCATGGTGCCGCTGCAGCGCCACAATGGGTTGCCGTCGGCGTCTTGGGCGACCATCAGACCGACGTACGGATGTGCGTCGCCGTCGACGGTGCCGCCACGGGTGATGGCGTCGAGCGGGCCGGCGATGGCGACGATGGCGGCGGCAGCAACCGCCATGGACAGGAATGTCTTGCGCATTTGGGTCCCTGATTCTGTTGGGTTGACATGGCCCGCCGAATGCCACCGTAGCCGTCCGGAACGACAACCTCGCAAATCGGATCGAGGTGGAAGATTCCGACCGAAAACGTTCAACGAGCCCGGGCCGAAGCCCGGGCTCGCTGCGTTGTCGTCGAGGTGGCGACCCGACTCAGAAGTCGTGGTCGTGGCCGGCGTGGGCGCCGGCCTCTTCCTCTGGCTTGTCGGCCACGATCGCCTCGGTGGTGAGGAACAGCGCCGCGATCGATGCGGCGTTCTGGAGCGCCGAACGGGTCACCTTGGCGGCGTCGATGACACCGATCTTGACCAGGTCCTCGTAGACGCCGGTGGCGGCGTTGAGGCCCTCGGCCCCGGTCAGCTCGCTGACCCGATTGATGACGACGCCGCCCTCCATCCCGGCGTTCTCGGCGATCTGGCGGAGCGGCGCCGACAGCGACTTGGCGACGATCCGGGCACCGGTCGCCTCGTCGCCGACGAGCGCTGCGGCAACGGCCTCGACGGCGCCGATCGAGCGCACCAGCGCGACACCGCCGCCGGGCACGACGCCCTCTTCGATGGCGGCCTTGGTGGTGCTGACGGCATCTTCGATGCGGTGCTTCTTCTCCTTCAGCTCGACCTCGGTGGCGGCGCCGACCTTGAGCACGGCAACGCCACCGGTCAGCTTGGCGAGCCGCTCTTGCAGCTTCTCGCGGTCGTAGTCGGAGTCGGTGTTGTCGATCTCGGCCTTGATCTGCGAGATGCGGCCCTTGATGTCGGCCTCGGCACCGGCACCGTCGACGATCGTGGTCTCGTCCTTGGTGATGATGACCCGCTTGGCCGTGCCGAGCAGATCGAGCGTGGCGGTCTCGAGCTTGAGCCCGACGTCTTCGCTGATGACCTGCCCGCCGGTGAGGATGGCCATGTCTTGCAGCATCGCCTTGCGGCGATCGCCGAAGCCGGGCGCCTTGACGGCGGCCGACTTGAACGTGCCGCGGATCTTGTTGACGACCAGCGTGGCCAGCGCCTCGCCGTCGACGTCTTCGGCGATGATCACGAGCGGCTTGCCGGACTGCATGACCTTCTCGAGCACCGGTACGAGATCGCGGACGGCGGTGATCTTCGACGACACGAGCAGGATGTACGGATCCTCGAGCGCCACCTCCATACGGTCGGTGTCGGTGACGAAGTACGGCGAGATGTAGCCCTTGTCGAACCGCATGCCCTCGACCAGGTCGATGTCCATCCCGAAGGTCTGGCTCTCCTCGACGGTGATCACGCCGTCCTTGCCGACCTTGTCGATGGCGTCGGAGATGAGACCGACCGATCTCGTCGTCGGCGGCCGAGATCGACGCGACCTGAGCGATCTGCTCCTTCGAGTCGACGTCGACCGAGAGCGACTTGATCGAGTCGACCGCAGCGACGACGCCGGCCTCGATACCGCGCTTGAGGCTCATCGGGTTGGCGCCTGCGGCGACGTTGCGCAGGCCTTCATGCACCATCGCCCAGGCCAGCACGGTGGCGGTCGTGGTGCCGTCACCGGCGACGTCGTCGGTCTTCTTGGCGACCTCCTTGACGAGCTCGGCACCGATCCGCTCGAACGGATCCTCGAGCTCGATCTCCTTGGCGATCGAGACGCCGTCGTTGGTGATCGTGGGTGCGCCCCACTTCTTGTCGAGCACGACGTTGCGGCCCTTCGGGCCGAGCGTGACCCGCACCGCGTCGGCGAGCTTGTTCATGCCGGCTTCGAGCGCGCGGCGGGCTTCTTGATCGAACGCAATCTGCTTCGGCATCTTCGTGTGTCCTCCGTTGGACGGTTGTGTCCGCGAATACGAATCCCTCGTCAGCACTCTCGCCGCACGAGTGCTAGCACTCTACAACCGAGACTGCTAACTGCCAATTGGCCCTTCGGTACCGAAGACCCTGGAGCCGCGAGCCGTCCGCTGTCACGGTGAACGCCATGAGGACGCTGCAGGTACTCATCACGGTCGTGTCGATCCTGGTCACCGGGGTGTTGCTGACACGCCAGCTGCGCCGGGCCACCAAACGAATCCGGCTGCGTCCCCGACTCGACCTGCTACGGATCGTGGTGCAGTTCGGCTCGGTGATCGCTGTCGCCGCCATCCTCGGCGCAGGAGCTCCGATCGCGGCGCTCGTGTTGGTCGGTCTGTTCGCGGTCGGGCCCGGCTACGTGCAGGGACGCAACCTCGAGATCAGCGACGACGACGGCAAGCTGTACGCGGTTCGCAACACGGTCGCCGCCTCGGTGTGGGGCGTCGGGCTGGTCATCATGCAGTTCGCCGGGTCTGCTGAAGCGGACCGGCATCCTCGGTCTCGGTCAGGCGACAGCCTGGGTCGGCGTCGGGTTGGCCGTCGGGTTGATGGTCGGACGCCACGGACCACTCACCGAATACCGGCAAACAGCCGCACGCGTCGCTGCCCCGGTCTCCGCCATCATCGTGGGGCTGCTGGCGGTGGTCATGTTCGGGGACGGACGCCAAGCGGAGGCGCAGGACACCGGCCAGTGGGTTCGGGTCGGCGAGCAGGTCAACCCCGCAGGCGATCCGGCGCCCGAGCGATGGCAGGTCACCCTCGAGCGCGACGTCGATGACGGTGATCGAGAGCTTCGGGCCGGAATACCCGGACGACGGCGAGGCGACCTTCGAAGCGAGCTGGGAGGCACCTCCTCAGACGCTCGTCCCGGGAGATCCACTCACGATTCCGGTCACGGTCTCGAGTCGCAACACGGGCAAGCTCGACACGCAGTATTTCTTCGGGCTCGACGTGATCATGATCGTCAACGGCGGGTGGAATCGCGAGGCGGTCGGTGCCGGCGCCAGTTGCGCCCAGACCACCGTGATCAGCGGCATCTACGTCTGCAGCGACCCCGTCACCAACACCGGCGAGATGTCGACCGGAGTGCCGACGTCCGGCGACGAGTTCTCGGTCGGCGTCGGCGCCCTCAACTGCGGCGGCGCCTGCTATGTCGAATGGTCGTACGAGTTCGAGCAAGGTGACACCACGCCTGATGCAGCGCTGTCCGGTGATACCGATGACGCGAGCGGTGACGCTGCCGGAGACGATCCCGGGGCCGCCGGGACCGACGGCCAGGACGGAGCAGGGTCGAGCGACGTCGAACAGCTCGAGGATTTCGTCGAACAGAAGACCGACCAGACCGGCATCGAGCCCGACGAGGCGATGCTGGCGGCGATCGCCGGTGTCATCGCAGCGCTCGCCACCGGTGGGATCAGCTTGATCGAGGCGATGGATCGTGTCGCCCAGATCTTCGAGGAGGGCTCGACGATCGAGCGCCGCACGCCACTGCCCGACCCGGTCGATCCAGCCAATCCGGACGGCCCGGGCGAGGACGGGATGTACGACTGGGGCGGTCGTCGCGTGTCCCCGGAGGACTACGAGGACCTGTTGGCCGAGGAAGCGGCGATCGAGGCCGACCGCCAGGCTCGTATCGACGCCATCATCTCCATCATGGAGAGCGAGGAGGCGGCGGCTGCCCGCTTCGGCGATCTCGCCGAGCGGTCGGCTGACGACGATCGGCGTGCGCGCGATGCCCTGGCGGAAGAGCTGGAAACGCTGCGCAAACGGGCCCGGACGCGCGAACGAGTCACCGACATCCTGGATGAACGAGCGCGGGCGGGCGGCTGGGATTCGATCGCCGAGCGCCTCACCAGGGGCGACGCGCTGACGCGGGAAGAACTGATCTCGATCCGCAACACACTCGATCGGCTGTCGCAGCGGCAGGGCACCGTCGATCACGACGCGACGGGAACGTTCTCGACCGACCTCTTCGACGAGTTCGCCAAGGACGCTGCGACCGCGCAGGAGATGCTGGCGCGGGCCGCCGAACACACCCCGTACGGACCGGTCGCGGCCTGGGCGATACGCAACCCGAAGGCAGCCGGTCGGATCGCGGCGGCGATCGGCACCGGCGGTCTGAGCGAGGGCATCATCACCCCCTGGGAGATCGCCGCCGCGATGGAACGGGCAGCGGCCCAGGCTCATGCAGACGGACGCGACCTGACCTACGGCGAGGCGATCGCGGCAGGAATGTGGCAGGCAGGGCCCGGCATGCTGATCGGCAAGGTGGGTCAGATGGGTGTCGACCGGTTCGGCCGCGCGATCGCCGACACCACAGGGGAGGCGCTCGAAGCCGCCGGCCGCCAGGTCGGCGATTTCTTCGAGTCCGGCGCCCGCACGGGCGCTCGCGAGGGCCTCGAGACCGGCCTCCGCGAGGGCGCCGAGTCTGCGGCCACCCGTGCCGCGACGCGCGTCGCCACAGCACCGCGACTGAGCCCGCAACAGCTGTCCGAGCTGCGCACACAGGTGGCTGCCGCCGTGAAGTCGGGCGACGACGAAGCACTGCGGGCGATCTATCAGAACGGCGGCATGGGCCGACTCGGGCAGCTCGAGGCCGCCGGGGCGATGGACCGCCAGACCGCCACAGCGCTCGTCGACTTCCACGATCGCGTGACCGGCAATGCGATCAGGCAGGGCACGCACGACACGATCGACGAGTTCGCCCGCTTGAACGGCGGGATCCGGCCCCAGGAGGTGCTCGTCGGCAACAGCGGGTCGGTCGGTGCCGGCCGATCGGTCGTCACCGATGCCGACCGCACGATCTCGACCTCGTTCTCCGAAACGGACATCGACCGGTGGATCATCTCCAGAGGCGGCGGCATGACCCACACCCAGGCCGCAAGACGGATGCGCGCCGAGTTTGCAGGTCTGCACGAGGCCAACGTGGCCAACAACCTCAATCCGTCGGGGACCGTGAACCCGGTGGGCAAGGCCGACATGGACGTCTCGAGCTACGGGGGCTTCGCCGGGAGCGCTTCGCACGATGACATCTACCCGACCGGCTACACGCAGTCACGGATGGCGATCCAGGGTGGCACCGAGGTCTACACCGTGAGTCCGCACACCGGACAGGCGACGGTGCACTCGACGTCGGGGCAGGCGATCATCGATCACAACATGCTCGAAGAGGTCAGGTTCACCGGCAAGGAGATCCCGATGGCCGACGGCTGGCCGCTCGATCCGACGCGGATTCCTGAGACCGAGTTGGCACCGCTGCTGCGCGAGCAGCAGAAAGCAATCGCCAAGTACACCGACGTCAAGTCGGTCGCCAAAGCGCTCGATCGCGCCGAATACATCGCGACCCGCAGCCGCCAGCCGATGGGCGACCAGACGCTCGTGGACGCCGCTGTACGGATCCGCAGCGATCCACTCCAGACCGCCGCCGTTCTGAAGGAACTGAACATGACCGAGGCACAATTCGTCGCCGCCTCACGAGACATGATGAACCAGTACGCCCCCGTGCTCCCGATGCCTCCCACGTGATATCGGGCCGGGGTTCGGCGGCGACGCGACCCCTGAGGTCGACGGGGCCGCGATCAGAGTGGGACCAGTGACGACGGGCGGCGGGATCAGCCGCCGGCGACGGCGGGGATGATGCTGACCGTGATGCCGTCGGCGACGACGGTGTCGAGCCCATCGAGGTAACGCACGTCATCGTCGTCGACGAAGATGTTGACGAACTTGCGCAGCGCGCCGTCCTCGTCGAGCAGCCGCTCGGCAAACCCCTCGTGTGCAGCCTCGAGGGCGGCGATCACCTCGGACAACGAGCCGGACGGGACCTCGACCAGCTTGTTGCCGCCCGAGAGTGGGCGCAGGGTGGTCGGAATCCGGACGGTGACAGCCATATCGCAAAAGATAACTGGATTGGTCGACTTTCAGAACCTGCCGGTGGACGGCACCCTCCGCCGTTCTGGCTAGGTTCATCCCGTGAAGGTCGTGGCAGCCGTCGACAAGTTCCGGGGCACCGCCTCGGCGGCCGAGGTCGCGACGGCGATCGGTCACGCCTGCTGGGAGCGTGGTCACGACTGCGTCGAGATCCCGCTCGCCGATGGCGGGGAGGGGCTGCTGGAGGTGCTCGGCGGCCCCAACCGCACGACCACGGTCACGGGGCCACTCGGCACACCGGTCGAAGCGCCCTGGCGGATGAGTCGCGGAATCGCCATCATCGAGATGGCGCTGGCGAGCGGGTTGGTGCTGGCCGGAGGAGCGCAAGGCAACGATCCGATGGAGGCGACGACCGCCGGCACGGGTGAGCTGATCGACGCCGCCCTGACCGCCGGCGCCAAGCGGATCATCGTCGGGCTCGGCGGCTCTGCCACCACCGACGGTGGGCTCGGCGCGCTCAAGGCGATCCGATCGCCCGCACGCCTGATGGGTGTCGAACTGCTGGTGGCGTGCGACGTCACGACCACCTTCACCCAAGCGGCGGCGGTGTTCGGACCGCAGAAGGGGGCGACGCCGACCCAGATCAAGATGCTGACCCGTCGGCTGGAGCAGCTGGCTCAGCGCTATCAGAGCGAGTTCGAGGTCGACGTCACCGAGATCGAGGGGTCGGGAGCGGCGGGCGGCATCGCCGGCATGTTGGCCGCTCTCGGCGGAACGCTGCTACCCGGGTTCGACTTGGTCGCCGATGAACTCGACCTGTACGACCGCGTCGCAGCCGCCGATCTCGTGATCACCGGCGAAGGCCACCTCGACGCCCAGAGCTTCAACGGCAAGGTCGTCGGCGGGCTGGCCAAGGTCGCCGCCGAGTACGGCGTCCCGGTCGCAGCGATCGTCGGGATCGTCGACGACGACGTGCGCGACCGGATTCCGACCTGGGCGATCGCCGAACGCTTCGGACAAGAACGGGCCCTACGCGAACCGCTGTGGTGTGTCGAGCAGATCGCAGCAGAGGTGCTGAGCCGATACGAGCAGTAGCGACCGCGCCGGACCAGCCGGCGTGACCGGATCAGCCGACCGTCGTGGTGGTGACGTCTGCCGCGATCGGCGGATTGGTGACCGGCGACGGCGTCGCCGCCAGGTCGGGAGCCAGCTCGGCCAGTGTCTTGCCGGCCTTGTCGTTGCCGAGCATCAGCAACACACCGGCATCGCTGAGCGTTCCGTCCCTCGTCGGCGGGGGTTCGGGCATCGGCGCAACGGTGGCCACCCCACCGAGCACTCTCGCCAGCGAGTTGGCGACCGCCTCCGCTGCCGGGATGGCCGGGTCGTAGTAGATGACCGACACGTCGAGATCGCCGATCGCGTCGCTCGAGTTGACGGGGTCGACCATGGTGAAGCCGGCGCCGGTCTCGAGCGCTCGGCTCATCGCGCTCGGCCGAACCTCCGACGCCGTTGGCGTTCGCCACGATCACCGAGGCACCGGTGGTCTCCAGTGGAGGCAAGGTGGTCGTCGTGGGCAGCGTGGCGATCGAACCATCGGTGGCCGCGTCGGTCGGATCGGTATCGCCGTCGGCTGGATCATCGGCAGCGGCCGAACCATTCGCCGAAGTCGAGCGACTGTTCACCACCGTCGCTGATCGAGCGCAAGATCAGGAAGCCGGCGACCACGGCGACGACCGCCAGCGCGATCGCCAGCGCACCGCTGACCGGAGCACCACCGTCGCTGACGCGTGGGGTGCGGCGCGGCATTTGGCCAGAGCCATCGGGTCCGTCAGTCATGCCTGTGCGCCTCCCTGAGCGTCGGTACCTGTCTCGAGCCGCTCTCGGCGACGCCGCACACGTTGGCGCTGCAGACGGCGCACGACCAGCGGATCGTGCGCCAAAGCCTCGGGTTGCTCGAGCAACTCGTTCAACTCGGCATAGTACTCGTCGACGGAACACTGGAACCGCGCGCGGAACGAGGGTTTCTTTCGGCTCGTCGAACGTCCAGAAGGTCCGCTCGAACTCCAACATGGCCTGCTGCCGCTCGGTGATCACCCGCACAGCCTGGCCCTCCGACGGGGTGGATTACAAGCACCCTCCCCTAAGTTGTGGTTCGTGACCCCGGAGACCGAACCTCCCGAGCGGCCGAAGCGCCCATATCTGATCGGTGTAGCGGGCGGCAGCAACTCGGGGAAGACCACGATCGCAACGCGATTGGCGGAGTTGATGGACGACGAGCATCTCTCGCTGATCAACCTCGACTCGTACTACATCTCACGTTCGCACGAGCCGATGGAGAGCGCGCGCCGCCGCCAATTACGACCACCCCGACGCCTTCGATTGGGACCTCATGAACGACCACCTGGCGGCGCTCACGGCCGGCGCATCGGTGCAGGTGCCGATCTACGACTACGCCATCCACGACCGCTCCGACCGGCATGAAACGGTGCAGGCTGCCAAGGTGGTCGTCGTCGAGGGCATCCTCGTACTGTGGGAGCCACGCCTGCGCGAGCGATTCGACCTCAAGATCTTCGTCGACACCACCGCCCGACCTGCGGATCATCCGACGGCTTCGTCGTGATGTCGCCGAGCGGGGACGGACGCCCGAGAGCATTCTCGATCAGTACCTCGGCACGGTGCGGCCCAGCCACGAGTTGTTCATCGAGCCGAGCAAGCGGTACGCCGACGTGATCGTGCCCGAGGGTGGGCTCAACCGGCCGGCTCTCGAAGTGCTGCTGGCGAGGGTGCGAGAGCTCGCCAACGCCGGCTGACGGCCGGCGCTCGACGTTGCGAACGCTAGACGTTGGCGGCCGCGCACTGGCGCTCGATCAGCCGGAGGTGTCGGCCGTCGTGTCGTCCGTCGTGTCGTCGGGCGTCGTGTCGTCGGTGGCGGCCGGGGCGACCAGGCCCTGCAGCTCGGCGAGCGACTTGTCGGAGACATCGTTGCCCATCGCGACCACGATCGACGCATCGCCGACTTCACCGGTCTCGACCGGTGCCGGCGTGCCCATCTCCAGTACTTCGATGGCGCCGCCGCCGAGCGCCTGGCGAACCGAGTTGGCGACGGCCTCGGCGTTGGCGTTCTCCGGGTCGTAGTAGATCTTGGTGGTCTCCAGCTGGCCCTCGCTGCTGTTCGTCGCGGTGCCGGTGGAGAACCCTGCCACCGCCAAGGCGTCGGACATGCGCCCGGCTGCGCCATTGATATTGCTGGCGTTGGCCACGATCAGCGTGGCACCCTCGGTGACCAAGGCGAGTGTGGTCGTGGTGGTCGGGGCGACCGTGGTGGTCGGGGCGGGGGCGGGGGTGGTGGTGGGCCCAACGGTCACGGCGACCGTGTTGCTGGTCGTCGAAGCGGAATCGTCATCACCACCGCATGCGCTGAGCACCAGCGCCACGACGGCCACGGCGGAGAGCGACGCTGCGCCGCCACCGCGTCGTCGGTGAGCCGCCAGGCGCCTGGTGATCGTCGAGGTGCGTCCGAACGTTGTGCATGTCACACCCCAGACGCTAGCCAGCGCGTGGAGTCGGTGCGGACCACTTCGCTCAAATGCTGGACCGCGAATCGATCGAGGCCTCAGATCTCGACGTCGACGCTGGCGAGCAGCTCGTCGATCTCCTCTTCGGTGATGTGCTCGTGTTCGGCCGCTTCGGAGCTCATGCGGCCGACCTCGTCGAACGATGCGACGGTCGGCATCGACGGCAACACGGCTATCACCTGGTCGACCACGGCGGCGTCCCACTGACTGCCGGCGTTCTCACGGAGGATCGCGAACGCCATCTTGAACGGCATCGCCTTGCGGTACTGGCGGTCGTGGGTCATCGCGTCGAGCGCATCGCACACGGCGATGATGCGAGCCGCGAGCGGGATGTCATGGCCGGCCAGACCATCGGGATAACCGCCACCGTCGACACGCTCGTGGTGCGACCGCACGATGTGCGCTGCAGAAGCGAGCGCCGGCTCAGCCCGCAGCATGCGCTGACCGTCGATCGAATGCAGCTTGACGACCTCGAACTCATCGACACTGAGGCGGCCCGGCTTCTTGAGGATGTCGTCGGGCACTTCGACCTTGCCGACGTCGTGCAGCAACGCTGCCAGGCCGAGTTCACGCAACTCCCGACCCGACATACGGAACCGTTCGCCGACCCGCATCGAGAGCTCGCCGGTGCGGATGACGTGATCGCGGGTCATCTGATCCTTGAGCTGAAGATCCGAGACGAAGTGGTGAACGATCGGGCTGAGGCCGAGCTCGAAGGCGACCAACGGGTCACGGGCCAGCACCGGGGCCAGGATGTCCTGCGCCGAGCGGGTCATCCGCTTCGACACGGCCATCCCGAAGCAGGCACCGAGCACGCCCAGCGCGCTGGTCAGATGCAGCCACCAGAAAGCGGGTGTGTAGGGGTCGGGCGAGAGCGGGAGCAGCGCAGCAACCGCCAGCAGCGCAATCGATGCGGAGGCGATCAAGTTCGCGTTCTGGCGTCCGAGCTCGTAGAAGCGGAGCTGACGGAACGACAACGAGCCGAGCGCGACCAGCATCGACAGGGCCACGATGATCGTCAACGGATCGGACGGCCCGGGGGCCACGATGGCGTCCGGGAAGAACACCAGGACAGCGCTGAGGATGAACACACCGAGAACCGAGACGAGCGTCCAGTCCCGCCAATGGCGGGCAGCCCAGCGGCCGAACGTCGAGTGCGGTCGCAGCAGCGGGATCGACACCAGCACGGCGACCGGAAGCGACAGGAAGGCGGCGGCGTTGAACGCTGCTGTCGTGTCGTACAGCACGCCCGGGGTGACCAAACCGTGCACGAGGGGCATCACCGATGCCGCCATCAGAGCAGAACCGATCAAACCGATCTCGGCCATCTCACGGCGATCGGCGAGCGCCATCACGATCGTCGCGCCGATCACGCAGACCGCCGCGGCCACGGCGACCATGCTGAACAGCAGCCGGGGCTGCTCCCACTGTTCGTTGCTCAACGGGCCGAACATGGCGAAGAGGGTGACGAGCGATCATTGCCGCCGAGAGAGCCAGCCCGGTAGCACGAAGGGGAGAAACACGCGAGACGTTCACGCGGTTGTTATCGGGAGCGTGCACCCGTGTCTTGAGTGTTGTTCTTGATCAGGATCAGCAGCATCGCCGGATCGAGCCGGCCCGAATCCACGGTGATCGCACGCTGCTGCCCGCGTTCGGTGTTGTGCGGACCATGATGAGGATGTGACGCGACTGATCTCTCCTTCCAAGATCACAGCATGGCTGGAGTGCCCGCACACGCTGACACTCCGACATCGCGTCGACACCAAGCAGTTGCAGGTCGTGCAGGGCGGGCTCGGCGAGATGGCCACGATGCTGATGGCCAAGGGACAATCCCACGAAGATGCGGTGCTCGCCCGCTACCGGGCGGCCGGGAAGTCGATCTGTCGGGTTCCCGAGCGGATCACACCCGACAACCCGGCGCCGGCGGACGCCGACGGGCGCACCACCCACGACTACCCCGGCGGCTGGGAGCCGTTCGCCGCCTGGGTCGAGCGGGTCGGCAATCCGATGGCCGACGGCTGGGACGTCATCTACCAGTTGCCGATGGTGCACGAGGGGGTGCGAGGGGTCGCCGACTTCATCGTGCGCGTCGACGCCACTGCTGATGCTCCCGAGCACTACGAGGCGGTCGACGCCAAGTTGGCACGCCGCGAAGCGAAACCGGGGCATGTCCTTCAGCTGTGCTTCTACGCCGACGCCCTCGAAGCACTCACCGGTCACCGAGGCAAGCACATCCATCTGGAACTGGGATCGGGCGTCACCGAGACGATCCGCCTGGCCGAGGTCGAGTCGTATTGGCGTCGCATGAAGGGGCAGTTGTTCCGGGCCCTCGACGCGGCGGCGACCGCCGACACGGTCGCCGAGCCCTGCGATCACTGCAACTTCTGCGAGTTTGCCAACCATTGCGATGGCGAGTGGCGGCGTGACGACTCGCTCGTCTTCGTGGCCGGCATCAGGTCGGCCGACCGTTCGACGCCTGGTCGAGGCCGGCGTCGAAACGATGCCTGCCCTTTCCGAGCTCGACGTGCAGGATTGGCGTTCGTCGATCGATGTGACACATCTCGATCGGCTGGTGCGCCAGGCAGAGCTCCAAGTGCGTACTCGCGCCCTACCGGCCGACGCGGCGCCACTGTTCGACTTGCTCGAACACGAGCCGAGCGGCGACGACCCGGCTGCACCGGAACCGACCGGTTGGGCGACGCTGCCGACGCCTGATGACGGCGACGTGTTCCTCGACTTCGAGGGGCATCCGTTCTGGAAGGCCGACGTCGGGCTGTTCTTCCTGTTCGGCCTGATCGAGCACGAGAGTCGCTCGGCGACGGGAACGAGTCCGGCGGACGACTGGGAGTTCGACGGCGTTCTGGGCGCACGACCAGGCCGAGGAGGCCCGAGCCACCGAGGCGCTGATCGAGTCACCTGGCCGAGCGTCGCCGACGCGTTCCCGAACATGCACGTGTACCACTACAACCACACCGAGCGATCGTCGCTGCGAGCGGCTCACGGTCGAGCACGGCGTCGCCGAGCTGGCAGCTCGAACGAGCTGATCGCCACCGGGTTGTTCGTCGATCTGTTCGCCGATCGTGACGGGCGCGATGCAGGTCGGCGTCGAGTCGTACGGGCTCAAGCACATCGAGCGGCTGACCGACTACGAGCGCAGCCACGACATCGACCAGGGCGCCGGCGCGGTCGTCGAGTACGAGCACTGGATGTCCGAGCGACCCGGCACTCGCGATCAGCGCAGGCTCGATCGAATCGCCCGCTACAACGAGGACGACGTGCGCGCCACGCTGGCGGTGCGCGACTGGCTGGTCGACGCATCGCCCCGGCGACGCTCGCGTGGCGCGACGCCGTGCTCGAACTCGTCGAGGCACGACGCCGAACTCGACGCCCGCATCGAGGCCCTCCACGCCTTCGGGCCCGGCACGCGACGAGCATCTGATGGGTGACCTGCTCGGCTACTGGCGCCGCGAGCGGCGAGGTCGTCGGCGCCGATGCCTATCGGCTGTCGATCGCCGACGAGGCCGACCAGTTCGAGTCGCTCTCGGCGATCACCCGGCTGTCGTTCCAGCGGCTTCGAAGACCAGTTCAGCGAGAAGACCGGCAAGCCGCTGAAGTGGCCGGCCGCCGTGTTCTCGTTCCCGCCCCAGCCGATCGACGCCGACATCGAGCCGGGCTCGAAGCATGATCGTGGCGCTCAACGAGCAGGAGTGGGCGTTCTTCAAGGTCGCCGGCGATCGACGCCGACGCCGGCCGACTGCGGCTGCACTGGAACGACGACGCCGACCGAGCCTCGGGGCGTCACCCGACGTCGCTCGTCGAGCTACGAGACGTTCCACGAAGGCGCCAAGCTCGACGCGCTGTGGGAGCTCGCCGACCAGATGCTCGCCGGCGACGCCGACCGCGTCGGCCACGCGATGCTGCGCGGCGACCCCCCGCGGTTCGTCGCCGAGCCGGATGGCCCCGACCGACGGCGTGTTCGCCGGCGAGATCGACGAGATCTGTCGATGGGCGACACGACTCGACCACAGCTTCGTGCCGATCCAGGGGCCGCCGGGCACCGGCAAGACCTTCACCGGCGCGCACATGATCCGCACCCTCGTGAACGCCGGCCAACGGGTCGGCGTCACGGCGATGAGCCATCACGCCGATCGACAACCTGATGGCAGCCGTGGTCGACCGCTTCGCCGAGGCAGGCGAGGCCGACGAGCTGCGGGCGGTCCGCAAAGCACCAGGTCGGCCAGCGTCGCGGCGTGTCCGTACGTCGACGACAACACGAAGGTGCGCCAACGGCGACTTCAACGTGATCGCCGGCACGTCGTGGCTGTTCGCCAGCCAGGCGATGCGCGACAACCCGGTCGACGTGCTGGTGGTCGACGAGGCCGGCCAGCTCGGCCTGGCCGACACGCTCGCAGCGTCGATCTCGGCGACCAACGTGATCCTGCTCGGCGACCCGCAACAGCTGCCGCAGGTCGTCGCAGGCCAGCCACCCGAACGGTGCCGGCGCGAGCGCGCTCGAGCACCTGCTCGACGGCGACTCGACCGTGCCAGCCCGAGCGGGGTGTGTTGCTCGACAGCGACGTGGCGGATGCATCCCGACGTCTGCAGCTTCATCTCCGACGTGATGTACGAGGGCAAGCTGGACAGCGCACCCCTCATGCGATCGGCCAGACGACGACCGCCGGCACCGGCCTGCGCTGGCTGCGCGCCGACCACGACGGCTGCGACACCGAGTCACCCGAGGAAGCGCGATCGTGTCGCCGACACGATGCAGCGCGTTGATCGGACAGCCGTGGACCGATCAGCACGGCGAGACCCGCCCGCTGCGACCGGCCGACTTCATGGTGGTCGCCCCGTACAACGACCAGCGCCGGCTGATCCGCCAGGTGCTCGGCGCCAACCAAGCGCACGGCAAGGTCGAGGTCGGCACCGTCGACAAGTTCCAGGGCCGCGAGGCGGCCGTCGTGCTGTTCTCGATGGCGACGTCGTCGGCCGAGTTCATGCCCCGCAACGCCGACTTCCTGTTCTCCAAGAACCGCCTGAACGTGGCGATCAGCCGCGCCCGGTGCCTCGCCTACCTGGTGTGCACCGACGAGCTGCTGGCGACCCGCGCCAAGACGGTCGAGGAGATGAAGCTGATCTCTGCGCTGTGCTCGTTCGTCGAGCGCGCCGCGACACCCTGAGATCGATCGACTCGGCAGCCCAGCCTTCGATCCACAGCCGAGCGTTCGATGTGACGAGATCCCTTGCATTCTGCAAACGTGTTGGTCGTAGTCGAACAGGCGCCATGGGAGGCCCCGGACATGACGACCCAGGTCGACACCGATGCGATGCACGCCAGATACCTCGCCGAGCGTGACAAGCGGTTGCGTCCCGATGGCAACGAGCAGTACATCGAACCCACCGGGAAGTTCGCCAACTATCTCGACGACCCGTACGTCGAACCGTTCGAACGTGAACCTCTGTTCGACGACGTCACGGTTGCCTTCATCGGCGGCGGCTTCGCAGGCCTCGTGACCGGCGCCCGCTTGAAGCAGGCCGGCATCGATGACGTTCGGATCATCGAAAAGGGCGGCGATTTCGGAGGCACCTGGTACTGGAACCGCTATCCGGGCGCCCAGTGCGACACGGCGGCGTTCGTCTACATGCCACTGCTCGAAGAGACCGGCCACATGCCGACCGAGAAGTACACGCACGCACCGGAGATCCTCGATCACTGCCGGCGCATCGCCACCCACTTCGATCTCTACGACAACGCCTGCTTGTCGACCGAGGTGACCGGGCTGAACTGGGACCAGGATGCGTGCCGCTGGATCATCCGCACCAACCGCGGCGACGAGATGCGGGCCAAGTTCGTGGCGATGGGCACCGGGCCGCTGCATCGCCCCAAGCTGCCGGGTATTCCCGGGATCGAGACCTACGCGGGGCACAGCTTCCACACCAGCCGATGGGACTACGACTACACCGGCGGCGACCCGTCCGGCGCGCCGATGGAACGCCTGGCCGACAAACGGGTCGGCATCATCGGCACCGGGGCGACCGCCGTGCAGTGCGTGCCGCATCTGTCCCGAGGCGTGCGGCGAGCTGTTCGTGTTCCAGCGCACACCGAGCTCGATCGACGTGCGCAACAACCGGCCGACCGATCCCGATTGGTTCGCCACCCTCGAACCGGGCTGGCAGCAGAAGTGGCTCGAGAACTTCACGATCCTGCAGACCGGCGGGTTCGCCGACGACGACTTCGTGATGGACGGCTGGACCGACATCAGCAAGCGGATCCGCGACAAGCTGTTCGAGGGCCCCGACCCCGAGTTCACACCCGAGGCGTTCCTGCGGGCCTACCACGACAGCGACGACGAGAAGATGACCCAGATCCGCGCGGCGGGTCGACGAGATCATCGACGACCCGGCCACCGCCGAGGCACTCAAGCCGTGGTACCGCCAGCTGTGCAAGCGGCCCTGCTTCCACGACCAGTACCTGCAGTCGTTCAACAACCCGAACACCCACCTGATCGACACCGACGGCAAGGGTGTCGAGCGGATCGACGAGACCGGGGTGTGGGCCAACGGCGAGCACTACGAGCTCGACTGCGTGATCTACGCCTCGGGCTTCGAGGTCGGCACCGAGTACGCCCGCCGCTCGGGCTACGACACGGTCGGACGCGACGGATTGAAGCTGTCGGAGAAGTGGGCCGACGGCATGCTGACCCTGCACGGCATGCACGTGCACGGATTCCCGAACGCCTTCGTGGTGCAGCCGACGCAGGCCGCCAACCTGATCTCGAACATCCCCCACAACCTCGTCGAGGCCGGCACCACGATCGCGATGATCATCGACCACGCCCTCGAGGTCGGCGCCGACGAGGTCGAGGTCACCGCCGACGCCGAGCAGGCCTGGATCGAACGGCTCGAACGCGGAGGGCGCACGTTCGGCGCCGACCCCGACTGCACCCCCGGCTACTACAACAACGAAGGCCAGCCGACCGGACGGGCAGGCCTGCTCGGCCGGCTCGGATTTCCCGAGGGTCCGGTCGCCTACTTCACGTACATCGACGAGTGGCGCAACACCGGCGACTTCGAGGGCCTGACCTTCCGGTAGCTGCAGACCCCGTTCGATCAGCGACTTGCCGGACCACTGCGGCAGAATGCTGCACAGAGCGGGCAGGTCCGTCCAGTCGAACAGGAGCGACACATGGGGTTGGCAGAGGCGATCGGGTACGAGATCAAGCCCACCAACGCGGCGCAACGGGTGATGCAGCAGGTCGCCTCCAGCAAGCCAGGGGCGTGGGCCTTCTCGAAGGTGTTGCATCATGCCGACCGGCGACTGCACCAGTGGAGCAAGGGCCGGTACACCGTCCCCACGATCGTGGCGGGGCTGCCCGTCGTGATGGTCACCACCACGGGGGCCAAGAGCGGTCAGGCCCGCACGATGCCCTTGCTGGCGATCCCGGTCGGTGACGACCTCGCCATCATCGGCACCAACTTCGGGCAGACCAAGACGCCGGGCTGGGTGTACAACCTCGAAGCCGACCCGCACGGCACCGTCGGCTACCGCGACCGGGAGGTCGGTGTCGTCGCCCGGCGCGCCGACGCCGACGAGTTCGACGTGGCATTCACCGAGGCAGCCAAGGTGTATCCCGGATACGACAAGTACCGCGAACGGATCTCCGACCGCGAGATTCGCGTGTTCGTGCTGCAGCCCGACGAGGCCTGAACATGACCTCAGCCCGATTCGACACCGACGTCGCCATCATCGGCAGCGGCTTCGGAGGATCCGTCTCGGCGCTCCGTCTCACCGAGAAGGGCTACCGCGTCACGGTGTTCGAGGCCGGCAAACGGTTCGAGGCCGACGATTACCCCACCACCAACTGGAACCTGCGCAAGTTCCTGTTCGCGCCCCGGTTCGGCATGCGCGGCATCCAGCGCATCAACCTGTTGAGCGACGTGCTGGTGCTGTCCGGGGCCGGCGTCGGCGGCGGGTCTCTGGTGTACGCCAACACGTTGTACGAGCCGCTCGACCACTTCTATACCGACCGGCAGTGGGCGGACATCACCGATTGGCGAGCCGAACTGGCGCCGTACTACGCCCAGGCCAAGCAGATGCTGGGTGTCACCACGGCACCCGACGATTCACCCAACGACGACGTGATCCGGGCGATCGGCGAACGGATGGGTGTCGCCGACACCTACCGCCCCACCGAGGTCGGTGTGTACCTCGGCGAGCCGGGCGTGACGGTGCCCGATCCGTACTTCGGCGGCGTCGGTCCGGATCGCACCGGTTGCATCGGCTGCGGCGGCTGCATGGTCGGATGCCGGCACGGGGCCAAGAACACGCTCGACCGCAACTACCTCTACCTGGCGCGAACAGGGCGGAGCCACCGTGCTGCCGGAACGACTGGTGACCGACGTGATCCCGCTCGCCGATGGCGGCTACGAGATCGTGAGCGAACGACCCGGGCCCCGTCGCGGTCGGGCACGTCCAACGCCACACCGCCGAGCAGATCGTGTTCTCGGCGGGCGTGATGGGCACGCGTCAAGCTGCTGGCGGACCTGAAGCAACGAGGCAGGTTGCCGCGATCTGTCCGACCGGCTCGGCGAGCTGGTGCGCACGAACTCCGAGTCGATTCCCGGTGCCGTCGCTCGCGGCATGCCCGACGCGGACTACTCGTCCGGTCTGGCGATCAGCTCGTCGATCTATCCCGACGAACACACCCACATCGAAGGCGTGCGCTACCCGAAGGGCTCGAACGCGATGGGGCTGCTCGGGACCGTGCTCGTCGACGGCGGCGGTCGGGTACCCCGACAGGTTCGGTTCGTCGGCCAGGTCGTGCGCCACCCGATCACGTTCCTGCGCAGCCTGTCGGTGCGACGCTGGTCCGAGCGCACGGTGATCCTGCTCGTGATGCAGGGGCGCGACAACAGCATCAACCTGCGCTGGAAGCAGCGCCGCAACGGGGTCCGACTGCGGTCCGAACAGGGCACCGGCGAGCCCAACCCGACCTTCATCCCGGAGGCCGTCGAGGCGGCCCGCCACGCCGCCGACATCATGGGCGGCGACGCCTTCGGCTCGGTCAACGAGGCGCTGCTCAACACACCGGTCACGGCCCACATCCTCGGCGGTTGCGTGATCGGGTCATCGTCCGACACCGGCGTGATCGACCCGTACCAGCGGGTCTACGGCCACCCCGGACTGCACGTCGCCGACGGTTCGGCGATCAGCGCCAACCTCGGTGTCAACCCATCGCTCACGATCACCACCCAGACCGAGCGAGCGATGGCGTTCTGGCCCAATCGTGGCGAGCTCGACGTGCGCCCGGAGCTGGGGGCCGGATATCGGCGGCTCGATCCGGTCAGCCCGGCCGCGCCCGCCGTGCCCGTCGATGCTCCCGCCGCGCTCCAGTGGTGACGCCGGTCGGCAGACACCCGGCACCTTGCCGACCGGCGGCGGGTGCGGCGAGACTGCTGCGGTGACCGTCCCCGACATCGTCGACGTCGAGTTCCGTGACCTGCTGCGGCTCGAACCGCACGGCCCCGACACGTTCGTCGCGATCGCTGCCCGCTACCCCTGGGGTGGACGGCTGTTCGGTGGCCAGATCATCGCTCAGGCGACTCGTGCCGCAGCCGCCACCGTCGACCCCGATCGGGCAGCCCACTCGCTGCACTCGTACTTCATCCGTCCGGGCTCCCCCGACGAACCCGTGCGCTACGAGGTCGAACGGCTGCGCGACGGGCGCTCGTTCAGCACCCGCCAGGTCGTCGCCAGACAATCGGCGGGTGCGATCCTCAACCTGTCGGTGTCGTTCCAGATCGACGAGGACGAAGCCGACGAACAGCTCGCCACACTTCCCGACGACATGCCCTCCCCCGACGACCCGGCGTTGTTGGATTCGTCGTGGGGCAAGCTGATCGAGCGCAGGGCCGTCGACCTGCCCGACGGCAGGCTCGGCTATTGGATCAGGCTGAGCGCCGACGTCGGTGACGACCCGATCGACCACGCCTGTGCGCTGGCGTTCATGTCGGATGCCGCGCCCTCGCGGGCAGCCCGCTCGCCGCATCCCGACTTCGAGCGTGTCACCACCGATCGCAGCCGGTTCCAGGGCGCCAGCCTCGATCATGCGATCTGGTTCCATCGCCACAGCCACGCCAACGAGTGGCACTGGTTCGACACCCGTTCGCACGGCCTGTTCGGGGCCCGCGGGCTGATCACCGGCGACGTGCTGAGCGAGCATGGCGTGCATGTCGCGACGATCGCCCAAGAGGTGCTGCTGCGCCGTCGCCGCGGGATCTGAGGCCAGGTGGGCAATGGCGCCGTCGGAGTAACAAGAACCAGAAATATTGAACACATCATCCCTGGTCAGGGGTTGTTTATCGAACGATCGTTCGATAGAGTTCATGCATGGAAGTGCTGCACTCTGGAGCTGCCGATCGGGGCAGACGAGTGGTCCGATTTCCACGGCCACGATCTCGACGCCAAAGTGCGTGAACTCGACGTCGCCCACCGGCGAATCGAGGCGGCGATCGTGGGTGCGACCGAGCACGCCGATCGCACCGCTCACCACCTCGCCGATGGTCACCGCACGGTGGCGTCGTGGTTGATGGCCACCACCAACTGCTCACGCAGCGAAGCCACCGCACGACGACGCTCCGCCGACCTCGTGCGTCAACTCTCGACCGTCGCCGCCGAGTTCGTCGCCGGTCGCGTCGGGATCGCCCAGGTTCGCGAACTCGCCCGGCTCGCCGCCAACCCACGCGTCGGTGACCAGCTCGACAGCGCTGAAGAGATCTTGCTCGACGCCGCCACCTCGCTCGAGTTCGCCGACTTCCGCGTCGTCACGCAACGCTGGGAAACGCTCGCCGACGCCGACGGCACACACCGCGACCACGACCTCACACACGAGTTCCGCAACGCCCGCTGCAACTTCGACGGTGCCGAGTTCCGGTTCGAAACCTCCCACGGTGTGATCCAGGGCACCTCGATGCGAACCGTGTTCGAAGCGTTCTGCCAAGCCGAGTTCGACCGCGACTGGACCTGGGTCAACGAGACCTACGGCGACGAAGCCAACTCCACCCTGCTGCCCCGCACCGCGAGCCAGCGTCGCGCCGATGCCTTCGTGGCGATGATCCTCGCCGCAGCAGAGACAGGCCACGGCGACGGCCACTCGATCGACACCACCGTCAACCTCGTGTGCGATCTCGACCAGTTCGAACAACACGCACAAGCCGAGATCGCCGACACCGACGTCGAGATCGATCCTTCGTCAGTCGTCGATCGTCGCTGCGAAACCATCGATGGCAACCCGGTCGACCCCCGCCAACTCGTCGCCGCCGCGTTCGTCGGCCGACTCCGGCTGATCGTCGTCGACGGTGCAGGGGTGATCGTGCACACCGGCCGCAAACGACGACTGTTCAACGGGGCCCTTCGAGAAGCGATCCAGGCGATCGATCCGGTGTGCAGCTGGCTCGGCTGCAACCTGCGAGCACAGATCTGCGACATCGACCATCTCGAACCCCATTCGACCGGTGGGCCGACCGACCCCGCCAACAGCGCAATCATGTGCCACAAACACAACCTGTTCAAACACAACAACGGCTACACCGCCACACGCACCGACCGCACGATCACGATCACACGCCCCGACGGCACCGCCCTCGCCACCCCCGACGCCGCCTGACCGGCGAGTGGCCGTGCATGTCCGAGGTCTCCGCTTTCAGACCGGGGACCCGACGAACGATTCCGGCAGCCGAGACGCGGAGCTGGGCGGCACCGAACAGCACGTTCGGCACCGCCCAGCAGAGGGTCGGGTTCAGCCGGGGAAGGCGGCCTCGAAGGCTGCGGTCAGCTCAGGGGTGGCGGGCCCGCTGTAGCCGCAGAAGTTGACGTTGCCTTCGGCAGCCGTGATCAGGTACTGCTGGCCGACGACGAACTCGAATCCGTCGATCAGCGCCGGCGACCCGGCGGCCCCCTCCAGTACCACCGTGGACGCGTCGCCACCGGTGTACCAACGGTCGACCGAGAGCGTCACGGTTTCACCGTCGACCACGGTGGCGGTGCCGGCGAACGCCGGTGACATGCCCGCCAGCACCGTCGTGTCGAACATGATGCACGACGACATCAGATCGCTGTCGCCGAGCGAGAGCTCGAGCGGCGGGCCGGCGGCGACCTGGGTGTCGCCACCGTCGTTGTTGCCGATCATCACGGCGCCGCCGATCGGCGAGGACCGCCGCGGCTGCAACGCCGCCGATCGCCAGCCAGTTATGGCGTCGACGGGATTCGATCGGGGTGGGTCGCGTGATCGGCGTGGAGGGTGAGGTTTCCTGGTCGATGAGTGGGGTGTTCATGATCTGCTCCAATCGGGTTCGGGACGACGGCGTCGTCGCTGATTCGACGGGCACACCGGTGTGCATCGGGTCGAGACGTCCGAGTTGTTCACGCAGCTCGTCGTTCATGGCCGAAGCTCCTTTCTGTGTCCGAACCCTTCCTGTCCGGCAGCGCCGGGATCCTGTCGCTCCAGTGAAGAAGTCAGCTTCCGCTTGGCCCGTGTGAGGCGCAGGCTGACGGCGTTGGGTGTCGTACCGAGCACGACCGCGATCTCTCGGGGCTCGAGTTGCTCCCAGGCCCACAACCGAATCAACTCTCGTTCGCCCTCATCGAGTTCACGAAGGGCTGCCTCCAGCTCGGGATGATCGAACCCGGCCTCCGGAACGCCCACGTCGACGACGGGTCGCGGTGAGCGTTCGATAATTCGGCCGACGAGCCGCAACCGCCGATGAGAGGCTCGCCGATGGTTGGCCAGGCATCGCTTGGCGACCCCGTACGACCACGGCAGCGGATCGTCGGCCGGGACGTCGTCGAGTCGACGCCAGATCACCAGCAGCGCATCGTTGAGCAGGTCGGAAACATCGGCCGACTGCATGCGCCTGCCGAGGTACCGCTGCAACGGTTCGTACACCACATCGACGACGGCCTCGAACCGTTGACGCCGATCGAGATCGGATGACACCCCAGCTCCTGTCGGTCACAGGCACGATTGCCTCGGTGTCTGACGTTCCGACCGGCGATTCGGTTCCCGGATCGCCGGCATCGATCGGCGATCGCCGGCCGCAGTTCCGGATCACCGACTCAGCGGATGCCGGTGTCGTATTCGACGGTCAGGGCCAGCGTCTGACCGGCGGCGATCATCACCGTGATCGGTGCGGCGGTGCCGAGCAGACCCTCGACGGCCTGCGGCGTGATCGTCACATCGCCGGCCGGCACCTCGAACGTGAGCGTGCCGTCGGCGCCCGTTGCACCGCGGACCAGCTCGGACCCGGCGGCGTCCGTCACCACCATCACCGCCGCAGGGACCGGCCGAGGCGCACAGTCGGGTGACGGTGGATCGGTCTCGACCGGACACACCGGGCCGGCGAGGGCGCTGATCTCGACGGTTGCCGTGGCTGCCGGGACGGTGGGGACCGAACCGGATGAGTTGTCG
>CAVRNX010000010.1:0-64681 GCA_963722635.1 uncultured Acidimicrobiaceae bacterium
TTGCCCAACGCGACGGTTGGGACGACTTCGACGAGGCTGGCCGCGGCCTCTTGACCGAGCACACCGATGGACCTGCATCTCCTGGGCATCAGACATCACGGGCCGGGTTCGGCGCGATCGGTGGTGAGCGTGCTCGAGCTGTTGCAGCCCTCGATCGTGCTGGTCGAGTCGCCGGCCGAGAGCACGGCCGCGTTCGGCTGGATCGGCGAGCTGGGTCTCGACCCACCGGTTGCGCTGCTCGGGCATGTGGTCGACGATCCACGTCGAGCGGTCTTCGCTCCGCTGGCGTCGTTCAGCCCTGAGTGGCAAGCCGTGCGTTGGGCCAACGAGCACGGTGTCGCGGGCCGAGGCGATCGATCTGCCATTGGCCAACACGCTTGCTGCAGGGCGCGACGACGACACCCTGATCGAGGGCGACGCGCCGATCGATCCGTTGGGCACGCTGGCGGCGGCGGCCGGCGAGCCCGACACCGAACGCTGGGGCGATGAACGCGATCGAGCATCGTGGCGACGGGCTGCCGGCGTTCCAGGCGGTCGGTGAGGCGATGGCGGCGGTGCGATCCGGCACCGTGCCGTCGGCCGGCGAGGAGCGACGCGAGGCCTACATGCGCAAGCGCATCCGGGCTGCGGCCAAGGGCGGTTACGACAGTATCGCCGTCGTCTGCGGGGCCTGGCACGTGCCCGCGGTCGACGTCACGGCTGCGGGTGCCACCACGGCGACCGCCGACAACGCCACGTTGCGTGGACTCCCCAAGGTCAAGGTCGCCGTCAGCTGGGTGCCGTGGACCCACGAGCGGCTGGCCACCGCCAGCGGGTATGGCGCCGGTGTTCGCAGCCCCGGCTGGTACGACCACGTGTTCCGCCACCCCGGCACCGATGGGGTGGCCCGGTTCTTCGTCGATGCCGCCCGGCGTTGCGAGGTGCCGACATGTCGGCCTCGCCCGATCACTTGATCGCCGCCACCCGCATGGCCGACACGCTGGCCACGATGCGTGGGCGGCCGCGCCCCGGGCTCGACGAGGTGCTCGATGCGGCCGACACGGTGATGGGTGGGCTGCCGCTGGTGCGCCGCCGGCTGGTGGTGGGCAGCGTGATCGGCTCGGTTCCCGACGGTGCCCCGCAAGTTCCGTTGGCCCGCGACCTGGCCAAGCGCCAGCGCTCGGCGCGCCTGGCACCCGACGCCGACGAGCGCATCGTCGAGCTCGACCTGCGCACGCCGAACGGTCTGCGGTGCTGGACCTGCTGCACCAGCTCACGGCGATCGGTGTGCCTTGGGGCTCGGCCCTCGAGGAGGGTCGCGGCAGCAGCGGCACGTTCTGCGAAACGTGGAACCTGGCGTGGCGGCCCGAGTGGTCGATCCGGGTGATCGAGTTCGCCGGGTACGGCACCACCGTCGAGCAAGCCGCCACCAATCGGCTCGTCGAGCGGGCGCATACGGCGATCACGTTGGTCGAGATCGCCGGCGCACTCGATCTGGCGTTGCTGGCGGTGCTTCCCGACGCAGTCGACCCGATCGTGCACCAACTCGCCACCCGCGTGCCGGCGACCCCGACGTCGGTCAGCTGATGGCGGCACTCGGCCCTCTCGCCCAAGCACAGCGTTACGGCGACGTGCGTTCCACCGACGCCGCCGCTGTCGGATCGGTGTTCGACGGACTCGTCGTGGACCTGGGCGTTGGCCGGCGTCGTGCCGGCGTGTGCGTCGCTCGACGATGACGCTGCATCCGTGATGGTCGAGCGCCTCAGCGGCGTGCAGCATGCGCTCGCCCTGATCGATCACCGGGCCCGCACGACAGCCTTCCCCGAGGTGCTCCAGCAGCTCAGCGACGGTGCCGGGCACGGCCAGGTCCACGGTCGCGAACCCGCATCCTGCACGACAGCGGGCACTGGTCCGGCCGGGCCAGGTCCAGCGCCGGCTCGGTCGGGCGTTGTCGCCTGGCACGCCGCCGGCCGTCGGTGCCGCATTCGTCGAAGGGTTCCTGGCCGGGAGCGGCACGGTGCTGATGCACGACGCCGATCTGCGCGCTGTCGTCGACCGGTGGCTGTCGTCGCTGACCCCGCAGGCCTTCCACGAAACGGTGCCGCTGTTGCGGCGTACATTCGGCTCGTTCGAGTCGGCCGAACGCCGCCAGCTCGGCCGACTGGTGGCGGGAGAAGCACGTGAGGTGCCGACCGGTTTCGGTCCTGACCTCGACGATGCCCGTGTGCTTGCTGCCCTTCGCACCGTGCGCCACATGCTCGGCCTCCCCGTCGACACCCGAGGTGGTCGCCCGTGAGCGGGGAGAGTGAGGCGATCACCGACGTCGACGCTCGGCGTGTGTCCGAGACCGAACGGTTACGCCGGTGGCGGCTCGTCCTGGGTGGCGGCGACGCCGACGGCACCGGCAGCGAGCTGGGCGGCGACGATGTGCGGATCGACGCGGCCATGGCGGCGGTCTACGACAACGACGGGGCAGTACAGCGACGGGGTGGTCGCGGCAGCGGCAAGTCCGGTGGGTTGGGACGGTCGGCGCCCCGTGTTGCACGTTGGCTGGGCGACATCCGCACGTACTTCCCCAAACCGGTCGTGCAGGTCATGCAGCGCGACGCGATCGAGCGGCTCGATCTGCGCCAGTTGCTGCTCGAACCCGAGCTGCTCGAGTCGATCGAGCCCGACATCCATCTCGTCACCTTGCTGGTCGAACTCAATCACCTGCTGCCCGACGAGAACGTGCGCACCGCACGCCAGGTGATCGCCCAGGTGCTCGATCAGCTGGAACAGCGGCTCACCGACCGCACCCGCACTGCGGTGCACGGGGCGCTGGCGCGAGCCAATCGTTCGCTGCTGCCGCGTCCCGGCGACATCGACTGGCTGCGCACCGTGCACGTCAACCTGCGCCACTACCAACCGAAGTACGGCACCGTGATCCCCGAGCGACTGATCGGGTTCGGTCGTCGCCAACGCAGTCTCGCCAAGGAGGTCGTGATCGCCGTCGACCAGTCGGGCTCGATGGCCGACAGCGTGGTGTATGCGTCGCTGTTCGGGGCGGTGCTGGCGCAACTCCCGGCGTTGCAGACCAGGTTGGTCGCCTTCGACACCGCCGTCACCGATCTCACGCCGGTGCTGCACGACCCGGTCGATGTGCTGTTCGGCGTGCAGCTCGGTGGTGGCACCGACATCGCTCAGGCGTTGGGCTACTGCGGCCAGCTGATCACGCTGTCCAACGACACCGTGCTGGTGCTGATCAGCGATCTGTTCGAGGGCGGCAACGCCGAGATGATGCGTCTCCGCGTCGCCCGATTGGCACGTTCGGGGGTCACGGTGTTGTGCCTGCTGGCGCTCAGCGACGAGGGTGCGCCGGTGCACGATCAGGTAGCGGCGGCCGATCTGACAGCGTTGGGAGCCACGGTGATGGCATGCACGCCGGACCGTTTCCCCGACGTGCTCGCAGCAGCGCTCGAGCTCTAGAGGGCTGTGTAACGGTGTGGCTCCAGGTGGCGGCGCGGGCCGACGTTACATCAGGTGCCTGCCTGACACCTGGTGCAACGTTGCCGCGGTCAGGTGTCGCGGTCGGTGAAACGTTCGACGTCGGCGCGGTGGCCGGCGATCACGATCAGATCGCTCTTGCCGAGCACGGTGTCGCGGCCGGCGTAGGTGAACTGGCCCCGGTCGGGCTTCACGCACACCACGGTCACCTTGTACTTGGAGCGCAGGTCCGACTCGCCGAGCGGAACACCGATCAGCTCGTCAGGGGCGATCAGCTCGGCGATCACGAAGTTTTCGTCGAGCGCCAGGAACTCGAGCATCTGTCCGGTGACCAGGTGGGCCACCCGTGTGCCGATCTCGGCTTCGGGGAATACGACGTGATGTGCGCCGACCCGTTGCAGGATCCGGCCATGTGGCTCAGTGATCGCTTTTGCCCACACGTTCTTGATCCCGAGATCGACGAGAGCGCTGGTGGTGAGCACACTGGCCTCGATGCCGGTGCCGATGCACACCACGGCGGTGACAGCATCCGCCGCCCCGATCTGGCGCAGTGCTCGTTCGTTGGTGGTGTCGGCCTGCACGACGTGGGTGAGCGACCCGGTGTGCTCTTGCACGATGTCCTCGTTGGAATCGACCCCCAACACCTCGTAGCCGAGCTCGACCAACGTCTTGGCCAGTGACGATCCGAAGCGACCGAGCCCGATCACGATGATCTCACCTTCGTGTTGGACCCGGTCGGAGGTCAGTCCGTACAGCATGTTGTGGAAGGTCCTGTCGGACATGTCGGGCTCCTTCGTCAGCTCAGCCGATGATCGGTCGCTCTTCTGGGTAACGGTAGGCGCGCTGACGTTGCCGGAGTGCAAGCGCCATGACGAACGTGACCGGCCCGACGCGGCCGGCCAGCATCATGAGAATCAAGAGGAACTGCCCTGCGGCCGGCAGCGCCCCGGTGATCCCGGTCGACAGGCCGACGGTCCCGAATGCGGATGCAGATTCGAACAGGGTGTCGGTGAGATGGAATTCGGACATCGCAGTGAGGGCGACCGCCGTGGCGAACACGGCGCTGATCGACAGGAAGGCGATCGTCATCGCCTGGCGGACGAGACTCTGCGGCAATCGCCGATGGAAGACATTGATGTCGGCGTCGCCGCGTACCTCTGACCACATCGCGAAACCGAGCACCGCAAAGGTCGTGACCTTGATGCCGCCGCTGGTCGACGCAGGGCCGGCACCGATGAACATCAGGGCCGTCATGATGTTGAGGGTCGGTTCACGCTGGGCGCCGATGTCGATCGTGTTGAAGCCGGCCGTACGCGGCGTGACCCCTTGGAACCAGGCGGCCTGCAGTTTGTCCCAGATACCCATCGGGCCGAGCGTGAGCGGGTTGGTCCATTCGATGACCAGCACCGACAACGGACCGATGACCAACAACAATGCTGTGGCACCGAGCGCGATGCGGGTGTGCAGACTCCACTTGTTCGGTCGGACCCGACGTCCGAACTCGACCAGGATCGGGAAGCCGAGCCCGCCGATCACGAAGGCGGCCGTGATCGGAAACACCACCAGCGGATCGTCGACGAACTGCGTCAAGCTGTCGGAGTAGAGCGAGATGCCGGCGTTGTTGAAGGCCGAGACGCCATGGAACACGGCGCTGTAGGCAGCCCTTCCGACGCTGGTGTCGCCGGTCGTTGCCAGATGGATGAACAAGATCACGGCGATCGACGACTCGACCAGCAGGGTGATCTTGGCGATCGCCGAGATCAGGTGCCGCAGCTCGCCGATGTCGACGGCGCCGATCTCGGCTTGGGCGAGCATCCGCTGGCGCAGGCCGACGCGCCGCGAGGCCACCAGGGCGAGTACCGAGCCGATCGTCATGATCCCGAATCCGCCGAGTTGGATCAGGCCCAGGAGTACGAGCTCACCGAACAGTGAGAAGGTCGCGATGTCGACGGTTCCGAGCCCTGTCACGGTTGTCGCCGATGTCGACCAGAACAGAGAATCGAGGAAGCCCTGGTGTTCGACGCCGGAATCGACGGCGAATGGCAGGCTCAGCAGGGCGGTGCCGATCAGGATCAAGGTCACGAATGCAGCCAGCACGAGCTGTGCCGGATTGTGCACCGCACCCAAGACGCGCCTGATGACCACGCAGGCAGACTAAGGGTGCGAGCGGGTGGGTGCGCGTCTTGCGGCGGTGCGTTTCAGAGCGCGACCAGTGGGTCCGCGGGTGTGGAGGCGCTAGTTTGGATGCACTATGGGCCAGCTCGTCGGAGTCGTTGAAAAGCCGAGTACCACCCCGGGTGTGGTGCGATTCGAACTGAACCGCTCGCTGTCGGGAATGGGCCACGAGCGGTTCGCGTCGGTCGGCGACGCGATCGGTCCCACGCCCTCGTCGGCATTGGCTCGATTGCTGTTCGCAACAGGCCAGGTCACCCATGTCCACATCTACGGCAACATGGTCACCGTCGACATCGCCAAGGGCTACGACTCGGGCGGGCTCGGCGACATCGTCCGCGAGATGTACCAGTACTGGAAGCCGGGTGTCGAGCCGCCGTCATTCGAGGACCTGCAACCCGACGAGCCCGCTGCCGAGCCGGCTGCCGCCGGCGGTGGCGACTCAGAGTTGTCCGAGGCGGCCAAGCGGGTGCCGCCTCACCTGCTCGAACGCAGCAGGGCAGCTCGCGAGAAGTGGAAGGCAGCCAACGGCGGCTGAGCCTCCGGCTGACATTCTCCGAACCTCTCGTGTATCGAACAAATGTTCGATACACTGGGATAGTGGCACTCCAGTCCGCTTCCTTGACGCCTGCTCGTGACCGTTGCCTGCCCGTCGACGAGGTGTTCGGGTCGATGCTTCCCGATCCTGGCCTGCGGCGGGGCAGGGTCGTCGGGTGCACAGGTCCAGCCGTGATCTCGTTGGCGTTGGCGTTGGCATCGTGCTCCGTGATCGTCGGTTCGTGGTTGGCGGTGGTCGGCGTGCCGATGTTGGGGGTCGAGGCCACCGCCGAGTTCGGCATACCACTGTCACGCCTGGTCGTGGTCGAAGCACCTGGCGGTCCGGCCACCTGGGCGGAGCGTGTCGCAGCGGCAGCCGACGGATTCGACATCATCGTGACGTGTCCGCCATCTGGCGCCGAGCGGGTGCTTCGCAAGGTCCGAACCCGGCTGCAGGCGCGTGGTGTCGTCATGATCGTCATCGGTACATCGGCACCGAGCGTGTCGTGTGATCTCGAGTTCAGTACCACCTCGGTGATGTGGTGCGGCCTCAGGCAGGGGTCGGGTCATCTGGTCGCCAGGCGGGCAACCGTGCGTGCGGGCGGACGTCGCATGCAGCGTCCTGTCGAACGCGAACTCTGGCTCCCCGGCCACGATGGCCGCGTCTCGCTCGTCGATGCCGACCGACAAAGTGGTGCCGGTAACTCCGTTGGCGATGTCGATGGTGTCGTGCTCAGCCGGGCTGGTTGATATGCCGGTCGACGCACCGACGTTACCGCGGTTGGTCACGGTGTGGTGTCCCGAATGGTCGGCGGTCGCTGCAGGTGTCCCTCACGATCGACCTGCGGCGGTGTTCCGTTCGAATCGGGTGATCGCCCGAACGCCGGCTGCTGCTGCAGCGGGGGTGCAGGCCGGGGCCCGCCGACGTGCGGCACAAGGTGCGTGCCCCGAGCTGCTGATCCTCGACCACGACCCTGATCGTGATGCCCGTCGGTTCGAACCGATTGTTCGTGTGGTCGCCGAAATGGCACCGAGGCTGGAAGTGGTCGAACCCGGCTTGTTGTGTCTGGTCGCACGCGGCCCGTCGCGCTATTTCGGTGGTGAACAGGCACTGGTCGAGCGTTTGGTTGCTCTCGTTCGAGAGGTGGTCGGCGGATCGGTCGGCGTGGGTGTTGCCGACGGGCGCTCTGCGTCGGCGATCGCTGCTCGTCGCGCCGCTCGTCATCCGCTCGGCGTGCTGGTGGTGGCACCCGGTGGGTCGACCGGTTTCCTCGACCCGCTTCCTGTGGCCTGGTTGGGTGAGCTCGATGAGATCACCCCCGAACTGGTCGATCTGTTCGTCCGGCTCGGCTTGCGAACGTTCGGCCAGCTCGCGGCGCTCGATGCCGGCGACGTCTTGGCACGGTTCGGTGCCGAGGGTCTTGCACGCTCATCGACTTGCCGGTGGTTGCGATAGCCCGCCCCCCGGCGGTGTCGGATCCGTCACCCGAGTGGTGGGTCGAGCATCCATTTCTCGAACCCGTCGAACAGCTCGAGGCGGTGGTGTTCACCGCCAAGCGCCTGGCCGACCAGCTCGTCGCCGATCTGGCGGGGGAAGGCCGGGTGTGTGTGCGGCTGGTGGTGGTGATCGAGACCGAGTACGGCGAGCGGTGCGAACGGGCGTGGTATCGGGATCAGGGGCTCTCGGCCGCAGCAATGGTCGAGCGTGTTCGCTGGCAACTCGAAGGGTGGTCGGCGCAGCCAGACGGTTTGAGCGGAGGGGTGGCGCTGGTGCGGTTGGTGCCCGACCAGATCCGCAGTGACGATGGCGTCCAGGGTGGCTTGTGGGGCGGTCGTTCCCAGGCGGATCACGACGCCGCACGCGCCATCATCCGGTTGAGTGGTCTCGCAGGGGAGCAGGCGGTGAAGGTGCCTGCATGGGTGGGTGGGCGGCTACCGATCGAGCGCTACCGGTGGGTGCCGGCGGCATCGGTCGACCTCGAGCATCCAACCGATCGGCTCGATCACGGCGATGGGCCGTGGCCAGGTGCCCTGCCTGCACCTGCGCCTGCAGCCGTCCCAGAGCAACCGGTGCCCATCGATGTGCTCGACGAAGCCGGTGCGCAAGTACATGTCAGTGGCCGCGGCGAGGTCAGTTCCTCGCCGATAACGATCGTCGTAGGGTCGCAACACCAGCGTGTCGTCGCGTGGGCAGGCCCGTGGCCGATCGAGCAGCGATGGTGGTCACCAGATCGGTCGCGCCGATTGGCGCGGTTCCAGGTGGTCACCGAGCAGGGGTGTGCATATCTGGTCGGCGTCGAGCAGCAACGCTGGTCGATCCTCGCCACCTATGCGTGACCATCTCTTCGTGGCGCGTGGCCGCATAGGCGGCCGACGGGTCAGGCGCCGATCCGGGCGTGTTGCTCGGCGATCTGCTCGACATCGGACGTGGTGTCGTCCTGGGAGTCGGCTGGTGAAGGCTGTGGCCTGGCGTCGACCGGGATGCCCGTGACAGCTTGTGCTTCGGCTGCGTCGAGTATCTCGTTGCTGATCCGGAAGCCGACACCGCGAACGGTGTGGACGATCCTCAGTTCGGTGGCAGCTTGATCGAGTTTGCGGCGCAGGTTCGACAGGTGGACGTCGACCACATGCGTGTCGCCGACCCAGTTCTGGCCCCAGACCGACTCGAGCAGCTCGCTGCGTGTGGCGACCTCGGTCGGCCGACGGCAGAGGTGTTCGAGCAGTGAGAACTCGATGCGGGTTGCCGGAACCTCGGCGTCGTTGAGACGGATCTCGTGGCGGCCGGTGTCGATCGTCAACGGTCCGAGCGTGATCACCGACTGTTGCACCGGATCCCAATCTGCCCGCATTTCACGGGGGCGACGGAGCAGGGCGTGACAACGTGCGACGATCTCGTCGGAGGTCACCGGCAGCGAGACTGCATCGTCGGCACCCGAGCGCAACAGCTCGACTCGCACCCGGTCGCGACCGGCAGAGTCGATGCACAAGAGGTAGCCGTCGGTGTCGCTGCGAAGTCGCTGATAGAGCGGTCGCTGGTTCGTGTCCAGCATCACCGTGTCGATCACCAGCACATCGGGCGAGAACGATTCGGCAAGGATGCTGACAGCATCGGCATCGCCGGGCGCACTCACGGAGAACCCTGCAGCTCGCAGGCCGGCCTCGTTTGTGCGACGCAAACGGAGATCGTCGATGGCGAGCAACACTCGGGGGGAGAACTGGGTGTTTGGTTCCATGATGAAGGGGTTCAACCTTTGGGGCGGGCTGTGATTCACGTATCGGCCGCTCGCATGCCCGACTCAAGCGCTTTGTTCGAATTCCATCTGGTTTGTGTCGGTACGTTGTGGGGATGGCGACCACAGCGCACGAGCACGTACGGCGATCGGTAGTCGAGCGCCAGCCGATCGATGCCGACGAGCGGGCGAGCATCACCACGTTCCTGGCCGAGTTCGATCGGCTCGACGATCCACTCGACCGGGCCCTCGACCCGATCCACGTCACCGGTTCGGCGATCGTGGTCGGTCCACGCGGCGTGGTGCTGTTGCGACACAAACGTCTCGGATTCTGGATGCAACCGGGTGGCCACATCGACCCGGGCGAATCGCCCTGGGAGGCGTCTCTGCGCGAGGCGCAAGAGGAGACCGGGCTGATGGTGTCGTTTGCCGATCTCGACGGCGATGGATTTCCTCGACTGGTCCACGTCGACGTGCACCCCGGTGGCCGGGGTCACACCCATCTCGACCTGCGCTACGTGCTCGACGGGGGCGACGCGGATCCCATTCCACAGCCCGGCGAGAGCCAGCACGTCGCCTGGTTCGACTGGGCCGAGGCCGTCGAGGTGGCGGGTGATGATCGCCTGAAAGCCCTGCTCAGGAGCCTGACGAAGGACTAACGAATCGTGGTGGGAGGCGATTCCGGCCGAGGATCCACCGCCGCGCGACGAACTGATGCTGAAGGTGCTGATGTCGATCGAGCACGGCCGCGACCACGCGATCGGCGTGATCACCCGCCAGCGCAGCGGCGCTGTTCGCGATGCTCCAGCTCCACCGTCGCCGCCCGATCGCCGATCACGGCGATCCCGAGTCGATCACCGCCCACCTCGTGGTGGATGCGCTGATCGTTCGGGCCGAGGCGGATCTCCGGTGGCTCGATCTCTGCGAGTCACGACTGAACACCACACCAGATCACCACCCCATTTTCTCGTTCCAGGAGGAGCGTTCGTGAACAACACCCCAATCGTCCAGTTCTGCGACGTCGTCAAGACGGTGCTCAGCCGAGCGGGTCGCGACCGGTCAGGGCGAGGAACCTCGTCATCGCGTCGGCGTCATCAGCGACGTCGACCGGAGCACCCATCAGCTGCATCTTCCGCAGCGTCTCGGCCATCGGGCCGATCGTGCCGAGGGCCGCTTCGGCCACGCCCTGGTCGGCATGTGGATCCTGCCCCGTGGCCTGGGCGAGGTCCCACGAGTGGGCGAGCGGATCCCAGGTAACGAAGGCGACCAGCTGGTCGATCGACATCTCGCCCCACCAGAAGCTGCCGTGTGTGTGCAGGGCGCCCTGTGTGTCGAGCGCCTCCAGGACGCGATCCCGGGTGGCGTTCCAGTGGCCGACCGGATCGTCACCGACGTCGGGCGTCGCAGGCATCGCGATCCGTCCGGTCTCGGCCATCTGGCCGAGCGCGTCGATCACGCCGCACTCGTGGGCGACCAGGTCGCGGCGCACCAGCCGTCGCACGGGGTGTCGGCATCCCACTGGTCGGCCTGGACGCGCTGCACGACGGCGTCGAAGCCGTACAGCGCCTTGGCGAAGTTCCGCAGGTTCTCACTCATGTCTTGAACGTAGACGTCATCGGTGCCAGCGTCGAGAACTGCGATCATGGCGACGTCGACGAGCTCGACTGCTCGGAGACAGAGCCGGCCCGCGGCCGGATCGGCTCAGTCGCCCGGTGGGGCGAGCTGGACGATCTCGAAGACCGCCCCGGTGGGTCGGTCGATACCGCGCTTCGGCATCGGTGTGGGTGTTCCTCGCCGTGATTGTATGGGTGGAAACGCGATGTACCGCACGACCAGAAATCGAACAAAAATTCGCTCCTCGCCGTGCGGTACGCGACCCCTCCGAGTCGGCTCGGATCAGCGAGGCCGATCAGTCGTCGTGGCCGTTGACAACCTCGCAGAACTCCAAGATGTCGTTGCCGCCGCCGCCATTGCACTCATCGACGTTCGGGTTCGGGTCGGGCTGGCCGTTGGGTGCGTCACCGTTGACGAAGTCGTCGCCGTTGCCACCGTTGACCGTGTCGTCGCCGAAGCCGCCGAAGACGCCGTCGTCGCCAGGCCCACCGTTGACCTCGTCGTCGCCGAAGCCGCCGACCACGAAGTCATCGTCGCGGCCACCGTTGATCTCGTCGTCACCTTGATTGCCGAAGATGCCGTCGAATCCGGCGCCGCCCTGCATCTCGTCATCACCGGGGCCGCCACGGATCTCGTCGTCGCCGCGGCCGCCGTTGATCTCGTCGTCGCCGCCGTTGGTGCTGGTCGGGTCGCCGAAGAAGTCGGCGCTGTCGCCGATGATGAAGTCGTCGCCGTCGCCGCCGTTGATCTCGTCGTCGCCGCCGCAGCCGAAGATGACGTCGTTGCCGCCGCGGCCGTTGATCTTGTCATCACCGTCGAGGCCGAAGATCAGGTCGTCACCGTTGGTGCCTCGCAGCTCGTCGTCACCGTCGGTGCCGATGATCAGGTTCAGTCCTGGTGGCAACTGCGGGTCGTCGGGTGCGATCCCGGGGCAGACGTCCGGCAGCGGCGCGCCGAGCGACGTGGCACTGAAGTTGAGCGTGCCGCCGTTCACGGTGTCGAGCGACGTCTGGTGACCCGTCCCAGTCGGGCGGGATCTGGTCGTCGATCGACTGGATGTAGTACGTGACACCTGGCTCGGCGACGAAGGAGATCTCGACCGGTCCGCCGGCGACGCACTCGAAGCCCTCGGCGTGTGTCGACGACGACGTTGAATCCGGGCGTGACGAACGTTGGAGGCACAGCGCTGATCAGGACCCGCTCGGGCTGGTCGCCGGGCAGGGTCAGCGAGTACCAGACGGTCGCATCGGGCGGTAGGGGCGAGTCGAATGGCGGCGACCCGCACGCATCTTTGGCGGCGAGGTCTTCGGGTTCGCCGGTGGTCGCCATCGTCGTGTCGATCTGCTCGGCAAAGTCGAGCACGATCGGCGTGGCGTTGGCGAACAGGTCGTTCGCCGGTGCCGTCGCGGCGTGCGATGGACCGGCCGGGCTGATGATTGCAGCGGCCGCGAGCGCGGTCGCCAGGGTGAGTCGGGTTCGATTCGACGTCCGCTTTGGCGCGTCGAAGCAGAAGGTTCTCATGTTCATTGGCTTCTCTTTCTGTGGGTTGGGTGATCAGGCGGCGACCGGGCGGATGCCCGTCATCGCGCTGAGCTCGTCCAGCACGTCGAAGTGCCGGACTTGGAAGTTGTCGAACCCGTCGGTCGCCATCAGGCCGGCCGCTAGGTCACTGCCGAGGTAGCCGTCGGCGGCCGCCCGGTCGGTGAAGACGTGGAACCCGCCATAGCCGGTATCGGTCGACACCCAGGCCTTGCTGATCAGGCCCGGCTGCGACTGAAGTGCCGCTGGCGTATTCGGTGAACGGTGCGGTCACATCGTCGAGCGATGCCCCGCAGTCGAACGTGATCAGTACTCCGTGCATGTGAGACCCCCATCTCATGTCGTTGCGAGGTACATCGTTCGAGATGCCGCTGATCTGTCGGTCTGCGCACATCGGCGATGTCCAGCGACGCCAGTGTGGTATCTCGCGCTGACACGTCGCTGACATGTGGAAAGCTTCGCCATCTGCGGTGCGGATACCGTCATGACAGCGACCACCCCATCTCACCTCACCTTGTTCGGCCAGGTTGCGTGGCGGACCGGCTCGCAGTCCCATGTCGTGCCGCCCGGGGTGCCGACTTCGATCGTCGTCTCCTTGGCCGTATCCGGACAGCGTTCCGGTCGACGCCAGCGTGTTGTTGGATCGCCTGTGGAGCGAGCCCCCCAGTTCGGGGATCAATGCGGTGCAGCGCCATGTCTCGCGTCTGCGGACGCATCTCCGTGAGGTCGACATCGATCCGGGCACAATCATTGAAACGGTCGGCGCTGGGTATCGCTTGGCATCTGGTGTCACGACAGATTACGACCTGCTCGGCAGCCACGCTGCGGGCGATGCCACGGACCAGTTGACCCCGATCGTCGAACCGGCATCTGGTGAATCCCCGTGCTGGTGGCTCGAACCACTGGTTGGGGTGCCGCCGGACATGCACACGGCGACACGGGCCTATCTGACGTCGGCCTCGTTTCGGGCGTGCGGCCACTGGGTCGAACGGTCGCTCATGGATGGTCGCGCTGCTGTGGCCGTCGAGGTGCTTCTGAGGATGACCGAGTTCCAACCGGGCGAGTTGGAGCTGTGGCGTCTGCTGCGGGAAGCGGCACTCGCCGCAGGTGATACACGAGTGCTCGGTGTCGCCAGGGCTGCCTTGGATGAGGACGACGATCGACACAGCAACACCCGATTGCCGGATCGATGGTTGGCCCGTCCCGGAGGGCTGAATGGTGCCGACGAGGGTGGGGCCAACGATCCGGAGCACTACCGCAATCTCGGCCGATGTGGTGCGTTGTGGGCCGACGGCGACATCGACGCTGCGTTCGAAGCGCTTGATGAAGTAGCAGCGGAGTTGTCGCATGATGTCGTTCATCGATTGACGAGATGTCTGGTGTGGATCCCGCCCGATGACGGTTTCGGTCGGACATATGTGGCTCGAACTGGTCGCTCTGTCTGCGCTGATGCCAGAGCAGGCCGAACGCTGTGTCGTCACACTCGATGCGTACGCCTTGGAACAGATGGATGATGCGATCGAAGTCGCCGACCGCGAGGTCGCTGCTGCTGAAACGGTCCAGGAACGTGTTCGCTCTCTGAGGGTGCGGTTCATGGTCGGGCTGGGGCACCCGATGAGCGAGGCGCAGCGCTCGGTTGTCGATCAGCTCAGACAGATCGATCACCCCGACGGACGCGTCGAGTCGCTGCGCTTCGCTGCGCTGCTGGCTGCCAAACTTGGCGAGTTCGATGGAGGAGCTCTCGAGCAGTTCGACCGGTACGACGATCTCGTCGGGCGGCTCTGGCCCGAAGCCATGGATGACTTCAAACAGCTTGCACACCTGGTGATCGGCTTGTCACCGGGTGTCGATCTCGGTGTCGATCCTGTGCTACCGAGCAGCCTGTTGCCGATCACCACCAACAATTTGACGGCCGACATGGCCACCTTGTGGAACTGTTTGGATCGCGGCTTGGGCTTCGACAGCTCGGTCACGTACATGACGATGCATCGGGCGATGTCAGGAGTCCCGCCCGAATGTGCGGCTGCGTTCGAGCTGTACTGGCATATGCGGTCCGATGGTGTCGAGACGGTTGCGGAGTCGGCTCATCAACTGCTTGTCACCGTCGAACGCCAACCCCGTCATCGCTATCGTCATGGGGCACTGGCCGTACTCGGGCGATATGCCGTCGAGACCGGTGATGCAACGCTGGCGGGCAGGATCATTCGTCTGCTTTCGCCATGGGCAGGCGAGTATCTGGGCCTGTGGCCCTTTGATGTGCTGTTCGGGCCTGCTGATGAGGTGCTCGATCAACTTGCCGCGATCGGGCCCACCGACTGACTGCACAGTACGGACAACCACGTGGTGACGCTCGAAGCTGCAACTGTGGCTTGCGCGCGTGCGAACAAGTGTTCGATACTGGCGTGAGTGGGTTTCAACAATCCGTCGTGGAGCTGGAGCGAACTCGAGGCGACCCTCTCGGGGCGGAGAGGGCGCGATGGTCGCGCCCCGGGCAGCCCGTCGTGGAACGCCGGTGGTGACAGCCCGGCATGGGGTCGCAAACGACAACCGTTCGAGGCCCCTGGATCGTTACGGAGCACCGGGTGCCCGGCACGGTGCCGTATGCCGAGCTGCACTGCCACTCGAACTATTCGTTTCTCGACGGGGCATCACACCCCGAGGAGCTGGCCACCGAGGCCGCTCGGCTCGGGCTGGAGGCGTTGGCGATCACCGACCACAACGGGTTCTACGGGGTGGTGCGGTTCGCCGAGGCGGCCAGGGCGGTCGGGTTGCCGACCGTGTTCGGGGCGGAGATCACGCTCACACCAGGTCTGGCCGACGACCACCACGTCGCTCGCACCGAGGCCGACACGCTGTTCCAGGTCGACACCGGGCAGGTGCCCGACTCGCATGCACCCGATCCGGCAGGCCGGCATCTGCTGCGTGCTCGCCGACGGGCCGACCGGGTACGCCAGGTTGTCGCGGGCACTGAGCCTCGGTCATCTGGCGGGCGAGAAGGGGGCGCCACAGTTCACGTTCGCCGACATCGCCGACGCGGTCAGCGGGGTCAGCTGGGTGTTGACCGGCTGTCGTAAGGGCGCTGTGCCGCAGGCCCTGTTCGAACGACGGCCCGTCGGCGGCACGCCGCGAGCTCGAGCGGCTGGTGAGTGCGTTCGGGCGCGACCGGGTGCTGGTCGAGTTGTGGGATCACGGCGACCCGATCGACTCGGCTCGCAACGATGCGTTGGTCGAGATCGCCCACCGGGTCGGGGTCGAGTGCGTCGCCACCAACAACGTCCACTACGCCACGCCAGCCCAACGCAAGCTCGCCACGGCGATCGCCGCGGTGCGGGCGCGTCGCAGCCTCGACGAGATCGACCCGTGGCTGCCGGGCACTTCGGGCGCACATCTGCGGTCGGGGGCCGAACAGGCGCGCCGGTTCGCTCGCTACCCGGGCGTCGTCGAGTTGGCCGCCGAGATCGGCCGTGCAGCGGCGTTCGACCTGTCGCTGGTCGCCCCCAACCTGCCTCCGTTCCCGTGCCCGAGGTCGGCGGGCAGGTGCTGACCGAGATGCAGTTCCTGCGCCAGATCACCGAGGAAGGCGGCCGGCGCATGTACGGCGAACGGCCCGACGCATCGCACGAGGACCTGTCGGTGCGGGCACAGGGCCTGGCACACGATCGACCGCGAGTTGGCGATCATCGAGCAGCTCGGGTTTCCCGGCTACTTCCTGGTCGTCTGGGACCTCGTCGAGTTCTGTCGCCGATCGAACATCTTCTGCCAGGGTCGCGGCAGCGCAGCCAACTCGGCGGTCTGTTACGCGCTCGGCATCACCAAGGCCGATGCGGTGTCGCTGGGCTTGCTGTTCGAGCGCTTCCTGTCGACCGAACGCGACGGCCCACCCGACATCGACATCGACATCGAGAGCGACCGCCGTGAGGAGGTGATCCAGTACGTCTACGAACGGTATGGGCGTCATCACACCGCCCAGGTCGCCAACGTCATCACCTACCGCGCCCGCTCGTCGGTCCGCGACATGGCCAAGGCGCTCGGCCACTCCACCGGGCCAGCAGGACGCCTACGCCAAACAGATCGACGGATGGGGTGGGATCTCGCGCCACCGCTGCCCAGCCGGACTGCACGATCCCGTCAGAGGTGCTCGAGTTGGCGGCACGAGATCGAGGACGCACCACGCCACCTCGGCATCCACTCGGGCGGGATGGTGATCTGTGATCGCCCCGTGATCGAGGTCTGCCCGGTCGAGTGGGGTCGTATGGACAAACGTTCGGTGCTGCAGTGGGACAAAGACGACTGTGCCAACGCCGGGCTGGTCAAGTTCGACCTGCTCGGTCTCGGCATGTTGAGTGCCTTGCACTACGCCGTCGACCTGATCGCCGAACATCGGGGCTACGAGGTCGACCTCGCCACGATCCCGCAAGAAGACGACGTGTATGCGATGTTGTGCCGGGCCGACACGGTCGGTGTGTTCCAGATCGAGTCGCGGGCCCAGATGGCGACCTTGCCGCGCCTCAAACCGCGCCGGTTCTACGACCTGGTCGTCGAGGTCGCCCTGATCCGTCCCGGTCCGATCCAGGGCGGCTCGGTGCATCCGTACATCCGGCGTCGCAACGGGCAAGAGCCCGTCACCTATCTGCACCCGCTGCTCGAGAACGCGCTCGGCAAAACACTCGGTGTGCCGTTGTTCCAAGAACAGTTGATGCAGATGGCGATCGACGTCGCCGGTTTCTCACCGTCCGAGTCCGATGAGTTGCGCCAGGCGATGGGATCGAAACGCTCGGCGGCTCGCATGGAGAGTCTGAAAGAGCGGCTGTTCTACCGGCATGGCGCAGCGTGGCATCACCGGTGACGTCGCCGAGGAGATCTTCATGAAGATGAAGGCGTTCGCCAACTACGGCTTCCCCGAGTCGCACTCGGTCAGCTTCGCCTACCTGGTGTACGCCTCGTCATGGATCAAGTTCTACGAGCCGGCCGCCTTCTGCGCGGCCCTGATCAACGCACAGCCGATGGGATTCTGGTCACCGCACACGTTGGTGCAAGATGCCCGCCGGCATGGGGTCTCGGTACGTACACCTGACCTCAACGCGTCACTGGCCGGTGCCACGTTGGAAGACGGTGGGGTATCGGTCCGGCTCGGCATCGGATCGGTGCGCGGTGTCGGCTCCGAGCTTGCCGAACAGATCGAGCACCAACGCATCGACCACGGGCCGTATGTGTCTCCCGAAGACCTCGTTCGGCGGGTGCCCGAACTCACGTTGGCTCACCTCGAGGCGATGGCCACCGCCGATCTGTTCGGTGAATGCTTCGGGCTGGAACGTCGCCAGGCGTTGTGGGCGGTCGGCGCCGTGTCGCAGTCGCGGCCCGGTCGGCTGCCCGGCATCGTCACCGGCGAGCGCCCGCCGACGCTGCCGGGCATGACCCCGATCGAGGAGTCGGTGGCCGACTTGTGGGCGACCGGTGTGTCACCCGACGGGCATCCGACCCGGTTCGTCCGCGACGAACTGACCAAGCTCGGCGTGATCACCTCCCAGGGTCTGTGGCAGCACGAACCGAACAAGCGGGTCACGGTGGCCGGTGTGGTGACACATCGCCAGCGCCCGATGACGGCGCAGGGTGTCACGTTCCTCAGCCTCGAAGACGAGACCGGCCTGATCAATGTCGTCGTCTCGAAGGGCTGCTGGGCGCGGTTCCGCACGGTGGCGAGGGGCGCAACGGCAATGGTGATCAGAGGCCGGCTCGAACGCTACGAGGGTGTCGTCAATGTGGTCGCCGAACACCTGGCACCACTGCCGCTGGCCGTGGCGACCCCCAGCCGGGACTTCAGATGATGCTCGTGTGCGAGCTGCAGCTCGAACTTCCCGAGGGTGGTCAGGGAAGTGACTTCTGGCACAATTTGTGACCGCAAATATTACCCACACGCTGGGGTTTTGTCCGTGACGAAGTGACCGAGGCAATAGGTCTGAAGTCCCTAATCTTTGGTCGGTCACCTCAATAGGTTCGAACTAGAGCTTCCCCCCAAGCTCTGAACTGAGGAAACCATGTCCCGGGTCGACCTCCAGATCACCCGCCGATCATTCTTGACGTCTGCCGGAGCAGCAGCCGGAATCGCCGGTCTCGCTCCCGCTTCCCTCGCCGTTGCAAGCGCCGATGATGGCGACGACGGTGACACCCCCTGGTACCGCAGTGGGCCGATCGAGACGACCTACAACTACTGCGACATGTGCCCGTGGCGGTGCGGTATCGTCGTGCACACGGTCGACGGCGTCGTCCACAAGATCGACGGCAACCCCGCCGATCCCAAGAGCCGCGGCATGCTGTGCGCCCGCGGCCAGGGCGGGGTCTCGTTCCTGAACGATCCCGACCGGCTCCAGGCGCCGATGATGCGCACCGGCGAGCGTGGCGAGGGCAAGTTCGAGGAGGTCACCTGGGAAGAGGCGCTCGACTACATCGCCGCCAAGCTCAACGAGATCAAGGACAAGTACGGGCCCCGAGGCGCTCGCCATCTTCGGCCACACCTCCGGCGAGTTCTGGTTCACCGACTACTTCGCCCAGGCGTGGGGCACACCCAATGCCGCCAAGCCGTCGTCGTCGCTGTGTCTCAGCCCCCGCGAAGAGGCAGCCAGCTCACCTACGGCTTGCCCGTCGGTGGCCACGAGCCGGTCGACTGGGAGATCTCGAGTGCCTCACCCTGATCGGCAGCCACATCGGCGAGGACACCCGCAACACGGTGATGCAGGACTTCGCCACGACGTGGAGCCGCGGCGCCAAGGTCATCGTCGTCGACCCCCGCTTCTCCAGCGTCGCCGCCAAGGCCGACCACTGGCTGCCGATCAAGCCGGGCACCGACACGGCGCTGCTGCTCGCCTGGATGAACGTGATGATCACCGAGAAGCTCTACGACGCCGACTACGTCGCACGAGTGGACCGACGGGCTTCGACGAGCTCGCCGCCCACGTCGCCGACTTCACCCCCGAGTGGGCGGCGGCGATCACCGACCTCGCCGGCCGACCAGATCCGCAAGACGGCCCGGGTGATGGCCGAGCATCCGCCACAGTCGGTCATCATGCCCGGTCGCCACGTCACCTGGTACGGCAACGACACCCAGCGGATGCGGGCGACCTACCTGGTCAACGCCCTGCTCGGCGCCTACGGCCGCCACGGCGGGATGTACTTCAACAAGTCGCCGTACCTCGAGGACTATCCGCATCCGCCGTTCGCCGTGGCCGGCAGCTCCGGCGGCTGCTCGGCCGAGCCGGGCGAGGTGAGCGACGAGCTGCCGCTCGGGCCCACCGGCAAGGCCCGAGCCGACGGCGCCCGCGACACGTTCCTGCGTGGCGCCACGGCGCTGCAGGAGCTGATCGACCCGATGATCACCGGCGACCCGTACCCGATCAAGGGTCTCATCGTCTACGGCACCAACCTGCTCAACTCGATTCCCAACGAGCCGCGCACCATCGAAGCGCTCAAGGCGCTCGACTTCGTCGTCGCCATCGATGTGCTGCCCCAGGAGCACGTCGCGTGGGCCGACGTCGTGCTGCCCGAGGCGACGCTACCTGGAGCGCTACGACGAGCTGTGGACGGTTGCCGCACAAGACGCCGTACATCGCCATGCGCGAACCGGCGATCGAGCCGATGTACGACACCAAGCCCGGCGTGGTGGATGGCCCGCGAGCTCGGGCATGCGGGTCGGTCTCGAGGCCTTCTTCAAGTGGGAGACGATCGAGGAGTACCTCAACACGCGGCTGCGGTCCGTCGGTTCGAGCCTCGACGAGATGCGGGCCGAGGGCGGCGTCATCATCCAGAACGGCAAGCCCTACCTCGAGGACTTCGAGGGGACGTCAGCCGTTCCACACCGCCGTCGGAGAAGATCGAGCTGTACTCCGAGCAACTGGCCGAGGCCGGCCACGACCCGATGCCGGTCTACGAACCGATCGATGAGCCGCCCGACGGCTACTTCCGCCTGCTCTACGGCCGCCATCCGGTGCACACGTTCGCCAAGACCCAGAACACCCCGGTGCTCAACGAGCTGTATCCGGAGAACGAGGTCTGTGGTCAACGAGGACGCCGCCGCGGCCGACGGGTGTCGACGACGGCGACGACGTGTGGCTGGAGAACCAGGACGGCGCCCGCACGGCCCGATCAAGGTCAAGGCGACCCAACGGATCCGCACCGACGCCGTCTTCATGGTCCACGGCTTCGGCCAGGACGTCCGCAGGCCTGACCCGGGCCAACGGCAGGGGCGCCAGCGACACCAAGCTGCAGACCCGCTACACCCTCGATCCCATCAGCGGTGGAGCCGGGATGCGGGTCAACTTCGTACGGACTCCGGAAGGAGGTGTGACATGGCCAAGACGCATTCCTCCTCGACCTCGGACGTTGCATCGGCTGTCAGGCCTGTGTGTGCGCCTGCAAGACCGGCAACGAGCTCGCCGGAGGGCACGCAGTACATCCAGCATCATCGAGCAGACCCGCGGCGACGTTCCCCGATCTCGACGGGCGGCTTCGACAACCATCGCTGCTACCACTGCGCCGACGCCGCCTGCGTCTCGGTGTGTCCGACCGGCGCGCTCTTCAAGGAGGACGGCCTGACCCGGCTCGACCGCGACGCGTGCAGCGGATGTGGCTACTGCGTCGAGTCCTGCCCGTACGACGTGCCCGAGATGGTCGATGGCCTGTCCGAGCAAGTGCGACGGCTGCGCCGCCACCGTCAAGGCCGGCGGCGACCCGTGGTGCGTGACGACCTGTCCGAGCCGCGCCCTCGCATTCGGCGACCGCGACGAGATCCTGGCCGAGGCCCACCGCCGGGCCGACGGCGCTGCAGGATCGGTATCCCAACGCCCAGGTGTACGGCGAGACCCAGGCCGGCGGCCTCGGCGTGATCATGGTGCTCCCCGACGACCCCGAGGCAGCTCGATCTTCCGCTCGACCCGGACCCGCCGCTGGTCGCATCGGCCTGGCAGAAGGTCGTCCAGCCCGGCTCGATCGCGCCTCACCGCGGCGACCGCGGTTGCCGCCGGGGTCGCCGGTGTGATCGCACGCCGCAACCACATGGCAGGAGCTGCGCCGCATCGAAGCGGCGAGATCGGCGTCGCCGGATCACGCCGCCGGCACCGACGACGAGAGCGAGGAGGGCTGACATGGCACACGACCACGACACACGAGGTCCTCCGCTACCGGCGCAACCAGCGCATCGTCCACGCCCTGCTTGCGCGAGTTCGTTCCTGCTGCTGCTGCTGACCGGTCTCGTCCTGCTGTGGGGTCCGCTCGTCGTTCGCTCGCCGCGGGCGGCAACTCGCGGCTGGCTCCACCGGGTCGCCGCGATCGGCTTCATGGCGGTGCCGGTGGTCTACTGGTTCACCGACCGGGAAGGCGCCAAGGAACTGCTGGTCGACTCGTTCAAGTACGACCGTGACGACATCGAGTGGCTCAAGCACCTGTACCGCTACGCCTTGGGGCACGCCGACCGAGATGCCGCCGCAGGGACGGCTCAACGCCGGCCAGAAGCTGCACCACGCAGCGGTCGTGATGGTGTCGGCGTCGATCGTGGTCACGGTCTGGCTCATGTGGTTCTTCAAGCCGACCCTCGGTGCCGTCCGGTCTGGCCTGGGCGGCGGTCATCCACGACCTGTCGCATGCTGGCGCTCGACCCTGCTGCTGGTCGGTCACCTCTACTTCACCTTCGTCTACAAGGCGCTGTCCGGCATGACGACCGGCTACGTCGCCCGAAGATCGAGGCCCGGCTCGAGCACGCCAAGTGGGTCGACGAGCTCGAAGCCGAAGCCGAAGCCGCAGCCGGGCGTCGAAGCCGAGGCCGAAGCCGAAGCTGTCGAGGCGGAGGCGGTGACCTGACCCGCCCCGGCGAATCGTTCAACCACGCCGGCTCCGCCGGCACCCCCCCAAAGAAGAACACGAACCCGAAAGGACACCCATGCATAACTCCAAGCGTCGCCACCCTTTGATGGCGCTGCCGTTGGTGTTTGCCTTGGCGATCGCCGCCTGTGGAGGCGACGACGATGCCACCTCCGAGACGATCGCCGACGATTCGCCGCTCGCCCAGACCGAGGCCACCGAGCCTGCTGCCGCCGAGACCACGGAGGCACCGGCCACCGAGACCACCGAGGCACCGGTCACCGAGGCCACAGAGCCCCCGGCCGCCGAGACGACCGAAGCTCCCGCCCCTGAAACGACCGAGCCCGCCCCTGCGTTCGATCTGGTCGCCGCTGTCAACGACTACGCCAGCACGATTCCCGAGGGATGGATGAGCGTCGGCGATCTCGCCGCATTCAAGGACGCGATGGCCGCCGCTGATCCCGTGTTGATCGACGTGCGCACCGAGGCCGAGTACGCCGAGGGCCACATCTTGGATGCGGTCAACATCCCGCTCCGTACCCTCGCTCAGAACCTCGACAAGATCCCGACCGACCAGCAGGTCATCGTGTACTGCAAGTCCGGGTGGCGTGCCGGCATGGCGACCTCGTCGCTGCGCATGACGGGATACGACAACGTGCTCGCCTTCTGGGGCCGGATGGGACGGCTGGACCGCTGCAGAGGAAGAGGTCTCGACCGAGGCGGTCGAGGCCGAGGTGTTCGGCGATCCCGGATTGCAGCCCGAGCTCGTCGCCGCGGTCGACGGCTTCCTGTCGACGATCCCCGATGGCTTCCTGACCGCCGGCGATGCCGCTGCAGTCAGCGACGCCATCGATGCCGGCGCCTTCATGCTCGACGTGCGTGAGCCGTCCGAGTACGCCGAGGGGTACATCCCCGGCGCCGTCAACGCCCCCCTGCGCACGCTGGCCGGCGCCGACGTCGAGATTCCGACCGACACGACGGTGATCGTGTACTGCAAGTCGGGCTACCGTGCCTCGCTCGCGATCCCGATCCTGCACGTGCTCGGTTACGACAATGTGAAGGGGTTCAGCGGAAGCTGGCTCGCTTGGACGGCGGCCGACCTTCCGATCGAAACCTGATCTTCGAAACCTCGAGCAAGCAGTCGCCCGACCTGATCGGGCGACTGCTGTCGCGCCGGTGGCACCGGGGGTCAGACGTTGGCGGTGCCGCGGAACAGGCGCTCGAGCCCGAGCCCGATTTCGCGGCCGACGCTCTGGATCTGGGCTGGGGCGGCGGTGGGGTCGGCCAGCACGGTCAGCACCGCCACTCTTGATATCCCGAATACGAACACCTGCCCGTCGTCGGAGCGCTGGTGCGAGAACGATGTGGGCGCAGCACCCATCAGTTGCACGAGTCGGTTCGAGAGGCCCAGCACGGCAGCTGACATGGCGGCGATTGCCGCCGCGTCGAGCCCGGTGTTGTGGGTGATCCGAGACGCGATCACCAGCCCGTCGGCGCTGCTCACGAGCGCGCCGAGCACACCAGGAACCTGATCGACCACGTGGTCGATCAGCTGATGCATCGAGACGTCGATCTCGTTCATATTCGATGTATCGGTGGTCGGGTGGCGTGCCTTGAGGAAATCTTGAACCTGCTTGCCGGAGGGTGGGGCGACCGGCCGCCCGACCGGTCGATCGAAGGGTGCGTCGGTGGATGCCATGTCAGACCCCGGTGTCGATCGGCACCGCGCGGCGGGCCGTCGGCAAGCACCGACTGCAGCAGGCGGCCGAGATCTCTCGGGGCAAATCGAGTGGCCGATGCCTGGGCGATCTGATCGAGACTCCACCAACGCATCTCGTGCACATGCTCGGCCCGCATCTGCTCCCAGCCGATCGTCGGCTCAGGTTCGAATCGCCCGGTGTGCACCAGGTGGATCTGATCGCGTTGCCCATCGAACCGGGTGTTGAGGATCGGGATGATGTGCAACCGATTCCAGATGTGTCGCCCGATCGCGAAGTCTGTGAGACCGAGCTCCTCGTGCAGCTCGCGACGCAAGCACTCTTCGGGTGACTCGCCGGGCTCGAGCCCGCCGCCGGGCAGGGCCCATGCCGAAGCGTCCGGAAACTCGAATCGCAGCAGGAGCACGTGTTCGTGCTCGTCGACGATCAGAGCTCTGACAGCCGACCTGATGTTGAGGTCATTCGTCATGGGTCAATCGGAAGGTGAATCGCGCAGACCATCGTTGAAGATCTTGAACATGTCGTACGTCTCCTTGCAGGCCTGGCAGACCGGGAGCTGCTTCGGATCGCGGGCGGGCACCCACACGTGGCCGCACAGCGCTTCGAGCGGGGTGCCCAGCACGCGTGCCTCGAGCACCTTGGCGGTGGCCGACTCGCCGGGACCGACCTTCACGATGTGGGCGACGATCGGTTCGTCGGTCTCGGCGATCTCATCGACATCGGGGATCGTCTCGGCAGGCATCGTTTCCAGATCCGGCATGTCCCCAGTTTGCCAGGGATTGGACGATCCCGCCGACGTAGCCTGCGGGCATGGCAGGGATCGCCGACTATCACGACATCTCTGCCGCAATCGCGTCGACCGGGATGGTGGCACGCGGCGGCTTCGTGACGGACCCCGACGATTCGCTCACGATGCCCGATGGGGCTGCCGTTCGCTGCGTCGTCGTGATCGGCAACGTCGGCGGCGCCATGTGGCAGCGATTCCGACGGCAGCAACCCTCCGGTCCACACCCGCTCGACACCTGGACACGAGCGACGCTCGGCCCGATCGCCACCGAGTTCGGTGCGGCGTTCGTGCACCCCAGTGACGAGCCGTTCCAGCCATTCCAACGATGGGCTCAGCGGGCCGACGATGTGTGGCCATCACCGATCGGCATGCTGGTCCACCACGAGTTCGGCCTGTGGCACGCGTATCGAGGGGCGTTCCTGTTCGACCAGCCGGTCGTCGGTCTCCCGGTCGTCGGCGGAATGACGTCGCCGTGCGTCTCGTGCGCCGACCAACCATGTCTCACCAACTGTCCCGTCCATGCGTTCACCGCTGACGGTTACGACTCGTCGGCGTGCGCGTCGCATGTCCGCTCGGGCGGCGACCCCGACTGCCTGCACGACGGTTGCGCTGCCGCGCCGGGCCTGCCCGGTCGGCGCCGACCTCGTCTACGGTGCCGACCAGATGTTGTTCCACATGCGGGCGTTCGTCGGGGACGAACGGTGACCGGACAATCACCACCGGGTCCGTTGCCGGCACCTGCTGCCGACCGCACGGTCGCCGCAGCCGGTTGGTACCCCGATCCGTTCGGTGTCACGGCCTGGCGCTGGTTCGACGGCACGTCGTGGACCGGGTTCACGGGTTCCGGAAGATCGTCGGATGAGGCCGAATCCGGTCGCCGCCCCCGACTCCCGCGCTTCTTGAGCCCACCGGTCGTCGTGTGCGGGGTACTGACCGCCCTGATGCTGCTCGTGATCGGCGTCAGTTCGCCGTGGGCCGTGGTCGCTGGGCTCGTCCCGCTGCTGATCGTGCTGCCGGTGTTGTCATGGCTGGATCGCGTCGAGCCCGAGCCACGGTCGTCCAAGGTGCACGCCCTGTTGTGGGGTGCCTGTGTCGCCATCATCGCCGCCGCGGTCGTCAACTCGATCGTGGCCGTGGTGTTCGGAGAGCTGGCGGCGATGATCGGATCGGCCCCATTGGTCGAGGAGGGCGCCAAGGCACTGGGCATCGTGTGGGCGGTACGGCGCCGCGATGTCGACAGCGTGACCGATGGCATCGTGTACGCCGGTTGGGTGGCGATCGGGTTCGCCGTGGTCGAGGACATGACCTACTTCGCGATCGCCGACGTGGACGGCGACCTGCTTCCGGTGTTCGTCTTACGGGCGCTGATGACGCCCTTCGCTCATCCGCTGTTCACGTTCTGGACCGGCCTGGCGATCGGTCGTGCGGTCCGCCAGAGGCGCAGCATCTGGCCGTCTGCGTTGTGGGGGTACGGCCTCGCCGTGGTCAGCCATGCCGGCGTGGAACGGCTCGCTGGCCCTGTCCGATGTCACCTACGAGGCCGACGAGAACATCGGTGCCACCGTGATCGTGGTGGCGATGCTGGTGTTCCTCGCGCTGTTCGTGGCGGTGGCCGTGACCTTGATCATCATGCGCGGCCGCGAGCGCGAACGGTTCGTGGCGAGCATCCCGACCCTGGTGCTGCGCTACAGCCTCGCTCCCGACGAAGCAGCCTTGTTCGTCGGCGGGTGGCGCCACTTGCTGCGGCAGCGGCGACAGCTCGAGCGTGGGCGCAGGCACACGTTCGATCGGTTGCACGCTTCGCTGGCCAGGCTGTCGCTGCTCCACGAACGCCCCGGCGAGGTCGACCCGGCCGAGGAGCGGTTGTTGGCCGAACGGCTGTCGGATGCGGTCGCCGTATTCCGATCCGTCACGTGAGCAGATCGCGGGCGATGTCGATCCAGAACTGCGTCGCCAGCGCCAGGCTCTCGACGTCGATCCGTTCGTCGTGGCCGTGGAAGCGACTGCCGAACGTTGCCGACGTCATGTTGGCCGAGAACAATCCGGCGCCGTACGCCACCCGGCCGCGATCGCGGTAGAAGCGGCCATCGGTTCCGCCAACGATCAGGCCGGGCACGATCTTGGCGCCGGGATAGACGAGCTGCACGTTCTTCGCCAGCACATCCCACAACGGGTTGTCGGTGGACGACTGGGTCGGGTGCCCGCTCTGCAGCGTCGTCACCTCGACCTGGTTGGCGAGGTCGCCCAGTGCCTCAGCGATGATCCTGTCGACATCTTCGGTCGTGGTGCCTGGCACCGTGCGGATGTCGACCTCGAGATCGACGGTGTCGGGGATCACGTTCGTCTTCTGGCCACCGTGGCCGACATTCGGTGAGATCGTCGTGTGGGTGAGGGCGTGGCAGGCCCGGGCGATCGGCACGGGCAGCGTGGCGATCGTGTCGTAGACACGGAGCGGGTCGAGCAGCGCCGCTCGCAGCTCGTCGGGCAGCCCCATCGAGTCGACCTGGGCACGCCAGGTCTCGCCGACGTATGGCGCTGGGCGGTGTTCGGACAGGCGTCGTACCACTTCCGCCGCCTTGACGAGGGCGTTGTCGGCGCCGTACGGCATCGATCCGTGGCCAGGGGTGCCGCGGCACGCGCAGCTTTCGCCACGCCAAGCCCTTCTCGCCGATGTTGATCGTGACATGGCGGGTGCCGTGGTCGTCGACGCTCGACCACCCTCCCAGCTCGGTCAGGCAGTAGTCGGCGTCGATCACGTCGGGGTGGTGCTCGAACATCCACTCCGCACCCCACGTGCCACCCGCCTCCTCGTCGGCGACACCGAAGTAGATCAGGTCGCCCTTCGGCTGGAAACCGGTGCGCGCCAGGTGGCGGAAGGCGACCGCCATCGACGATGTGAGGTTGAGCATGTCGATCGCGCCACGCCCCCAGATCTCGGCCCGCCCCTCAGAGTCGCGGATCAGCTCGCCGCCGAACGGATCGTTGCTCCAGCCGTCCGGGCTGACGGGCACGACGTCGGTGTGTCCCATCAGACACAGCGACGGCGCATCGGGATCCGACCCCTCGATGCGGGCCACGATCGAACCGCGACCGGGCAGCGACTCGTACTTCTGGGTCTCGAGCCCGGCGCCTTCCAGAAACGTCTGGAGCAGGTCGGAGTTGCGGGTTTCCTCGCCCGATTCGGGCGTGCCGTCGTTGACGCAGGCATTGCGGATCATCGCCTGCAGGAGCTCGGTGGTCTCACCTGGTCAACGCTGGATCGGTCATGGCGGTCACCCTACGCGGCGGGACCATTTCGGATCACCCCGGCGGGCCACGAGGGAGGGCAGCCGGTGTACGTTCGGCGGAATGGCAGATCGAGCAGAGATCGGGATGTGTTTCGACCGGACGTTTCCGGCTGGGGCGATGCCCGAGTACGCCCGGCGGGTCGAGGCGGCCGGAATCGAGCAGCTGTGGGTGATCGAGGACTGCTTCTACACCGCAGGCGTCAGCCTGGCGGCGACGGCGCTGGCGGTCACCGACTCGCTCAAGGTCGGGATCGGGATCATGCCGGCCGTCGCCCGCAACCCGGCGATCACGGCGATGGAGATCGCCACCCTGTGCAACATCGCACCGGGACGCTTCATCCCGGGGATCGGGCACGGCCTCCAGAACTGGATGCAGCAGATGGGCGCCCGCACGCCGTCGCCGCTGACGACGCTCGACGAGACGATCACGGTCGTCAAACGGCTGCTGGCGGGGGACGAGGTCACGTTCTCCGGTCGTGAGGTCACACTCGACGCCGTCCAACTCGATCAGCCGCCGTCGGTCGTGCCGCCGGTGATCGCCGGCGTGCAGCAGCACAAGTCGATGGCGGTCGCCGGCCGGGTCGCCGATGGGGTGTTGCTGGTCGAAGGTGCCGGACCGGCCTACGTCAATTGGGCGCTCGATCACGCCGGACGTCCCGACGACTTCCACGTTGCGACGTTCACGATGATGGCGGTCGCCGACACACGTCGCGAGGCGTACGGGTTCGTCGCTCCAGTTGGTCGCCGAGACTGGTCACCGAGCGCGCCCGGCGTACAAGGTGCTGCCGTTCTTCGACGAGATGGCCGAGCGAGTCGCCGACGGCGGTTCCGACGCTCTGCTCGACATGCCCGCCGACTACTGGGCCGAGATCGGTGCGATCGGAACCTTCGACGACGCCCTCGCCCATGTGGCGGCGCTCGAAGCGGCCGGCGTCAGCAGCATCAACATCTTTCCCCGCCGACGACATCGAGATCGCCTGGGAGCAGATGCAAGGTGTCGCCGCCCTCGCTGCCCGCTGATCCGGGTCAGGATCGTGGCGTCACCAGATACGACGCAATCTGGCACCACTCGACGGCGACCTCGACGGGTTCGTCGTGGCGTTGTTCGACGAGCAGGCCGCAGTAGCCGTCGATGTAGCGCGGATCGACCAGCACGCTCGTCACGACCAAGCCGTTGAGCGACAGTGTGATCGACGGGCCGACCGCTGCGACAGAGATCCGGTTGCGGCGGCGGTGCAGCACCATGCCCTCGGCGAGCGGGCCGACGGCGATCGGCTGCTCCTCGCCGTCGAACGCCGAGATCGCCATGATGCGACCTCGGTGTGATCCGCAGGCCGACATAGCGGTCGGCGGCGTTGCGGCGCACGAAGATCCCGAACCCCTCGTCGTCATCGAGTTGTGTCGAAGTCGGCGACGACATCGATCACGAGCGTCCCGCTCGATCGACTCGTGAGGCGTGTAACCGTGGATCGACGACGACCCGTTGCCGTGCATCACCAGCAGGCCGTCGCGCACCTCGGTCAACTCGTCGAGTCGTTGGTCGGGGACACCGTCCCAGCGGTACGTGGCGATCACCCGATCGTCGTCAGGTGGAAGGGGGAACGGAGTTGTCAGCCATCAGCGAAGTCCAGTGCGATCTCGAGTGCGGTGATCGGTGCCAGCAGCATCTCGGTGGCGACCTCTTCGACAGCCGGCAGCGATCGAGATCGCGTCGCGGACGAACGAAACCGGCGACGCCGTGACGCACGTCGATGCCGAGCTTGTACACACCGAACAGCAGCCGGATCGCCGTCATCGCCGCTGCCGGCAGCTCGGGGCTCTTCCAGAGTGTGAACGTACGTGAGAGGCCGAGCGACAGCGATGCGGATACCTCTGCGCCGCCTCCGACTCCGACGCCGACCCCGACAGTGGTGTCCCAGCCGTACGGGCGCGATCGGAGGTACTCGTCCATCGGCATCGTGCCGAAGTTGCCCGGTGGCATCGGAAGCTGGGAGGCCACGGCGCACCCGAATGATCGTGCAGCAGGTGAGGAACCGCTGCCGACCTGCCCACCGGCGCTCGCCGTCCCACCCACGCCCGTCGGAAGCGAGCCACCGGTACCGCCACCTCCGGTGGTGAGCCCACCTGTTCCGGGCCTGGTGGCCACGACCTCGCCGGAGATGGTGGCGATCCGGTACGCCTGGTCGTCACTGTCCGGAGTGGCGCCCTGGCTGCGGGCGAGTTCGTCGCCGCGCCCCGCACTCGACAACTGGAGCGGACCTGGGACGTCGGGCATCCGGTCCCGCAGAGCGCTGCTGGTTTCGGTCGCCCGCTTGCCCGACAACGCCTGGTTCTCGGACTGGGCGGTCTCATCGGCACCCGGTCGTCGCCAGCGCGGGCTGCTGTGGCCGTCGACGCGCACGATTGCAGCGGCGTCCTCGTGGCGGGCGACCTCGCGCGGAATCGCGCTGGCAGCGTGTCCGATCTGGGTGAGGTCGTCGGCATCGAGTGTGAACGAACCCGTCGGGAAGTCGGATCGTCCATCCCTCCAGCGGATGACGGTCGAACTCGGGAGTCGGTGTCGGAGTCGGAGTTGGGGTCGGAGTCGGAGTCGGAGTCGGAGTGGGAGTCGGTGTTGGAGTGGGTGTCGGTGTCGGAGTCGGGGTGGGTGTTGGTGTCGGCGGACAGACGACTTGGTCCGAACGTGTCGAGGCTCATCGAGAAGCTGTGGCCGGTCGACACCCCGATACCGAGCCCCTCGTGCACGTTGCCGCCGGCCCCGATGCCGAGCGTGGCGTTGTAGCCGCCGACAGCAGTCTCGATGTCCTCACCTGGACCGCTCTTCGAGGCCAGGTTGTGCTGGGTGCCCCAACCGATCGTGACGCCGACATCGGCGGCCGCGTCTGGGTGTGCCGGCGCCGACGTGACCGCCGGCGCTGAATGTCGATCGTGTTGAAGATGCCGATCTGATTGTGGGCATAGTCGGCGACGAAGTCGAACACGAAGCTGCCGCTGATATCGGCACCGACGACCGCGCCGGCCCCGACGAATCCGGACACGGAGATCTCTTCGCCGATCGCGAAGTGGTCACCGTCGGGGTTGAGCAGGCTGTCGATCGCGTCCCCGCCGAGGCTGGTCATCTGCTCGACACCCCGGTCGAGCGAGCGTTCCATCCGCTGCTTGGTCTCCTCCGCCAGTTGGCGCAGCTGCGGCAGGACCCTCTGGAACTCCTCGTAGGCGGCGCGCGCCTTGGCCCTGGCCGCCTCGAGCTGCGGGCGCAGCCAGTTCTCGATGATCAGCTTGGCGGCTCGCATCACGGCTCGCATCACGCCCTGGACGATCCGACGGATGGTTCTGCGGACCCAGGCGATCCCGCGCTGGATGGCGTTCACGACACGATCGATCGTGTTCTGGATCAGGGTGATGATCCGGTTGATCACATTCAACAGGGCGCTCAGCAGGCGTTCGATCAGGCTGACGACGGCGTCGCGGACGGCCTGGATCATGTTGCGGATGGCATCGAAGATCGAGTTGAGGATCCGCTGTACGGCGTTGGCGACGACGTTCACGACGCGCCGCACGGCGTTGGCGGCCCGGTTGACGATCCCGCTGATCAGCTCCCACACGATCGACGGCACATTGCGGATCGCGGCGACGGCGCGATCGATCACACGGGTGATGCCGCTCCTGATCCGCTCGATCAATCCGTTGATGGCGGTCTGGATCGTGTCGACCACGGTGGTCAGGGCGGTCGAGATGCGGTCGGTCACCGACATCAGGTTCGTCATCGCCCGGGTGACGAACTCGGTCAACCGCATCCGGACCCTGGTCAGCACGTTCTGGATCGCCTGAATCCGCTGCGAGTAGTCGTTGGCGGATCGGGGCGACGACCGACTCGACGAACTCCTCGTCCGACCCGGCGCTCTGGAGCCATGCCTGGATGCGTGGCCGGATCGCCCCGCCGATCGAGCCCATGATGCCTCGCACGAAGCTGCGCGTGGTGGAGATCTCGCCGGTCACCTCCTCGCGACGCGGACGTGGCGGTCTGGCGGGCGTCGTCGGCCGTCGACGAGGCAGCGTCGCCGACTTGGGTGCGGGCGTCCTCGACGGCTGTCTCTGCTGTCGACGAGGCTTCGCCGGCGCCCTGTTCGGTGTCGCTCTGGGCCGATGAGGTTCCCGACCGCACCAGGGACACCGCCGAGGTGAACGCCGATGTCAGATAGCCCATCGCCGTGTCGAGCGCCGCATCGATCACGCCGCCGCCACCGCTCGGACGCGCCGACTCGACACCCTCGACGGCGCTCGTGATCGCCGACGTGTCGGGCTCGCTGGAGTCCGGGTTTCGATCGAGCGAGGAGAGATCGAGTTCGTCGAGTTCGGAGGTGTCGACCTCGGGGTCGGCCAGGCGTTGGATCGGCAACGATGCGGGTGGGCGGAACTTGGTGAGATCGATCGGTGGCGGAGCTGCCCGCTGTGAGTCCTCGATTCCTCCGGCTGTAGCGTTCGAGCCGGCCGAGCCGGACGGGGGAGTGACCGACGCCGAGGCGGAAGCGCTGTCGGGCGGGCCGGCGCTCGGGCCGGACAATTCGGCGCCGAGTGCGGAGAGTTCACCGGCCTCGGATTCGCCGGCGATGTGTGTCGGTCGTGTCGCGACCTCGTGCGGTGATATCCGTCGGCGCGAGTGACGGCGGTCGAGTTGCGTCGTCGTTGCTCGATTGGGCGCCTCGACGTCGAGGTCGCCGGTTCGGGTTCGTCGGGTTCGGGTTGCTGTTGCGTTTGCTGCTCGGATTGCGGCGCCGCGATGTCGAGGTCGCTGGCGTCTTCGGCGGCGACCGCCTGCTCGGCTTGCGGTCCCGACTTCGGTCTGGCTCGGCGACCTCGGGTTGTTGCTCCATCGAGTGGTGTCGTGTCGTTCGGCTGCGTCGGCTCCGCCGCTCGGAGGGCTCCTGGGCTGGAGCGCCGCGCAGCATCGCCTCACCCTCGGCAGCGACGTCGGGGCCCTCGCGATAGCCGGGTAGGTCGCGGGTGCCGAGCGAGTCGCTGATCGCCATCCGCTGAACCCCGTCCGAGAACGGGCCCGATCGCTCGTCGCGCAGCATCTGGACGACAGCCCGGTTGCCCACCGTGCGTTGGAGGTTCAGGAGGTGCTCGGCGACCGGCGACAACGAATCGGATCGCGGGCCGCGGCGTTGCAGGCTGCACACCCGCACGGACCCTTGGTGCGCTGGATCGACTGACCAGGGCGCCCTGTCGGAGGGTGTGTCGTCCTGGAGGTGGCGGTCGACTCGTGTTCCGCCGTTTGCTCGGCGGGTGGTTGCAGCCGCGCGTGATCATGCGATGCGTCGCCTGAAGGCGTCCGCTCGTCGACGGCGATGGCCACGATTCGACCGTACGGCTCGGCGCCGGGCCGTCCGGGCCGCGACGGGTGTCATTCGGGCGACAGCGGCTGCCCGTTCGGGCAACTGACGAGCCGAACATGGGTCGGCGCGTCGCAGCACCCCCTCCCTAGGATGACCGGGTCATGTCGGATCCGTCCCAACCCGAGTTGTTCACCGACAATCCGTTCGCCGACGAGTCCGCCGGCACCAACGGACCGAGCCCGTTCACCCTGGGCCTCAACCCCGATCAGCTCGACGCCGTCGTGCATCGTGACGGCCCGCTGCTCGTGGTCGCCGGCGCCGGCTCGGGCAAGACCCGAGTGCTCACCCATCGCATCGCCCATCTGATCGACCAGGGCTCGCGTCCATCGGAGATCCTGGCGATCACGTTCACCAACAAGGCAGCCGCCGAGATGCGCGAGCGGGTCGCAGCGTTGATCGGGCCGGTCGTCAAGGCGATGTGGGTCAGCGACGTTCCACTCGGCGTGCGTGCGCATCCTGCGGCGCGACGGCGAGGCACTCGGATATCCGCGCACGTTCTCGATCTACGACCAGGCCGACGCGGTGCGGTTGACCGGTTACGTCATCCGTGATCTCGGTCTCGACGCCAAGCGTTTCACGCCGCGTGGCGTGCACAGTCTGATCTCACTGTGGAAGAACGAACTGGTCAGTCCCGACGGTGCGATCGCCAAGGCGGAGAACATCTTCGATCGCAAACACGCCGACGTGTACGCCGAGTACCAGACCCGCCTCGAGCGCGCCGGAGCGATGGACTTCGACGATCTGTTGCTCAACGTGGTGCGCCTGTTCCGTGAGCACCCCGACATCCTCGACCACTATCGCCGGCGATTCGGCCACATCCTCGTCGACGAGTACCAGGACACCAACCAAGCCCAGAACGAGATCGTGTTGATGCTCGCCGGCGACCACCACAACGTGTGCGTCGTGGGCGACACCGACCAGTGTTTCCCCGCCGGCACGATGGTCAGCACACCGCGACGGCACGCGGCCGATCGAGTCGATCGTGATCGGCGACGAGGTGCTCGGGGCCAGCCAGACGGTCGGCACGCCGTGGCCGCCGCCGGTCGTCCACGTCCACGAGGGGCAGGTACGACGGCCGCCTCGTGAGGGTCGAGCGTCGCGGGCAGATCAGGTGGCGGCGACGCCCGGGCACCTCGTGCCGATGCGGCTGGTGCCTCGCAACACGGTACTCATGGCTCGTGTACCTGATGTACCGAGCCGACCGGGGTTGGCGAATCGGCCGCACCGTCGGCGCTCGACCCGTTTCCGCAGGGGTGCACAGAAGCACGGGCTGTTCGTGCGCACCAACCAGGAGCATGCCGACGCGGCGTGGGTGTTGAAGGTGTGCGACTCGCTCGGCGGAGGCGGCCTATTACGAGTCGTGGTTCGCCGCCGAGTACGGCATTCCGACGGCGTGTTTCCACGACGTCGGGCCGGGGCCTCGCGATGGACGAGGTGTGGCTGCGACGCCTGTACGAGTCGATCGACACCGGCGACCGTGCGAAGCATCTGCTCGCGGATCTCGAGTTGACCGCTGAGTTTCCGCACCACCGCCCGCAGAACGGTGCTCGTCGAGCGACGGTGAACCTCACCATGTTCTCCGACGCACGCGCCGAGGTCGGCTACCACCGGGTGCAGTGGTCGTCGAACCGCACGGACGTCGCCGATCGAGCTGCGTGCGGCCGGCTACACGCTTGCGATCCGCGCAAGTCACGGCAGCCTTCGATACGAGACGGTCGTACAAGAGCTACGCCGCGGCGCTCGCCGACGCCAAGCGGTTCGCCGACGCCGGCGGGCATCGAGGTTCGCCGGCGGCTCAGCCACGACGGGGTCGTCTACGACCTGATGCCGATCGCCAACGCCCGGCCCGGCATGGAAATGCTGGTCGAGACGCGACGGCGAGTTCTCGGTGCCGCCGCTGTCGACGACGTCTCGTTCGAGGCGTACTCGGGCCCGGTCTACGACCTCGAGGTCGAGCGGATTCACACCTACGTCGCCGGTGGGGCATGGTGCACAACAGCGTCTACAAATTTCCGCGGAGCCGATTTCCGCAACATCTTGCAGTTCGAGGATGCGTTTCCTGACGTCACCACGATCGTGCTCGATCAGAACTACCGATCGACGCAGACCATCCTCGACGCCGCCAACGCGGTGATCGATCACAACGTCGAGCGCAAGCCGAAGAACCTGTGGACCGACCTGGGCGGGGGCGAACGGATCATCCGGTACCACGCCGAGGACGAGGGCGACGAGGCGATGTGGGTCGCCGGCACGGCCCAACAACTGCACAGCGACGACGCCACGAATTGGCGCGAGATGGCGGTGCTGTACCGCACCAACGCCCAGGCACGCGTGATCGAAGAGGCGCTCATGCGGCTCGGCGTGCCGTACAAGGTGGTCGGCGGTACACGCTTCTATGATCGGCGTGAGATCAAGGATGCGATGGCGTACCTGCGTGCGGTCCTGAACCCGCTCGACGAGGTCAGCCTCAAGCGTGTCCTCAATGTGCCCAAGCGCGGCGTCGGTGACACCAGCGTCGGCAGGCTCGACGACTACGCCCGCGAGATGGGCATCCCGTTCGTCGAGGCGATGCGGCATGCCGAGGATGCGGGCGTCAGCGGCCCGGCCCGTCGTGGTATCGCCTCGTTCGTCGAGTTCCTCGACCGGCTCAGCGCGATGGTCGGTCAAGAAGGTGTCGGGCCCGGCGATTTGCTGCAGGCAGCGATCGATGACTCGGGTTACCTCGGCGAGCTCGAAGCCGAGGACACGGTTGAATCGCACGGCCGCGTCGAGAACCTGGGCGAGCTGGTCGGCTCGGCTCGCGAGTTCACCGTGCTCGAGGAGTTCCTCGAACAGGTCGCCCTGGTCGCCGACACCGATGAGCTCGACGACGACGATCAGGTCGTGTTGATGACGCTCCACTCGGCAAAAGGGCTCGAGTTTCCAGCGGTGTTCATCACCGGCGTCGAGGAGGGTGTGTTCCCCCACAACCGGGCGCTCACGGAACCCGACGAGATGGAGGAGGAGCGCCGTCTCGCATATGTCGGCATCACGCGGGCGATGCGTCGATTGTTCATCTCGCACGCCTGGAGTCGGATGCTGTTCGGCAACACCCAGTACAACCCTCCGTCCCGATTCCTCGACGAGATCCCGACCGAGCTGATCGAGTCGAAGGGCAACACGACCGGGCGCTCGTCGTATGGGCGTCAGAGCTACCGCCGGCGCGATGAGCGCAGCTACGGCGACCCGCCTCCATACCGACGCCGTGGGGCGGCAGACAGTGGTGCCGGCTCCGACAGCCGCGCCGCCGACGAGCATCGCGAGCGTGTGGTCGAAGCGGCGTTGCGGGCCTCGAACCAGCCACAGCCCGCCAACTCACAGGAGCTCGGCCTGCGTGTCGGCGACGACGTTGCCCACCCTGCGTTCGGCGAGGGCGTGATCATCGACATCTCCGGCACCGGCGAGAAGGCCGAGGCCGTGATCAACTTCGTCGGCTTCGGCCAGAAGCACCTCGCCCTCGCCTGGGCGCCCCTCAAGAAACTCTGAGTCAGTTGGCGAGGAAGGTGCGCAGCATCGCCGCCGCTCGGGCCGGGTCTTGCATCATCCACCAGTGGCCGAGGCCTTCGAGTACTGCGACCTCGGCGGCCCAGCGCTCGGCGGTGCGACGCGCCAGCAGCTCACCACCGGTGTAGTGGTCTTCGCCGGCGATCACGACCAACGTCGGAGGTCGGTCCTCCAGCGCCGCGTACTCGTCGGCCCACTCGGTCATCTTCGGCTGGACGGCCGAGCGGTAGAGGGCCAGGATGCAGGCACCCATCTCGGGACCGGAGGCTTCGGCACAGGCCCGTGCGCCCTCGGGCGACATGCCGGCGGCGACGAAGTTCTCGGCCCGCTGTTCGGGCGGGATGGTGGCCATACCCTCGACGAACGCCTCGCCCTCGCCGGGCGTTTGCCACAGCCGAGCCATGTCGTGCCACACGTACTCGGCGTCGCCGGTGCCGGCGATGTCGGTGACCATTCGCCGCACCAGGTCGGGGCGTCGGGTGGCGGCCCGCATCACGTGTCCGCCGCCCCAGTCGTGGCCGACCAGGTCGACCGGTTCGTCGAAGCGTTCGAGCTCGCCGACCAACCAGTCGGCGTAGGCGTCGGAGGTCGCGTCGAACCCGTCGGGCACGGGGGCCCCGAATCCAGGCGGTGACAGCGCCACTGATTCGAGGCCGAGCTCGGCCCGCAGCGGGTCCCAGATCGCAGCGACCTCCGGGTTGCCGTGCACGAAGACGACGGTCATGCCAGCAGCGCCATCAACTCGGCTCGATCGGGCCCTGGGAGCGGATCGGTCGACACCTTGTCGGCGAACGACATCACGTGTTCGAGCATGCCGGGTCGGGCGAAGACTTCGTCGGGCAGGGCGAACAGATGAAAGATCTCACCGAAGGCGCGGGCGCATGTCGGATCGATGGCGCTGGCGGCGGCCACGAGGTTGCCGATCTGATCGGCGGGATCGGGATCGAGCTGCGCTCCGGACAACTCGGCCCGCATCTCGGCCACGCGACGGCGGTCGAGCGAGGTCGTCGCGTCGTGGTACGGCCGCATCTCGCTTTCTGTCGCCTCGTCGAAGGCGAGCGCCAGAGCGACGGGATCGTCACCGTGCCGAGCGATCTCGCGACGCAGCAACTCGACATGGATGAAGCCGAGCGTGATGCCGCGGCCCAGCGAGGGGTTGGTCGACGAGCTGGAGTCGCCGACCGACAGCAGTCCGGTTGCGCACGGTGTGCCGTCCACCACGAACCGGCGGTGACGATCGACGACTCCGGCCATCGACCTCATCTCGCTGATCGGCTCGCCGTCGAGCCAGTGTGCTTGCAGCGGGCAGGCACGCACGACGCGCTCGTGCACATCGGGATCCCGGAATCGTCGCAGTTGTTTGTCCTCCGACAGGCCGTACAAGGTGACCGACCAGGTGCCGTTGTCGGCCGGAAGTGTGAGCACCGAGAACGTTCCGTACGGCGCCAGTGCCGGACCCATCATCGGCGGGACCGACCCGTCGTCGGATCTGAAGTAGCGCCCGTAGTAGGCGAACCCGCTGTCTTCGGCTTGCTCGATCGGGGCGACTGCTCCGATCTCGGCGAGCCAGTCGGGCGTGGGGGAGCGGCGGCCGGTGGCATCGATCACGATGTCGCCCAGCACCTCCTCTCCGGAGTGCAGCCGCAACCCGGTGACGTGGGGAACCCCGTCGATCACCGATGCGGCCGGTGGTCAGGCCGGCGATCGCATCGCCGCGACGGAGTGTGACGCCCGGGTGATGTCCAGCGGCGGTCGCCAGGGCCCACTCGAGCGTGCTGCGGCGGCCGGTGAGCAGACCGAAGCGCCGATCTTCGGGTTCAGATACCGCATCGGGCTGGAGGCTGAGCAGGAACTCGACGAGGTTGAGATGGAATCCGCCGTGGTCGGCGAGCAGCCGATATGCGGACGGAAGCTGGCTCTCGAGGATGCTGGTGCCCCGCGCCAGCAAGAAATGGGCCAACCCGAACTGGGCCACGCTGCGGCGGTCCCACCCGTCGAAGGCACTGTCGGGATCGGGCGGCGGCGGTGCAGCATCTCGTTCGAGCACCGTGACCTCGTGACCGTCGTCGGCCAACATCATGGCGGCAGCCATACCGCACATGCCGCCGCCCGCAATGACGATGTTTCCCATGGGATGGCAACGTAGTCGGCGAACCGTCAGCGCCAGGCCCGTCACACGGCCTGGTGGCTCACCAGGTGAGTTCGTTGCACCCTTCGTGGCTGTCGGGCTCGACCTGGAACGTGCCGTGATCGATGCCGTAGGCGGCGGACAACAGGTCGCGGGCACGGTCGAGCACGGCGTGCTGGTCGGACCCGGTCGGCACCACGAGATGGGCGGACGCAGCCTCCATCTCGGAGGTGAGCGTCCACACGTGCAGATCATGCACATCGCTCACACCTTCGATGCGCGGCCAGGTCGCCGGCCAGCGCAGGGAGATCGATGTGGTCGGGTGCTGCCTGCAACAGCACCCGGACCGCGCTGGTCGGCCGAGCTGCCAGGTGCGGGGCAGGATCCAGAGACCGATCAGCATCGCCACCACCGGGTCGGCCCAGTTCCAGCCGAATCCCTCGACGCAGCGCGGCGGCCACGATCACGCCGACCGAACCGACGGTGTCGGCGACCACCTCGAGGTAGGCGCCCTCGACGTTGAGCGACTCTTTCGATCCCTGGCGCAGCAGCACGAAGGCGATCAGGTTGACCCCCAGTCCGAGCGTGGCGACGATCAGCATCGGGAGGCCGATCACCTCGGGGTCGTCGAACAGGCGCCGGGTCGCCTCGATCACGACCCAGACCGCAACCGCGAACAGCAGCAGGGCGTTGACGAACGCGGCCAGGATCTCGAGCCGATACACACCGAAGGTGTGGCCGTCCTCGGGGCGATCGTCCCGGAGCCGGAATCGGCTCGCCAGCTGGATCGCTGCCAGCGCCATGCCGAGACCGATCACGTCGGTCAGCATGTGGCCGGCATCGGACAGCAACGCCAGCGAGCCCGTCAGCACTCCGGTCACAGCCTCGACGACGAAGAAGCCGCCGATCAGCACGAACGAGATCAGCAGGGGAGTGCGATGTCGTTCGCCGGCGCTGGCGAGCCCCGGACCGTGGGAGTGGCCGGCTTGGCCATGCTGGTGATCGCTCATGAGGCTGTGCCGAGATGGGTGAGGTGTTCGACGGTGACGCCGAGCAGCGTGCGCACGTGGTCGTCGTCGAGCCGGTAGTGGATGTGGCGACCGTCGCGCCGGTTTCGAACGACGCCGGCGGTTCGCAGCAGACGGAGCGCCTGGGAGACCTTGGTCTCGCTGGTGTCGACGGCGCTGGCGATCTCGTGCACACACAGTTCGTCGGTGTCGGCGAGCGCCTGCAGGATACGAATTCGGGTCGGGTCGCCGAGCAGACGAAACAGCGCTGCCGTCTCGTCGGCGAGTGATCGTTCCGGCAATACCTGCATATCTATGAAGATATCAGAATATGACGCGACATCGGTACTGAGCCGTTCGGGCATGACGGCGGCCGCCGAACCTGCTTGAATCTGATGCAATGAAGGCAGCACTGCTCGTCGAGAGCCTCACCGGGAACACGTGGAAAGCCGCCGAGCTGATCGGTGACAAACTGCAGCAGGAAGGCTGGGGTATCACCGGCATGTCGAAGGTCGGCAACCCCGACCTCTCCTCGATCCAGCGCGCCGACCTGGTGCTCGTCGGCACGTGGACTCACGGCCTGTTCGTGGTGGGTCAGGCACCGTTCGCGCTCGGCAACATCGCCAACCTGCCGACGATGCGCGGCAAGAAGGCTGCCTGCTTTCTGACGTTCGCACTCAATGCCGGCAAGAGCATCGACCGGTTGTCGACGGCGGTCGGCCAAACCGGGGCCGACGTGGTCGGCGGGCTCGAGATCAAGCGCAACTATCTCGACCAGCACACCGATCTGTTCGTCGAGCGCCTGCTCGACGTCGTGCAAACCGCCTGACCCTCACCACCTGCTGATCGGGTCCGGTGGCGGATCAACCATCGTCATATTCGGCCAGTACCTCCTTGGCCAGGTGGTCCGGCAGCACGTCGTGGCCGATCTGACGCACCGAGTACCGTCCGCGACCGGCGGTCATCGCTCTCAGGTCCATCGCGTAGCGGCCGATCTCGGGCGTCGGCACCTCGGCGGTGATCACCTGTTCGCCGTCGCCGTTGGTGACGCTCGAGGCGATTCGGCCGCGGCGCGAGCTGAGGTCGCCGAGCACATCGCCTTGCGCATCGACCGGCACTCGCACCGTGAGCACGGAGATCGGCTCGAGCAGCAGTGGGGCTCCTCGCTCGATCGCTTCGCTGAAGCCTGACGCGGCGGCGGTCTTGAACGCCATGTCGGACGAGTCGACGGAGTGCGTCTTGCCGTCGAGGCATTCGACCTTGACGTCGACGATCGGAATCCCCATGTTGCCCCCGGTCTGCATCGCTTCCTCGATGCCGTGGCGAACCGCAGCTACGTACTGCTTGGGGATCGAACCGCCGACGATGGCGTCGACGAACTCGAATCCGCCGTCGCGTTCGAGCGGTGAGACCCGCAGGTTGACGACCGCGAACTGGCCATGGCCGCCGGACTGCTTCTTGAGCCGGCCTTCGGTCTCCACGACGCGGCGAGAGCGTGCGCCGATACTGGACGCGCACGCTCCTCGGTCGACACTTTCACGCCGTACTTGCGTTCCAGCCGCGACAGTGCGACGGCGAGGTGGGCGTCGCCGACCCCGTGCAGGACTGCCCGACGCGAGAGTTCGTCGTGTCCGACGACCAGCGACGGGTCTTCCTGCGTGAGGCGTTGCAGCGCCTCGGAAAGCTTGTCGTCGTCGCTTTGTGTGAGCGGCACGAGCGCCACGGCGAGGTGCGCGGTCGGCGCTTCGACCGATGGGACGACGACCGGCTGCGACGCCGGAGCGAGCGTGGTGCCGGTCGCCGCCGACGTCAGCTTGTTCACGGCGCCGATGTCGCCCGCCACCAGTCGATTAGCCTGGGTTTGCTCCGACCCGTGGAGATGGAAGAGGGCGTGCAACCGCTCGTCCTCGCCGGTCGACATATCGCGCAAGGTGGTGTCGGGACGGAGGGTTCCCGACACCACTTTGAACATCGAGATACGGCCGACGTACTGGTCGGACACGGTCTTGAACACGTACAGCAGCGGGGCTTCGGACGGGTCGGGGCTGATCTCGACGGTGCGATCTCCTGCCGTCACGGTCACGGGCCGGTCAGCGGGTGACGGGCCGAGCTCGCAGATGTAGTCGGCCAGCCGGTCGACCCCGACACCGGTGGAACCGGAGCCGACCAGCACCGGAAAGCGCGTACCCGCCAGTACCTCGCCGGCGAGTGTGCGCTCGAGCTGGATCGGTGTGAAATCTTCGCCTTCGAGGTATCGCTCGAGTTGCTCGTCGTCACCCGACACGATCTCCTCGACGACCTGCTCGTGCACCTCGTGCTCGTGGGCGGCGACATCATCGGGAATTGGCTCGATGTGATGAGTCCCATCCGGTTCGTACTCGTGGGCCTGCTCGGTGAGCACATCGGCGACCCCGTGGAACGCTTCCTCCTCGCCCAACGGCAACTCGATCGGCAGGAAGCCCGAGCCGAACGCGTCGGTCAGTTCAGCCACGACACCTTCGAAGTTGGCGCGGTGCTTGTCCTCGCGGGTGACGAAGACCATTCGCGGAAGACCGCGCTTGGTGCACTTGCGCCAGGCCGCATCGCTGCCGACCTCCAGCCCGTCGGCAGCGCTGACGACCAGCACGGCGAGATCTGCGACCGCCAGGGCGGCGTCGACCTCGGCCTCGAAGTCGGGGTGGCCGGGCGTGTCGAACAGGTTGACCCGGTACCGCTCGCCGTCGGTGGCCTTCCAGTCGAATGATGCAACCGCCAACGACACGCTCGAGCCGCGCTGGATCTCCTCGGGGTCGCGGTCGAGGGCACTCGTGCCATCGTCGACCGAGCCGGCACGGGTGGTGAGCCCGGCATGATGCAGCAACGCCTCGGCGAGCGTGGTCTTTCCCACCCCACCGTGACCGATCAAAGCAACATTCCTGATCTTTTCGGTGAGATGTTCGTGCATCCTGCCCCTCCGCGATGTGTGTCGATGTCTGGCGATGTCTGGCGAACGGCTTTCCGCCGTCCGGCGTGCCTCCTGATTCTGCACCGCAGGATAGGGGCGCGGGAGGGTCGAAGGACCCTGGCAGCCCGGACCTCGGGCCGTCAGGTGTTGTCGGTGGTCGTGGCGGCGAGCGTGGCGCCGCGCAGATCGATGAAGAGCGTCGTGCGATCGCGCACGATCGGGAACACACCGGCGTCAGGTGGCGACAGCTCGCTCACGTCGATCGTGCGCCCCGTGCAGTCGATGAAGTCGGACGTACCTCGAACCTGTTCGACGACGCACGTGGCGTCACGATCGGCCGGGTAGGCCCAGTACACCCGCCAACCATCGTCAGCGCTGGTCCCGGTGTGGTCGACCACGATCGAGCGGGTGCCGATCGCCGTGCCGAGTTCGGGAAACAGCAGCGGGCCGTCCTCGGCCACCGATTCGGCGAGACCGACCACGTTGCCGATCTCGAACGTGCTCGGCGCCAGCCGATCGGTCGTGCCAGAACCTCCGCTGGAGATGAACGCCGCAATCCCCCATGTGACGGCTCCGATCGCCGCGAACAGGACGATGCCGCCGATCACGGGCATCACGGCCCGCGCAACCGGTGATCGCAGCTCGGGGAGTGGCACCCCCACAGTCTGCCGGAGCGGATGCTCGAGGGGACAGTTCGGACCCGCAAGTTGGTGGTCGATCACGATCAGCGAATAGGGTGACTCTCTCGTGAAACGTCAGTACCGCGTCGTCGTCGCCAAGCCCGGACTCGATGGGCACGACCGTGGGGCGAAGACCATCACGCGAGCATTGCGCGACCACGGTTTCGAGGTGATCTACACGGGGCTCCACCAGACACCCGAACAGATCGCCGAGACCGTTCTCCAAGAGGACGCCGACGCGGTCGGTCTCTCGCTGCTGTCGGGGGCCCACCTGACGCTGTTTCCGCGTGTGGTGCAAGAGTTGGCACGGCGGGATCTCGACGACACGCTCGTCTTCGGCGGCGGTGTCATCCCCGACGCCGACGTCCGAGCGCTGAAAGAGCAAGGGATCGCCGAGATCTTCCAGCCCGGTGCATCCCTGCGGACGATCAGCGCATGGCTCGAGTCCGCCCTCGACGAACGCACCGACCAATAGACGACCCGACACACGAATCGCAGTACACGAACCTCAGGAAGGCTGATCAGTGGATCTGTTCGAATATCAGGGCAAGCAGTACTTCGCCCGCTATGACATCCCGGTCAGTCCGGGCGACAAGGCCGACACGGTCGACGAGGCGCTCGCCGCCGCCGAGCTGGCCGGCTACCCGGTGGTCGTCAAGGCACAGGTGCAGGTCGGCGGACGCGGCAAGGCCGGCGGCATCAAGCTCGCCAACACGCCCGACGAGGTTCGCGAACACGCCGGCAACATCCTGGGGATGGACATCAAGGGTCACGTCGTGCAACGGCTGTGGGTCGAGCAGGCCTCCGACATCGACGAGGAGTACTACGCCAGCTTCACGCTCGACCGCGCCGCCAAGCAGCACCTGCTGATGCTGTCGGCCGAGGGCGGCGTCGAGATCGAGACGGTCGCCGAGTCCAACCCCGACGCGATCGTCAAGCTCCACATCGACCCGGTCGACGGGCTCGACCTCGCCACGGCGCGTCAGGCGGCCGTCGATGCCAAGCTGCCCGAGCGGGCGCTCGACGGCGCCGCCGACATCCTGGTCAAGCTGTACCGCTGCTTCACCGAGGGCGACTGCGACCTGGCCGAGATCAACCCGCTGATCCTCAAGCCCACGGGCGAGGTGCACGCGCTCGACGCCAAGGTCACGCTCGACGGCAGCGCCGAGCTTCCGTCACCCCGAGTGGGACGAGTTCCGCGGTCTCACCGAGATGGACGAACGTGAGCAGATGGCCGAGCGAGAAGGGCCTGCAGTACATCGGCCTCGAGGGTTCGGTCGGCATCATCGCCAACGGCGCCGGGCTCGCGATGTCGACGCTCGACGTCGTCAACCAGGTCGGCGGCGCCGCCGCGAACTTCCTCGACATCGGCGGCGGCGCCAACGCCGACGTGATGGCCGGAGCGCTCGAGGTGATCAATTTCGACGAGAGCGTGAAGTCGATCTTGATCAACATCTTCGGCGGCATCACCCGCGGCGAAGAGGTCGCCAAGGGCATCGTCGAGGCGATGGATCGTGTCGACCTGCAGGCGCCGATCGTGATCCGCCTCGACGGCACCAACGCCGAGGAGGGCCGCGCAGATCCTGGTCGACGCCGGTATCCCCGAGGAGAAGCTGTGCTCGAAGCCGACCATGCTCGGAGGCCGCTCGAGCCGGCCGTCGCGATCGGCGGAACTGAGGAGGCACCGACATGGCAATTTTCGTCAACGAGAACACCAAGGTCATCGTCCAGGGCCTGACCGGTGGCCAGGGTACGCTACCACGGCCTGCGCAACCGCGACTACGGCACCCAGATCGTCGGCGGCGTCACGCCCGGCAAGGGCGGCCAGGACGTCGAGGGCATCCCGATCTTCAACTCGGTCGCCGAGGCCGTCGCCGCCACCGGCGCGACCGCGTCGTTCGCCGCCGTGCCGCCCGAAGTTCGCGCCCGGCGCGATCCTCGAGGCGGCCGAGGCGGGCATCGGTTTCGTCGTGTGCATCACCGAGGGCATCCCGGCCCAGGACGAGGCGAAGGTCTTCAACACCCTCGTCCGCGACTTCCCGAACACCCGCCTGCTCGGCCCGAACTGCCCGGGCATCATCAGCCCCGGCAAGTGCAACATCGGCATCACCGCCGGTGAGATCGCCCAGCTGCCGACGGCCGACGGTCCGAACGTCGGCATCGTCAGCCGCTCGGGCACGCTCACCTACCAGGCGCTGTACGAGCTCAAGCAGAAGGGGATCGGCGTGTCGACGTGCGTCGGCATCGGCGGCGACCCGGTGCCGGGCACGAACTTCATCGACTGCCTCAGCGAGTTCGAGGCCGATCCCGAGACGCACGCGATCATGATGATCGGCGAGATCGGCGGCTCGGCCGAGGAAGAGGCGGCCGAGTACATCAAGGCCAACGTCACCAAGCCGATGAGCGCCTACATCGCCGGTGTCACCGCCCCGGCCGGCAAGAAGATGGGCCACGCCGGCGCGATCGTGTCGGGCGGCAAGGGCACCGCCCAGGGCAAGATGGACGCACTGGCAGCGGCCGGTGTGAAGGTCGGCCTCAACCCGACCGAAGCGGGCGAGTTGATGGCCGAGATCGTCGCCGCCCTCTGAATCACGAACGTCACGCTCTGCGGTGGACGCGACGAGGCCCCGCCGGTCGGCGGGGCCTCGTCAGTTCTGCATGTCCGCGGCATCGGCGCGCTCAGTCGTCGTCGCCGTCGAAGGCGTCCTTGATCTTGTTGACGTCGGCGAGGTCCTTGATGTTGCCACCGCTGGCGGTGAAGCTCATCACGCCGCCGGCAGCCGCGACCAGACCGGAGAGGAAGCTCAGGATCATGCCGATCCGCCCGATCGGCACCGATCGGGCCGGCGCCGGGTTGAAGAGGAATGCGGATCAGCAGCAGCACGGCCGCCAGCAGGGTCGCCATGACGATCACCATCGGCCATGGCACGCCTCCGTCCTTGATCGTGCCCTGCACCCGCAGGACCGTCACGACGCGCTGCGCCGATCAGCAGAATCCACGGGACGGTGCCGGTGAAGAAGAAGTCGAAGGCATTGGCCCCCGAGAGGCCGAACCCGCCGAACGACACCTTGAGCCAGTCGAAGAACGTGCCGAAGATGAGCATCCCGAGTCCCACCGCCGATGATCGAGCCAGTCGTTGGTCTTGAATTTGCTGAAGTCCATGTTGTCCAATCCCTCTCGTCGAATGGATTCCCGATTCAGCAACGTAGTTGCTCTGCCGACGTCCACCTGCGCATTTCCGATCGGCTGACATTTCGTTCGGTTTGCTGCGCGTTGGGTCGATGCGATGACTACGGTCCACTACGTGCCCACCGCGCTTGCTCTCCGTCTACGACAAGTCCGGAATCGCCGAGTTCGCCAAGTCGCTCCACGAGCTCGGATGGAGCATCGTCTCGAGCGGCGGTACCGCTCGCGCGGTCGCCGAGGTGGGTGTGCCCGTCACCGACGTCGCCGACCTGACCGGCGTGCCGGCGATCCTCGACCATCGGGTCGTCACGTTGCATCCCAAGGTGCACGGTGGCCTGTTGGCCGACCCGACCAAGCCCGAGCACCAGGCCGACATGGCCGAGCACGGCATCGAGCCGATCTCGCTGGTGGTCAGCAACCTGTATCCGTTCTCGAGCGAACCGGGGATCGAGCTGATCGACATCGGCGGCCCGGCGATGGTGCGGGCATCCGCCAAGAATCACGCTCACGTGGCGATCCTCGTCGACCCCGCCGACTATCCGGCGGTGTTGGCAGAGATCGGCGAGCACGGCGAGGTGACACTGCCGACACGACGCCGGCTGGCGCGTGATGCGTTCGCCCACACGGCCGCCTACGACGCCGCGATCGTCACGTGGTTCGACGCAACAGAAGCCGAGCCCGAGCCGCTGCCTCGCACCATGCATCTGGCGCTCGAACGGGCCGAGATCCTGCGCTACGGCGAGAACCCGCACCAGCAGGGTGCTCGCTACCGCTTCAGTGGCGCCACCAGCTGGTGGGACACGATGACCCAGCACGGCGGCAAGGCGCTCAGCTACCTCAACCTGTACGACACCGAGGCGGCCTGGCGGCTGGTGCACCGATTCGACGACCCCGCCTGCGTGGTCGTCAAGCACGCCAACCCGTGCGGTGTCGCGGTCGGCACCGATCCGGCCGATCCGATCGCCGACGCCTACGTCAAGGCCAACGCATGTGACCCGGTCAGCGCCTTCGGTGGCATCGTCGCCGTCAACCGAACCGTGACCAAGGCGATGGCCGAGCCGCTGAGCGCCGTGTTCACCGAGGTGGTGATCGCGCCGGGGTTCGCCGACGACGCGCTCGAGGTGCTGCTCGCCAAGAAGAACATGCGCGTGATCACGGCCGGGGCTCCGGCCGAATGGCCGTTCGATCTCAAGCCGCTCGACGGTGGGTTCATCGTGCAGCAGCCCGATCTGGTGTCCGTCGACCGCAGCGGATGGCAGGTCGTCACCGAGGCGCAACCGACCGACGCTCAATGGGACGACCTCGTGTTCGCCTGGCAGGTCTGCGCGGTGGTCACCAGCAACGCGATCGTGTACGTCAAGGACCGCCAGGCCTACGGCATCGGCGCCGGTCAGCAGAACCGGCTCGACTCGGCCCGCATCGCAGCCGACCGGTCGGACGGTCGGGCCGAAGGTGGGATCTGCGCCAGCGACGCCTTCTTCCCGTTCCGCGACGGCCTCGACGCCGCCGCTGCGGCGGGGATCAAGGCCGTGATCCAACCCGGTGGCAGCGTTCGCGACGAGGAAGTGATCGCCGCCGCCAACGAGCACGGCATCACGATGGTCTTCACCCACCAACGCCACTTCCGCCACTGATTCCGGCTGGATCGCCGCCTCGTTGCGTTGCCGCCTCACCGCTCGTTCCGCCATGAGGCGACACTCGCGGTTCGTCACCGCCTTGCGACGCAATCGGGTTGCGCAGCTCGCGAATCAGCTCGAATCGAAGACAATCGGGTCGCTGCGCGCTCGGTCAACTCGGGATGCCGGGCTCGGCGCCTCAGTGCTTGCGACGAGTCTGGGAGCTTGTGCGTGGCACCACTGCCGACTACTCGAAGGGTTTGGCTAGGGCCTCTACCACTTGGGCTCCTGGGAGGGCGGCCAGGGAGGCTGGGGGGACCAAGAGTTTGCGGTCTCTCGATCCTCCGCCGACGATCACCTGGTCGCAGTCCATCACCCGGCTGTCGATCCAGATCGGCAGCCCGGCCGGCAGGCCGTACGGGGTGACCCCGCCGATCTGCATGCCGGTCATCTCCGCCGTTTCGTCGGCCGAAGCGAACGACGCCTTCCGCACCCCGAACCGTTTGCGGACCGCACCGTTCACATCGAGTCGGGTCGTCGCCAATACGAGGCAGGCGGCGTACACCCGCGGGTCGCTCTTGCCGACGACGACGATCGCGTTCGCCGACTGATCGGGCCGGAATCCGTAGGCCTCGCAGAACGCCGCCGTGTCGGCGAGTTCGGGATCGCAGGGAACGATCTCATAGGGCGATCCGGTCGCCGCTGCTGCAGACAGGACGGGATCGTGGGAAGGGTCGGGCACGCGCTGCACTCTAGGACGCCGACGGAGGGCGCCACCCGAAATCGTCGGTGGGATGACGGCCGGAACAGGTGTGTGCGGGCGATACTGGTCCGAATGGCTGACGCCACGCACACCCCTGCGCGCCCCCGACGCGCGGCATCTCATCTGAGCAAGGTCCCGTACCTGCCTGGGCTCGACGGCATGCGCGCACTCGCGGTGATCGGCGTGCTGATCTACCACGCCAACAGCGAGTGGCTGGTCGGCGGATTCCTGGGCGTCGAGGTGTTCTTCGTGATCAGTGGTTACCTGATCACGCTGCTGCTGATGGCCGAGCGCGAACGGACCGGCACCGTGCGTGTCGGCGACTTCTGGATGCGCCGTGCCCGGCGGCTGCTGCCGGCTCTGTTCGTGATGCTGTTCCTGCTGCTCACCTACAGCTGGATCTTCAAATCCGACACGCTCGGCAAGCTGCGCGGCGACATGCTCGGCGGCCTGTTCTACGTGTCGAACTGGTACCAGATCTGGGTCGGCCAGGGCTACAGCGCGTCGGGCGACTTCGCGCCGCTTCGTCACCTGTGGAGCCTCGGCGTCGAGGAGCAGTTCTACCTGTTGTGGCCGATCGTGATGTTGCTGTTGCTGAAGCGCAATGGCACCCGCAACCTGGCCATGACGGCGCGTTGGTTGTTGCTCGCGGCGGTGCTGGTGGCGGTGCTGACCGCCGTGCTCTACCACCCGGGCAGGATCGGTGAGTGCGCTGTCAATCCCGAGGCCTACTGGACTGTCGGTGAGCGCTGCGTCTCGAAGGCGGACACGCTGTACCTGTCGACGATCACCCGCTCGAGTGGCTTGCTGCTCGGAGCTGCCTTCGCCATGATCTGGCGCCCGGTAGCGATCATCCGCGGGCCGCTCCGGTCGGCCAACCGGCTGCTCGACGTCATTGCGATCGTCGGATTGCTGCTGCTCGGCCTGTTCTCCTGGAAGATCCACTTCGTCACCCCGGCGGGTGCCGACGCATGGCTGTTCCGAGGTGGCCTGTTTGCCACCGGGATCGCCACGTTGATGGTGATCGCCGCTGTCACCCACCGGCGCACGATGATCAGTCGCGTGCTCGGCAACCCGGTGCTGAGTTGGGTCGGCACCCGTTCGTACGGGCTGTATCTCTATTCGTGGCCGATCTACCAGGTGATTCGCAAAGTAGCCGGGAATGCCTTGACGTTCCGGCAGTTCGTCGCTGCGATGGTGGTGACGGCGATCATCACGGAACTCTCGTACACCTACGTCGAAACGCCGGTCCGCCGCCGTGAGGTGGGGCTGTGGTGGGACAGCCTGCGTCGCCGACGCGATCCTGTGCCGCGCCAACTCGTCGCCGGAACGGTGGTCTTCAGCGTGGCGTTGCTGTCGTTCGGAGTTCTGCGCCTCGGGCTGGCCGACCTCGAGCGGAATGAAATCGACCAGACGCTGGTCGAGGGCGAACAGAACATCACCAGCTTGGAGGATCTGCTCGGAACGCCGGCCGGCGGAGACGAGGGTGCGGCACCCGCCCAGCAGCCCACCACCCAGACCGCAGCGCCACCGGCCGAAACGGCACCGGGCGCGACCGCTGTCCCGACGACGACGTCGACGACCACGACCACCACCACGACCACGACCCTGCCGCAGGAACCCGTCAGCTATTTCGCGATCGGTGACTCGGTGATGCTGGGTGCGGCCGGTGTCTTGAGCGAACGTGGCTACATCGTCAATGCCGAGAAGAGCCGTCAGATGATCGACATGGTGCCGATCATGCAGCAGCTCGGCGAGGCCGAGCTGTTCGGTGATCCGGTGATCATCCACCTCGGAACGAACGGGCCGTTCACCGAGGAGACGCTGAACGACTTCCTGCGCCCGCTCAGCGGCGTGCCGAACGTGCTGTTGATCAACATCCGGGCGAACCGGCCGTGGACGGCTGCGAACAATGCACTGCTCACCGCCAGGAACAAGCCGAACGACAACATCATCCTCGTCGACTGGAACTCGCTGGCGAACAACTGCGCCGGCAACTGCTTCGCCGCCGACGGCATCCATCTGTCCGCCGACGGCCAGAGGTTCTACGCCAACATGATCGGTGACATCACCGGTCGCTAGGCGGCAGCGCAGTCGCCTTGGTCCGAAGTGGTCGTCGGGCCGCGTACGCTCAGTGGCATGACGTCACCAGTTCGTGTTGCAGTTACCGGCGCTGCCGGCCAGATCGGTTACTCGTTGCTGTTCCGGATCGCGTCGGGCTCGATGCTCGGTCCCGATACGCCCGTTGCGCTTCAGTTGCTCGAGATCACTCCCGCCCTCGGCGCCCTCGAGGGGTGCGGATGGAGCTCGACGATTCGGCGTTCCCGTTGCTCACCGAAGTGGTGTGCACCGACGACGCCGATCTCGCCTTCGGCGATGCCGACGTGGCCTTGCTCGTCGGCGCCATGCCCCGCAAGGACGGCATGGATCGCGCCGATCTCTTGTCGGCCAACGGCGGCATCTTCAAGCCTCAGGGCCAGGCGTTGTCACGCTCGGCGCAAGAAGGACGTCAAGATCCTCGTGGTCGGCAACCCCGCCAACACCAACGCCTGATCGCGATGAACAACGCCGCCGACCTCGCCGCTGGCACGCTTCACGGCGATGACCCGCCTCGATCACAACCGGGCCATCGTCGCAGCTCGCCGACCAAGCTCGGGGCAGCCGTGAACGACGGTGACGAAGATGACCATCTGGGGCAATCACTCCAACACGCAGTATCCCGACCTGTTCCACTGCGAGGTCAACGGTCGAGCCCGCCAACGAAGCGGTCGGCGATCACGAATGGGTCGAGCACGAGCTTCATCCCCACCGTTGCCAAGCGCGGCGCCGCGATCATCGAGGCCCGCGGCGCCTCGTCGGCGACGTCGGCCGCCAACGCCGCGCTCGACCACATCCGCGTCGTCGTCGCTGGGAACGCCGGAGGGTGACTGGGTATCGATGGCCGTCCGTCCGACGGCAGCTACGGCGTGCCCGAGGGCATCATCTCGAGCTTCCCGTGCGCTGCGGCGACGGCAACTACGAGATCGTGCAGGGCCTCGAGATCGACGACTACAGCCGCGCCAAGATCGATGCGTCGGCAGCCGAACTGGTCGGCGAGCGTGACGCTGTTGCCGGGCTCGGTCTGATCTGAGTTTCGACGGCGGCACAAATCCCGAGTTGTAAGGTCGGGAATCGGGGCTTAGTCTTGCTGCGATGAGTGACAACTGGGGCTTCGAGACCAAGCAGATCCACGTCGGAGGGGAACCCGATCCCGCCACCGGCGCGCGCGCGGTGCCGATCTACCAGACGACGTCGTACGAGTTCCGCGACACCGAACACGCCGCCAACCTGTTCGGACTCGCCGAGGTCGGCAACATCTACACGCGGATCATGAACCCGACGCCAGGGGCGCTCGAGGCGCGGCTCAACGCGCTCGAGGGCGGTTGCACCACTGCGATCGGCATACCCGGCGCGCTGGCGGTCGCATCGGGCCAGGCGGCCGAGACGCTGGCGATCCTCACGCTGTGCGAGTCGGGTGACCACATCGTGGCCTCGCCGTCGCTGTACGGCGGCACCTACAACCTGCTGCACTACACGTTGCCCAAGATGGGGATCGAGGTCACGTTCGTCGACGATCCCGACGATCTCGACGCATGGCGAGCCGCGGTGCGAGCCGAACACCAAGGTGTTCTACGGCGAGGTCGCTCGCCAACCCGACGAACAACTTCCTCGACATCGAGAACGTCGCCGACGTCGCCCACGCCGCACGGCATCCCGCTGATCGTCGACAACACCGTGCCGACCCCGTACCTGGTGCAGCCGCTGAAATGGGGCGCCGACATCGTGGTCGCACTCGCTGACCAAGTTCATCGGCGGCCACGGCACCTCGATCGGTGGCGTGATCATCGACGGCGGCACGTTCGACTTCGGCGCCTCCGAGCCGCTTCCCGAACTTCACCGAGCCCGACCCGAGCTACCACGGCTTGGCATACTGGCCGGCGCTCGGGCACGGTTCCTTCATCATCAAGGCGCGCGTGCAGATGCTGCGCGACATCGGGGATGGCGATCTCGCCGTTCAACGCCTTCCATGATCCTGCAGGGGCTCGAGACGCTGAGCCTGCGGATGGACCGCCATTGCGACAACGCCCAGAAGGTCGGCGAGTATCTCGATGCTCATCCACAGGTGTCGAGCGTGTCGTATGCGGGTCTCGAGTCGAGCCCGTGGCACGATCGCACCCGAGTGTACGGCAAGGGCAAGGGATTCGGTTCGGTCATCGCCTTCGAGATCAAGGGCGGCGGCGAGGCAGGCGAGCGCTTCGTCGAGGCTCTCACCCTGCACAGCCACGTCGCCAACATCGGCGACGTGCGGAGCCTGGTGATTCAGCCATCGACCACCACCCACAGCCAACTCACCGCCGTCGAGCAAGCGGCTGCGGGTGTGACGCCCGGCCAGGTGCGATTGAGCGTCGGTCTCGAGCTGATCGACGACATCATCGCCGACCTCGAGCAAGGCTTCGCTGCCGCCGCAGGCTGACAGCGGCGAGGGTCAGTCGTCGTCGCGTTGTTCGCGTAGGAACTGCTCGAATTCGGCACCGAGATCGTCGGCGGACGGGATCGACGCCTCGGCGCGCCGGTCGTGCTCCTGCTCGAGCATGCCGCGTGTAGAACTGGAGCTGCACGTCACCGTCGACGACCTCGTCGTGCAGCGAGCGCCATCTGGCGATCTCTTCGGCGAGTTCGCCCTCGTCGGCCGGCGTCGGAACGTTCAGCACGTGCGACAGGTGGGCTTGCAGGGCGGCGACAGCCTGCGGGTGTTCGGCATTCATGAGGTAGTGCGGCACACCGACCCGCAGGGAGACCGACGGGATACCGGCCTCCGCCAGGTCGGATTGGATCACGCCGACGACCCCGGTGACGCCCTGGTAGCTCGGCTGGCCGATGCCGAGCCGACGAGCCAGCTCGGGATCGGTGGTGCTGCCGGTGACCGACGGAGTGCGGGTGTGCGGCACCGCTTCGGCTGCCGAGCCGACGGTCACGACCGCCTCGCATCCCAGCCTGCGGGCGACCGATGTGATGCAGGCCGAGTAGGTGCGCCAACCGAGATGCGGCTCGACGCCGACGAGTACCACGAGGTCGCGATCGCCTTGCCCGCGAACGACATCGAACTGGTTCTCCGGCCATCGGATCAAGCGCACCTCACCCTCCTCGAGTTCGACCTGGGGCCGTTCCTGGGTGAAGTCGTAGAAGGGGTCCGGATCGATCTCACCGATCGTGACGGCGGTGTCGGCCGGGGCGAAACGATCGAGCGCGGTCGTCGCCGCCCCTCCGATGTCGAACAGCCCGGTCAGGGCGATCAGCATCACGGGCGATCGCAGCGGCCCGAGGCTGTCGATCTGGAGTTGGAGTACGTCGTCGACGTTCACGATCATCAGTGTGTCAGGCTGCGAGCGACTCGACGATGGCGTCGATGCAGCGGGTGAGGGCCTCGACGTCGGCGGGGTCGACGGCGGGGAACATGCCGACCCGCAGCTGGTTGCGGCCGAGTTTGCGGTAGCTGTCCGTGTCGAGCACACCGTTCGCCCTCAGCACGGATGACACCGCTGTGGCGTCGATCGTCGGGTCGAGATCGATCGTGGCGACGACCGGCGAACGTTTGTCCGGGTCGACGACGAATGGCGTCGCCCAGTCACGCTGCTCGGCCCAGCCGTACATGATCGCCGCAGAGGTGTCGCTGCGGGTGGCGCACCATTCGAGCCCACCGTTCTCGTTCATCCACTGCAGCTGGGCATCGAGCATGATCAAGGTCGCGACCGCCGGTGTGTTGTAGGTCTGGTCGGCGCGACTGTTGGTGAGGGCGATGCCGAGATCGAGCGATGCCGGCCGCCACCGATCGGTGGCAGCGATACGTTCGATCCGTTCGGTGGCGGCGGGCGAGCAGCGCCGCCAGCCACAACCCGCCGTCGGCGGCGAAGCACTTCTGCGGAGCGAAGTAGTACACGTCGACATCGTCGGGCGTCCAACGCAGGCCGCCTGCGCCGGAGGTGGCGTCGACGGCGACGAGTGCCCCTGCGTCGGCGCCGACCGGGCGCACCGGTCGCATCGCGACCCCCGTCGAGGTCTCGTTGTGGGTCAGGGCATACAGGTCGACGCCGTCGGTCGCGATCGGCTGCGGGTGGTCGCCCGTGGCGCTCTCGACGATGCTCGGCTGACCGAGATGTGGCGCGGCTGCGCACACCTCTGGCGAACTTCGAGGAGAACTCGCCGAACACCAGATGCTGGCTGCGCCGATCGACGAGGCCGAACGTTGACGCGTCCCAGAACACGGTGGTTCCACCGTTGCCGAGCACGATCTCCCACCCATCGGGCAGCGAGAACAGTTCGGTCAGCCCTGAGCGCACCGATCCGACGAGTTGTTTGACCTGCGGCTTGCGGTGCGAGGTGCCCATGATGGTGGTCGCTCCCGCCACGATCGAGTCGATCTGCTCACGGCGGACCTTCGACGGGCCGCACCCGAAACGGCCGTCGGCGGGCAGCATCGAGTTGGGAAGTCGAATCGTCTGAGGGTCCACATCCTCAGCATGGCAGCGCATATCGACGGTTCCGACATGGGCAGCTTCACGATTCGTTTCGCATTCGGCTTCTCTTGTTTCGCGAGGTCGCCTTGTTCGTTTCGCGGGCACGCCGTTGAGTGGGAGCTCATCCGAAAGACACCTATCAAACTGGAGATTTCCATGAAGATCCGTCACACCATCGCAGCTGCCGCTGCCGTCACCGGCCTCGCTGCCGTCCCCGCGATTGCGAGCGCCGGCGGCGGCGGTGGTTCAACCGCCACCTACCGCGTCACGATCGAGAACATCGCGACCGGCTTCCAACCGCTGTCACCGTCGGGTGTCGTCGTGCACAGCCCGTCGGCAGACGTGTGGAGCACCGGGTTCCCGGCAACCGCTGCGGTTGCCGCCGTCGCCGAGGACGCCAACCTCCCGGTGTTCCTGAGCACGTACGCCCAGACTCCGGGTGTGGCGTCGGTGTCGCAGGGTGGCGAGATGCCGTTCGGCCCCGGCGGCTCGACCACGTTCGAGTTCGAGGCCCGCAACGGCCAGCGTCTGAGCCTCGTGAACATGCTGGTCAACACGAATGATGCGTTCACCGGGCTCGACTCGGTGAAGCTGCGCGGAGGCACGCACGTCTACGAGGTGGGTGCCTATGACGCCGGCACCGAACTCAATGACGAGCTCGCCATGCACATTCCCGGCCCGGCCGGTGGAAGCCCGTTCGAGCGTGCGCCGGAAGGCGCCGTGATCTCCCACCACGCTGGTGTGCTGGGTGTCGGCGACCTCGACCCGGCTGTGCACGGCTGGGACGGCCCCGTCGCCCGTATCACGATCGAGCGCCTCGGCTGACAGCCGTCCACACTCGTTGACGAAGAGTTGGGAGTTGCCGGCGCAACTCCCAACTCTTCGCGTATCGGGCGCGAAATTCCGGGTCGTTGTCTGGCAGCATTGGACATGTGAACCGAACTTCTCAACGACTCGCCGCCATCGCTCCCTCTGCAACCCTCGCCGTCGACTCCAAGGCCAAGGCCCTGAAAGCGGCCGGCGAGAACGTGGTCGGCTTCGGGGCGGGCGAGCCCGACTTCCCGACGCCGGCCCACATCGTCGAGGCCGCCGTCGCCGCCTGTAGCGACCCGAAGAACCACCGGTACTCCCCGGCCGGCGGGCTGCCCGAGTTGAAGGAGGCGATCGCCGCCAAGACGCTGCGTGATTCCGGATACGAGGTCGACGCCAGCCAGGTGCTCGTCACCAACGGCGGCAAGCATGCCGTGTACACGGCCTTCGAAGCGCTGTGTGACCCGGGTGACGAAGTGCTGATGCCCGCTCCGTACTGGACCACGTACCCCGAGGCGATCGCCTTGGCGGGCGGGGTTCCGGTCGTGATCGACACGTCCGACGAGACCGGCTTCAAGGTCACGGTCGAACAACTCGAGGCCGCTCGGACCGAGCGCACGAAGGTGCTGCTGTTCGTCAGCCCCGACAACCCCTCAGGTGCTGTCTACACGCCGGGTGAGGTCAAGGCGATCGGCGAGTGGGCCGTCGACAAGGGGATCTGGGTCGTGACCGACGAGATCTACGAACACCTCACGTACGGCAACCATGAGTTCGCGTCGATCGCGACCCTGGTGCCCGACCTGGCCGAGCAGTGCCTGGTCGTCAACGGCGTCGCCAAGACGTATGCCATGACCGGCTGGCGCGTCGGCTGGTTGATCGGCCCCAACGACATCGTCAAGGCCTGCACCAACTTCCAGAGTCACGTCACGTCGAACGTGGCCAACGTCGCGCAGCGGGCGGCGTTGGCCGCCGTATCGGGCCCACTCGATGACGTCGTCATGATGCGCGAGGCGTTCACGCGGCGCGGTACCAACATGCACCGCCTGCTGAACGCCATCGATGGGGTCAGTTGCATCGAACCACAGGGTGCCTTCTATTGCTTCCCGAACGTGTCCGGCCTGTTGGGTCGCGACATCAACGGGCACACGGCCTCGACAACGCTCGAACTGGCCGACCTGGTGCTCGACCAGGTCAAGGTCGCCTTCGTGCCTGGCGAGGCGTTCGGCGCCCCCGGCTACGCCCGTTTCAGCTTCGCCCTCGGCGATGCCGATATGGAAGAGGGCATTCGCCGGATCGCCGAACTCGTCAGCTGAATTTCCGGGTGCACCCCGGTCGAGCGGCTGCGTGAGCTAGAACGATGCGGGTGCGAACGGGTGCGCGAGCCAACGCCAAAGCGACCGAATGGGCGACCCGACTCGTCGACCGGATCGGGCCACGAGAGGCCGAACGGATCTCGCAGCGAGTTCTCGACGCGATCGACGAGGTGTCGAGCAACCGATGGGAGGCGGCCCAGCGTCGGGCGGCAGCGTTGCCTGGCACCATCCGGCCCGAGAAGATCAAATCGCTGACCGACTCGTTCGCGCGTGAACTCGGTGCAGCCGGCGCAGCTGCCGGCGCCGCTGCTGTCGCACCGGCCGTCGGAACCGCCACGACGGTGCTGGCCACGACTGCCGAGCTGGGGTGGTTCACCGCCCGAGCGGGCGACCTGATCCTCACGATCGCAGCGACACACGGTCGGCCCGATCCGACGGTCGACGAGCGCCGAGCGTGGGTGCTGGCAGTGCTGATCTACGGCAGCTCCGCCAAGGACGGCTTGGCACGCGCCATCAACGAGGCGACGACCGGCACCACTCCGGCCGTCAACCGCCAGCTCCCGCTCGTCACGTTGCAGGCCGCCAATCGGTTGATGAGTCGATCGCTGCTGCGCCGATACGGATCACGGCGAGGGCTGATCGCGCTCGGGCGGGCGCTGCCGATCGGCATCGGAGCCCTGATCGGCGGCAGCGCCAACTATGTCGCCGATCCGAACCCTGGCCCGCAATGCCGACCAGTTCTTCGCCCGCCTGCCGTACTCCGCGATCGACGTCGCCTCGACGGACGTCTCCGGGCGACTGCTCGGGAACTGAAGCGCCTCAGCGCCGACGGGGCCTGCCGGGTTAGTCTGACGTCAGCCGCGGTGTCACCGGCCCGTCCGGACCGTCGGACACGACGCATCGTGGCAGCGAGGCTGCAATGTCGAAGGTGCAACTGCGAGCTGTTCGGAAGGTCTATCCGGACGGATTCGAAGCGGTCGACGACCTCGACATCGAGATCGACGATGGCGAGTTGTTCGTGTTCGTGGGGCCGTCCGGTTGCGGCAAATCGTCGGTGCTGCGGATGATCGCCGGTCTCGAAACGATCACCGGTGGTGAAGTGCTCGTCGACGGTGTTCGCGTCAACGACGTCCCGACGAACACCAGAAATCTGTCGATGGTGTTTCAGAACTCGACGCTCTACCCGCATCTCACCGTTGCAGAGAACCTGGGTTTCCCACTCCGGATGGCCGGGGTCGGCAAGGCGGCGTTGGCGGCGCAGGTCGCTGAGGTCGCCGACCTGCTGGGACTGGCGGCGTGCCTCGACTCGCGTTCGTTCGAGCTGTCCGGCGGCGAGCGCCAACGGGTCGCCCTGGGCCGCGCGATCGTACGACGGTCCGAGTTGCTGCTGATGGACGAGCCGATGTCGAACCTCGACGCCAAGCTGCGCACCGAGCTGCGGTCCGAGCTGTCGGTCCTGCTGCGGCGCCTCGGCGTCACCACCGTCTATGTCACCCATGACCAGGTCGAAGCGATGGCACTCGGCGATCGCATCGCGGTGATGCGACATGGCCGAATCGTGCAATCCGGACGGCCGGTCGACGTGTACCGCCACCCGGTCGACACGTTCGTCGCCCAGTTCATCGGCACCCCTCCGATGAATCTTCTGGTGAGCCGGGTCGTCGATGATGAGGCGGGCGTGGGGCTGTGCTTCGGTTCGCACCGGCTTTCGATCGGCGACATCTGGGACACCTGGCCCGATCTCGGCGACCTGGTCGGTCGCGAGATCATCGTCGGCATCCGCCCCGAGGCGTTTCGGCGTGACCCGCACGGTGAGCTGGTGCTGAGCCTCGCGGTTCCACGAGCAGGTCGGAGCCACGCAGTGGGTGCATGCCGTGATCGATGCGGAGATGATCGACACGCGGGACCCCGGCGACACGGTGGGGGCGGACGAGCCAACGGTGGTCGCAGCGCTCGAGGGTCGCCACGAGATCAGCCTCTGGAAGCCGCTGCGGCTCGCCGTCGACCACACACAGATCTACCTGTTCGACAGCGACACCGGCGTGGCGTTGAGATCGGTGTCAGCGGCAGTCCCACCCGATGACGATCATCCCAACGGGGCAACCGTGACCGGAACGCCGTTCAACGCGATGTTGCCGCTGACCGGGTCGTAGAACTGCTCGTCGGTGAGGACGTTGGTGTTGACCCCCCGGTACTCCTGAGCGACCCGAAGCTGAACGCCCGGCATGTTCTGACCGAAGCCGTGCGGGATGCTCACGACACCTGGCCGAATGCCGTCGGTGATCTCGACGTCGATCGCCACCTCTCCGACCCGTGACTGCACGCTGGCCGGGGCTCCGTCGGTGAGCCCGAGTCGATCGGCGTCGTCGGGGTGGATCTGCATCGTGCACCGATTGCGACCCTTGGTGAGCACCTTGATGTTGTGCATCCACGAGTTGTTGGAGCGCACATGGCGGCGGCCGACCAGCACCATCGAGTCGTTCCAGTCGCGATCGAGCGATGCGGCGAGGCGCTCGATGTCGGTTCGCAATCGATCGGGAAACGCCTCGATCCTGCCCGAGGGCGTGCGCAGCAGATCGGGCACCCGGTCGGGCTCGAGCGCCCCGAGGTCGACGCCGTGCGGATTGGCCTCGAGCTGCTCGAGCGTGAGGCCGTCGGGCCGGGCGCCGAAGCCGTCGCCGTGGGGGCCGGTGCGCAGCATGATGTCGAGCAGCCGTTCCGGGCCGACGCGATCGCCGATCATCTCGAGCAGCTCGTCGGCGTCGCGGCCGTGGACTGCGCCGTGCTCGTCGCGAATCGCCGAGGCGACGAATGCCGTGGCGATCTGGTCGTCGATCTCGGCGATGTCGGCATCGAGACCGCCACCGCCGACCAGCGCCGAGAGCCGCAGCAGGATCTCCCACTCGCTCGGTTGACCGTCGTCGAGCGGCAACACCTCGGGGGAGTAGTTGGCGACGTTGTGGACGGCGAAGTTCAGCAGCGCCAGGTCGTAGTGCGACTTCTGGAGAGCTGACGGTGGGGGCAGGATCACGTCGGCGTGGCGGGTCGTCTCGTTGATGTACGGGTCGACCGAGACCATGAATTCGAGCGACGCCAGAGCAGCATCGAGTCGTTGCACGTTCGGGTTCGACGACACGGGGTTGCCGCCGACCGTGACGAGCGCCCGAACCTGGCCCTCACCAGGCGTTTCGATCTCCTCGGGCAATGCGGTGACCGGAAACTCGCCGAAGCCCTCCGGGCGTGCACCGACGCGGCTGACGACACGCCCCATCTTCAGCCCGCGGCCGCTGCCCGGCTTGCCCTTGGTCGAGGGCTGCCCCGCCGCTCCGGTGGTGAACATCGCCCCTCCGACCCGGTCGAGATTGCCCGACAGCAGGTTGACGACATCGACCAACCATGACGCCAGCGTGCCGAACTCCTGCGTACAGGTACCGATCCGTCCGTACACCGCCGCCGTGGGTGCGCCCGCCAGCTCGTGGGCAAGTGTTCGAATCGTTGCCGCCGCGACGCCGCACACCGGCGCCACCGCCTCGGGTGTGTAGATCGCCAGCGCTGTGGTGAGGTCGTCGAGACCGTTGCAGTGGTCGGTCAGGCGCCCGGGGGTGGCGAGCCCCTCGACGAGCAGCGTGTTGGCGATCGCTGCCAGCAGATGGGCGTCTGTGCCGGGCCGGATGGCGACGTGCTGATCTGCCTTGACGGCGGTCTCGCTGCGGCGCGGGTCGACGCACACGACCTTGCCGCCTCGCGCCTGGATCCGCTCCAGACGCCCGGGGAAGTCGGGGGCGGTGCAGAGCGATCCGTTCGAGGCGTAGGGGTTGGCGCCGAGCATCAGCAGGAAGTCGGTGCGATCGAGATCGGGTACGGGCACGGCGACCGAGCCGAACATCATGGCCGCCGAGAGCTCCTTGGGGCGTTGATCGACGGTGGACGCCGAGAATCGGTTGCGGGTGCCGAGGGCGGTGATCAACGTGCGGTTGTACAACATCGGCCCGAGGCTGTGCGCGGACGGGTTGCCCAGATAGATCGCACAGGCGTCGCGCCCGTGTGCCTCGAGCAGTGGCAGCAGCTCGGCCTCGATCGTGGCGAACGCTTCGTCCCAGTCGACCTCGACGAACTCGCCGTCACGCTTCACGACCGGCTTGCGGAGGCGGTCGGGATCGTCGTGGAGATGGCCGAGCGTCGAGCCCTTGGGGCAGATGAACCCGTTCGAGAACACATCGTCGCGGTCACCCCGAATCCTTTTCACGCGCTCGCCCTTGTCGGTCGGTTCCAGCGTGATCTCGAGCCCGCAGCCCGCCTCGCACAAGGGACACGTGCGAAACGCGGTTCGGGTCGAGTCGAAGTCGTCGGGAGCGCTCATGATGCCCCCAGAATGGTCGAGTCGAGCCGCCCTCGACGAGTCTGACCCACCCAACCGCGACCTTCCGGTCCGGAAACAGCCCGCCGGGGTCGGCCATTCCCAGACCAGAACATGCGCCGTCAGATGTCGATGTGGGTTCCGATGTCGACGGTGCGATCGGGTGGCAGATCGAAGTACGTCGCCGGGTCGCCGGCGTTCCGGAACATGAACACGAACAGTCGCTCACGCCACGGGACCATGCCCGGCCGATCGGTGACCGAAACCCGTTCGCGACCCAGGAAGTAGGTCGTGTGCTCGGGGTCGAAGGTCAGACCTTCGACCATCAGGTTCGCCAGATCGTCGGCCAGATCGGTCGGGTCGATGAACCCGTAGCGCATCTCGAGGCTGTGGAAACCGATCGCGTGATGGACGAGTCGGTCGCGTTCAGCGGGATTCACATGGGCTCGATCATCGGTCGTGACCGACACGAACACGACCGTCTCGTGGAGGCTGTCGTTGTGGCGGATGTTGGCCAGCAGGGCGGGCGGCACCTGGCCGGGGGTGCGGTGCAGGTAGACCCCGGTTCCCGGGTGACGCATCGGTGGGTGCTTGGCGAGGCCCGTCACGAAGTTGTCGATCGTCAGCCCCTCACGTTTGACGTGTGCGGTCAGCAGGCGGCGTCCGGTGCCCCAGGTCGTGAAGATCGTGAAGCCGATGATGCCGATCGCCAAGGGGATCCAGCCACCGTGCCGGCACCTTGAACAGGTTGGCGACCACGAATGCCGTGTCGAGCGCGAACAGCGGTGCCGTGACGGCGACGATCCTGGGGGTCGACCATTCCCATCGTTGTTTGGCGACGGCAGCGATCAGCACCGTGGTGATGATCATCGTCAACGTCACGGCGACGCCGTAGGCGGCGGCGAGGTTGGTCGACGACCGGAACGTCAGCACCAGCGTCGATGCACGCAGCCATGAGGAACCAGTTGACGCTGGGCACGTAGACCTGGCCACGCTGGTCGGGCGACGTGTGCACGGTTCGCACGCGCGGCAGGTAGCCGAGCTGGACGGCCTGCACGGTCAGCGAGAAGGCCCCGGAGATCAGGGCCTGGGAGGCGATCACGGTCGCGACGGTCGCCAGCACGACCAGCGGGCAGGGGCCCAGTCGGGCGCCAGCAGGTAGAACGGGTTCTCGATCGCCCTGGGTCGGCGAGCAGCAGCGCGCCCTGGCCGAAGTAGTTGAGGACCAGCGCCGGCAGCACGAGCGGAACCAGGCCACGCTGGATCGGCCGGCGGCCGAAGTGACCCATGTCGGCGTACAGCGCCTCGCCGCCGGTGACGACCAGGAAGACCGAGCCGAGCACGAGGAAGCCACGTCCACCGTTGTCGACGAAGAAGCGCGACCGCATAGATCGGGTTGAGCGCCGAGCACCCGCGGCTCGGTCGACCAGCTCGCTGCCCCGAGCACGGCCGAGCACCGCGAACCAGACCAGCATGACCGGGCCGAAGACCGCGCCCGATCGACCGGTGCCGCGCCGCTGCACCGCGAACAGCGCGACCAGGATGACGACCGCGATCGGGATGACCCAGCGGTGCGACCGACGGAGCGGCGACCTCGAGGCCCTCGACCGCGGACAGCACCGAGATCGCCGGGGTGATCATGCCGTCGCCGTAGAGCAGCGCGGTGCCGAACACGCCGAGGAGGACGAGCAGCCAGCGGCGCATCGCGGCGCCTCGCGCACCGGGGCGACCAGCGCCATGAGCGCGAGGATGCCGCCCTCGCCGTCGTTGTCGGCCCGCATCACGAACACCAGGTACTTGATCGAGATCACGATGATCAGCGACCAGAAGATCAGCGACAGGACGCCGAGCACGTTGGCCTCGGTGACCGCGAGGTCGTGTCGGCCCGCCGAAGCGATTCGCGAAGCGCGTAGAGCGGGCTGGTGCCGATGTCGCCGTAGACGACGCCGAGCGCGCCGACCGTCAGCGATCGTGCCGCCGTGGACGGCCCGTGATCGCTCACTGGGCGCGTCGGGCGATGAAGGCCCAGCGCCGGAGACCGAGGCGTGTATGTCGGCGATCATCGTTTCCAGCGACCTGATCCGCGCCGCCGCATCGAGGTTGGTCTGATAGTCGTGCGTGGCGAGCTCGGCAGAGATCTGATCGGAGCGGCGGGCGGCGATCAGCAGATCGCACCCTGCATCGC
>CAVRNX010000011.1:0-83020 GCA_963722635.1 uncultured Acidimicrobiaceae bacterium
GATCGTGTCGCTCCCGAACGCGAAGGGCTCGCTCGAACACGTGCGTGCTGTCGAGGATCTGTTGATCGAAGTGCTCGCCGAACTGGGTGTCGCCGGCGCCGGTCGGCTGCCCGAGTATCCGGGCGTATGGGTCGAGGCTGATGGGCCGAACCCGCGCAAGATCGCGGCGATCGGGGTGCGGTTGGCGCACGGTCGCACGATGCACGGGTTTGCTCTCAACGTCACGACCGACATGACCTACCTGCGCGAGCACATCGTCGCCTGCGGCATCGCTGGCCGCCCGGTCACGTCGCTGGCCGAGGAGGGCGTCAGGGCCACCATGCAGCAGGTCGTCGACGTGACTGCCCGTCTGGCCACAATCCGGTGGGGCGAAGGTGCGGCTGAGCGGCAGGACGTCGCCTGGCAACAACGCCCTGACGACCTGTCGCCGTTCTCACGCGGGCGCCGGACCCGGCGAGGCGATCACGTTTCGGCCGCCGCGCTCGCATGGTCGTCTCGAGCAGGCTGGGGTGACAGCGGGTCTGTCGATCGAATCGCGCAAACCGGCGTGGCTGCGGCCGAAGGTGCAGTTGGGCTCCGAGGTGATGCACCTCAAGCGCACGATCCGGGATCTCGACCTGGTCACGGTGTGCGAGGACGCCGGCTGTCCCAACTTGTCCGAGTGCTGGGCTGACGGAACGGCAACGTTCATGGTGCTCGGAGAACGTTGCACCCGCGCCTGTGGGTTCTGTCTGGTCGACACCCGCAAACCGCTCGAGCCGGCCGGCGACGAACCCCAGCGGGTCGCCGAAGCGATCGATCGGCTCGGCCTCGACCACGCCGTGCTGACCATGGTCGCCCGCGACGATCTCGACGACGGCGGCATGGCACACGTGGCTGCGTGCGTCTCGGCGATTCGAGCGCGATGCCCCGACACCCGAGTCGAGACGCTGATCTCCGACGCCCGCGGTTCGCAGCCATCGCTGCAGCGGTTGTTCGAGGTCCGCCCCGACGTGCTCAACCACAACCTCGAAACGGTCGCCAGGCTGCAGCGAGCGGTGCGTCCTTCCGCCGGCTACGCCCGCAGTCTGTCGGTGCTGGCCCACGCCAAGGCGGCTGGTCTGGTGACGAAGTCGAGCATCATGGTCGGCGTCGGTGAAACCGACGACGAGATGGTCGGCGCGCTCGCCGATCTGGCCGGCGTCGGCTGCGACATCGTCACGATCGGCCAGTATCTCCGCCCCACCTCGAACCACGTGCCGGTCGCCCGGTGGGTCGAGCCGGGTGAGTTCGAGCGTTGGAAGCAGATCGGCGAGCAGCTCGGAGTCGGCCACGTCGAGGCCAGCCCGCTCACGCGTTCGAGCTACCACGCCAAGGCTGCGGCGGATCGAGTTTCGTCGGTCCTTCGATGACCGTTCGCGATCGGACCTTCTCGGCCGGTCAGACCGCCATCTGGTCAGTCTGTTCCAACTCGATGTCGGTCGCAGCGAAGATGTAGGCCTCGGCGTCTTCGATCGGCATCGGTCGCGCCAGGAGGAAGCCCTGCGCGAGCTGACAGCCCCTGGCGCGCACGTATTCCAACTGCTCTTCGGTCTCGACGCCTTCGGCCACCACCGTGACGTTCAGTGTCCGGCCGATCATGAGGAGCGCCTCGACGATGGTCGAGTCGTAGCCGTGCTCGGTCGCCAACGCGACGAAGCTGCGGTCGATCTTGATGCAGTCGATCGGCAGCTCCCGGAGGTACGTCATCGACGAGTAGCCGGTACCGAAGTCGTCGATCGCGATCGTGATGCCACGGGAGCGCAACTCGCCGAGCACCTTCTTCGCTCGGTCCATGTCTTCGAGCAGCTTCGTCTCGGTCAGCTCCAGCTCGAGCATCGTCGGGTCGGCGCCCGTCATGCCGAGAACGGCGTCGATGTCGGCGAGCAGGTCGCCGTCGCTGAGGTGCCGACCCGAGATGTTGACGGCGATCCGGCGCGAGCAGTCCGGGTCGCGTTGCTTCCAGGCGACGAGCCGCTCGCAGGCCTGTGTGAGCACCCATCGCTCGATCTCGAGGATCAGTCCCGAGCGTTCGGCGATCGGGATGAAATCGCCCGGCGGGACCATTCCGTGACCCGGACGCATCCATCGCACGAGCGCCTCCGCCGCCGTGACGCGGTTCGTCTCGCAGGTCGGTGACGGGCTGCAGATGGAGGACCAACTCGTCGTTCTGCACAGCCTTGCTGAGCGCCAACTCCAACTCGGTGTCACGGTCGATCTGCTCCTTCATGGACGCGTCGAAGAGTTCGACGCGAACCTTGTCCACGACGCTTTGCCTGGTAGACGGCGGTGTCGGCCTGGCCGATCATGTCGAGCGGCACGGTGTCGGCCGCCGGGATCGCGACCCCGACACAGGCAGACAAGGAGAAGTACGAGCCGTCGTGGTCGAGTGGCAACTCGACTTCCCTGATGAGTCGATGGCCGAGCGCAACGACGATCGGTCGGCTGAGCAAACCGATGTGTGACGACAACGAACTCGTCCCCTCCGAGGCGGCCGATGAATTCGCCGTTACGGACTGCGCCCATCAGTCTGGTCGCGACATCTGCGAGGACTCGATCGCCGACGGCGTGGCCCCTCACGTCGTTGACGCCCTTGAACCCGTCGAGATCCAGGTAGAGAACTGCGACCTGTCCGGGGTGTTCCTTCGTCATCTGATCGAGGTGTTCGAGTACTGCAAATCGGTTCGGTAACCCGGTCAGGGCATCGTGCAGCGCCTGGTAGTTGAGCCGGTCCTCGAACTGGCTGCGCTCCGAGATGTCGTGCGCGATCACGGCGGTGACCCGGTCGTCGCCTGCGTCGACCACGCTGCGGGCGACGAGCACCTTGGGCTGCACGCCGGAGCGTGTCAGGACCAGCGCCTCGCCGTCGGTCTGGCTGAGCATCTCGTTGATCGGAAGTCCGCACTGCTCGTCCGTCGTGAGTCCCGTGAGACGACTGCTCGCCTCGTTGGCTGTCAGTACGGAGCCGGCGTCATCGGTCGTCCAGATCGCATCGTCGGCCTGAGCGACGATCGCCGACGAGAGAGCTTCGCTGCGATGGAGCTGGCCAGTGACGTTGGCCAGGTGCAGGAAGGAGTGCCGAAGAGAGATGCCGATGGCGCCCGGAAGAACGGCATCGGGGTCTGCCTGTTCGAGTGCACCGGAAGCCAGTCCCTGGATCCGTTCGTTGACGCGATCGAGTGTCGACACCAGGTCGTTCATGGTCAGCGTCAAGGCTCGAATGTCACGCGGCCCGCTCACGTCGAGCGCAGGGAGGTCGATCTCGCCGGCGTTGATCTCGACAGCACGATCAGTGAGACGGCGGATCGGAACGAGGATCGACCGCAACACGATCAGGATCAGGACGAGCGTGAATCCGGCGATCACCCAGAGCAGGACCTGAGTCCGGTCGGCCGCCGCCTTGGCATGCGTTCGGCGGCAACGCGGACTTCCGTCGCTACCCGTTCGTGGAAGCCGTTCGAGTAGTCCTCGAGCGCTGCGAGGTATGCGATCTGCCCGACGACGTTGTCGGCGGCGCCGCGGACTGCGTTCGGGTCGGAGGCGACCGAACCGGGCGTCGCGCCCTCTCGGATGGTTGTCACATCGGTGGGGTTTCCGTCGGTTCGTATCCCGTCGAACAACGCTTGCTCATCGGCGTCGAGTGTTTGGCGGTAGACGTCGACGTAGGTGTCGTGGGCAGTGGCGACGCGCGTCGTCTGCGACTTCGTCGCCATCGACCCCGATGGTTCCGTCGATGACGGATTGCGCCTGATGACCGGCGCTGACGAGCACGTCAGCGAGCGCGCTGAGCTGGGAGCGGTTGCGGCCGAGCACCGTGGTGGTCGTCTCCGAGGTAGGAGTGGAGCGAGAGGATTTCCGCCAGCAGCTCGTCCAGTTGCTCGAACACCTGCTCGACGTCGTCGGCCGTCGCTCTGGCTTGCATCGCTCAGATTCTGCTGGGTCTGCAGGGCGCCACGGATCGGACCGAGCCGGTCTCCGAGCAGTGTGCCGTCGGGGAGTTCCAGCGTTCGGTACCTCACGTTCAACTCGTCGAAAGCTCGTTCCAGATCGGCGAGGTTCTCTACGCTGGATCGACTCGAGGTCGAATCCCGTCACTCCCACGATCAGCTCGCGCGGAACGCCGAGCGCGTCCACGGCGGCCAACCCGGTGAGCGTGAGCCGCTCGACTTGTGCCGGCGTGAAGATCGCCGCCACCGCTTGCTGCAACTCGACGATCTCGACCAGGTCGGAGGCTTCGGACGCCTCCGTCCGCTCGGCCTCGATGCGCTCCGTGGCCAGGTAGCCGACGGCGAGCAACGGTACGACGACGAGGGCGAGCAGGCGCGCAGTGAGAGGAGCACTCAGGTTGCCTCTACGGGTGGGCATACGTCCTTATCGGCCCCGTGCAAGGGTTCTTGAGGCTCGGTCCCCGTGGCGAGACGACGTTCCTCAGGTCTCGATCGGGAGCAGCGCGGCAGCAGCAACCTCGAGATGGTCGGTCCAATCGACAGGCTGATGGGGTTCATCCAACGGGAGCACGACGAACTTGGTCGTGCCGACATCGACGAACTGGCGGATCAACGCGGTCAGTTCCTCCCACGACGTCGGAACCAGGGCGCGCGGGTCGAGGTCTGGCCGGCGCTGGGCGAGTTGTGCCAGTACTGCGTCGGGGACTCCCGTCATCGAGAACGGAATCAGCACGCCGTAGTGGTCGTGCTCGATCTCGCGGTCGTGTTCGGCGCACACCTGCTCGATCACTTTGCGGCCCGCGACGGCGTCGGCCGGCGTGACGAATGACGGCAGCCACCCATCACCGAGACGCCCCACTCGTTTCAGCTCGGACGGGGCGATTCCGCCCAGCCAGACGTCCATCCGCTTCGGCACCGGCCGCACCTTGACGCCGTCGTAGTGGTATCGCTCGCCGTCGTGCACGACCGGCTCACCGGTCCAGCAGGCCCGCATCACCGCCATCGACTCGTCGAACCACTTCGCCCGCCCCGTGCGCTCGACGCCGAACGCCTGCTGCTCGAGCGGGTGCACGATGCCGAGTCCGAAGGCGGGCAGCAGACGGCCTCCCGACAGTGTTGCCAGGCTGGCGAGTGCCTTGGCGAGCAGGATCGGGTTACGGCCCGGCAGCACCATCACGCTCATTCCGAACTTGAGGTTCGCGGTGCGCCCGGCTCCGAACGCCATCGCCACCATCGGATCGGGCGCGTCGGCACCGATTCGCTCGGAGAGCCAGAGGCTGTCGAACGACAACCGTTCGAGTTCGTCGACGACGTGACCAAAGCGTTCGTCGTGCAGCGTGGTACGGGTGCCGAGCCCATATCCGATCCGGACTTTCATGTCTGGATGGTGTCACACCGTGCGGCAGAGGCCGTAAGGGAGGTCTCAGCCGACAGGGTGGCGAAGTGGCACCACGGTGAGGCGGTGCGCAGCGCGGTGAGCGGTCGATCGGGAGACCCGACCGGTCTGCACCCAGCTCGCCACGAAGCCGACCACCATCACCGTGAGCACCAACGCAGTTTGTGACACTCCTCCGATTGCGTCGATGCCGAGCGCGATCGCCGTCGCCACCGCACTCAATGCCACCGCCAACTTGATCGCAGCCCCAAAAGTCTCCCGCCGAAGTTCCATACGACCGTTGTAGTCGCGATCGATCGGCGCGCGCCGCGAATATTCGCGAACTGCGCGCGGAAAGCGCGCATCTCGTCATCGAACGGTCACAGGTGTCATGGAATCGCGACCTCTTGACGAAACCCAGAAGTTGTCGCGTGGCGGACGGCGCTGCGAGTCTCCCGACGCTGCGTTGCCATCGACCGATTCGCGAGTTCTTCGTCCCGCTCCACAACGGTGACGCCTGAGATTTCTTCGGCGCACGCGTCATCGCCTCGTCGCCGGTGACGTCGTACGGGTGAAACCACCTGTACGAAAGGAACGTCATGAGACGAATGATGCTGATCTCGTCGGCTGCAGCGATGCTGCTGACGGTCGCCCTTCCGATGTCTGCTGCGGCAGGCGCGGTCTCGAATGATCGGGCGCCCGACGCACGAACCGACACCGCCGCCCGCCGACTCGAACCGATCCGACTTCGATGCGGGGTTCGCACCGCAGACGCCCGCTCGATCGTGCGCTGTGAGTGGAGCCAGCCTGCATCGGACCCTGCTGCGGCGGTGAGGCTGTTCCGATTCGATCCAGCCGTCGATCCGCACCGGATGATCATCTACCGCTCGGAGAACCTGGCCCAGACGAGCTTCACCGACGATGAGGTGCTGGCAGGGCATCGGTACGCCTACGCACTCCAGGTGTACGACGCCAACGGTCGTCTCGTCGGCCGCAGCCGCGCTGTCTGGGTCAGCATTCCGGAGGTCGGCGATCACGATGTCGAGGTGTTGAGGTTGGCCTGTGCGCTCGGCGACACGGCCGAGTGGATCGGCTGCGAGTGGAGCCGGCCGGTCGGCCGGGATGCGGCGGTCGTGTCGTTGTGGCGTTCTGTCGACGGTGGCGAGCGGGAGGTGGTCGAGCGGTTCCGTGCTGCGAGCCCCAACGCGTACCGTGATGCCGTGCCCTCCGGAGCCCACTCCGTGACGTATGTCGTGATCGCGACGACCGATGCTGATCGAGTGGTCGGCCGCAGCCGTGCTGAGACGGTCCGCATCCCGAGGTCGTCGATGACCGACCGGTGGACACACGACCGGTGGGGGTCGGATCGCCCTGACGAATGATCCGGACCGGCAGCGAACGGCACGAGGGGCGACGTCATCGGCGTCGCTCGACGACGTCGCCCTGGCGGCTCGCGCCGGTACCGAGCCAGAGCTGTTCGCCGTGCTGTTCCGCCGCCACGTACACGATGTTCACCGCTTCATCCGCCGAAGGACCGGTCACGACATGCTCGCCGACGACCTCACCGCGCTGACCTTCCAACGTTGCTGGTCGGCACTTTCCAGCTTTCGTCCTCGCGGTGATTCGTTGCGACCTTGGCTGATGCGGATCGCTGCCAACGAACTGGCGAGTTACTACCGGTCGGAGTCGCGCCGGCGCGGACGCGAACGGCTGGTCGCCGCGCGAGACCAGCCACTCGTGGCCAACCAGGACCCGGGGGCCGACCTGCCCGACGAGCAACTGGTCATGGCGTTGGCCGAGCTCGATCAGCGTGACCAGACGGTGCTCTCGCTCCGGTTTCTCGCCGACCTGTCCACGAGCGAAGCTGCCGAAGCGATGGGCGTCGGACGGCGCCATTTTGCAGTCTTGCAGTACCGGGCGTTAGCGGCGCTGCGGCGTGCCCTGGAAGGAGATGCCGATGCCTGACCGGGAGCAACTGATCCGGCGGCTCGAGGCGCTCGGGCGGGCCGAGCAAACGCCACTCACGCACGAGCGGCTGACGTCGATCGAGGCCAGAGCGACCGAGTCGATCATCCTCGGTCCGCCTTCCGTCGATGACGACTCGCGGAGCGGCAAGGTGATCCCGTTGCTTCTGGCGGTCGCAGCGTTGCTGTTGCTGTTCGTGGTCGCGGTGGCGTGGTTCGACGGAGGATCCGGGCTCACGGTCGCCGCCGCCGATGGAACCGTTGTGATCGAGCTGCCGGACGGGCGCACGATCGATGCCACGGTCGGCGCCGACGTGCCAGATGGCTCGTTGATCGACGTCGCCGAGGGTTCATCGGTCACTCTCGGCGACGACGAGCTGGGTCCGGGGCGTTACGAGGTCCGAGACGGACGCCCGTTCCCTGTCGGGCCGGCGCCGCCGGACGAGACCTCGGTGCCCCCGGTGGCCGGATCGACGAGCACGACCACCGCCCCGGGGCGGGCGATCCGAACGGACGACGATCCGGGCATCGACACGGACCGATCGGTTGACGAAACGACGACCTCGATCGTCGGACCGAGGCCCGGGACGACGGTTCCCACCGATCGAGCGGTGGCACCCACGACGTCGCTCATCGATCGTTCGACGACGACCGTCGTCCGCCGAACGACCACGACAACCGCCGATCGGCGCGAGGAAACCACCACGACCGCACCCGGCGATCGATCGACCAGTACGACAGCCGTCACCAGAACGACGACGACCTCGACCACGACCTCGACGACAACGACGACCCCGACCACGTTGGAGACCGACGGTCGGCGCGACGGAATAGGCGAGTGAGACACGCGGGTTCCCCGAACGTGCGAAACTCAACCGATGCCCTCGGATCAGATGCCCTCGAGCACTGCTGATCCATGCAGATCGTGTCGACTACGGATTCTCGGGCGATGAGCAACCCGGTCACCGGCGATGCCGCCTTCGAGCGCTACGTGCTGCCGGAGGTCGAGGTGATGTTGCGCGTGGCCCGGTCGCTCACGCGTCACCAGGCCGATGCCGAAGACCTCGTGCAGGACACCCTGATCCGTGCGTACAAGGCGATCGATCGTTTCGACGGTCGGCATCCGAGGGCGTGGCTGCTGACGATCCTGCGCAATACGCACATCAACCGTAATCGGCGGCGTCGCCCCGAGTTGTTGCATGATCCCGATGTGCAGTTGGAGCGCGCTGCCGAGTCTCCCGCCGCCGACGAGGCCTCGCTGTCCGGATCGTTTCGTCGATCTCGAGTTCGACGCCGAAGTGGAGTCGGCGCTCAACTCGCTGAGCGCGACGTTCAGCGAGGTGATCGGGTTGGTCGACGTCGACGGGCTCACGTATGCCGAGGCCGCCGAGGTGCTCGACATACCGGTCGGCACCGTCATGAGCAGGCTGCATCGAGGCCGCAAGAAGATCCGCGAACATCTCCGCCAAGCCGGAGTTGCGCCGACGCACCGAGACCTGGAAACCGGGAGGTCCCAATGATTCGCATGATGATCCGTCGGCTGACCAGGGGTGGTTGGCCACCACTGCGGCCCGGCGAGCAGCTGTCGTGCCCGGAGGTCGGCCGATCGCTGCAACAGTTCCTCGATGGCGAAGTGTCCGACGATGTGGAGATCGAATCGTTGGCGACTCACCTCGAAGCATGCAAGCGGTGTGGACTGGAAGCCGATGTGTACCGTCGCATCAAAGATGCGATCGAGCATCGTCGAGTCGATGTGCCGGCGGAGTCGGTCGAGCGCCTTCGAGCCTTCGGTCAACGCCTGGCCGAGGGTGCGTGACGACCAGTCCGGACCTGAACTTCAGCCGAACCGAACAGCGACCTCGGCCAGGATCGAGCCCTCTTCGAGTGACAGTTCGTCGTCGACGCCGGCGACCTCACGGGCGGCCGAGAACAGCGCCCGCCGCAGGACCCGGCTGTTGATGCGGCCGTCGATGTCTTCGATCAACTCGACGACGGTGTCGTTGGCGATTGCATCCTGGGCTCGCAGGACGGCGGGGCCGAGGTATTTCTCGAACGTGAAGTCGCCATTGCGCCAGTCGTCGGAGATGTCGCGAATGGCGTCGATCTCATCTTGGTCGAGCTTGTTGTCGGCCGCCATCACGAGCGCCAGCAGTTCGAGCGCGGCGGTGTGCTCGAGGTTGGCGGTGGCGTGTACAGCCACACCGTGGTACAGCTCGAGCAGACGATCGTTCACGAGCCGAACACTACTCACTCGTGGTTCGACGGCTGGGGTCGCTGATCGCCGCGGCATGGCACGCACACGACGATCGATGTGATTCGGCCCTGGCACACCCGGCGTCGTATCGAGGCGGGTGGGAGGGCGAGCCGGTCGGTGGTTTCGTAGGTGCGTGGTCGTGGAACTCGCGGCGAGTCGGTCGCGGCCGTGCGGCTCGTGTGATCGACCTCATCGACCTAGTGTTCGGTTGTGCGCGTCGGCATTCGTCTGGTGGGGGTTCTATTCGTCGGTTTGTCAGCGTGCTCAGGTACGACCGCGCCGCCGGAACCGGCGCTCGACGTGCAGTACTGGAACACCTCCGACGGTGCCACGCTCGAGTACGACGTCGTGTCGGGCACCGGTGGAGGTCGGGGAGCGCCGGTTGTCGTGCTCCTGCACGGGTTCACTGGCGACGCTCGGGTGTCGATGTCGGATTGGAGCGACGAGCTGCAGTCGGCGGGGATGACCGTTCTGAATGCCGATTGGTTCCCAGCCGGCACCAACCCGCCGACGCCCACCGCTGACGGTGCGCTGGCGACGCTCGGCGCGGTGGCGTGTGCGATCGATCACGCCCGCGCCGTCGCCGACGAGTACGGCGGCGACCCAGGCAACGTGATCGTCGTCGGAGTGTCCGCTGGCGCCTACGAAGCCCTGTTGGCGACGCTGGCGTGGGACCAGTTCGATCATGCCGGTTGCTCGGCTCCAGTCGGACCGCCACCGGAGGTCGTTGTCGCGCTCGCCGGCGTGTACGACGCAGCTCAGCGCGGCCCCCTCGCCAGTGCGCTCGCCGATTCGCCGAACGTCTTGCGGCTGGTGGACCCGTTCGAGCACGCGGATGTACCGAGTTCGTCACGGTTCGTGCTGGTACACGGCGCCGCCGATCCACTCATCCCGAAGTCTGTAGCTGAGGCGTTCGTGGCGCGAGCCGTTGCTGCCGGAACACGGGCAGAGCTCCAGGTGGTCGACGGTGGAAAGCATTTCGAGTTCGGCACACCGGCCACGATGGAGGGAGTGGCTGCACTCTCGGTCATCCTCGTGGCTGCTGGAGTGGAGTGAACCGGACTGTCCCACGTGACGATTTGGCTGACCAGACCTGACACAGTCTTGTGCGTCAGGCGAGTGCGAGAGAGCGGCGCAGGAAATCCAGCTGGTGGAGCAGGAGGTTCTCGGCCACGACTTCCTGGGGCGTCATATGGGTGACGCCGACCAGCGGCAACACCTCGTGTGGTTTGCCGGCTGCCAACAGCGCCGATGACAGCTGCAGAGTGTGAGCGGCAACCACGTTGTCATCGGCGAGACCGTGCACCAGCAACAAGGGCCGGGTCAAGCGCGGAGCCAGCGGGAGCAGCGACGAACCGTCGTAGACCTCCGGCTGCTCGTGGGGGTCACCCAGGTAACGCTCTGTGTAGTGCGTGTCGTAGAGGCGCCACTCGGTGACGGGGGCGCCGGCGATCGCAGCGTGGAACACGTCGGGGCGTTGCAGCACGGCCAGAGCGGCGAGGTAGCCACCGAAGCTCCACCCGCGGATGGCGACCCGGTCGAGATCGAGCTCGGGATGGCGTTCGGCGGCGGCGTGCAGCCCGTCGATCTGATCGGCGAGCACACCCGAGGCGAGGTCGTTGAGGACCGACCGCTCGAAATTGCTGCCGCGCCCCGGTGTGCCGCGCCCGTCGATCACCACCACGGCGAAACCCTGGTCGGCGAACCACTGCGACGTGCAGAACGCATTGTGTGACCGGACGACACGCTGGGCGTGTGGGCCGCCGTAGGGGTCGAGCAAGATCGGCAGCGGCGAGCCGTCGTGGTCGTGGGGGAGCAGCACCGCTGTGGTGGCCACCTGTTCGGAGTGCGTGGCGATCGAGACCGACGGTCGCACCAGCGGTCGCTCGGCGTGGCTGTCGAGCGTGTTGCCCGATGGCAGCCGCCACTGGCCGCCCGGCTCGTCGACCGTCGTCGTGCGGATCACCACCGTGTCGCCGCCGACCGCCGCGGTGTTGACGCTCAGCCCCTCGGTGATCGCCTCGAACCCGTCGGCCGTCCAGCTGTAGAGGTGCTGCACGGTTGCGTCGTCGACAGGGTTGCCGGTGACGACCACCCGGTCGGATGCCGCCGCGACGACCGCCCGGACCTGCACGTCGATCGGTGAGACGGCAACATCGCCGACGATCAGGCGCCTCACTCCGTCGCGGTCGCTGCACACCACGAGCCGGCGGTCGTCGATCAAGACGCCCGTGCCCGGAACCAGTTCGACCCAGGCCGGGTCGCTGTCGCTCCACAGCGCCGTGGTGCGGCCAGTGTCGACGTCGACCAGCAACACCTTCAGATCGTGTTGGTCGCGGGACTGCACGGTGATCACGAGGCCGAACTCGTTCCAATCGACCTTGGCGAGATAGGGGAATCCGATGCGATCCCAATCGACCTCTGCCCGAGTGCCGTCGTCGCCGGCCGGGATGAGGTGCAGGGTCACATCGGCGTTTGGCGTGCCGGCGGCGGGATACCGAACAGCGTTCGGAGCCGAACCGGGGTCTGCGGGATTCGAGATGTGCCAGACCTGAACGGGGGCGGTGTCGACGCGGGACACCGCGAGCGCGCTGCCGTCGGGGCTCCACCAATATCCCCGGTAGCGCCCCATCTCCTCGGCGGCGATGAAGTCGGCGCTGCCCCAGGTGACGGTGTCGGGATCGCCCGGCTCGTCGGCGACCGGTCGTGCCTCGGCGTCGAGCCCGGTCACCCACAGGTTGCGTCCGCGTACGTACGCGATCAGGGCCGAGCTCGGCGACGAGCCAGGAGATGGACGTGGGTCGAACACGGGACCGTCGATCGGCACGTGCCAGGACCGGTTGGTGGTCATGTCGGCCGCGAACAGCTGGCCGGCGAGGGTGAACGTCGCCAGGCGTGGCGTCCTCGGACAACGCGTACGAGGTCACACCGCCGGCGCCTTCGCGGATGCGTTCGCGTCGTGCCCGTTCCGCAGCCGGCAGATCGGCATCGTCGCCGGCTGCGGCCGCCAACAGCGCGACGGGATCGGCGACCAAGGCTTCCACACCGGTCGTGACGTCTGCTGACCACAGGCAGTTGACGGGGTCGTCGCCGGCCCTGCTGCGGGCGAAAGGACTCTGGCGCCGTCGGGTGTCACCGTCACGTTGCGCGGTTCGCCGAGCGTGAGCCGCTGGGTTCTGGCGTATTGGCGTGGAAACGAATCGCTCACGTCGGACACGCTAATTCTGAGCGGCGCGGTCGCCGGCAACCGCAAGCGCCTCGGCGACGATCGACCACGCCGCCTCGTGGTCGACGTGTTCGAGCACGTGCACGTTGGTCGGATGGCGATCGAGCATGCCGCGTCGATCGATCACGGTCATTCCGGAGGTGAACTGGCCGTGTGTCTCGACGGTGACGTGGCGATCGCTGCCCGTGAACAGGTGCGGGTGGGTGAGCGCCAGCACGGCGAGTGGATCGTGCAGGGCGGCCCCGGGGATCTGGTCGTGACGCGACAGGTAGTTCTGGCGGAAGAACCGGAACAGGTCGGCGATCATGGTGGTGAACTCGGTATCGAGCGCGTCGACCTGGTCGATCCGGGTCTGGGTGACCATGAACTGGTGGGTCACGTCGAGTCCGGCCATCGTGATCGGTGCCCCGCACCCGAACACGGCGGCGGCGGCCTCGGGATCGGCCCAGATGTTGAACTCGGCGAGCGGGGTTCGATTGCCGAACGTGCCACCGCCCATCAGCGAGATGCCGGCGATCCGGCCGATCAGGTCGGGTGCGGTGCGGAGTGCCAGTGCGATGTTGGTCAGCGGCCCGATCGGCACCAGCCACACGTCGTCGTTCGCTCGACAGGTCTCGATGATGAACGACACGGCATCGGTCGAGTCGGCCCCACGGTCGGGGATCGGGAGTTCGGCGCCGTCGAGGCCGCTTGCCCCGTGCACATAGCCGGCAAACCTCGGTTCTGCTACCAGCGGCCGCTCGGCGCCGGAATGGACCGTGCAATCGAGGCGCAGTGCGTCGCGCATGACACACGCGTTGTAGGTGGTTCGGTCGAGGGGAGCGTTGCCGGCGACGGTGGTGATGCCGAGCAGGTCGGCCGTGTGTGCCGCAACCACGATCGCGATGACGTCGTCGTGCCCCGGGTCGCAGTCGAGCACGATCCTTGGGCGATCGGTGGATTGGTCGGACATGACGGTCAGCATCGCGCACGGCGTGCGACGATGAGGTGGTGAAACGCCGGATCGTTCTCGCCGCCGCCCTGCTGGGTGTGGCGGCGTGCTCAGCAGATGCCGATCAACGAGCTGCGCCGACCTCGTCGGCGGTCGCAGTTGGTCGATTCGACGGCGGTCGATGTCGGCGGCACCGTTCCGGCGGCGACCGACGGCCCGATCGCGACCCCGTCGTGTCCCGTGTCCCGTCCACCGTCGAGACCTCCGAAGTTCCCGAGACGTCCGCCACATCGACCCCGATTCCCGAGCTGCCCGAAACGGGTGTGCCCGGGCTCGACAGTGACGACGCCTTCTGTGCTGCCTGGAGCCGCTTCGGCGGTTCGTGGCAGGTGTTGTCGGTCGGTTCGTCCTTTCTCGGCGACCCCGAGCGGATTGCGATGTGGGAGATCGCCGCGTCGCCGGTGATCGAGCAGGCATTTGCCGGACCTGATCGAATACTTCCCCGAGCAGTTGGCAAGCGAGACGACGACGGTCGCAGAGGGCTATTTCGGTGCACTGCAGCGGCGCTCTGGTGCGGCGCTGGCGGCGCTCGGTGCAGTCGGGGCAGATGCCGAAGCGGTGCAACGCCTCGGCCAAGCCTGGGTCGAGGCGCTCGCCGTTCGCGATCCATTCGACCCCGACCTGGCGTTCGAGGTTGCGGATGATCTGCAGCCAGTCGTCGACCGGGCGGTCGACGAGTTCCGGTCGCAGCGGGTCGAGTTCCACCTCGATCCGAGCATGGTGGTCGGCGTCGACACGCCGCTCACCGACGCCTACCTGAAGACCGCCTGCCCCGACCAGGGCACCCTCAGCGGTCAAGAGGTGGCCGGCGGATGAGCCACCGCGTCGACCGGCATCCGGTCGGATCTTTGGTCACGTCGTGAGGGCCGCCCGGTGCCGCGCTCATACACTCTCGCCGTGGCACGCATTGCTTTCGGATCCGATCACGCCGGTTACGAGCTCAAACAGCACCTGATCGAACGGCTCGGTTCGGCCGGACACGAGATCATCGACAAGGGCACCGATTCGACCGAGAGCGTCGACTACCCCGAGTTCTGCGCCTCGGCGGCGCGGGCGGTCCGAGACGGTGACGCCGACGTCGGGATCGTGCTCGGCGGCAGCGGTCAGGGTGAGCAGCTGGCCGCCAACAAAGTTCGTGGCGTACGCGCCGCCCTGTGCAACTGCTTGTACACGGCGCGAATGGCCCGTCAGCACAACGACGCCAACGTGTTGTCGATGGGTGCACGTGTCGTCGGCGTCGGTCTCGCCGAGGAGATCGTCGACCTGTTCTTGTCCACACCGTTCGAAGGGGGTCGGCACGCCCGCCGTGTGGCCCAGATCACCGCACTCGAGGAGAAATTCTGATCATGCCGTTCCATTCCGATACACACCCCGACACCGTCGTCGACGACCTGGTGGCGCGCGAGTTCCAGCGCCAGACGAGCGGGCTGCAGCTGATCGCCAGTGAGAACTTCACCTCTCCCGCCGTCATGCGCGGCAACGGGGTCGGTGCTCACCAACAAATACGCCGAGGGCTACCCCGGCAAGCGCTACTACGGCGGTAACGCGATCGTCGACGACATCGAGTCGATCGCGATCGAGCGCGTCAAGGCGTTGTTCGGCGCCGAGCACGCCAACGTGCAGCCACACTCCGGCGCCAACGCCAACATGTGCGCGTATCAGGCGCTGCTGCAGCCGGGTGACACGGTGCTCGGCCTCAGCCTCGACCACGGCGGGCACCTCACCCACGGCTCGCCGGTCAACGCCAGCGGCATGCTGTACCACTTCGTGTCGCTACGGGGTCGGCGGCGAGGAGCGGATCGACATGGACGCCGTCCGCTCGCTGGCCCACGAGCATCGTCCGAAGATGATCGTGGCCGGCACCACCAGCTACCCGCGCCGTCTCGATCCCGAGCCGTTCAAGGCGATCGCCGACGAGGTCGGGGCGTTGTTGTTGTTCGACATCGCCCACCTCGCCGGTCTCGTCGCCGGTGGGGCACATCCCAACCCGGTGCCATTCGCCGACGTCGTCACGTTCACGACCCACAAGACGCTGCGCGGGCCACGTGGCGGCTGCATCCTGTCGAAGCAGGAGCACGCCAAGGCGATCGACAAGGCCGTCTTCCCGGGCTGGCAGGGCGGCCCGCTCGAGCATGCCATCGCCGGCAAGGCGATCGCCTTCTACGAGGCGTCTCAGCCGAGCTTCGGCGAGTATGCCCATCAGGTCGTCGCCAATGCGTCCGCCCTTGCCGGCGCCCTGGCCGGCGAGGGGTTCCGGCTGGTCTCCGGCGGTACCGACAACCACCTGATGGTCGTCGACCTGCGCCCGTTCGACGAAGAGCTGACCGGCAAGATCGCCCAGGCGTCGCTCGACGAGGCGGGCATCACGCTCAACAAGAACACGGTTCCCGACGACCCGCGTAGCCCGTTCGTCACGAGCGGTGTGCGAATCGGCACGCCGTCGGTCACGACCCAGGGCATGACGGAGGCCGAGATGCCGGTGATCGCCTCCCTGATCGCCCGCGCCTTGCGCGGCCGTGACGACGCCGACACGCTCGCCACCGTGCGTCGTGAGGTCGCCGAGCTGTGCGCCCGCTTCCCCGCCTACCCCGGCGGGGTCTGATCCGAGCGGCGACGCGTGTCCTCCGGCAATGCTCGTCGAGCACGCTGAGCGATACCGACCACGCCCGGATTCGTCGCACGACTTCGTACGGGGCTCGACACCGTCGCCTGACGCGGGTCGGCCGGGGCGCCGTAGTCTGAGCATTCGTGTCACCGGGCTTTGGCGATTATCTCCTGATCGGCGGCGTCGCTGCCGTGGTGACGTTCGCCACGACACCGATCGTTCGGGCGATCGCGCTCGCCCGTGACTGGGTGTACGAACCGAACGAGCGCTCCGTCCACACGAAGTCGATCCCGCACGTCGGTGGGCTGGCGATGTTGGCGGGTTTCCTGGCGGCCCTGCTGGTCGCCGTACTGCGCGGGCGATTCGACGCCATCTTCGACGACAACTCCGAGCCGCTCGGGATCGTGATCGCGGCGCTGATCGTGTTCGCCACCGGCTGGCTCGACGACATCCGCGACATGGCGCCTCCCGGCAAGGTGACCGGTGTCGTGCTGGCGGCGGTCGTGCTGGTCTGGTTCGGCGCCACGATGTTCTACTTCCGTGTGCCGTTCTACGACGTGCTGATCCTGTCGAGCGACTGGACGCCATTGGTGACCGTGTTGTGGCTGCTGGTCATGACGCAGGCGATCAACCTGATCGACGGACTCGATGGCTTGGCGGCAGGCATCGTGGCGATCGCCGCCGGCGCGTTCTTCTTGTACGCCAACAAGCTCGAGTGACCTCGGATTGCTGTCGGACCGCAACGCCGGCCCGCTGGTGGCGATCATCACGACCGGTATCTGTGTCGGGTTCCTGCCGTACAACTTCAACCCGGCGCGGATCTTCATGGGTGACAGCGGAGCATTCCTGCTCGGGCTCTTGCTGGCCGTGTCGACCAGCCTGGTCGGTGGTCGTGCCGACCCGAACACCCAGGACTTCGTCGGACAGACGTTCTTCTTCTTCGCTCCGCTCGCGATCCCTGTGCTCGTGTTGGGGGTGCCGATTCTCGACACGCTGTTCGCGATCGTGCGACGTGCCTCCAAACGGCAGGCGCTCGACGTCGCCGACAAGGGCCACCTCCACCACAGATTGATGAACCTCGGCCACGGGCACCGGCGCAGCGTGTTGATCCTGTGGACGTGGACGGCGCTGCTGTCGGCATTCGTGTTGTACCCGGTGCTGACCGACAAGAACCCGACGTACCTCCCGTTCGGGATCGGTGCATTGGCGATCGTGTTGTTCACGGTGTTGCACCCGAGCGTGCGCCGCAAGCGGGCCGAAGCGGTCGAGGCGGCATTGCTGCGCCCGGCGTCCGAGCAACTCGACCCGAACCGACCTGAACGACGCGAGGTCGACGGGCGCAGGCAACGTCCACCGTCCGGATCGGTCGACGGCCGATCCGTTGCGGATCGGGACCGGAAACGTTTCCCCCGGAAGATCTCGCCGGATTCGGCGCAGGAGTTGCCGGTCGAGGCCCGGGGCGACTAGCTTGTGCCTGCATTCACAAACCCCGGGTCGGCAACCGTGCCAATCTGTGGTTACCGCCACCACCCATGAAGCTGCTCGCCACCAACTTCCGCTCCCGCCGCGCGCAGGGAAACGCTGCTCAGAACAGCGACGACAACCTGGGCCGTGGCATGGACGTCGCGCTCACCATGTTGGTGTTCCTCGGCCTGGGCGCGTTGATCGACCGCTGGCTCGGCCTGTTTCCTGTGTTCACCATCGCGCTCATGTTGTTTGCTGCGGTTGGCAGCTTCGTCCGCATGAAGTACGTGTATGACGCCGCGATGGAACGGCTCGAGGCCGATCGTGCGGCCAAGCGTGTCGGTTCCACACCGGTCGTAGCACCTTCGCCGTCGTCGATCGAGGGCGCTGCATGAGCAACGGCCCAGCACCGGCCATGGTGACCCAGCTCGACGGTGAACCGGTCGAGATCCAGGTCACCGTCGACATGGTCAAGCGGGGTCTGCTGGTGGCCCCGGTCCTGATCGCCGTCTGCGCCGTCATCTGGGGCGCCGATGGCGCGTGGAGTGCCGCGTTCGCGATCGGGCTCGTGCTCGTCAACTTCCTGCTGTCGGCCGCATTGATCTCGTACACCGCCAAGATCTCGCTCGGACTGATGATGGGGGCCACGCTGTTCGGCTACCTGATCCGGCTCGGGCTGATCATGTTGGCCGTACTCCTCGTGAAAGATGCCGGTTGGATTTCACTTCCGGCACTCGGAGCGACCATCATCGTGACGCACCTCGGACTTCTGCTCTGGGAGCTGAAGTACGTCGCCATATCCTTGGCCTACCCCGGCCTCAAACCCGCCCGCCCGTAATACCTTTCGGAACGACCTGAACGGAACAACAACGTGCTCGCACTCGAATTTCCGCCGATCAACGAAATCCTTCGCTGGAGGGATATCTTCCCGACCTTCAACAAGGTCGCGTTGATCAGTGTCGCCGCAGCCCTGATCGCAATCGTCATCTTCCTCCTGGCCTCCCGTCAGGACGGTATGAAGGCGCCGAAGGGCGTCCGCAACCTCGCCGAGACGATCGTCGAGTTCATCGAAGAGCAGATCATCATGCCGACGATGGGCCGGTCGGGGCTGGGCTGGACCCCGTTCCTGCTGAGCCTGTTCGTGTTCATCTATCTCTGCAACCTGCCGGGCATCATCCCGATCATCTACATGCCCGCCACCGCCCGAATCGCGCTCCCGCTGTTCCTCTCGCTGCTGGTGTGGGTCATTTTCATCGGTGTCGGTTTCAAGCACCAAGGATTCGGCTACCTCAAGAACTCGCTGTTCCCGCCGGGTGTTCCGGGCCCGCTCTACATCCTGGTGGCCCCGATCGAGTTCATCTCGACGTTCCTCGTGCGCCCGTTCTCGCTGACCGTCCGACTCTTCGCCAACATGCTGGCCGGTCACATCTTGTTGGTCACGTTCGCCCTGCTCACCGAAGAGCTTGTCCAGGGCGACTCGTTGATCCTCAAGCCGGTCGGCATCCTCCCATTCTTCATGCTGATGTTCATCACCGGCTTCGAGGTGCTGGTGGGCTTCCTGCAGGCCTACATCTTCACGATTCTCGCTGCTGTGTACATTGGCGGCGCCGCCCATCCGGAGCACTGATCCGGATCACCCACGAGTTCTAATCATCTAGTTCTCTCCACCTCTCCCATCCAGACAGCAACAGGAGATCATCCAACATGGAAGCATTCAGCGTCCTCGCCGCAAACTTGACCGGCGACGAAGCCAAGGCCGCCGCTGCGGCCGGTTCGGCCGGTTTCGCCTACGGGCTCGCCGCCATCGGCCCTGGCATCGGCATCGGTTACCTCGTCGGCAAGTCCGTCGAGGCGATGGCTCGCCAGCCAGAGGCTGCCGGCATGGTGCGTACCACGATGTTCTTGGGCATCGCCTTCACCGAGGCGCTCGCCCTGATCGGCTTCGTGGTGTTCATCCTGATCGGTCTCTGATCGATACGAACACAGCCATATTTCTGTACTACTGGTCCACTACTCCCACAAGGAGCTGACGTGTTGACAGCCGTCGTTACCAGGGGAACGCAGATCGAAGTCCGAATGATCGCCGCCGAAGAAGGCGACGATCAAGGTGCCGAGAAGATGACCTTCGAGGAATCACAGGACTTCTGCGAGTTCCCCTACGAAACTGAAGCCGACTACGAGGCAGGGGCCTCGGCCGCCCACCCGTGCCTGGAAGGCCCATCACCCCTTGCTGTCGAGGCGAAGGAACTTGCATGGGGAGCCGGCGCGTTCATCCTGCTGGCCCTGCTCATGCGGTTCTGGCTGTTCCCGGCCGTCAAGAAGGGTATGGACGCCCGCTACGCCATGATTCGTGGTGGTCACGAGCAGGCCGACACGGCTCGCGCCGCTGCCCGTGCGGAGGTCGCCGAGTACGAGTCGGCGCTCGCCACCGTGAAGGCCGAGGCCAACGAGCGTGTCGACGCCGCCCGCCAGACCCTCGAAGCCGAGCGCACCGCCCGGCTTGCCGAGGTCAACGCCGCGATCGCCGTCAGACGCGAAGCGGCCGCTGCCGAGACCGCTGCGGCACGCGAGGCGGTCAGCAGCGACATCGCCGCTGCCGTCGCCGATGTAACGGCTCGCACGATTGGGCTGGCGACGGGCAAGGTGCCCGACGCAGACACGGTCCGCAGTGCTGTCGACCAGACGATGAGCGCAGGGGTGACGTCATGAACATGTTCGCTGTGATTCTCGGAGCCGAAGGGGCCGATCCGATCGACGATGCACGGTCGCTGCACTGGCTGTGGCCGGCCGATGCCGAGCTGATCTACGGAACGATCTCCTCCCTGCTCATCTTCGGTCTCCTGTGGAAGTTCGCCGGACCCGCCATCGCCAAGGCGATGGCCGACCGCACGGAGCGGATCCAAAACGAGCTCGACACGTCGGCTGCGGCCCAGTCCGAGGCTGAGACCGAAGCCACCGACATTCGTCAGGCTGCCGGTGACATCGACGGCGAGCGGCAACGCCTGTTCGCCGAGGCCGATGCCCAGGCCGAGGCGCTGCTGATCGACGGCCGCGCCGGTCTCGAACGCGAGGCGGCCGAACTCGAGGCTCGCGCCGAGGCCGACATCGCCTCCGCCGGCGGCCGTGTCAACGACGAGCTGCGAGCCGACATCTCGCGGCTGTCGGTCGTCGCCACCGAGCGCCTGCTCGCCGACGGCGTGATCGACGACGCCGGCCAGCAAGACCTGATCGAGTCGTTCATCAGCAAGGTTGGTGCATCATGAACAATCAGCGCATCGACGGCTACGCACGGGCCCTGTTCGAGATCGCCCGCGCCGAAGGCACGATCGACGAGGTCGAGGACGAACTGTTCCGGTTCGCACGGTCCTACGAGTCGAGCGACGCCCTTCGTAACGCGTTGACCGACGAGATGATCCCCGCCGGCAAGCGCCAGGCGATCGTCGAAGACCTGCTGGGCGGCAAGGCCACCTCGACCACCACCCAGCTGGTGTCGATGGTCGTGGGTTCGGGCCGCGGCCGCGATCTGCCGGCGATCATCGACAAGTTGGTCGAACGGGCCTCCAACTCGAAGGATCTCGAGGTCGCCGAGGTGCGCAGCGCCGTTGCGTTGACCGACGACCAGCAGGATCGCCTCAAGGCGGCGTTGGCGAACGCCACCGGCAAGGCGGTCAACCTCAAGGTGATCATCGATCCGTCCATCCTGGGCGGCATCGTGGCCACCGTGGGCGACGCCGTCATCGACGGCAGTGTCCGTACCCGCGTCGACCAGTTGAAGAGCCGGCTCTGAGCCGCCGCTGACGAAGTTTGCAGAAACGAGCTACCCACATGGCAGAACTCACCATCTCCGCCGCCGACATCGCATCGGCGCTCAAGCACAACCTCGAGGGCTTCGAACCCTCGCTGGAAGCCCGCACCGTCGGCCGCGTCGCCGAAGTCGGTGACGGCATCGCCCGTGTATCGGGCCTCCCCGATGCAGCGGTCAACGAGCTGCTCGAGTTCGAGGACGGCTCGGTCGGCCTCGCCCTCAACCTCGACGAGGAATCGATCGGCGCCGTCGTCCTGGGCGACGTCGACAAGATCGAGGAGGGCCAAACGGTCAAGGCCACCGGTCGCATCTTGTCGATGCCCGTCGGTGATGCTTTGCTCGGTCGTGTCGTCAACGCTCTCGGCGATCCGATCGACGGCCTGGGCGAGATCGTCGGCGCCATCCAGCGCCGGATGGAGATCCAGGCGCCCGGCATCCTCGGTCGCAAGCCGGTCCACGAGCCGCTCCAGACCGGCATCAAGTCGATCGACGCGATGACCCCGATCGGTCGGGGCCAGCGCGAGCTGATCATCGGTGACCGCAAGACCGGCAAGACCACGGTGGCGATCGACACGATCCTCAACCAAAAGGGCCTTGGCGTGAAGTGCATCTACGTCGCCATCGGGCAGAAGGGCTCGACCGTCGCTCAGACCGTCAACACGCTTCGCCAGGCCGGTGCCATGGAGTACACGGTGGTCGTCTCGGCGCCCGCCGCCGACTCGGCACCGTTCAAGTACCTCGCCCCATACGCCGGCTGTGCGATCGGTCAGCACTGGATGGACAACGGTGAGCACGCCCTCGTGGTGTACGACGACCTCTCCAAGCAGGCCGACGCCTACCGGCAGTTGTCGCTGTTGCTGCGCCGCCCGCCGGGTCGCGAGGCGTACCCCGGCGACGTGTTCTACCTGCACAGCCGGTTGCTCGAGCGGGCAGCCAAGCTGTCCGACGAGAAGGGCGCCGGTTCGCTCACCGCGCTGCCGATCATCGAGACCAAGGCCGGCGACGTGTCGGCGTTCATCCCGACCAACGTGATCTCGATCACCGACGGTCAGGTCTTCTTGCAGGACAACCTGTTCAAGTCGGGCGTGCGTCCCGCCGTCGACGTGGGTATCTCCGTGTCTCCGCGTGGGCAGCGCCGCCCAGACCAAGGCGATGAAGGCCGTTGCCGGCACGCTCAAGCTCGACCTCGCCCAGTTCCGTGAGCTCGAGGCGTTCGCCACGTTCGGGTCCGAGCTCGATGCCGTGTCGAAGGCCCAGCTCGAGCGTGGCTACCGCCTCGTCGAGCTGCTCAAGCAGCCGCTCAACAGCCCGATGCCCGTCGAGGAGCAGGTCGTCTCGATCTTCAGCGGCACCAAGGGCTACCTCGATGACATCGCCGTCTCCGACGTCGGTCGTTTCGAGCGTGAGTTGCTCGAGTTCATGCGCAGTCGTCACAGCGGCCTGCTCGGCGATCTTCGCACCGGCGGTGTTCCGGATGGTCTGGCCGATGCTGTGCAAACGTTCAAGGCCCAGTTCACGTCGGGCGCCGATGGCGGCCACCACGTCGATCCTGCCAGCGTCGACGCCGACGAGATGGGCCAAGCAGCGTCGAACAAGACCCTCGCCACGGAGTGAGACCGCACGTCATGATCCTCGTACCCCAACTCGCAGCGCGTGACGGTCTTGTCGTCGCGCGCGCCGGGGGAAGCGGCTGCGACGAAGCGCAGTCCGATCGAGGAGAACCGCAGGGCCGACGAGGAGGACAGTCGTAGTGGCTGGTGGACAGGAACGCATCCTGAGGGGCCGCATCCGTTCGATGCAGGCCACCAAGAAGATCACGCGAGCGATGGAGCTGATCGCCGGCTCGCGGATCGTCAAGGCGCAGCAGCGGGTGCACGCCGCCGTGCCGTACTCCGAGCAGATCACCGAGGTCGTCAAGGACCTCGCTGCCGCCGGTGGCACCTCCGACTCGCCGCTGCTCAAGGGGCGCCCAGAGATCAAGAACACGTGCTACGTCATCATCACGGCCGATCGCGGTCTGTGCGGTGGCTACAACGCCGGCGTCCAGCGCGCCGCCGAGGGCGAGATCAAGGCCGATGTACTGGCCGGCAAGGGCTACGAGATCATCGCCGTCGGTCGCAAGGCCGAGAGCTACTTCAAGTTCCGCGACTACCGCCTCGGCCGGACGTTCGCCGGTTTCAGCGACAAGCCGAGCTACGACGATGCCAAGGCGATCGGTCAGCATGTGATCGGCCTGTTCGCCAGTGGTCACGTCGACAAGGTCGAGTTGGTGTACACCCGGTTCATCACGCCCGGCAGCCAGGAGGTCGTGCTGCGACCGCTGGTGCCGCTGTCGGAAGACACGGTCAAGGGTGGCGACGGCAAGGCCGGCTCCGACGACGGCACCGGCTCGGATTACGAATTCGAGCCCGATCCGGTCACGATCCTCGACACCCTGCTGCCTCGCTATGTCGAGGCTCGTGTCTACGCTGCGCTGCTGAACGCCGCTGCCTCCGAGCATGCCTTCCGTCAGCGGGCGATGAAGTCGGCCACCGACAACGCCGAGGAACTGATCAAGAACCTCAGCATCACCATGAACCGAGCCCGCCAGGCGTCGATCACCACCGAGATCATGGAGATCGTCGGCGGGGCCGAGGCGCTGGGCTCCGGCAAGGACGTCGAGGGTCGCGCCGTCGATCTCGACCTCCCGCACGGCTTCGGCCCCCGTCAGTCGACCGGCTGCGTCGGCATCCGCCGCTGCAGTGCAGGGTGTCGCATCGTCGACGACCACGATCGAGGCCGACGCGCTCGACGAGGGCATCGGTGGCATCGGCCCGGTGATCGAACGCAAGCTGCACCAGGCAGGCATCACCACCTTTCGGCAGATTGCCGAGTGGACCCCTGAAGACGTCGAGCGGGTCGGTGCCCAGCTCAACTTCAAGGGTCGAATCGAACGAGAAGACTGGATCGGGCAGGCCAAGGCTGCCCACCTCGCCAAGTACGGCGAGCAACTCTAGGCATCCGCCCCACATCATCGAGCACGAACACGAAACGGTTGAGGAGACTCACGAACCATGACCATGACTGAAGCATCCACAGGGAACGACCTCAAGGACGGGCGCGTCGTCGGCATCGCCGGCCCCGTGATCGACGTCGAGTTCCCACCGAACTCGCTTCCCGAGCTCAACTCGGCGGTCGAGTTCACCGTCGAACTCGGCGGCGACACGGTGGTCGTGATGGCGGAGGTCGCCCAGCAGCTCGGCCACGGCCGGGTCCGCGCCGTGTGCCTCAAGCCGACCGACGGCCTCAAGCGGGGCACGCCGGTGCGCAACCTCGGCCACGGGATCCAGGTGCCGGTGGGCGACATCGTGCTCGGCAACGTCTGGAACGCGTGGGGTGAGGCGCTCGACACGCAGCCCGAGGGGTTGGCCGACGCCGAGCGGTGGGACATCCACCGCCCCGCGCCCGACTTCGACGCGCTCGAGCCGTCGGCCCGCCTGTTCCCGACCGGCATCAAGGTGATCGACCTGCTCACGCCGTATGTGGCAGGCGGCAAGATCGGCCTGTTCGGCGGCGCCGGTGTCGGCAAGACCGTGTTGATCACCGAGATGATCAACCGTGTCGCCTCACAGCACGGTGGCGTGTCGGTGTTCGCCGGTGTCGGCGAGCGCACCCGTGAGGGCACCGACCTGCGACTCGAGATGATCGAGTCCGAGGTCTACGAAAAGGCCGCGCTCGTGTTCGGCCAGATGGACGAGCCGCCCGGCGTGCGCCTGCGGGTCGCCCTGTCGGCGCTCACGATGGCCGAGTACTTCCGCGACGTGGCCGGTCAGGACGTGCTGCTGTTCGTCGACAACATCTTCCGTTTCGTCCAGGCCGGTTCCGAGGTGTCGACCCTGCTCGGCCGCATGCCGTCCGCGGTCGGCTACCAGCCGACACTCGCCGACGAGATGGGCCAGCTGCAAGAGCGGATCACGTCGACCCGCGGCCGCTCGATCACCTCGCTGCAGGCCGTCTACGTGCCCGCAGACGACTACACCGACCCTGCCCCGTTCACGACCTTCACGCACCTCGATGCCACGACCGAGTTGTCCCGTCAGGTGGCGGCGCTCGGCATCTACCCGGCGGTCGACCCGCTGGCGTCGACGTCGACGATCCTCAGCCCCGAAGTCGTCGGTGAGCATCACTACAACGTCGCTCGCCGTGTGCAGGAGAACCTCCAGCGCTACAAGGAGCTGCAGGACATCATCGCCATCCTCGGGCTCGACGAGCTCAGCGACGAGGACCGCCTCACCGTCAACCGGGCTCGCAAGATCGAGCGCTTCCTGTCCCAGCCGTTCTTCGTCGCCAAGGTCTTCACGGGCCTCGACGGCGAGTTCGTGCCGGTCGAGGAGACCGTCGAGAGCTTCGACGCGATCCTCAGGGGCGATCTCGACGATGTGCCCGAGCAGGCCTTCTTGAACGTCGGCGGTGTCGAGCAGGTGCTCGCCAAGGCCAAGACCCTCAAGGAGAGCTGACCACCATGTCGTCCATGACCGTCGAAGTCGTTTCGCCCGAGGAGGTTCTCTACTCGGGCGAGGCCACCATGGTCATCACGCGCACCGTCGGTGGGGGCGAGATCGCCTTCCAGCCGGGCCACGCTGCATTCCTCGGCGCACTGCAGGAGTGCCACACGCGGGTCTACCTGGCCGATGGCTCGATCGAGGACATCGCTGTCCACGGTGGGTTCGTCGAGGTCAGCAACAACAAAGTCTCGATTCTCAGCGATGCAGCCGAGCTCGGTTCGCTGGTCGACGTCGAGCGTGCCAAGGCCGCCATGGAACGTGCCGAGGCGTCACTTCGTCACGAGCACGACGCCGAGGCCGTCAGCGCGCTCGGCCGGGCCCACGCCCGCCTCAACGCCGCCCGCATCAGCTTCTGAGGTTCTGTAGCCCTCGTGGCCATACAGTTGTGGCATGAGCAAGTACCCGTTCTCGTCCGCCCTGATCACCGGAGCGTCTTCGGGCATCGGCGAGGTGATGGCCCGCAAGCTGGCGGCTGAGGGCGTGTCGGTCGTCGTCGTCGCCCGTCGCGCCGACCGGCTGCAGGCGATCGCCGACGAGTTCGACGGTGTCGAAGTGCTGGTTGCCGACCTGCTGACCGCAAAGGGTCAGAGCGCCGTCGCCAAGCGGATCGGCTCGACGACCAAGCCGATCGACCTGGTCGTGAACAACGCCGGGTTCGGCAACAACGGTGTGTTCGCCGAGCTCGATGCCGATCGGCTCGCCGATGAGGTCGAGCTCAACGTCGCTGCCCTGACCCGGCTCAGCCATGCTGCCTTGACGTCGATGACGCCCCGAGGTCGTGGCTGGCTGCTGAACGTGTCGAGTGTGGCCAGCTTCCAGCCGGCGCCTCAGCTCGCCGTGTACGCAGCCACCAAGGCCTACGTGACCAGCCTCAGCGAGAGCCTGCACGAGGAGGCACGAGGCACAGGGGTTCACGTGACAGCGCTGTGCCCCGGCCTCACCAAGACCGAGTTCCAGTCGGTCAGCAACACCGAGAAGTACGCCGACGAGTTTCCGGGCTTCGCCTGGACCAGCCCCGAGTTGGTGGTCGACACGGGCCTCTCCGACGTGATCGCCAACCATGCGCTGTCGGTCCCGGGCGTGCAGTACAAGGCGATGACGGCGGTGGCCAACGTGACCCCGCGCTTCCTCAAGCGCAGATTGTCGGGCCTGATCCAGCGCGGCTGAGGCGTGTCGAACCGCAGCGAGCGGCCGTGCCCGCCCACAGCGAAGGTCTGATCGCCCAACTCGTCGGACCAGAACGTCGCAACTGACTAGACAAACTGACTAGTTCTGTGTACCGTCTCGCTCAGAGTACATCGGAAAACTGAGTAGTGACGAGGGGGCTGACCGGAGTGGTGCAGCGAGGCGACAAGCGGGGCCAGTGGCTGAAAGGAATCCTCGACCTCTGCGTGCTGGGCATCCTCGTCGACGGCGAGGCCTACGGCTACGAGATCACGGCGCAGCTCGCCGAACGGGGCATCGGCGAGGTCAAGGGCGGCACGCTCTACCCGGCGTTGACCAAGCTCGAGAACGACGGGCTCGCCACCGGCATCTGGCGGGCCGGCGACGGTGGCCCGAATCGCAAGTACTACCGCATCACCGAGGCCGGCATGGCCTACCTGGCTCGGGAATCGGCGGGCTGGCAGGCCCTCGCCGCTTCGGCCGCTGATCTGATGGGTCTGCCCGACCGAGCAAGGCACTGACATGAACGATGCGACCTGGAACTATCTCGCCCAACTCGTCGTGGCGCTGCGGCAGTACGGGGTGCGCGGCACACGCATCGGCGAACATGTCGCCGAGATCGCCCAACACCTCGACGACAGCAACGCCGACCCGGTTGCGGAGCTCGGCCCACCGGCCGAGTTGGCGGCCCGGCTGGCCGAGGACGAGCGTCGGATTCCGGTCTGGATGCGCTCGTTCCTCGTCCGCCTGACGGCGATGACCGTGGCCATGATCGGCGCAGCGATCGTGGTACCAGCTGTGATCCGCGGCTCCGGTCCGGTGTCGGTCACCGTCGGCATGGTCCTTTCCGCCGTGGGCCTCGGGCTGTTGATCGTCACACTGCCCCGCCTCCTCGTCGGCCGCCTCGACGGTCGCACGGCGTGGTCAGCGGTGAGCTGGCCCGTTGTCGTCTGCTGGCTCGTCGGCTCGGCGGTCATCACCACGGCAGGTGGCGCTGATCTCGTGATCATCGAGTGGTCTCGCCCGGTTGCCATCGTCGTCGCCGTCGGCTGCTTCGGTATCGGGCTCGGGATCGCCGCCATGGTCGACTCGCCGGTGCGGTTCCCATCCCACGCTCGCCATCTCGACCGGCTCCGTCGCGGCTTTCTCGCCGGCAGCCACGCGCCCCGGGTCCCGTCCGGCCACTGATCCAACGGTCAGCTGCCGAGCAGCCAAGGTCTGTCGATGATCGCCGAGCGCCGGCGGGGGATGGACCATCGGCCTTCGTCGGATATTCTTCCGGTTCGGGGCGAGCACGGGTCGCCGCGTCGATCGCCAGGAGGCGGAGCATGAACGAGATCACCGAGACATCGCTACCCGGTGTCGGGGTTCGCCACGATTTTGCGTGCGACAGCAACCGGCGTGTGGGTGTCGTGTCGCATCACTCCGGTCGGCGCGATCTGATCTTGTACGACCGTGACGATCCGGATCGGGTCGCCGAGACCGTGTCGATGTCGACCGATGAGGCGAGGACCTTGGGAGCGTTGTTGGGCGGGCCCAGCATCGTCGAACGCTTCGATGATCTGCGTCAGCAGATCGTCGGTCTGGAGATCGCATGGTTGCCGATCTCTGCCAAGAGCCGGCTCGCCGGTCGCCCGTTGGGTGAGAGCGAGCTGCGAACGCGGACCGGGGTGTCGATCGTCGCATTGCTACGGGGCGAAACTGCGATCCCGGCCCCGGGGCCCGATGACGTCATGCGGGCCGACGATGTCGCAGTGGTCGTCGGCACCGACGCCGGAATCGACGAGGCTGCCCGCATTCTGAGCGCACCGTCGTCCTGATGATCGCCGCCTCGTCGGGGATGGCCGGACTGTTCGTTGAACTCGGCTGCATTCTGCTCGGCGTTGCGCTGCTCGGTCGATTGGCGACGCGATGGGGGCTTCCGTCGGTGCCGCTCTACCTGGTTGCAGGTCTGCTGATCGGCGACGGGGGTGTCGTGCCGATCGTGCCGGCCCACGACTTCATCCAGACGGGCGCCGAGATCGGTGTGATCCTGTTGTTGCTGCTGCTCGGCCTGGAGTACTCCGGAGACGAGTTGATGGGAGCGTTGCGGACCGGCTTGCCGGCCGGCGCCGTCGACCTCGTGCTGAACTTCACGCCGGGTCTGTTGGCCGGCGTGCTGCTGGGATGGGACGTGCGTGCGGCGTTGTTGCTGGGCGGAATCACGTACATCTCGTCGTCGGGGATCATCGCTCAGTTGCTGGGCGACCTCGGCAATCTCGGTAACCGCGAGACGCCGGTCATTTTGGCGATCCTGGTGACCGAGGATCTGGTGATGGCGCTCTACCTGCCGTTGATGGCAGGTCTGCTGATCGGCGGGGGCGCGGTGACGATCGCGCTCGAGATCGGAGTTGCGTTGGCCGTCGTCGCCGTGGCGCTCGCAATCGCTGTGTTCTTCGGGCAACGCGTCAGCAAGCTGGTGTTCAGCCGGTCCAACGAGCATCTGCTCTTGACATTGCTCGGACTGGCTCTGCTCGTTGCCGGGCTGGCCGAGCAGGTGCAGGCGTCGGCGGCGGTGGGTGCGTTCCTGGTCGGGATCGCGTTGAGCGGTCCAGCTGAACACGCGGCACGCCAGCTACTGATGCCCCTGAAGGACCTGTTCGCTGCCCTGTTCTTCGTGTTCTTCGGGTTGCAGGTCGATCCCGGAACCCTGCCGCCGATGCTGGCGGTGGCCGTACTGCTCGCGGTGCTGACGGCGGCGACGAAGGTCGCCACCGGCTGGTGGAGTTCGGCCCGCGCCGGCATCTCGACCCCGGGACGCCTACGGGCGGGGTTCACGCTGATCGCTCGCGGCGAGTTCTCGATCGTGATCGCCGGGATTGCCGTGGCCGAGGGCATCGAGAGCGATATCGGTCCGCTCGCAGCGGCCTACGTCCTGATGCTCGCGATCGGTGGCCCGCTCGCTGCAAAGACCGCGGACCCCCTCTCACGACGCCTCGTGGCGCGGGAGCGCCGGCGGCGTCAGGTCGACTCGCCGGTCAGCCGGGCCGACACATAGGCACCGACCACGCTGACCAGGTTCACAGTCGAGACCAGGGACGCGATGCCCGGCGGCGGGCGAGATCAGTCAGCCGGGGCTGGTTGCATCAACGAGAAGCTGCCGCCGGTCGGATCATGGGCCGTCGCGATGCGACCGACCCCGGGGATGTCCGTCGCCTCCTGAACGACCGACCCGCCGTTGGCGGTGACCGCCGCCACGGTGGCATCCACGTCGGCGACCGTGAAATACACCATCCAGTGGTTGGGCACCATTTCGGGCATCTCGGCCGGCATGTTCATCATTCCGGCCCAGCCACCGTGCTCTCCGCCCTGCACGACGTGGTACGTGCCCATCGGGCCCATGTCCTGACCGACGATGTTCCAGTCGAACACGCTCGCGTAGAACGCCGTGGCGGCGTCGATGTCGCGGGTCATCAGTTCGTTCCAGCTGAACGTGTTGGGCTCGTTGCAGATGTCGGCGCCGATGTGCTGGCCCGCTTTCCAGAGCGAGATCACGGCACCGGTCGGGTCGGCGATCACCGCCATGTGGCCGGCCTCCATGACCTGCATCGGCGGAGCCACGACCGATCCGCCGGCAGCGGTCGCCTTGGCGACGGTCGCCTCGACGTCGTCGACCGCGATGTAGCTGTTCCACATCGCCGGCATACCGTCCATGCCAGGGCCCTGGCCCCCGAGGCCGGCGACGTTGTGGCCGTCGAGCTGGAACATGACGTAGACCCGGTTGCCGGCGTCATCGTGTTGATCGGTGGCGCTCCACCCGAACACGGCGGAGTAGAACGCCGCCGCGGCTTCGACGTCGGGGCTCATCAGATCGACCCAGCTCGGGCTGCCGATCGCGTGCGATGTGAAGACGGGCATCATGTACCTCCAGCGTGACGGGCGCCGCAGCGCGTGCGGCCCTGCGAGATTGCCCCCTGGGACGCTCGGTGTCAAGGGCGTTACGCCAGGTGCCCGGCACCTTCGGTGACGTTCGGTGACGTCAGCTGTAGTCGATGGCGCTGAACTCTTGCAGCTTGCGCACGCGGTGGCGGGCGTCGACCAGGCGCACGGTGCCGCTGCGCGACCGCATCACCAGGCTCTGGGTGCGGGCGCCCATCGAATCGAAGCGCACACCGCGCAGCAGGTTGCCGTCGGTCAGCCCGGTCGCAGCGAAGAAGCAGTTGTCACCTTGGATCAGGTCGTCTTGTGTGAGCACCTGGTCGAGGTCGTAGCCGGCACCCGCGACGGCAGCGCGCTCCTCGTCATCCTGGGGGAGCAAGCGGGCCTGCATCTCGCCACCCATCGCCTTGAGCGCGGCGGCGGCGATCACAGCCTCGGGTGTTCCGCCGACTCCGAACAGCACGTCGACGCCGGCGTCGGGCCAGGCGGTGGCGATCGCGCCGTAGACGTCACCGTCGCGGATCAGGCGAATACGCGCTCCGCTGGCTCGCACCTCGTCGATCAGCTCGGCGTGTCGGGGTCGATCCAGGATGATCGCGGTGAGGTCGCGCACGCTCTCCTGTTTCGAGCGGGCGATCCACCGCAGGTTCTGCGTCGGAGAGGCCGTGATGTCGATCGCTCCGACCGAGTCGGGGCCGACCGCGATCTTGTCCATGTAATACGACGGGCCGGGGTCGAACATCGACCCGCGTTCGCCGACGGCGATGACTGCCAGGGCGTTGTTGAGCCCGTTGGCGGTCAGTGTGGTGCCGTCGATCGGGTCGACAGCGACATCGACGGCGGGGTCGCTGCCGTCGCCCACCTGCTCGCCGTTGTACAGCATCGGCGCCTCGTCCTTTTCGCCTTCGCCGATGACGACGATGCCGTTCATCTGCACACTCGAGAGGCTGAGTCGCATCGCGTCGACGGCGGCGCCGTCGGCGCCGAGTTTGTCGCCCCGTCCGACCCATCGGGCAGATGCGAGGGCTGCCGATTCGGTGACCCGAACGAGCTCCATCGCTAGGTTGCGGTCCGGACGTTGGCCAGCCTGACTGGGCATGACTCCACCGTAGTGGGCGCACGTCCGATCCAGTGCAATCTGTGGCAGCGGCTTGTGGATCGTGGTCAACGTGGTCGTCGGTTGCGAGCGTGTCGCGGTCTGGCGCCCCTCAGTGGGTCGACGAAGTGGTCGAGTCGACGCAGTGGTGGATCGGTCGCGCCGCCTACCCTCGACACGATGGACATCAGCGTCGACATGTGTCTCGCCGGGCGCGACCTGACCGAACCGAGGCCGTCGCCGGACGGAACACTTGTCGCCTTCGTGGCGAAGTGGGGGAGCAGCGCCACGGTCACGGTCGTGCCGGTCGGTGGTGGGCCCGAGCGGCTCGTCACGACCGAGCCGCAACCGTCGCCTGGCCGGGGCCTCGGTGGTGGATGCCTCGACTGGCTTCCCGACGGTTCCGGGCTTCGTCTATGCCGGCTCGCGACGGCAATCTATGGTTGCAGCCGCTGCCCGGTGGTGCCCCTCGGCGTGTCAGCGACGTCGGCGAAGGACGCCAGGTCGAGGCGCCGTCGATCGCGCCGGACGGCTCGTTCGTCGTGGCGGTCATCGATCAAGCTGAATTGTGGCGATGGTCCCTCGACCGGGGTCGTGCCACCCGGGCGGCTCGACGACGGCTCGTCCGATTTCGTGTTCGACCCGTTCGTGACGCCGTCTGGAAGCACCGTGCTGTGGAGCTGCTGGAACGTGCCCGACATGCCATGGGATGCGGCCGGCGCTGGGACGTCTGACGTTCGACGATGCCGTTCACCAGGTGTTTCGTCGGAGGTCGGCGCGCTGCAGCAATCGCGGACGATGCCCGACGGCACCGAGATCTGCGTGCGTGACGACACGGGATGGCTGAACGTGTGGGTGGGCGACGAGCCGCTCGTCGACGAACCTTTCGAACATGCAGGGCCGATGTGGGGCATGGGGCAGCGCTCGTACGCCGTGTCGCCCGATGGTTCGATGGTGGCGTTCACCCGCAACGAGCTGGGGTTCGGTCGGCTGTGTGTCGTCGATGTCGATACGCGAGTCGTTCGCGAGGTCGCTCGCGGGGTGCACGGCCAACTCGGTTGGGCCGGTGACCGTCTCATCGCCCTGCGAACGGGCGCCCGCACGCCGACCCAGATCGTCAGCTACAGCACCGATGCGTGGGAGCGCACGACGCTCGCCGTCGGTCCGGTCGCCGGCTGGGACGGTGCCGATCTGCCCGAACCCGAGCTGGTCGAGGTCGAGTGCGACAGCGTCCGCCTGCACGCTCGCCGCTACGTGGCGGGACGCGGCCGCACGCTGTGCTGGATCCACGGTGGACCGACCGATCAATGGCAGGTCGAATTCATGCCGCGGCTCGCCTATTGGTGGTCGCGCGGGTGGGACATCCTGGTGCCCGACCCGCGTGGTACGACCGGACACGGGAGGGCCTATCAGCAGGCCCTGCACGGGGAGTGGGGACGTCTCGACGTCGCTGATGCGGCAGCAATCCTGAGGCACTCCCACGAGGTCGGTTGGAGCTCGCCGGATCACACGGTGATGATGGGCAGCTCGTCGGGCGGTCTGACGGCGCTCGGCGTGCTCGGCCTGCACCCCGGCCTCGCGGCCGGCGGTGTCGTCTTGTACCCGGTGACCGATCTGGCCGCGCTCGCCGCAAAGAGCCATCGGTTCGAGGCGCACTACACGATCAGCCTGGTCGGGCCGCTCGCCGACGTCGAGCTGTATGCCGACCGCTCGCCGCTGTCATATTGCGATCGAATCGACGTGCCGGTACTCGTGATGCACGGTGACGCCGATCCGGTGGTTCCGCTGTCGTCGACGCTCGAGTTGGTCGATCTGATGACAACTGCCGGTCGCGACGTCGAGCTGATCGTGATGGAGGGTGAGGGGCACGGGTTCCGCGATCCGGTCAACAAGCGGGCTGACTACGAGCGCACCGCCGAGTTCCTGGTGGGCGTCGTCCACACGCCCTGACGGGTAGCGTCTCGGCATGCCCTTCGTGAACAAGTCAGGTGGCGACGGCGAGGAAGAGTCGTCCGATGTGGCGGCGGGTGCCCCACCCGCCTTCGATGTCGATTTCGACCCCAACGACCCCGACCAGACCAAGGTCCACTACAACCTCACCGGTTGGAGCCTCGACCAACGCGCCGAACTCGCCGAAACCCTCGCCGAGCTGGGTGTTCCTCACCTGTGGGACGGCGAAGAGCTGATCGTGCCGGAAGCGATCGAGGGCCCGATCGACGAGTTGTTCGACCACCTCGAAGCCGAGATCGGTCCGTTCCCGGTGCCATTGCTGGAGGGCGACGCATCGACCGAGTTCGGCCTCGACGAGTGGCCGTTCCGCGACATCGAAACCCTGAAGGAGGCGTTGGTCGAGGCCGAGATTCCCCACGCCTGGCAAGGTCGTACCCTATTGGTTGCTCACGATGCCGAGAACGTGGTGGACGATCTGCTCGATGCGATCGAGGCCGGTGAGGTGGCGTCGCTCGATGAGGACGCCGAGGCACCCGACGGCGCGCTGCACGACCTCTACGTGGCCGCCGACCGGTTGGCCCGTGACGCAACCCACGCTTCCGCCCGCACCACCGTCCTCGATCTCGTGCCGCAGCTCTCGCCGACGGTGCCGCCATTTGGTCTGGCGGTCGCAGCCTGGAGCACGATCGTCGAGCGCGCCTACGTGCTGGTCGCCCACTTCGAGTCCGCTGCCGACCCCGAACTGCTCACGGCGGCCGCCGACGAGCTGCGTGCGGTCTGCCGCCCCTACGTGTGAGGGTGACGCCGACGTTGCGGTCGAAGGTACTGTCGCCCTGATGCTGCTGGCCGAGCTCGAGATCTTCCACACGCGTCCTGCCGTACCGACGCGGCGTGTCTCGCTGGGCCATCTCGTGTTGCCGGTGTCGCCACCCCCTGGATTCGGTGGTCTGCTGCTCGGTGCCGTCGTCGCCAACCACATCGCCGGGGTGCCCACTGATGCGCATGGCGACGTCAGCCGACTGATCCGGGAGGTCGAGGATGGTCGACGGGTCGTGCAACCCAGGCTGCGACACAGATTCCAGGTCGATCGGCACGGTCTGTCGCACAGCCGCCACTGCATGATCGGCGAAGACGACGACATCGAGTTCGAGTTCGGCACCACCGGCAGCGACCTCGCTCAGGTGCTCGGCGCTGTCTACGCCCTCGAACGGCTCGATCACACGAGCCGCCGGGTGGTCGCCCCGGTGCTGGTCAAGGCGTTGGGTTGGCGAGGGCCGATCGGGCCGGCCCTGATCGCCTACCTCGCCGGAGCGCAGTCGACCGAGCTCGCCTCGCTCGCCGATCCGAGGGGATGGGCGAAGGCAATCCTGGGTTTCCCGATCGACTCCGACGATCCGTCGAAGCGAGCGGTGATGAAGCAGTACCGCGATCCGGATGCGAGATGTGCACCCCGACCACGGTGGCGAGGCGGAGGACGCCAGCAAGGCGATCCTCGATCTCAACGAGGCTCGGCGGATCCTGTCGGGGCCGGTTGCTCGATGACGGTGCTGCTGTACCCGGGTGCCGGGTCCGATTCGTCGCACCCGTCGCTGCTGGCGATCGAGCAGGCGATCGCTCCGCATCGGTGTGTCCGGGCCGACTTCCCATACCGCAAGGAGGGTCGCCGGGCACCCGACCGGGCCCCGAAGCTGATGGCGGCGATCCGAGACGAACTCGACGGCATGGCGAGCGATCAACCGCTGATCATGGGCGGGCGATCGATGGGCGGTCGGATGTGCTCGATGATCGCCGCCGGGGTCGACGAGCTGCCGGTGCCGGCCAATCTGAAGGGTCTCGTGCTGATCAGTTATCCGCTACACCCGCCCGGCAAGCCGGATCGTTTGCGGGTCGAGCATCTGCCCCAGATCATGGTGCCGACGCTGTTCATCTCCGGCATGCGAGACACGTTCGGGTCCCCTGACGAGCTGCGCGAGTGGACGGCGACGATGCCCAAGCGGGCCAAGGTCACGCATCTGTTCGTCGAGGGCAAGGGCCACGACCTGAAGGGTGCAGATCACACGATCGGCGGGGCGGTTACGCGACTTCCTCGATCGCATCATCACCTAGCGCGGGTCGGACTCGAGAGTGCACGTCAATCGCAGAGTCGGCAGCAGCGAGACCAACGAGCGCGGTAGAGTCCAGTCGCTCCAAAGGTATCTGCGTCCAAGACACGGATCACCGAGAGCGTCGCGTTCGACGTGACCGCCCTCGGGACGGATGCTCTCGACATCGCCAATCTCCGGATCGCGCAGAGGGGCAGCTCGGCGGCTCCGCCGGTGAACCCGGTGATCGACACGTGCGCCGCACTGCCCGCTTCCGAGCTCGACGTCATCGCCAACCGCGCAGCCGAGCAATACTCGCTCGGCGAGCAACATGCGTTCGTTGCCGAATCGGTGGGCGCCGCCTGTCGCTACAGGAGCGATACCCACTCGATCATCGTGGTCGTCGGGTCGGCTGACGAGGTCAACGTCGACGGAGCGAGCGTCGTGGCGCCGGTGTTCGCCGGCGAGGTCAGCGAGTTTGCGTGGGCCGACGATCCCTCGATCACGATCCTGAGCGAGGACTCGTTCGGATTGGACACGCCGTTTGCCGCGTTCGCGAGCGCCGGCCCGTACGGCGTCGCGGTTTCCAACGGAGGCGGTACGGGGATCGACTACAGCAGCGAGGGGATCCTGTTCGCCGAGGTGGCTGCGGCCGTCTGCCGCCGCAGCCGGTGGTGCGCCGGCTCCCGCTGATGGCGCCGAGGCCGGCTGCTGCAAGCGGCGATCCGTGCACGGCCTGGAACGTCGATGAAATCGACGCCTTTCTCACCGGGTCGTCGATCGACTCCAACGACTCGGTGACGACGACGAACGGGTGCGTGTGGAGCGCGGAGAATGGGGGAGCGCAGGTCAACCTCATTCTGCTGGACCCGGCTGACGCCGCCGCTTTGACGCTGGTGCCGGTGGCACCAGGCAGCGCCGTACTTCAGAAGGAGCAAGGAGGTCGCCGTGTCTACGTCGTGACTGGAGACGTGGCAGCGGAGCTCACCGTGACGGTGTTCGATCCAGCGACGCTGTCCGAGATGGACAGCCGCGATGCGATGGTCGCGCTCGCTGAGAACCTGGTGGCCCGCATCGGCGTCTGAGTCCCGAAGCCGGGTGCTGCTCGATCAGCGGATCACGTCCTCGGGGTTGAGTTCTTCGAGTTCGCGGTGGGCGGTCTCGGGGAACTTCGTCAGCACGATCAGCACCACTGCGATCTGACCGAGTGCGACGAGACCGATCACCTGGCCGTACGACTGGCCGCGATCGAGGAGCTGACCGACGAGCAACAGGCCGCCGATCCCGCCGATCAACGCAGATGCGGTGAGGAGACCGGCCGCCCGACCGCGGTTGCCGGTCGGGAACAGCTCGGCCCGGTAGACGGCGATCGCCGGGAAGGCGATCCCACCGACGAATCCGCCACCGAACGCAGAAAACCACATTGGTGCGCCGCCGACGATGAACGAGCCCAGTACCAGCACGGTGGCGATCGGGATCGCGACTGCGATCAGCCTTCGTCTGCCCTTGATGTCGGCCAGCCGGCCACCGAGCACCAGACCGAGCGCGGCCGGGGTCGCGGTCGTGAGTGTGAACAGGGAGATCATCCCTGCGTTGAATCCGCGCACCTCGCGCAGATAGCTGTTCTGGAAAAAGCTGGCGGGGGCCACGAAGAAATTGGCGCACACGGCGACCGCCGCCAGCACCGCGAATCGTCGCTTGTCGAGCGGAGGGGAGATCTGGTGCGGACGCTCGAACCGTTCGGTTTCGGGCAACCGACGCGAGATGTCGACGGCGACGATGATCCAGATCAGTGTCACCACGTAGACCAGTCGCCAACCGTCGGCGCCCACGTCGGCCAGGGGGAGGGCCATCACGGCAATTCCTGCACCGAGCCCGCTCGCCATCGCCATCACGCTGACGGCGTAGGCCCGGCTGTTTCTCGGCATCTCTTCGGCTGCCACGACGGCGATCAGGAAGTCGAGTGCGAGACCGAGTGGTCGGCCGACCGCCTGTGTGGCCACGAGGATCGGAAAGTTCGGGGCCAGGGCACCGAGGGCGGTGATGATCGGCGCTGCCCAGGCCACGACGCGAATCACCCGTTGGCGCCCGATTCGATCCGCCAACACGGCGAACGGGATCGCCACGATGATGCCCGCCCGCACGATCGAACCGGCGACGCCGACGCCGGTGTTGCCCACGCCGAAGTCGTCGGCAGCGAACTTGACCGTCTGGGTGAACAACGTGTTGGTGAACGCCGACGACATCGAGGCGGCCGCCAGCAGCCCCATGATCAAGGCCTGGCGCGGTGAGATCTGATCGGGTGGCGCCCACCATGGCGTCTTGTTCGGGTGTCGATGGACCGGATCGAACCCGCGTCGACCGATCAGCAGCCGGATCGGCAACGCGAACAGCCATCCGAACCAGGGGATCTTCAGGAGGTACGTGGTGTGCTCGGTGAGATGCTCACCGTCCGAGCTGACTCGCCGCTGGTACCGCTCGAACGGCCCGTTGAGTTGCTCGAACCGGCCGTCCCCGGTGCGCTGTTCGCCGACCAGGTCATCACGGGGGCTGTCGATCAACTCGCGAACCGCCGGCTGATCCGGCCACACGCGCGTGACCGTTCGACCTGCTCCGCGCACCCGCCAAGCTTACGAGTTGGGAGTTGTGCCAGGGGTATCAGCCAGTAGGTCGCTTCGCTCTGTTCTCGTGCCGCATCAACCCCCGGTGACGATGGGTCGCGGTTCGCCTCTCGGCGCACGCTCCAGACGCAACTCCATCTCACTACTGTCCGCCCGCACAGTTGGGCATACTGGGGGAGTGACGTCGGAGCAACCGAGCGAGTGCAGTATCACGGTGCGCAACGCCGGGCCGTTGCGTGGCGAGGTGGTGGTGCCGGGTGCCAAGAACTCGGTCCTCAAGCTGATGGCCGCCAGCCTGCTGGCCGACGGCACGTTCGAGATCACCAATGTCCCGGCGATCGTCGACGTGTCGATCATGGCCGAGTTGCTGAGGGCGATCGGGCTCGATGTCCGGCTCGGCGAGCCCGGCATCGTGACCATCATCAACAACGGCGATCTGACCCCCGTTGCACCGTTCGAACTGGTGGAACGGATCAGGGCCTCGATCAACGTGCTCGGGCCGCTGCTCACCCGCTGCGGTCGGGTTCGACTCGCTCTGCCGGGCGGTGACGACTTCGGTACCCGCCCGATCGACATGCACATCGCTGGGCTCGAGGCGATGGGCGCCACGTTCCGTGTCGAGAACGGCTTTGTGGAAGCCACCGCCGACCGCCTGCACGGCGCCGAGATCACGTTCGACTTTCCGAGTGTCGGCGCCACCGAGAATCTGCTCACCGCCGCCGTGTTCGCGGAGGGTGTCACCACGATCCACAACGCCGCCCGAGAGCCGGAGATCATCGACCTGTGTGACTTCCTGGTGTCGATGGGTGCACGGGTCGCCGGCGCCGGCACGTCGACGCTGGTGATCACAGGCGTCGATCGCGACGCCCTGCGTGGATGCGAGCACGAGACCGTGCCGGATCGGATTCAGGCCGCAACCTACATCGCAGCCTGCGCCGTGGCCGGAGGCGAGCTCGATCTGCTCAACGCCAAGCCGGCCCACATGGCGATGGCACTCAGCCGGTTTCGCGACATGGGGATGGAACTCGAGGAGTTGCCGTACGGCCTGCGGGTCGCAGCACCAGAGCGCCTGCGGGCGATCGACATCGCCACGCTTCCATATCCGGGTATAGCTACCGACTACAAGCCGGTGATCATCGCCATGCTGTCGGTTGCCGACGGCGTGGCGATCGTCACCGAGAACCTGTACCCGGGCCGATTCCGCTATGTCGACGAGTTGGTTCGACTGGGCGCCGACATCCGCATCGACGGTCACCACGCAATCGTGCGTGGGGTGCCTCGCCTGACCGGCACCGACGTGGTCTCACACGACATCCGCGCCGGCGCCGCGATGGTGGTGGCCGGTCTCGCCGCCGAGGGCACGACCACGATCACCGGCGTCCACCACATCGACCGTGGCTACGACAACCTGGTCGGTCGCCTCAGCGCTGTCGGCGCCGAGATCACGCGCCACGATGCGTCCGCCTGATCGTCGAGGGGCGGGATGGGTCAGATGGGCGGTCCGTCGGGACCGTCGCGCTGGGCGACCTGGGCGTCGACCCGGCGCTTGGCGATCGCCAGCAGGCCGATGATCAACAGGATCGGGCCGCCGACGAGCAAGACCTCGTCCCACCCGCCCTCGTGGGCGAGCAGCCCGACGGTTGAGATGATCGGCGCCATACCTCGGCATCGTACGGCTTTGGCTGATTGAATGGTCGCTGCCATGCGTGCCCAAGTCGAAGCCTGCATCGAAGTCATCCGTCCAGCCCTTCAGGCGGACAACGGCGACATCGAACTCGTCGATGTCGACGAGCAGACCGGCATCGTGTCGGTGCGGCTGGTCGGTGCCTGCGGCACCTGTCCGGTGTCGACCCAAACGCTGAAGGGTGGGATCGAGCGGATCATGCGCGACCGCGTCGACGGTGTGACCGAGGTCATCAACATCGCCGAGGCCGAAGCGGCGATCGACAGCCCGGTCTGACAATCTCTCTGGCCATGGCCCGCACGTCCGACCCGAATCAGTTGTTCTCTGCGGCGGTCGCCGGCGATCGGGGTTCGACAGCCCGACTGTTGTCATTGATCGAGCGCGGTGGCGAACCGGGCCGGCAGGTCGGACGGTTGGCCTACCCGAACAGCGGGCAGGCATACACCATCGGACTCACCGGTGCGCCAGGTGCCGGCAAGAGCACGCTGACCAGCGCCACGATCGGACACCTCCGGTCGCTCGATCTGGAGGTGGCGGTGCTGGCGATCGATCCGTCGTCGCCCTTCACCGGTGGCGCGATCCTCGGCGACCGTGTTCGCATGCAGGACCACGCCACCGATCCCGGCGTGTTCATCCGGTCGATGGCGACCCGTGGCCATCTCGGAGGCCTGTCGTTGGCCACGCCCGAAGCGGTGCGTCTGCTCGATGCGGTCGGGCGGCATTGGATCCTCGTCGAGACCGTCGGCGTCGGGCAGGTCGAGGTCGAGATCGCCGGCAAGGCCGACACCACGGTCGTCGTGGTCAACCCCGGCTGGGGCGACAGCGTGCAGGCCAACAAGGCGGGCCTGATGGAGATCGCCGACGTGTTCGTCATCAACAAGGCCGACCGCAAGGGCGTCGAGGAGACCCGTCGCGACCTCGAGCAGATGCTCGATCTCGGCGATCTGCCGCACGATGCGTGGCGGCCCCCGATCGTGCCGACGGTCGCTTCGACCGGTGACGGCGTCGACGGCCCTGTGGGACGCAGTGCGCTCGCATCGCGAGTACGCCGAGTCGAGTGGACAACTCGACAAACGTCGTGCCTTCCGCTCCCGCGAGGAACTGCGCGAGATCGTCGCACATCGGCTCGGCGAGCGGGCACGTCAGATCTGCACGGGCGACCGGTGGGACCATCTCACCGAGGCGGTCGTCACCCACGAGACAGATCCGTGGACGGCGGCCGACGAGATGCTGGCCGGCATCGTCGCCTGAGCTTTCCCCCGGCACCGCCAGCGGGCATGATGGTCACATGACTGAACCGGTGGTGTTGTTGGAGCGTCGAGACGACGGGGTTGCCGTCGTCAGGTTGAACAATGGAAAGGTGAATGCGCTGTCGGGCGCCGTCGTCGCCGCCCTGCACGAGATCGCCGATGAGCTCACCGCCCACCCGCCCGGAGCGGTGGTGGTGACGGGCGGCGACAGGATCTTCGCGGCAGGCGCCGACATCTCCGAGTTCGGTGGCCCTGAGGAGGCTCGCGACATCACCGCTCGAATCCACGCCTCACTCGACGCCCTTGCGGCGATCCCGCGGTTCGTGATCGCCGCGGTCTCGGGCTACGCCCTCGGCGGTGGCTGCGAGCTGTCGTTGGCGTGCGATTACCGGATCGCCGGCGAGCGGGCGGTGTTCGGGCAGCCAGAGATCCTGCTGGGCACGATTCCGGGCGGAGGCGGCACACAACGGCTGGCCCGTCAGGTCGGCCCCAGCCGGGCCAAGGAGCTGTCGATCACCGGCCGTCAGGTCAAAGCCGACGAGGCGTTGCGGATCGGTCTGGCCGACGAGGTGGTCCCGACCGAGGAGCTGCACGATCGAGCGTTCGCCCTCGCCGCCGAGTGTGCGCGTGGTGCGGTGTTGTCGCAAGCGCTCGCCAAGCAGGCGATCGACCGGGGCTCTCGGCAACGTTGCCAGAGGGCTTGCAGATCGAACAGGACATGTTCATCGAATCGTTCCGCACCAACGACAGCCAGATCGGCGTCAAGAGCTTCCTCGAACACGGCCCCGGCAACGCCGAGTTCACCGGCACCTGACCGGCGTCGGCGCGGCGTGGCTCACACCTCGCGGCAGCACCTCGTTGTACACGGCGACCGTCCTCCCTGCGATCGCGTCCCAGCTGTAGCTCGCCTCCAGGAGCTCCCGGCCGCGTCGAACCAGGGCATCCGCCACGCCAGGCTCGGTGAGCACGCGCTCGATGCAATCGGCGAGTTGGTCGGCGTTGCCCGGCTCGAACATGAGCGCCGACCCGGTACCGCCGACCAGCTCCGCCAGGCCTCCCGTGTCGGCGACGATCAGCGGCGCTCCGCCGGCGAGTGCCTCCAGCGCGACAACCCCGAACGGTTCGTACAGCGACGGGATCACCACACATCCGGCGCGATGGATGGCTGCCCGCAGCTCGTTGTCGGAGACGAAGCCGGGCAGTTCGATCAGGTCACCACCGCCTGCGATGTCGATCTGTGACTGCAGTTCGGGGAGGTAGCTGCCGCGACCGGCGATCATGCATTCCAGCCCGGCGACCCGGTAACGCAACGCGCCGACGGCTCGGGCGAGAATCTGGAACCCCTTCTCGTACTGCACGCGCCCCCACGACAACACGAGACCGCTGCGGGTGCCCGAGTCGCTCTCCTCGGATCCCGCCCTGCGCCACCATGCCGGATCGATCCCACTCGGGATTCGACGCACGTGGTCGGGATCCATCTCGAACCCGTCGAGGATGTCGCGCACGAGCAGCTTGGTCGGCGTGATCACCCGACGAGAGCGGTACGCCTGCCACCACTCGACGCTGTTGATGTCGGTCGTCGTACCAGGCGCCAAGTGCCCACCGTGACGCCCACGTTCGGTGCCGTGCAGGGTCGTGACGATCGGAACCCCCTGGAGGGTGGCGATCACGTCGGTTGCCCACGCCACGCCCCAGTCGTGGGCATGCACCAAGTCGGGTCGCCAGTCCCCGAGCGTGCCGGCGATCGCTACGAGGGCGTGATTGCCCGATGCCGTGTGGCTGATCGGGCTGTCGGGCAGCCACGGAAGGTCGACGTCGGCGCGCAGGATCCGCACGCCGCCGATCACGGAGTCGGTGTCGGTGCCCGGGACTCGGCGGGTGATCAGCACGATCTCGTGGCCGGCACGTTGCAGGGCGTGGGCGAGTCCGTCCACGTGGGCTGCCATGCCGCCTGCTGCGCTGGGCGGGTACTCCCACGACAACATCAGTACTCGCACGGGCCGCACGATAGAGGATCGGCGCCCGACGAGGCCGATTCGCGCTTGGTAGGTGGCGTGTCTAACCTCGCGTCGTGGCGCGCCGGGAACTCGACATCGCTCCCGAGCTGCGCCCGGTCGTGTCGGCCAGCATCACGCTCGGCGCCGTGGTCGGGGTGTTCGGGATCGTGTTCGGTGTCGGTGCTGTATCTGCGGGCGGTTCGGTGCTACAGGCGTGCGCGATGTCACTGCTGGTCTTCACGGGTGCGTCCCAGTTCACCGCTGTCAGTGTGATCGACGGAGGCGGCAGTACCGGGTCGGCGATGAGCAGCGCGATGCTGTTGGCGGCCCGCAACGGGGTCTACGGCCTCACGATGGCGCGCCATCTCGAAGGTTCGCTGGCGAGGCGGCTGATCGCCGCTCAGATCACGATCGATGAGTCGACGGCGATGGCGACGGCCCAGACCGATCCGCGGTCGCGCCAGACCGCGTTCTGGATCACGGGGCTCTCGGTGTATCTGTTCTGGAATCTCGGAACACTGATCGGCGCAATCGCCGGGTCGAGCATCGATCCCGAGACCTACGGGCTCGACGCCGCCTTTCCGGCTGGTTTCGTGGCGATGGTGGCACCCCACTTCTACACATCCAACGGCCGCGCAGCGGGCCTGATCGGCGGTGCGGTGTGCCTGGCCACGATCCCGTTCGTACCGGTCGGTCTCTCGATCCTGTGCGCCGCCGTGGCGGTCTTGGTGGGGGTGCGGCGCCCATGAGCGAGATCAACTGGATGCTCGTGCTGGCGCTGGGCGCCGGCGCCTACGCCTGTAAGGCGCTCGGGCTGGTGGTGATCGGAGCGCGCACGCTGCCGAAGGTCGTCGACCGATGCCTGATCCTGATCCCCGCCGCCTTGATCACAGCACTGGTCGTGAAGGACACCTTCTCGGTCGGCCAAGAGCTGGTACTCGACGCCCGGGCGATCGGGGTCGCAGCGGCCACGTTGGCGGCGTGGCGGCGGGCACCACTGGTGGTCGTGATCGTGATCGGCGCTGCCGTGACCGCTCTCACCAGGCTGATCGGTTAGCCACCGAACGCGCCACACCGAGAACTCGATTGGAGAGTGCGACCCGAAGCTGATTCAGGGGTGCGACAGCGACGCCGCAGCACGCAGCGTTTCGGCGGCCTGCTCGGGCGGGACGATGTTGATCAGCACACCGGTGCCGCGCTCGAATCCGGCCTGCGTGACGAGCACCGGCCACACATGGATGTGCCAGTGGTACTCGCCCGTGTGTGCGTGGGGCGCAGTGTGGAATCCGACGTTGTAGGCGACATCGCCGATCGCCTGGTTGAGGAACGCGGTTGCATCGCGCAAGGCACGTCCGACCGCGGCCAGCGACTCGTCGTCGGCATCTTGCAGGTGCAGCTCGTGGCGGCGCGGCACGATCAACAGCTCGAACGGCGAACCGCTCCAGTACGGGCAGATGACAGCGACGTCGTCGTTGGCGAACACGATCCGGTCGCCGGTCGCGAGCTCGGCTTCGACCGTGGTGCACAGCAGGCATCCTCCGGCGAAGCGGGCGAACGCGCGCTCTTCGTCGAGTACCTCGCCGGGCACGAACGGTAGGCCCAGCAGCTGGCCGTGGGGATGGGCGATCGAGGCGCCGGCCTCGCGCCCGTGGTTGACGATCGCCTGTGTGTAGCGAATGTGAGCGATGGTGGCATGCTCGCCGAAGCGGCGCTTGAGCGTGAGCATGAACTGGGCGGCGGTGCGGTCGTCGAGACGATCGAGCGAGAGCTCGTGATCTCTGGCGTAGACGAACACCTCGTGGAGGCCGGTGCCCTCGGCCATCACGTGGACAGGACCTTCGTGGTGCACCGCGAATCCCTCGTCGCCGCGGAAGGCGGGGTAGAGATTGGGAAGCACTCTGATCTCCCAGTCGCCTTCTTCGCCGATCGTCTCGAGCGCCGGGGGAGTCGCTTCCTCGTGGCCGGGGCAGAACGGGCAGGGCCGATCGGACTCGAACGCTCGCAGGTCGGTGCGCGGCGCGAAGTCGGTCGGGCGCTGGGCCCGCTCCGCAACGATGGTGACCCATCGCCCGGTCAGCTGGTTCAACCGCATCTGACTCATGAAGCTCTCAGGATAGGGCCGTCGACGAGCAGAAGTCGACCATCCGGCGAGCGATCGAGTCGCGAACCCGTGTCGAGTGCCTCGGGGTTTGCGACGTCAGAGCACCCGATAGACCGACACGTGACGCGCCGAATCGGCATCGAATCGGGTCCGGCCGAAACCTTCCCATCGCTGTTCGAGGGTGAATCCGGCCTGCTCAGCGAGGTCATCGAGTTGATCCGGGGTGGCGTACCGAATCGCCCAGGGGCGAAGCCGGACGCCCCCCTCCCGGGTCAGTTCCACGAACTGGCCCTCGGCCTGCTGACGCTCGCAATCGTGGCGTGATATCGACAATATGACACGGTCGGACTCGAGTGTCCGGATCGAGATCGTGTCGCCGTGGCGGGGCGGATCATCTGGTACGAAGGCCTCGACCACGAATCGGCCACCCGCTGCCAACCGTGCCGCAACCGCCCCGAAACAGGCCGCCTGCGACTCGCTCGAGCGCAGGTTGAAGATCGTGTTGTAGGCGACGAACACGAGTGTGAACGGGCCATCGGGCAGATCGTCGACCATGTCCCCGCAGACCACGGTGACCCTGCCATCCGGGTCGCGTTGGCGGAGTCTGGCGAGCATCGTCTCGCTGGAGTCGATCCCGATCACCTCGAGCCGGCGGGCCGCAGGATGGTTGGCGAGCGGGAGCGCCAGGCGGCCGGTGCCGACACCGAGTTCGAGGACCGGGCCGCTACCCGCCAGCGAGAGCAGGTCGTCGACGGTGGCGTCGATGTCGGAGATGCCCTGGTACCAGTCGTCGTAGACGTCGGCGAACGCCGATCCGTAGCTCGTGTTGTCGTACCCCTTCATGCGTCGTTCCTCATCTGGGGCCGAACGGTAGCCCGGGTCACAGCCCCACGCCTGGTCGATAGCGTGGTTGCGTGGCACTCACCTATCTCGATCATGCGGCGACCACGCCCATGCGGCCCGCCGCGATCGAGGCGATGCTGCCGTTCTTCTCCGAGCGCTTCGCCAACCCGAGTGGATCGCACCGTTTCGCTCGCGACGCCAGGCGCGCCGTCGACGAGGCGCGCGACCAGGTCGCCGAGGTGCTCGGGGTCGCTCCGGGCGAGGTCGTGTTCACCGGCTGCGGTACCGAGGCCGACAATACGGCGATTCTGGGCGCCGGTGGCACAGCCGTGTGCGGCGCCGCCGAGCACCACGCCGTGCTGCACCCCACTATCGAGCACGGTGGCGTCGTCGTGGGTGCCGACGGCACCGGACACATCGATCTCGACCTGCTCGCTGCTGCGCTGACGCCCGACGTTGCCGTCGTCAGCGTGATGGCGGTGAACAACGAAGTCGGCACGATCACGGACATGCGGGCTGTCTCGAGGCTCGTACGAGATCTGGCGCCGCAGGCGTTGTTGCACACCGATGCCGTGCAGGCAGTGTGCTGGCTCGACCTCCGAACGATCGCCCCACTCGTGGATCTGATGTCGTTCAGCGCCCACAAGTTCGGCGGGTCAAAGGGGGTCGGTGTGCTGACCATTCGCGACGGCGTCGCCCTCGATCCCTTGATCGTCGGTGGCGGCCAGGAGCGAGAACGGCGCAGCGGTACCCACAACGTGGCCGGCATCGCGGCGCTCACATCGGCGCTGGTCGAGACCGACCGTGAACGGATCGACGAGAATGCCCGCTTGTCGACCTTGCGGGACCGGCTCGTCGACGGGTTGTCGGGCGCTGTCGATGGTGTCGTCGAGACGGTGGCTCGCGATCGTAAGGTCGCCGGCTCTGCCCATGTCTGTCTCGAGGGGATCGAGAGCGAGTCCTTGCTGTTCCTGCTCGACGAGGCCGACGTGTGCGCCAGCGCCGCGTCGGCATGCGCCAGCGGGGCGATGGAGCCGTCGCACGTGCTGGCTGCGATGGGCGTCGAACGATCGTTGGCGCTGGGGGCGCTGCGTCTCACGCTCGGGCACACCACCACGGTCGACGATGTCGATCGGGCGATCGACGTGGTTGCGTCGAGCGTCGATCGTCTGCGTCGGGTCGCGGAACTCCGATGAAGGTCATGCTTGCCATGAGCGGCGGTGTCGATTCCTCCGTCGCCGGAGCCCTGCTGCTGGCCGACGGGCACGACGTGGTCGGCGTCACGATGAAACTGTGGGGTGGGGACAGCGACACGGGGTGCTGCAGCGTCAGCGATGTCGACGACGCCCGCAGAGTCGCCCAGCAACTCGACATCGATCACCTGGTGTTCAACTTCGGCGACGACTTCACGACCCATGTCGTCGACCCGTATGTCGCGCGATCACGCCAGCGGCGTCACCCCCAACCCCTGCATCGAATGCAATCGGCACGTCAAGTTCGACCGCCTGCTGGAACGCTCCCGACAACTCGGATTCGATGCCGTCGCGACCGGTCATCACGCCCGAATCGGGCGCACCGACGATGGCGCCTTCTCGCTCGTGCGTGGCGCCGACGCTGCCAAAGACCAGAGCTACGTCGTCCACATGCTCGATCAGGCGGCGCTCGCTCGAACGCTGTTCCCGGTCGGCCACATCGACAAGACCGAGGTTCGCCGTGTGGCCGCCGAGATGGGCCTTCGTACGGCGTCCAAACCGGACAGCCAGGATGTCTGTTTCATCACGTCGACCGGTGGTCGAGAGGCGTTCCTGGGTGATCGCATCCCGTTCCGGCCAGGACGCGTGGTCGACACCGCCGGCGACCAGATCGGCGAGGTCGTGGCGGTCGAGATGATCACGATCGGGCAACGTCGAGGGATCGGCCTGCCAGGTGGCGGCCCGAAACGGTATGTGGTCGATGTCGACGTGTCGACCGGCACGGTGGTCGTCGGCGACGACGATGACTTGATGCGTTCGACGATGGTGGTCGAGCGCCCGACGTGGGTCGATCGACCCGTCGCCGGCGAGGTGCGGGTGCAGTGCAGCGCTCACGGGGCGACACAGCCGGCCACGATCGATCACGAGGGCGATCGTGTGCTCGTCACCTGGATGTCGCCCCAACGGCGGATCGCCCCCGGCCAGAGTGTCGTGTTCTACGACCTCGCCGACCGGCGTGTGCTGGGTGGCGGAACCGCCGCACGCTGATCAGCAGATCGGAGCAGATCAGCCGACGGGCAGATTCTGTCGGCTGATCGCGCTCAGCGCCCGACCAGGCCTGGTCGGGCCGACCAGGCAGGCGGACAGGTGGATCGCAGAGCCGTGGGGTTGCTTCGGCGTGGCGGCGAAGATCGCCGTGACCGGCTCGACGGTCGTGATCTCGAGTGGCGTGCCCGGAGGCCGGGCCGGTGAGGTCGGCTGCGCCCGTGTCGATCGGCGCAAGCCGCACCCCTGCGATCTCCTGGCGTCGCAGCATCACGGTCTCCGCCAGCACGAGGTGATCGTGGATCACGAGCCCGACTGGCACCACCACCAGCCAGCGCCGCGAGAGCGATGCCAGCGCGGCCACGCCCAGATGCCGGCACCGACACCGAACAGCGACACGACGACCCCGACCACCCAGGAGCGGGCGGCAAGGAGCAGCGGGCCGCTCACGACGCTCGCCGCCCACAGGGCCCACGTGACGAGCACGGCGAGTAGGTAGGCAGCTGGGGGTCGCAGCAGGTTTCGGTCCTCGTCGCCGTATGCCGAGGCCTGCACGAACGATCGACCGATCTCGCCCGAAAACGCGATCATCGTCGTGAACGCCGCGATGCCGAGCGACAAGGCTGCGTCGGCCGTCTCGGCCCCCGCCACCCAGGCGACCGTGGTCGCCGGAATCGAGAGCGGCACGAGTATGCGAGTCGCCGTGAGGCTGATCACCGCCGGGATCGCCATCGCGGCCACACCGAGCAGCCAGGCGACACCCGCCCCCCAGGTGGCAACCGCGACGACCGCCTCGCTGCGTCCAGTGGTTGCGCCATCGATCGCGTTGCCGCCGAACACGAGTACGCCGACCCAGCCCATCCGCATCACCCACGGAAGCAGTCGGTCGAGGGATCCTGCTGATGACACGCCCGACAGTCTGGCGTGCCGTGGCTCGAACGACAGCCTCGTCGGGACCGCACGGGCGGTTGCTCCGAAGAATCGCCATCATGCGAGCGGAGGTGCCACGATGGGAGTGGGATGGCAAACATCGTCGACGACGAGGGTGCGGCACAGCCGCCGAGTGGCGAGCCTCCCGTCGCGCCATTGCGGGCGCTCGAGGTGATCGAGCCCGGTTCGACCACCGGGATCGGCAGCTTGCCGCATCGCACCGCTTCCCAAGCGGTGGAATTCGCCTTCGACGCATACGACGTCCCGGCGATCCCCAGCCTGCCGAAGCGTTCGCCCGCCGAATCGTTCATCGCCCAAGCCCTGGTCGGCACCGCCGGCGTGACGCTCGGTCAGTACGGCACTGTGGCGGTCGACGTCGACCGACTCGACCCCGCCGCTGCGGTCGACACAGACCTGAGTCGCGACAACTTCGTCGGATTCCGTACGTTCCTCGATGCTGCCGCGGAGCGCGGTTACGAGGGCCCGGTCAAGTGGCAGTTCGTCGGCCCGATCAGCGTGGGTGTCGCCTTGCGGCGAGCTGGTGCGCTCGCCCGAGGTTGCCTTTGCGATGTCGATCAAGGTGGTCACCGGCCACCTGCGGGCGCTTTCGCGTGGCTGTCACCGAGGCATTGCCGAGATCACCTCAACTTGTTGTTCTGGACGAACCGTTCGCCGACGGCCTGATGTCGCGCGACTTCCCGATCGCTCCCGATCACGCGATCGATCTGCTGTCCGAGTCGATGTCGGTGCTCGAGCCTCAGGCCACCGTCGGTGTGCATTGCTGTAGCGACGCCGACGTGGCGACGCTGCTCGAGTCGGGGCCCAGCGTGTTGTCGCTTCCGGCATCGATGTCGCTGGTCCCGCTCGCCGGGTATGTCGACCGATTTCTCCGCAATGGTGGATGGATCGCCTGGGGAGCGGTCGCCACCGAGGGTCCGGTCGGCGTGACGCCGAGGCGTTCCTGGCATCAGCTGTCCAAGGTGTGGTGCGAGTTGGTCCAGCGCGGTTGCGACCCCGAGCTGCTGCGACATCAATGCCTGCTGACCCCCGAGTGCGGGTTGGGCGCCCACAGCGTCACCGTCGCCGACCGGCTGTGTCGCACACTGCGAGACGTGTCGCACAGCCTGCGCAGCGAGTCGGCCGCCGCCAAGTTCGTGCTCGGTGCCTGACTGCTCGGGTACCTCGCACCGCCGTTCGGTCCCGATCGAGGTCTCTACACTCTGAAACGATGGCTGAGACCCACGACCTGGACGGCGTTCGCGACCGGATCGCCGCATTGCGGGCTCAGGTCGCCCATCACAACCGGCTCTACCACGAGTTCGACGCGCCCGAACTCCTCGATGGTGATTTCGATGTGCTGGCCCGTGAGCTGAGGGCGCTGGAGGCCGAATATCCAGGGTTGGCGGCCGACGATTCACCGACGCGCGACATCGGTGGCACCGCCAGCGCAACATTCGCGCCGGTCACCCATGCGGTGCCGATGACCAGCCTCGACAACGCGATGGATGCTGCCGAGTTGGCGGCGTGGGCCGAGCGGGTGCTGAGAGGTCTCGACGGCACCGTTCCGCGCTTCGTGGCGGAACTCAAGATCGATGGCCTGGCGATGAGCCTGCGCTACGAGAACGGCCTGCTGGTGCAGGCAGCGACGCGCGGCGACGGCCGTGTCGGTGAGGACGTCACCGGCAACGTTCGAACCATCGAGGATGTCCCCGAACGGTTGATCGGTGCGGGCGGAACCGACGTCCCGCAGGTCGTCGAGGTGCGCGGCGAGGTGTACATGCCGACCGCTGTGTTCGAGCAGCTCAACGTCGAGTATGAGGCGAACGGCGAACGAGCGCTCGTGAACCCCCGCAACGCGGCTGCCGGCAGCCTGCGTCAGAAGGATCCGGCGATGACCGCCAAGCGGCGGCTCTCGTTCTGGGCCTACCAGCTCGGACAGGTGATCGGCGGCCCCGAGTTCAGCAGCCATCACGAGACGCTCGACTTCATCGGCCGGATCGGTTTCCCGATCAATCCCGAGGTTCGCTCGTTCGACACGATCGAAGCAGTTGCCGAGTACTGCCTGTTCCGCCAGGAGCACCGTCACGACCTCGGGTACGAGATCGATGGTGTGGTGATCAAAGTCGATGCCCTCGCGCAGCAGGAACTGCTCGGATTCACGTCCCGGGCACCACGTTGGGCGATCGCCTACAAGTTTCCGCCGGAGGAGCGCACCACGACGCTGCGAGACATCCAGGTGTCCGTCGGCCGAACGGGCCGAACCACACCGTTCGCCGTGCTGGAACCCGTCTTCGTGGGTGGCTCGACGGTGTCGATGGCGACGCTCCACAATCAGGACCAGGTGGCGATCAAGGATGTGCGGCCCGGCGACACGGTGGTCGTCCGCAAGGCCGGCGACGTGATTCCGGAGGTGGTCGGCCCCGTGCTGGCGAAGCGTCCGAAAGGCACCGAGCCGTGGCAGTTCCCCAGCATCTGTCCATGCCCGCTCGGCAGTACGTTGGTGCGGCTGGAGGGTGAGGCCGACACCCGGTGCGTCGAGCCGGCGTGTCCGTTCCAGCGCGACCAGAAGATCATGTATTGGGCGTCGCGTGGGGCGATGGACATCGAGGGGCTCGGCGAGCGAACCGTCGTGCAGCTCACCGCTGCCGAGTTGGTGCGCGATGCCGCCGACATCTACCTGCTCACGGCTGACCAAGTCGAGTCGCTCGAAGGGTTCGCCAGGCCGAGTGCCGAGAAGCTGGTGACGGCGATCCAGGAGTCCAAGGCCCGGCCGCTTCCCAAGGTGCTGACGGCGCTCGGGATCAAGCATCTCGGACCGTCTGCGTCGCAAGCTCTGGCAGCACGGTTCGGCACGCTGCGGCGCGTGATGGACGCCAGCGACGAGGAACGGGCCGCCGTCGACGGCGTCGGCGGCGTGATCTCGGCGGCGATCAGCCGATGGTTCGAGCAGCCTTCGAATCGCGACTTCGTCGATCGACTCGAAGCCGCCGGTGTCAACTTCGGCAGCGAACAGGAGGCGGCCGCAGCGGGAGGCGGTCAAGGCGGCGATCGATCAGACGCTCGCCGGCAAGGCTGTGGTGGTCACCGGCGCCGTGCCGGGCTACAACCGTGAAGAGGCCGAGCTGGCGATCACGTCACGGGGCGGCAAGAGCCCCGGCAGCGTGTCGAAGAAGACGTTCGTGCTCGTCGTCGGCGATGGTGCCGGCGCCTCCAAACTCACCAAGGCCGAGGCCAACGGCACGCCTGTGATCCCCGCCGAACGCTTCGAGCAGCTGCTCGCCACCGGTGAGATCCCGACATGAGTGCCGGCGTCACCTCGTGAAGATGATCGGCCTGCTCGGCGGTATGAGCTGGGAGAGCTCGATCGAGTACGAGCGGATCATCAACGAGGGGGTACGAGCTCGGCTCGGGGGCACGCACTCGGCCGAGCTGATCATCCGCAGCTACGACTTCGCTCGGATCGAGGCGCTCCAGGCAGCTGGGGCGTGGGGTGCCGCCGGTGATCTGCTGGCGGCCGATGCGAAGTTGTTGCAGGATGCCGGGGCCGAGATCATCCTCTTGTGCACCAACACGATGCACCTGCTCGCCGACCGGATCGAGGCAGCGATCGATGTCGAGTTCCTCCATCTCGCCGACACCACGGCTCGTGCCGTGCAGGCCGCAGGGTTGCAGCGGGTGGCACTGCTGGGTACCCGCTACACGATGGAGCACGACTTCTATCGTGGCCGCCTCGGGCAACATGGCCTGGATGTGATCGTTCCCGACGAACCCGACCGCACCGTGATCCACGACGTCATCTACGACGAGTTGGTGCGGGGCATCGTCGAGCCAGAGTCGAAACGGCGCTACATCGAGATCATCGACGCCCAGATCGCACGCGGCGCTGCCGGAGTGATCGCCGGCTGCACCGAGATCGAGCTGCTGATCGGGCCCGACGACATCGCCGTGCCGTTCTTCCCGACGACCCGGCTGCACGCCGAAGCAGCGGTCGAGTCAGCACTGGCTTGAGGGCGGCGCCGAACGCGGTGTCAGACCACGTGGAATGTCCAGGTGTAGCTGCGCGCACGCTGGCGTCCGTCCTCGACCCTCCAATAGATCACCTGGGCGGAGTGTTCGCCCTCGGCGAACTCGCTGATCGCCGCGTTCGCACCGGGCGCGAAGGTGAGGGTCGCGTTGCCCGGCTCGTAGATCGTCGCCGAGGGCAGATCGACCTGTTGGCCAGGCTCGATCTGGACGCTGCCGATCTCGTCGACATTGATGGTCTCGAGCTCGACCCCGTCGATCACCAGCACCCCGGTGTAGCCCGACGCAAGATCGACGAATACGTTGCTCTGGCTCAATACCTGCACCGACTCGGGCACAGGGTCGACCTGTTCGATCAGCTCGGGAAGGTTGGCGCGCTCCTCGCCGGTGATGCCGATCAGCAGGCCGCGCACCATCAAGGTCAGCCCGAGACCCACCAGCACGCTGACGATCAGCAGCGTCTTGTCGACGCGCCGCTTTCGTCCTGGTTCGACCGGCTGGCGGTCGGCACCGGGATCGTGGTGCGATTCGCCGGCGCCCGCCGGCATGTCGATATCGGTGTCCGGATCGGTCACGCCCACCATCATGCCGGGAGCACCGGTGGATCGGTCAGCAGGACACGTGTGAACTTTGCGGCAGGGGCGTCACCCCACGGGGGAGGGGCAAGCGATAGCGTTCGGGGATCGTGAGCTCCAGCGTGACACCCCCCGGTGATCAGGTCGACCCCGTCGAGTTGGTCGACTCGCTGTTCGCCGACCGTTTTCGGGTGCGTCGGCTCGTCTCCGAGGGTGCCAACACGGTGATCTACATGGCCACCGACGAAGAGCACGCCCGTCCGGTGACACTCAAGGTGATCCGTTCCGGCCTCGCTGCATCGCCGTCGTTCCGGGCCCAGTTCGACGAGAGGATGCGAGCGGTGGCGGCAATGAGCCACCCCAACATCGCTGCCGTCTACGACTGGGGTATGGCGTCCGTCGGTGACACGTCGACCGCCTACGTGGTGATCGAGGATCTCAGCGGTGGCAGCCTGCGCGACATGTTCGACCGTGGGCGTCGGCTCACGCCGTCACAGGCGCTCGCTATCGGCCTGGAGGCCTGTCGGGCCCTCGACTATGCCCACCGGCGTGGCTTGATCCACACCGAGCTGACACCGTCGAAGCTCGTGTTCGGTGACGATCGCCGGCTCCGCATCGTCGACTTCGGCCTGGCCGCGCTGCTCGGCGCACCCGTGTGGGCGCAACCCGACTCGGTGCCGACCCACGTTGCCTGGTACGCCTCACCGCAACAGGCGCTGTCCGAACCGCTCGACGGCAAGACCGATGTGTACGCGCTGTGCCTCGCTCTCCACGAGGCGGCCACCGGGGTGCTCCCGTTCCGAGACGATTCGACAGTTGCGTCGCTGTCTGCCCGTGTCGGCAAGCTGATGCCGGTCTCTGCCGATCTCGGGCCGCTGGCGGCGGTGTTCGAGCGTGCCGGACGACCCGACGCCGACGACCGTGCCACGGCGGCCGAGTTCGGCAAAGAGCTCTTGCGGGCCGCAACCAAACTGCCACGTCCCGAACCGCTGCCGCTGTTGTCGACCGGGTTGTTCGACACCCCGGCCGACCTGCTCAGGTCTCCTGACGACCCGACCGGTGGGGTGTTCCGCCCTGGCGACGATGGGCCTGCTGCGCCGCCGCCACCGGTGGTCGTGGTGCCGATCGACGAACCCGACGCCGACGACCTGGTCGAGGCGGCGGATCAGGACATGGATCAGGCGGCGGCCGACAACTCAGCCATCGACACGACGGCGACGGCGCCGGCGATCGAGATCGTCGACACCCCGCCGGCCGACGTCGCCGACGACGGGTCTCGCCCAGCGCCCGGGCGGTCCGATGACCTCGTGATCCTGCCACTCGACTCGGGGATCGGCGCCGATCGCCCGTCGGGTTCCGCCGCAGCGGCGTCGGCCGGATCCGAGCCGTACGTGCCCGCGGCTGCTGAAACGCAGGTGATGCGGGCGACCGAGAGCCCGGTCGCGATGCCGCGCCGGCGAAGAGGTTTCCCATGGAAGATCGTGTTGTCGCTGGTCGTGCTGGCAGCGCTGGGTGTGCTCGGCGTGCTGGCGACCCAGCTGTTCCGCACACCCGTCTATCGTGTACCTGACCTCGTGGGTCTGCCGCAGGCCGAGGCCCGCAACCTGGTCGCCACGAACGGTTGGGAGATCAGCGAGGATCGTGAACGCAGCGACATCGTTCCGATCATCGGGCAGGTTGTCCGCACGGCTCCCCAAGCGGGTATCGACCTCGCTGAGGGCGAGCCGTTCCTGATCGTCGTCAGCGACGGGCCGACCCTGCGCGAGCTGCCCGATTCGACCGGCGTGCTGTTCAGCGAGGCGCAGACCCGCCTGATCGAACGTGGGCTGGATGTCGATCCGGTCGAGCTGTTCGATGAGGACGTGCCGGAGGGCACGGTGATCTCGTGGTCGGTGCCGGGTGACCCGACGCTGACCACCGGCTCGCTCGTCGAGCCCACCACCGTCGTCCAACTGGTCGTGTCGTCGGGCCCGGCGCCGCGGTCGATCCCCAACGTCGTGGGTATCCCCTTCACCGAGGCCCAGGTCGAACTCGATTCGCTCGGCCTCGTGCTGGCCCAGGCCGGCGAGGAGTTCAGCGACGACGTGCCGGCAGGCGTGATCATCAGCCAGAACCTCGGGGAGGGCACCGAGGTGGCGCGTGGCGACGAACTGACCGTCGTGGTGTCGCTGGGCGTCGATCTCGTGGCTTTCCCGGATCTCAGCGGGGCTGCCTCGTTCGAACAGGCCGCGCAACTGCTCCGCGAGGCCGGGTTCGAACCGCGCCTCACGTTCGGGGATGCCCAGGGTGAGATCCGCGAGTACACGATCGATGGCGAGACACCTGCGGCGGGCGATCAATTCCGCCGCGGCACCGTCGTCGATTTCCAGGCGCTGTAGCCGGCACCGACCCCGCCGTCCTGTCGGTCTGGCGGTCGATCGTCCGACAGATCGCGAACATGCTGACGACGTCTCCGGCTTGCTACGGTGCGGTCAGTCGGCGAGCTCCGAGTCGCCGGCGCCACCCCCCACCCGCCGAAGTAGAGGAGCATGTACCGAATGGTCGAACTCGATGGCCGCGTCGCGATCGTCACGGGTGCAGGACGGGGGCTGGGGCGTGAGCATGCGCTCTACCTGGCTGCGCAGGGCGCACGTGTCGTCGTGAACGACCTCGGGGTCGACCGAGACGGGTCGGGCGGCGATCACTTGCCCGCCGACGACGTGGTCGCTGAGATCGTCGACGCCGGTGGCACGGCCGTGTCGAACTGCGACGACGTCGCCAGCTGGGATGGCGGCAAGTCGATCATCGCCGCCACGATCGAGACCTACGGCGACGTCGATGTGCTGGTCAACAATGCCGGGATCCTGCGTGACAGCACGATCATCAAGATGAGCGAGGACGACTTCGACGACGTGATCCGGGTTCACCTCAAGGGTCATTTCGCTCCCACGAAATGGGCAGCCGTGTACTGGCGCGAGCAGCACAAGGCCGGCGTCACGCGGCCCCGTAATCTGGTGCACACCAGTTCGACCTCCGGGATCTACGCCAACCCCGGTCAGGCGAATTACGGTCCGGCCAAGTCGGGTGTGGTCACGTTCAGCCAGATCGCAGCCAAAGAACTCGAGCGGTACGGCGTCGCGTCGAACTGTGTGGTTCCTGGGGCTCGTACGCGCCTGACGCTGTCGTCGCCGGGGCTTCCCGAGATCATGGAGGCGCCGACCGAGGGCTTCGATCAATGGGACCCCGGCAATACGTCGCCACTGGTGGCATACCTCGCCGGGGCGTCCTGTCCGTTCAACGGTGAGACGTTCTACGTGCAGGGCGGCACCGTACGCCGGCTCGAGCCGTGGACGCTGGTCGGTGACTCGATCGAGCAACCGGTCAAGTGGGAACTCGACCAGCTCGACGAGGCGATGCGAAGCTTCCAACAGCGGCACTGACACCGCGGTCGCGTGAGGCCGGTCGCGTCTCGACGCGGCTATTCGGTGATCGCCTGGATCTCGGCGGCCACCCGCTCGGAGAACTCGCTGTGCGGAAGCGCCGTCTGCATCGCCATCAGCTTCATCATGTCGCCCTGGACCTTGATCTTGCCGGCCATGAACGATTGCATGGTCACGCTCGGGTCCTGGTCGACCATCATCGCTCTGGCGGTTGCGTAGTCGGTCATCAACACTGCATCGGGCTCGTCGAGCTCGCCGAGTTCCAGCCGAAACTCGCCGTCGCTGGTGTCGACGTAGGCGTTGACCGTGCCCTCCCCGAATGGAACCTCGGTGATCACCTGATTGATGCGGATCGAGATCGTGATCTCGGGAAGCTCGTCGTGATAGCGCTCACGAATTTCATGAGCGGCAGCCATCCACTCCTCCGACAGGAACACGTGCATGGCTGGGACTGTACCGGCTGACGGCGCCGCCTCGGTCGTCGCCGTCAGGCGGACAGGAACGTGCGGGCGGTGGTGATCGAGTCGAGGAACTCGAGGTCGATCTCGAACCCGAGCCCCGGCGCCGTCGGCACCGCGACATGTCCGTCTTCGACGGTGATCGGGTCGGTGACGATGTCGCTGGGCGTAGAAGCGGCTCGAGGCGCTGATGTCGCCGGGCAGGGTGAAACCAGGCAGCGCCGCCAGTGCAGCGTTGGCAGCCCTGCCGATGCCGGTTTCGACCATCCCTCCGCACCACACCGGGATGCCGCGATCGAGACACAGATCATGGATCCGTCGCGCCTCCAGGTAGCCGCCGACCCGACCCTGCTTGATGTTGATGATCTCTGCTGCTCCGAGCTCGATCGCGTCGGCCGCAGTCTGGAGCGACACGATCGATTCGTCGAGACAGATCGGTGTCTCGGAGGCAGCGGCGAGTTGGGCGTGCCCGAGGATGTCCTCCTCGGGCAGCGGCTGCTCGATCAGCAGCAGGTCGAACTCGTCGAGGCGGCAGAGGTGCTCGATGTCGGAGCGACCGTAGGCGGTGTTGGCATCGACCTGAAGGCCCATCTCGGGGCCGATCAGTTGGCGGACCAGCCGAACCGGTTCGATGTCCCAGCCCGGTTCGATCTTGAGTTTGATGCGTGCGTAGCCGTCGTCGACGTATCGCTGTACCTGGGCCAGCAGCTCGTCGATCGAGTCGAAGATGCCGACGCTGACGCCGCTCGGCACACGGTCTCGGTCGCCACCGAGGAAGGCGTGCAGGTTGGTCGATTCGGCTCGCAGTTGGGCATCGAGCACGACCATCTCGAGCGCTGCCTTCGACATCGGGTGACCCGAGTATCGCTGCAGCCGTTTCGCGACGTCAGCAGCCACGGTGGCCCCGCCGGGCGCTGTCAGGGCCGGCCAGAAGTGCTCGGTGATCACCAGTTCCGCGGCGTTCACGAACTCGGACGAATAGGCGGGCTCGGTCATCGCGACGCACTCGCCCCACCCGGCGCCACGGTCGGTCGTGACGTGCAGGAGCAAGATGTCCCGGTGCATCTCGACGCCGAAACTGGTGCGGAACGGTGTCACCAGATCGATCGCGATCCGGCGAAGTTCGAGCTGTTGGAGCTGCATGCGGTGTCCGATCAGGTGCGGGAGGGGGTGTGGATGACGTACTCGCCCTGGCGAGTGAAGGAGGTGACGACGCCCCCGGCGTCGAGTAGCTCGGTGAACTGGCGGCGCATGTGCAGGCGCCAGTCGGCGGCCGCATCGCGATCGGTTCGGCGCAGCACGACGATGTCCTCGGGTGTCGCGATCGTGTGGCGAGTGCTGTCGCCGGGCGGCGGTGGTGGGCGGTACGTCGGATCGGTCGACCAGGCCACGACGAGCCGGTCCGACTCGTCCTGGGCATTGATCGAATCGGTCATCACCCCGTAGAAGTTCACGAGGTAGTTCGAGATCTCGGCGTTGAGCACCCCGATGTTGAACCATGCGTTGCGACGCACGAGCGGGTCGAACGTCCACGTGATCCAGGGGATCTGGCGCTCGGATGCCCACTGTCGCTGGTGGTTCTTGACGGCGCGGCCGATGCCGCTGTGCTGCACCCCCGGCAGGATGCCGGTGACGTGGCTGTGCAACGCCTCGTCGCCGTTGTGGCGTGCCAGGAACCCGAACGAGGCGCCGACCGTGTTGCCGGCCTCGAACGCCGCAGCGACATAGCCGCCGGAGTGTGAGATCGCGCGCAGCAGCTCGACGCTGACGATCGGGGACTCGGAGCCCCACACCTGCTGGAAGACGTTCACCGTTGCGGCCATCTCGTCGGCCGTCGTCAGCGTTCGAATCTCCAGATCCGCTTCACCCATTCCTCGGACGGTAGTTGCTGAGGCTGCAGGGCACCTTGACGAGTCGTTCAAGCGGTTGGGTTCCTGCCCTCCCCAGCGATAAGCATGGACGCCTATGGCGCGCATCCTCGTCACCGAAGCCATCGCTGAGGGCGGTCTCGACCGGCTCCGCAGCGCAGGTCACACCGTCGATGTCCAGCTCGGGCTGAACGCAGCCGAGCTGTCGGCGGTGATCCCCGGCGCACATGCCCTGATCATCCGCTCGGCTACACAGGTCGACGCAGCGCTGCTCGAAGCCGGCGCCGACCTGATCGTGGTGGGTCGTGCCGGGATCGGCCTCGACAATGTCGATGTAGCAGCCGCAACCAGTCGCGGCGTGATGGTGGTCAATGCGCCGCAGTCGAACATCATCTCCGCCGCCGAACACACGATGGCGCTGCTGCTGGCACAAGCCCGCAACGTGCCCCAGGCGCACACGGCGCTCAAGCAGGGCCGCTGGGAACGCAGCAAGTGGGAGGGTATCGAGCTGGCCGACAAGACGCTCGGCATCGTCGGGCTGGGCCGTATCGGCAAGCTGGTTGCCGACCGTGCCAAGGCGTTCCAGATGCGGCTGGTCGCCTTCGACCCGTTCGTCTCGGCCGAACGTGCCAAACAGATCGGCGTCGAACTGATGCCGCTCGATCAGTTGGTAGCCGAGTCCGACTTCGTCACCGTTCATCTCCCCAAGACGAACGAGACTACCGGGCTGATCAACCGTGATCTGCTCATGAAGGCCAGGCCCACCCTGCGGGTCATCAATGTTGCACGTGGCGGCATCGTCGACGAGGCCGATCTCGCTGAATGCATTCGCGACGGTGTCATCGCCGGCGCCGCAATCGACGTGTTCGACGTCGAGCCGACGACTGCATCTCCGCTGTTCGAGTTGCCGTCGGTGGTGGTGACGCCGCACCTGGGTGCATCCACGCGCGAGGCCCAGGACAAAGCCGGTGACGCGATCGCCGACATGGTGCAGCTGGCTCTGACCGGCGACTTCGTGCCGTGGGCCGTCAACGTCGACGCTGCCGAGGCCAACGAAACGCTGCGGCCGTTCCTGCCGCTGGCCGAGACGCTCGGGCGGCTGTACGGGTCGCTGCACGGGGGCGCCCCTGATTCGTTCGAGCTGTGCTGTCACGGTGACATCGCCCAGTACGACACCCGCATCCTGGGGCTCGCTGTGCTGAAGGGCTTCTTCAGCCGTATCTCCGAAGACCCGGTGAGCTACGTCAACGCTCCGTCGCTGGCGAAGGCGGCGGGCATCACGATGCGCGAAACGAGCTGCATCGAAACCGACGAGTACGTCAACCTGATCTCGCTGCACTGCGGCGACCACAGCATTGCCGGCACGCTCGCCGGTCGTCGCAGCGAACAGCGCATCGTCGAGGTCGACGGGCACGGCTTCGACGTGCCGCCGGCCGAGCACATGCTGGTGATCTCCAACGACGATCGCCCCGGTGTGATCGGCACGGTCGGTCTGTTGTTGGGCAACGCCGGCGTCAACATCGCCAACATGGACGTCGGCCGGGTTGTCGAGGCCGGCACCGCCGTGATGTTGCTGGCCGTCACCGCCGAGGTGCCCTCCCACGTGATCGAAACACTGCGCGACGCCCCCGGCATCCTCAGTGTCGACGTGCTGCGTAGCTGACCACCACGGTGATGCCTGGCGCCGGGCGTGACGGCGGCGGGGTCAGCAGAGCGCTGCCCGGTCGCCCGGCGACAGGCGGATCGCGAGGTAGCTGCTGGTGCCCGACTCGAGCAGTTCCCGGGCCCCGACCATCAACGCTCCGTACGCGGTGCTGGCCAGCGATCCTCCGGTCGAGACACGGCGACCTCCAGCCTCACCGATCTCATGCACGGACGGCCCACCCGGCCACGCCAGCACGTTGACCGGGACCCCGACTGCGTCGACCACGGTGCGGATCTGCTCGGTCGTGGTCAGACCCGGCGCGTAGACGCAGTCGGCGCCGGCGTCGCGATAGGCGATCAGGCGGGCGATCGTGTCGTCGAGATCCGTCACGCCGTGCAGGAGGTTTTCGGCGCGAGCTGTCAGCACGAGTCGGTCACCGTCGACGTCGGCGGCCGCGGACGCGGCAGCCACCCGTTCGGCCGCCAACCCGATCGGGTCGATCACACCCGCTGGTCCGTTCCAGTCCTCGATCGAGCAGCCGGCAGCACCCGCAACGTGCAACAACCGAACCGTCTCGGCGACGCCGTCGAGGTCGTCGGCGAAACAACGCTCACTGTCGACGTTGAGCGGCAGATCGGTCGCTGCCGCCAACTCGCGGACGTGTTCGACCAGCTCGTCGCGCGTCACCCCGTAGTCGTCGCGACCGCGTGACCACGCGAATCCGGCGCTCGTGGTGGCGAGCGCCTCGAATCCGGCGCCGGCCAACAGCTTCGCCGAGCCGACATCCCATGGGTTCGGCATCACGAACACCCGCTGGCGAGCGTGCAGTTCGAAGAATCGTGTCCGGCGTTGCTGCGGCGTCATCTGGTCATCTTGCCCCAGCTCCGCCTGACGCTCACCAACCGGGTGGCAGCGTGGCGAGCCTGGCCTGACGAGCGGCCTCGCGGGCTGCCTCGGCGAAGTCGTCGCCGGCGCTGGCATAGATGATCGCCCTCGATGAGCTGATCATCAGGCCGCGCCCGTCGGCCGTTGCGCCGGCGGCCACCGCCGCTTGCGGATCACCGCCTTGGGCGCCGATCCCCGGAACCAGGATCGGTAGATCGCCGACCACGTGTCGAACGGCGCCCAGCTGTTCGGGGTAGGTGGCGCCGACGACGAGCCCGCACTCACCGTGCTCGGACCATTCGTTGGCGACCATCTCGGCGACCCGGATGTACAACGGCTGGCCGCCGCAATCGAGCGATTGCAGGTCGTCGCCGCCGGGGTTGCTGGTGCGGCACAGGGCGATCACGCCGCCGCCATGAGCGAAGTACGGCACGACCGAGTCGCGCACCGAGATACGGATTGACGGTGACGGCGTGGGCGCCGTAGCGACCGAATGCCTCGCGGGCGTAGTGCTCGGCGGTCGACCCGATGTCACCGCGCTTGGCGTCGAGGATCAGTGTGACGTCCGGGTATGACTCGAGGATGTAGTTGCAGAGTCGCTCGAGGGCAGGTTCTTCGCGCTGGGAGGCGAAGTAGGCGATCTGCGGCTTGAATGCGCAGACCAGGTCGGCGGTGGCATCGACGATCTCCTTACAGAAGCGGAAGGCGGCATCGTGGCCGATGTCGAGCGGGTTCGGGAATCGCGCCGGGTCGGGATCGAGCCCGACACACAGCAACGAGTTCGCCGCTGTCCAGGATCGACTCAGTTGCTCGTGAAAACCCACGCCTCGAACGGTAGATCACACGGCTGCACGCGCCATAGCGGTGGGGGTCAGTTCGGTGAAGAACCGACCGTGGCGGAACGAAAGATCAGTCTTCGAGCTCGATCGCAGCGGTCGGGCACAGTTCGGCCGCTTGACGAACCTTGTCGTGCAACGCTTCTTCTGGCTGTTCCTGGAGGATGTACAGGTAGCCGTCGCTGCGGACCTCGAACACCTCGGGGCAGATCTGCATGCAGCCGCCGGTCGAGGCGCACATGTCGAAGTCGACCTTCACCTTCATGGGAGTCCTCCTGTCCTCAGAGTTGTCGGATACGTCGTCGCGTCACGACTTGGCAGCACGATAGCCGTCGGCCTCCGCGTCCTCGGCACGGGCGTAGCATCGTTCGGCGCCGGTTCGATCGTAGAACCGTCCGCCCGGCACGTGGAAGATGCCCGAGTTGTCGTTGGCCTTGATCGCAAAGCCGTCAGGGCATTCGCCGTCGACCGGCTCGACCCACTGCCGCCCGCTCGACGGTTCAGCGGCAGCACCGGACACGTCCGGTGCCGGCGTCTCGGACGCAGCGGCCTCGTCGGTGGCGGTGAACCGCGCGGCGACCGGCGTCGTGGCCTCCTGGCCCGACGAGTCGAGCGGGGGCCACTCGGGCGCATCTGATTGCGGCTGCCCGCTCTGGCGCTGCCAGAGGGTCCAACCTGCGTAGCCGGCGCCACCGATCAGCGCCAACCAGAACAACCGTCGCAACATCGTGATCATGGCCCAACACTAGACGCCCGCAACTGGTGCGGGGTTGTGTCGTAGCTGCGCACTCAGCCGTGTTGGCGTTCGAACGCAGCCAGCACGGCCCTGAGCGAGGCAGTGGTGATGTTCGGATCCTGACCGAGACCCCACTTGATGTCGTTGGCGCCGTTGGTCGTCTCGACGTACGCGACGGCTTGGGCGTTGCTGCCACGACCGATCGCGTGCTCGGCGTAGTCGACAACGTCGAAGTCGGCATCAAAGTGCCCTGCGATCGCCTGCACGAACGCCTCGACGGGGCCGTCACCTTCGCCCTGCAACGTCACCGGAGCGCCGTCGAGCTCGAGCTGCGCGCTGACCTTGGTGCGGCCCTCTTTGGTGTGCAGCTCGTGGGTGCGCAATGTGAATCGCGGCTCGGCGGGGATGTACTCGGACTGGAACGTGTCCCACATCACGAGTGGGCTGATCTCGGTGCCGGAGTCCTCGGTGACGTGTTGGATCGTCTTGGAGAACTCGATCTGCAGGCGGCGTGGCAGGTCGAAGCCGTGCTCTTCCTTCATGACGTAGGCGACCCCGCCCTTGCCGGACTGCGAGTTGACCCGGATCACGGCCTCGTAGCTGCGGCCGACGTGGTGCGGGTCGATCGGCAGGTACGGCACGGCCCACTGCGGGTAGTCCTTGCCCTGCTTGTCGAAGCCCTTCTTGATGGCGTCCTGGTGCGACCCGGAGAACGCCGTGTACACCAGGTCGCCGACGTAGGGGTGGCGCTCGGGTACCGGAAGCCGGTTGCAGTACTCGGCTGTGCGCCGCAGGGCGTCGATGTCGGAGACGTCGAGTTCGGGGTCGACCCCGTTGGCGAAGAGGTTCATCGCCAGCGTGATGATGTCGACGTTGCCGGTCCGCTCACCGTTGCCGAACAGGGTGCCCTCGACCCGGTCGGCGCCGGCCATGACACCGAGTTCGGCGGCGGCGACCGCGCTGCCGCGGTCGTTGTGGGGGTGCAGGCTGACCAGCACGGAGTCGCGATTCTTGATCGTTCGGCAGAACCACTCGATCACGTCGGCGTGCACGTTGGGGGTGTGGCACTCGACGGTGGCGGGCAGGTTGAGGATGATCGGGGCGTCGGGCGTCGGCTCGATCACGTCCATCACCGCCTCGCACATCTCGACCGCGAACTCGGGCTCGGTGTGGGTGAAGCTCTCGGGCGAGTACTCGTACCGGATGTCGGTGTCGGGGATCGTCTGCTCGAGCTTCTTGCACAGCTTGGCGCCGTTGACGGCGATCGACTTGATGCCCTCCTTGTCGAGCCCGAACACGACCTCGCGCTGGAGTGGATTGGTCGAGTTGTAGAAGTGCACGATCGCCTGGCGTGCCCCCTGCAAGCACTCGTAGGTGCGCTCGATCAGCTCCTGACGACACTGCACCAGCACCTGGATTCGCACGTCGTCGGGGATCAGTTCCTGTTCGATCAGTTCACGTACGAAGTCGAAGTCGGGCTGGCTGGCGGACGGGAAACCGACCTCGATCTCCTTGAAGCCCATCTTCACGAGGGCCTGGAACATCTTCATCTTGCGGGCCGGGTCCATCGGGTCGATCAGGGCCTGGTTGCCGTCACGGAGGTCGACCGAGCACCACATCGGGGCCTTGTCGGTCACGACATTCGGCCAGGTGCGATCGGCGAGCTTGACCGGGATGAACGGTTGGTATTTCTCGAACGGCATGTGGGTCGGGGTCACATTGACGGGTGGCATTGCAGGTCTCCTGAGAGCGTATGTGCGGGTGGATTCGTGGGGTGATCGAGGTGGGTGCGTGAGATCTGGCCGGAAAAATGGAAGTGCCCCCGGCCGGGCGGCGGGGGCGGGCGAACGTGGATATGTGCGCGTTCGCCCTACCTAAGCAGAAGCAGGGTGGGCGCGCTGGTCCGAGTCACACCGTGCACCTTAGTACGCATCACACTGCGATGGCAACGGTCCCGGTACCCTGAGCGCACCATGAATGATGCCAACGCACGGCCAGGTGGCCGCCGACGTGGAGGCCGGCCCGGGGGGCGCCGCACCGACACGTCTCACGATGACAGTCCCCGACGCAATGATCGTCACGGTCGCAGCGATCGTCCGCCGCGCCAGTTCGACGACGGGCCCGAGCGCACCGGCAAGCTGACCAGCACCAATACATTGCCGCCTGTCGAAGCGCCGACAGGATTCGCCAAGCTCGGTGTGCCGTCTCGAATCGATGAGGGGCTGGCTGCCTGCGGTTTTGCGCAGCCGTTTGCGATCCAGACCGAGGCCGTGCCGATCGCCATGCTCGGGCGGGACGTCTGTGGCCGCGCCAAAACAGGCTCCGGCAAGACGCTCGCGTTCGGGGTGCCGATGCTCGCTCGTATCACCGACACGGCCGAACCGCGCAAGCCACTCGGGCTCGTGTTGGTGCCCACCCGCGAACTCGCTGTGCAGGTCGCCGAGGTGCTCGAACCGATCGCCGCCCACGCCGGGCAACGTGTGCTGGCCGTGTACGGCGGTGCCAGCCGCCACACCCAGATCGAGGAGCTGGCGAAGGGCGTCGAATTGGTGGTCGCCACGCCGCTGCGTCTGATCGACCTGCTCAAGTCGGACGAGCTCACGCTCGACGCGGCTCAGATCGTCTGCCTCGACGAAGCCGACCGCATGGCCGATGACGGGTTCACCCCCCAGGTCGAATGGGTGCTGCGGCACTGCACCGGTCGCAACCAGACGATGCTGTTCTCGGCCACGCTCGATGGCGACGTGGGTCACTTGATCCGCCACTATCTCACCGACCCGATCGAGGTCGCCACCGACGAGGCCACCGACACGGTCGGCACGATGCACCACCTGTTCCTCGCCGCCCACCACATGGACAAGGACAAGGTGATCGGGGCGATCGGACAGGGCATCCCCAAGCTGCTGGTGTTCTGCCAGACCAAGCGCAACTGCGACCGGGTGTCGCGCAACCTGCAAGAGCTCGGAGTCGTGGCGTCGGCGATCCACGGCGACCTGCCGCAGAAGGCTCGCGAACGGGCGATGCAACGTTTCGCCGAGGGCAAGCTGGCCGTGCTGGTGGCGACCGACGTGGCTGCGCGTGGTATCGACATCGACGACATCGGGGCGGTCGTCCACTACGAGCCGGCCAAGGACGTCAAGGACTACCTGCACCGTTCGGGTCGCACCGCCCGTGCCGGGCGCGACGGTTGGGCGGTCACGTTGGTCGAGTACAACCAGCACACCCAGGTGAGGATTCTCCAGCGAGGCATGCGCTTGCCGAACAACCCGGCGGTCGAGGTGTTCTCGAACAATCCGAACCTGCGTGATCTGTCGCTGTTCGGCGCCGACGTCACCACCTGAGGTGGCGGCACCGGTGGCGTTCGGCGGTTGACGATACTGCGCGTTGGCGCTGGTCTACGGTCGCGGAATGAGCAGCGCAGGTTCGATGTTGATTGCCGTTGTGTGTCTGGCGATCGGGTCCGGCTGCTCGGGCTCTGATTCCGCTGGACCGTCGGACCCGACCGTCGTGTCGACGGTCGTGTCATCGGCCGCCACGGTGCCCGGGGCCGAGCGATCGGCCGGAACCATCGATCTCACCTCGACCGAGCCGCTTCGGGTCGACATGGTCGTCATGGTCGATTCCACCGGTACGGAGGTCGATCTCAGCGCAACGATCGACCCCGATGCGCTCGAGGAGACCGATCCCTTCGGAACGTTTGCGTCGTGCTCGGGGAGTCGCCGCTCGATCGGTTCGTACTCTGTGTTGGTGTCCGTGCCGGACGGTGTCGTCAGCGCCGGCAGCCTGTTGACGGTTGATCCCGTGACCGGGCCGGGCATCTACGACGTCGACGTCAGGGTCGAGCAGCGTTCGGGGCTGATCCAGTTGGCAACGGGCACGGTGACGATCGGTGCCGACCTCCGATCGGGCACGTTCGTCGGCTTCGAACCCGAGGGCGGCAAGATCAGTGGATCGTTCGAGTGCAGCGGAGGAGACGCATCGCCGACACCCTTGCCGACCGGGGACGAGGTCGGCGTGCTCGACTCGGTCGAGGTCGTCGCGTTGCTGCGCCGCGACGATGCCGAGCGCGTGGTCGGGCTGGCGGTCGACACGGCGCGGTTGCCCGGTGCGTCTGCCGAGTGCCCTGCTGCGGTGGGTGCGCCAGGACAGGTCGTGGTGCGGGTCGACGGCGATCAATCGGTCGGAGCGATCACGACCTTCGAGCTCACCGACGGAGGCTCCCCGACGATGCGACTCCGCGTCGGCGGGGCGAGCTACGAGTTCGACGATGTCGTCATCACGGTCGCCGATCCGGCGACCGCCGGCACATTCAGCGCCACCGCCGACGGGCTCTCGGTCGACGGCGCCTTCCGCTGCACGTGATCCTGTCAGCGGCCCGTCCTGTCGCTGATCAGCCCATCCAGGCCGGGCGGTTCGACTCGTAGGTGTCGATCGCGTCGGCGTGGGTGAGGGTGAGGGCGATGTCGTCGAGGCCCTCGAGGAATCGGTGCTGCGTCGGCGGGTCGATCGGGAACGGGTCGGCGATGCCGGCTGACGGCACCTCGACCATCAGCCGCTCCATGTCGACGACGATCTCCGTCGTCGGGTCGGCCTCGATCGCGGCCCAGATCGCCTCGACCGTCGCCTCGGGCAGCACCACCGGGACGAGCCCGTTCTTGGTGCAGTTGTTGCGGAAGATGTCGGAGAAGCTGGGGGCGATCACGGCGTCGAAGCCGCCCTGCTGGATCGCCCACACGGCGTGCTCGCGGCTGGAACCGACGCCGAAGGCCGGCCCGGCGACGAGCACCGAGGCGCCCTGGTACTGCTCCTGGTTGAGCACGAAGTCGCGGTCGTCGCGCCAGGTCGAGAACAGACCCTTCTCGAAGCCGGTGCGCTCGACCCGCTTGAGCCAGTCGGCAGGGATGATCTGGTCGGTGTCGACGTCGCTGCGCCGCAGCGGTACGCCGGTACCCGAGACGATTCGAACTGATTTCATGTGTACTCCTTGCACCGTTGGATCAGCGTTACATCAGGTGCCTGGCACCTGGTGTAACGGCGGTCACGTGAGGTCGGATGGGGTGGCGAACGTGCCGTTGACGGCGGTCGCCGCGGCGACGGCGGGGGAGACGAGGTGGGTTCGGCCGCCACGGCCCTGCCGGCCCTCGAAGTTGCGGTTGCTGGTGCTCGCCGATCGTTCGCCCTGGGCGAGCTTGTCGGGGTTCATGGCGAGACACATCGAGCAACCCGGCTCGCGCCAGTCGGCGCCGGCGGCCCGGAAGATCTCGTGCAGCCCCTCTGCCTCTGCCTGCAGCTTCACGCGGTGCGAGCCGGGCACCACCATCACCCTCGGCACGGTGACCTGGCGGCCCTGCATGACGGCCGCCGCGGCCCGCAGGTCCTCGATCCGGCTGTTGGTGCACGACCCGATGAAGACCGTGTCGACGGCGATCTGCTTGATCGGCGTACCGGGGGTGAGCCCCATGTACTCGAGCGCACGTTCGACGGTCTGGCGGGTGGTGTCGTCGGCGAAGTCGGCAGGGGAGGGGACGCTCCCGTCGATCGAACCGACCTGGCCGGGGTTGGTGCCCCAGGTGACCTGTGGCGTCAGCGTGGAAGCGTCGATCACGACCTCCTTGTCCCATACGGCGCCGTCGTCGGACTGCAGCGTTCGCCAGTCGGCGACGGCTGCGTCCCAGTCGGCGCCCTTCGGTGCGTGATCGCGGTCGCGCAGGTACTCGAACGTGGTGTCGTCAGGGGCGATCATGCCGGCCTTGGCGCCGGCTTCGATCGACATGTTGCAGACCGTCATGCGGCCTTCCATCGACAGGTCACGGATCGCTTGACCGCGGTACTCGATCACGTGCCCGATCCCGCCGCCGGTTCCGATCTCGCCGATGATCGCCAGCACGATGTCTTTGGCGGTGACACCTTCGGGCGCCTTGCCATCGACCGTGACCGACATCCACTTGGGGCGGCTCTGGGGGAGGGTCTGGGTGGCGAGCACGTGCTCGACCTCACTGGTGCCGATCCCGAACGCCAGCGCCCCGAAGGCCCCGTGGGTAGCGGTGTGGCTGTCGCCACAGACGATCGTCATGCCGGGCATCGTTCGTCCCTGCTCGGGGCCGATCACGTGGACGATGCCCTGGTCGGGGTCGCCCATCGGGTAGTTGGTCACGCCGAACTCGGCGGTGTTGGCGCGCAACGTATCGACCTGCTTGGCCGAGATCTCGTCGGCGATCGGTTGGTCGATGTTCTCGGTCGGGACGTTGTGGTCTTCGGTGGCGAGCGTCAGGTCGGGTCGCCGGACCGGACGGCCGGACAGGCGCAGCCCGTCGAATGCCTGCGGGCTGGTGACCTCGTGGACGAGGTGCAGGTCGATGTAGAGCAGATCGGGTTCACCAGGTACCGAGGCGACGAGGTGGCGTTCCCACAGCTTGGCGGGCAACGTCGTCGGGTGCCCTGCGGAATCTTGCGCCATTGCTGTCGTCCCACTTTCTGAGATAGCCTTCTTGCGGTATGGACATCGTAACCGGCGTCGGCGTGCTCGACAAGGCGACCCACGTGCTGCGCGCCGTCGCCGAACGGCCGCTGTCGCTGCAGGGCCTGCAAGCAGCGACCGATCTGCCTCGGGCGACCGCCCATCGACTGGCGATGGCGTTGGAAGCGCACGGGCTGCTGCGGCGCGACGACGAGGGTCGTTTCGATCTCGGCCCCGAGTTGGCCGCCTTGGGGCGCGTCGCCTCCGAGCGATTCCCGCTGGCCGGGTTGGCGTTGCCGGCTCTGGAGGCGTTGCGTGACGACACGGGTGAGAGTGCCCAGTTGTTCGTGCGCGAGGGTTCGCATCGGCGGTGTGTGCTGTCGCTCCAGTCGCCGCACGCATTGCGGTGGATCGTGCCGGAAGGGGTGCTGTTCCCGCTCGAGCTCGGCTCGGCCGGCAGGGTGTTGTCCGCAGAGACCACATCGGATTGGGTCGAAAGCGTCGAGGAGCGTGAAGCAGGCGTTGCCTCGGTCAGCGCCCCGGTGTATGCCTCCGAGGGCAGCATCGTGGCGGCAGTCAGCGTGTCGGGGCCGATCGATCGACTGACCCGTCAGCCCGGCAGACGTTTCGGCGATCGTGTCGTCCAAGCCGCAGCCGAGATCGCAGTGCTGGTGGGAACCGACGGTTGACGGAGAGCGTCACATGGGTATGACGATCTCACGTAGGACGCTCCCGATGATCGTGGCCCTTGGTGTGCTCCTCGCGGCCTGTGGTGACGACAGGTCGCCGGCGGGTGACGGTACCCCAAGTGCCGACGACACGACTTCTGACGTCACGCTGCCGGCACCGGACGACGCCGGCGACACGGTGGACGGATCCTGGTCGCTCACCTCCGGCACGGTCGACGATGTGCCGCTCTCCTTGATCGATGGATGGGATGTCACGCTGGTCGTCGAGCGTGGCGCGGTCAGTGGCAGGGCCGCCTGCAACGGCTACGGCGGGTCGGTCGACGTCGGTGACGGAACGTTCCGTGTCAGCGAGCTGAGCTGGACCGAGATGGGGTGTGAACCATCCGTGATGGAGCTCGAGCAGGCCTTCCTGCGGGGATTGTCGGCGGTGACCTCCTTCACGATCGCAGGTGGGGTGCTGACGCTCAGCGGGCCGACGACCGAGCTCGTGTTGGGCGCGCTCGCACCGGTTCCCGACAGCGAGATCATCGGCACGACCTGGGTGCTCGACACCTACATCGACGGCGAAGCGGCCTCCAACATGCCGATCATGGAGCTCGCCACGCTGACCTTGAACGCCGACGGAACGCTGACGGGCTCGACGAGTTGCCGCCAGTTGACGGGGATGTGGATCACGACCGGCGCCACGATCCAGTTCACCTCGTTCTCGGCGATCGACGACCCGACGGCCGGTGTCTGCGCGCCGGAGTCGCAGACGCTCGACGGCTTGGTCATCTCGGTCCTCGAATCCGGCTTCACGGTCGAAGTCGACGGTCCTCGCATGACCCTGATGGCGCCAGGCAACGAGGGCCTCTCATACACAACCCGGTGAGCCGGCACCGGCTGTCCGCGATACCGGTCCCTCGGTCGATCAGACTGTTGCGATGCAGGACGTGATCGGGGCGACGGAGCGGTGGTTCGTCCGGCGTGGTTTGCCGCACGCGATTCCCGACTACTCCGCTCGCGAAGACGTCTGGACCAGGGCGTGGCCGTTCTTGCTGTTCGTCCTGTTGATCGAGTTGTTCGCCAGCTTCGGCGATCGTTTCGACGGCTGGGCCCAGCTCGGAGTGTTCGCAGCGGGGGCGGGTGTGCTGCTCGGTGCGTTCGTGGTGGTCAACCTGCTTCGTGGCCGGCGGGCGCTGCGGCTTCCCGACGACATCGGGTTCCCCGAGCTGGCTGCGTTCGTGATCGCGCCGGCTGTGCTGCCGCTGTGGTTCACCGACCGGGGATGGTCGGGCGCCGCTGTCGTTGCCGGTGTCAACCTCGCCCTGCTGGCGGTTGCCTACGTCATCACGTCCTACGGCCTCGTGCCGGCGATCCGGGTCGGGGTGTTCCAGGCGGTTCGCCAGCTGCGAACCGTCGCCCAGCTGGTCGCCCGTGGCCTCCCGCTGTTGCTGCTGATCACGGCGTTCGTGTTCCTGAATGCCGAGATGTGGCAGGTTGCCCACGACTTCTCTCCGGCCTTCTTCGCCATCTGCGTCGGGTTCATGGTGGCGCTGGCGTTGTCGTTCCTGGCGCTGCGGGTTCCGAAGGAGATCCGCGAGCTGGCCCGGTTCGAGTCGTGGCAGGTTTGCGGCGATCTCGCTCGGCTGACCGATGCGCCGATCGCCGACCAGCTGCCGTCGCTCGCCGGCCGACCGCCCGAGCCCGACCTCGCCCGGGTCGAGCTGGCCAACGTCGGTGTACTGCTCACGATCTCACAGGCGGTTCAGACACTGCTCGTCGGTCTGATCTCCGGTGTGTTCTATGTCGGTTTCGGGCTGCTCGCCGTGCGCCGCGACACCATGTTGCAGTGGACCACTGCGACCGAGATCGACCCGTTGATCGAGTTCGGGTTGCTCGGCGACGATGTCGTGCTGACATGGGAGCATCTCGCAGTTGCCGGCTTCATCGCGGCGTTCTCGGTGCTCCAGTTCGCGGTTGCCAGCGTGACCGATGCGACGTATCGCGACGAGTTCTACGACGACGTGGCCGGCGACGTGCGTAATGTCTTGGCGGTGCGGGCGATCGTGCGAGCTGCCTCGTCACAGACCACGGTGCGATCGAGCGAAGCGGTGACCGCTCAGTAGACGCCGACGACTTCGACGATCACGATCAGGTCGGTTGCCGCCGGTAGCCCGAGGCTGGCCTCGCCGTCGGGGCCGAACCCCTTGTCGGGTGGCACCGTGATCGCCCGGAGTGTGCCGACGGTGGCCCCCTGCAACCCCTCGAAGATGCCCTGCAATGTGGCGCCTTCCTCCATCACGATCTGGAGCGCATCGTCGCGTTCCCACGAGTTGAACAGCACGATCTCGTTGTCGCCGCGTACCAGCAGCATGTGGACAACAGCGGTATCGCCGAGCTCGACCGCGCCGCCATCGCCGACGACGAGATCGGTGGTCGTGACCTCGATCGCACCGACCGATGGCTCGAGCTGCAGATCGAGGGGAGCGTCGGCGGCGGTGACCGATGGAATGACCGCTCGGACTTCCACCACGAACGACAATGCATCGCCGGGTTGGATCACATCACCGGGCGGTGTGTCGCCGTAGGCGAGCTCGGTCGGTATGTCGAGTTTGAGCAGTGAACCGGCCTGTGAGCCGACCAGCCCGTCATCCCACCCCTTGATGACTCCGCCGCTGTCCGAGCGGAAAGTCGAACGGTGCGCCTCTGGTGTAGCTGGTGTCGAAGATCAGGCCATCCTCCGAGCGTAAGCCGGTGTAATCGACGACGATCGTGTCGCCCGGCTCTGCCGTGCGTCCGATACCCGGGCGCACCGTGTGCACGGTGAGTTCGGTCGGGATGGAGCAGGGGCGGAGAGCCGGCGGGATTTGGCCGTCGATGTACGCCGCAGGGTCGGGAGCGTCTTCGCATTCGTCACTGGCGACCGGAACCACGATCGTGGTGGATGGGCCGGAGGTGGCGTCTGTCGGTGCGGAGTCGTCGGGTGGTACCGCGACGTCATCGCTGCCGCCGCACGCAGCGGCCGTCAGCAGCAATGTCACCAGGGTGAGCGGGAGTGCGCGGGGCATGGGCGGTGACGCTACCGGGGCGCGATGCGTCACAGGTAGCACGCTGCTGGGGGCTCAGCGGGTGCTCAGCCAGAGCGCTTCGGCCTCGCCGATCGCACTCGACGCAGGGCCATCGACGAATGGCCACAGCTCTTCGGCAATCTTGCGGTAGTTGCCGGTCGACCCGAGTTCGCCGAGCAGCGCATACAAGCCGAGGTTGATGCGTTGGATGAATACGAACGCCTTGGGCACCGTGGCGTACTGCGAGATCGGGCTGGAGCGGTCGAACGTGTGGCGCACGATGCCACTCGCGTACTCGCCCGACCACGTCATCTCCCGGTCGACTCGGACCGGTTCGTAGAACTGCTGGAAGTACTCGCCGACGTCGTCGGTGTCGACGGGCGCGCCGGGCTTGAGCATCCCGGCCCGCTCGACGATCATGCGGAACATGGCGTTGTCGTGGTCGACGGCGGCGGCCTTCACCATCGAGGCGAACGTGTGCATCTCCTCGTCGGTGAAGTGCTTCACCAACCCGAAGTCGAGAAACGTCACGCGGCCGTTGCCGTGGAACAGGTAGTTGCCGGGGTGCGGGTCGCCGTTGAACGCCCGCATCCGGTACAGGCTGCGGAACACGAACCGGAAGATCGTCTCGCCCGCCAGATCGCGTTCGTGCTGTTCCCAGGTGAGCAACTCGTCCCACGTGTGGCCGTCGACGAGCTCGGAGGTGAGCACTCGCGCGGTCGACAGCTGCGGGATCACGTCGGGCACATGGATGTACGGGTGGTCGCGGTAGTAGTCGGCGAAGACCTGCTGGTTGCGGGCTTCCAGTCGGTAGTCGAGCTCCTCGACCAGGCGCTCCTTGATCTCGGCGACCATGTCGTCGGGTTCGAGCCCACCGAAGCCCTGCTTCAGTAGCGTGCCGAGCATGCCGGCGTTCTTGAGATCGGCGGTGATCGCCGCGTCGACGCCCGGGTACTGCACCTTCACAGCGACCGGCACATGTTCGCCCGTGTCGGGATGCAATGCGATCGCCCGATGGACCTGGCCGATCGACGCCGCCGCGATCGGGTCGGGGTCCCAGTCGACGAAGACGTCTGCGGGCGGCTCTGCCGAGCTCGGCCTCGATCACGCCGGCCGCCAGTTCGCGCGACATCGGCGGTGCGTCGGTGCGGAGCTGGGCGAGCGCCATCCGCATCGGCTCGGGGAGGCCCTCGTCGAGATAGCTCGCCATCTGGCCGAGCTTCATCAGGGCGCCCTTCATCTGGCCCAGTTCCTCGGCGACGGCGTTCGCCGTGGTGAGGCGGCGCCGATCGTCGAGCTCGACCCGCCGCTCGGTCGATGCGAACACCTTGCGAGCAGCGATCGACGCATGTGTGCCAGCGACTTTGGCGCCGAGCTTCGCCACCTTGGCAGAACGCCCTGCCCACGACTTTCGCATCATTGGATCCAGGCTACGAGCGGGAACACCGCCACGCGAGTCGCCCAGGGTCGCCTCAGAGGGAGACCCTGGGCCGGTCTGAGGATCAGCTCGGCGCGAAGACGGCTGTCAAGGAGGAGTCGTTGACGGTCGCCGTGCCGGAGAAGGTGTCGCAGACCAGGTTCACGGTGAGCAGCGCTCCTTCGGTGACCATGAAGCCTCGGGTTCCCGACATGACCTCGCTCCCGTTGGTCGCCGGCATGTTGGCGTACTGGAAGTAGCCGGGCTCACCGTTGATGGTCGTACCCTCGCTGATCACGCATCGGGCAATGACGGAGAGGCCGCTGGTGTTGTAGATGTAGGCGCTCGAGGTGACGATCACCGTGCCATCCGCTGGTGGCATCAGACTGACCGAACGGTACGTGTCGTCGGTCGACGTCAGAGTTATCATCTGCTGCCCTCCGGCATACGCTGCAACGCTGTTCGTGAATGGGGCGATCAGTGCGTCGACCTGGGCCTTGGTGTAGGTCTGTGCCCTTCCTGGTAGTAGCATGTCGTCGTGGTTGTGGTCGTCGTAGACGCCGACGACGTCGATGATCACCGAGACCGTGCCGAACTTGTTCAGGATCTTGAACTGACCAGACGTGGAGAGACCGACGTTGACGGCGTTCGGTGTCGGTGGTTGGCCTGGTGCCGGGTTCAGGTTGGACGTGACCGGTACGGCACCGTCGGCTGCCCACAGACGAAGGTCTGTCGCCAGCGAAGGGCTGACGGCGGTGACGTTGAGGGCGAGCCCGGCGGTGCCGGTCGGCAGGCTGCAGTTGCCGACCGTGCCCCACCCATCGAACGTGATCGTCTCGGCCGGTCCGATCCCGGCGGTTCGTGGCCCAACGGTGAACGGAGCTGGCCGCAGGTCGACGAGCCGGCACGGATTGATCGAGATGTAGATCGGCTTGGCACCGGAAGATGTGGTGGCGTGGGTGATCCCGATCCCACCGGCGCCCAGTGTGATTGCCACCGCTGCGCCGACAGCGGCCCAGCGTGTACGGATGCGGTTGATGTCCATGAGTACCTCATTTCTCATCGCGTTCCCACTTACCATCATGAGCCTGCTGGGCACAGCAGTCGAGCCGCGACGCCGGCTCTGACCGGGAAGTGACCGAGTTCACCAGCGGGCGTCGAGCGTCGCCGCCGGTCTACGTGGAGCGGGCGGCGACCGACTCGATCGCTCGAACCAGCTGCGGCACGAAGCGGTCGGCTCTTGCGGCGACCGCGTCGTGTTGGCCATCGACGCGGAATACCTCGGCATCGGGGATCCACTCGAACAGCTTGACCTGGCGGCGGATCGGCACGATCGGGTCATTCATGGTGACGACGACCGACGTCGGAACGTCGACCTCGTGCAGCCAATCCGACGATGAGAACTCGCCGATCGCCTTGCCGGCTTCGAGGATCATCCGCCAATCGTGCTGGGCGATCTGGTCGGCCGCCCACGGGCCCCAGGCTTCGTTGCGGCGCTGACAGGTACAGCTGGTCGGTGATCCAGTCGCGGGCCTGTGTCGGCGTGTAGCGGGCGAGCGCAGCCAAACCCGGTGAGACCCACGAACGACATCCGTTCCGGCCGCCGACCTGCGAAGTACGGGGCGGTCGCGCACAGCACCAGGCCGTCGACCCGATCACGATGCCGCCGCCAGGCGAGCTGGGCGATCGGGCCGCCCATCGAGTAGCCGATCGGGATGAACGTCTCGGCGCCGAGCAGTTCGGTCACCGTGGCCACGTCGTCGGCGCAGTCCTCGAGTCGGAACGCCCGCTTGGTGCGCAGGCCCCTGGCATGGCCGCGATGATCGAAGGCGATCACTCGGTACCGCTCTGCCGAGCGCGCGATAGCACGTGAACCAGTTGAGGTCGGCCGACGCCGTCCACCCGTGCAACAACACCACGGTCGGGGCGCCCTGCGGCCCCGGCATGTCGCGCACGAACACGGTGCCCAGATCGGGCAGCTCGAGTTCGTGACCCGGCGGTAGGCGAGGGCTGTCGTCGGCCCGGGCCCCGAACGACAGGTCGGCCGAATCGTCGCTCAGAGCGACTCGACCTTGATCACGGTGATCGTGAGCGATCCGTTGGGCGCCTCGTAGCTGACGGTTTGGCCCTCGGCGGAACCCTGCAGCACCGCACCGAGCGGGCTCGAGGCGCTGATCACGTCGGCGCCTTCGATCTGCTCTTCGAGATTGCCGACGACGTAGCGCTCGGCCATGTCGGCGCTGTCGCCCTCGTAGAGGATCGTGTACACCGACTGATCGTGCACGATCTCGGCGTTCTCGAGCAGGTGCTCGAGTTGGCGGATCCGGCCTTCCATGTGACCTTGCTCGTCTTTGGCGGCGTGGTAGCCGGCGTTCTCCTTGAGATCGCCCTCTTCGCGGGCAAGCTCGATCTTTTCGGCCACGTCGATCCGGCCGCGCGTGGTGAGATCCTCGAATTCCGCCTTCAATCGGTCGTAGGCGTCGCGAGAGAACTGGTGTGTCGCCATAAGGCGGACATCCTACCGAGCGAGCGCCCGTCGCCGGGTCTCTCAGTAGCTGCGCAGCTCGACCAGGTTGCCGTCCGGGTCGGTCACGTACACCGATCGACCGACCCCCTTGGCGCCCCACCGTTCGACCGGACCCTTGACGACGTGGAAGCGGGTATCGGCGACAACTGCGTCGACGTCGACCTGATCGACGACCAGGCAGATGTGGTCGATGTTCTGGCCGGTGCGCTCGATCGCCATCAGATCGATGATGAAACGGTCGTTGATGCGCACCGACGGGAACGGCACCTGCCCGGCGCTCCATTCGTCGACCCGTTCGGCGCTGAGGCCCAGCATCTCGGTGTACCAAGCCAGCGATCGCTCGATGTCGCCGACGTTCACCACGATGTGATCGATCTCGCGGACGTTCATCGCCTGGGACCGTACATGCACGAAAGCTCTAGATTCGAGGGCCTATGACACACAGGATCGCAGTCATCGGCGGGGACGGCATCGGCCCCGAAGTCACCGCCGAGGCCATCAAGGTGATGCAGGCCGCCGGCGTCGAGCTCGACACCACCGACTTCGACCTCGGCGGCGCCCGGTACCTGCGCGACGGCGAGATCCTCAGCGACGCGATGCTCGACGAGCTGCGCGGCTTCGACGCGATCCTGCTCGGTGCCGTCGGCACCCCGGACGTGCCGCCCGGTGTGATCGAGCGTGGGCTGCTGCTCAAGATGCGGTTCGAGCTCGACCTGTACGTCAACCAGCGACCGTTCGACGGCACCGCTCCCGGGCAACGACGCCGCACGACTTCGTCGTGATCCGCGAGAACACCGAGGGGCCGTACGTCGGCGAGGGCGGCGTGCTGCGCAAGGGCACGCCCAACGAGGTCGCGACGCAGGGTTCGGTCAACACCCGGATCGGCGTCGAACGGTGCATCCGGTACGCCTTCGAGCTGGCCGCAGCAGCGCGACCGCAAGCACGTCACGCTGGTGCACAAGACCAACGTGCTGACCTTCGCCGGCGACCTGTGGGAGCGCACGTTCAACGAGGTCGCGGCCGAGTACCCCGACATCGAGACCGCCTACAACCACGTCGACGCGGCCTGCATCTACTTCGTGCAGGACCCGCAGCGCTACGACGTCGATCGTCACCGACAACCTGTTCGGCGACATCCTCACCGACCTCGGCGGCGCCGTCACCGGCGGGATCGGGCTGGCCGTCGTCGGCCAACCTCAACCCGGCCCGCACCGGCCCGTCGATGTTCGAGCCCGTGCACGGCTCGGCACCCGACATCGCCGGCCAGAACAAGGCCAACCCGACCGCGGCGATCCTGTCGGCGGCGCTGATGCTCGACTTCCTCGGCGAGACCGACCGCCGCCGACCGCATCCGGGCCGCCTGCGACGATCCGGGTAGCGGCAGCACCACCTCCGTGGGTGACACGATCGCAGCCCGAGTGCGAGACTGACCTCATGCCGATTACCCCGACCCCGAAGATCTGGATGAACGGCGAGCTCGTCGCCTGGGAAGACGCCAAGATCCACGTGCTCACCCACACGCTGCACTACGGCACCGGCGTGTTCGAAGGCATCCGCGCCTACGAGACGTCGCAGGGCCCGGCGGTGTTCCGGCTGACCGAGCACATCGAGCGACTGCACAACTCGGCCAAGATCCTCGGGATGGAGATCCCGTACTACGGTCGACGAGTTGATCGAGGCCACCAAGGCGACGGTCGCGTCGACCGGTCTCGAGTCGTGCTACGTGCGCCCGATCGCCTACTTCGGCTACGGCGAGATGGGGCTCAACACGATGCCGTGCACGGTCGACGTGTCGATCGCCTGCTGGCCGTGGGGCGCCTACCTCGGCGACGATGCCGTGACCAAGGGCGTGCGTTTGAAGACGTCGTCGTGGACCCGCCACGACCACAACACCATGCCGCCCGCTTCGAAGACCACCGGCAACTACGTCAACTCGTCGCTCGCCAAGGTCGAGGCCCTCAAGGCCGGCTACGACGAAGCCTTGATGCTCGCCCCCAACGGCCTGATCGCCGAGTGCTCGGGCGAGAACGTGTTCGTGTCGCGCCACGACCGGCTGATCACGCCTCCGTTGTCGGCCGGCGCGCTCGAGGGCATCACCCAGCACACGGTGATGACCCTCGCCCGCGATCTGGGTTACGAGTGTGTCAGCGACAACCTCGCTCGTTCGGATGTGTACATCGCCGACGAGATGTTCCTGGTCGGCACCGCCGCCGAGGTCAGCTCGGTCAACTCGGTCGACGATCGGGCGATCCCGTGCCCCGGTCCGAAGACGCTGGCGATCGCCGACCTGTACGGCCGGGTCGTCCGCGGCCAGGTCGACCAGTACCAAGATTGGTGCGAACTCGCCGTCTGATCACGTCCGGGTCGACTACGACATCGCAGCGCGCAGCATCGTCGATGAACCGGCTGTCGTCGGCGTTCGTCGACGACGAGCGTCGCGTTGGGTGGTCGGTCCGTGAACTCGAGCAGATCCATCACGACCATGCCGCGCGTCAGTGAGCTCTCGGTCTCGACAGCCAGGTGGAGTCGGCGGGTGCTCGGTGGCGACCGCGGGGTCGATCGCGTAGGCCATCGCGATCGGATCGGGCAGATCGAACCCGGCCAGCTTCGTCTCGGTCGCGCAGAACTGGGCGACGACCCCCTGGATGTCGATACAGAACTCGGCGAGTGGAGTGCCGATCGATCGCAGGTCATCGGCCAGCGTGGGCTCGATCACCGCGTGGAATCGTGAGATGTCCCAACCGACGAACTCGAGCGCCAGCCCCGAATCGAGCACCGCGTGTGCTGCGTGCGGGTCGGCCCACATGTTGAACTCGGCGACCGGTGTGACGTTGCCGATGTGATCGGCGACGGCGCCCATCACCACGACGCGAGGGATGCGATCGGGCAGCCCCGGATCGCGTTCGAGCGCCCGGGCGATGTTGGTGAGCGGCCCGAGCGTGACGAGCGTCAGCGCGCCGTCATGATCGTGCGACGCCCGCAACAGGGCGTCGACGGCGTCTCCCTCGTCGGGCCGCCTGCCGTGCAGCGCGAGCCCGATGTCGCCCATCCCGTCGCCTCCGTGCACGTTCTGGGCGGTCTCCAGCGGGATGAACAACGGACCGTGGGCCCCGGCGTACACCGGCACGTCGAGCCGATCACACAGCTCGCGTGTGTAGAGGGCATTCTGCACCGCCATGTCGAGCGGCACGTTGCCCGCCACGACTCCGATGCCGACGACGTCGATGTCGGAGTGCCGAAGCGCCATGACGAGCGCGACGGCGTCGTCGCTGGCCGTGTCGGTATCGATGAAGAACGGTCGCCGCGCCATGCGACACCGACGCTACGTCATCGAAACCGAGGCCGACACCTTCACCGCGGATGCGTACGAGAACCTCCGTTATGGACGAAGGTAGCCGCCTGTGCCGCACAGTGGTGATCTGCAGCGTTGGGCGGCTGCTGTTCAGGCGAAATGATCATCCGGTTTGCCGGTCACCCACCTCGAAACCTTCGGTTGCGAGCGGGGCGACGTAGTCGTCAGGTCGGGATGTTCGGTGGAACCGCTTTCAACAAGCGAAACGACTCGATGAAAGGGAAGACCATGATCCGAACGGTACGAACGAGGAGAGCATCCGTGGTGCGAGCCGCTGTGGCCGCAACGCTGCTCGCAACATCGCTGGCATTGATACCGCCGACCGCGACGGCTGCGGGGCCGCCGGTCTTCATCAACGAGATCCATTACGACAACGCCGGTACCGACACGGGCGAGGCCTTCGAGATCGCCGGCCCGGTCGGCACGAACCTGGCCGGCTGGTCGGTCTTGCTGTACAACGGGAGCACCGGTGCGTTGTACAACACCATCTCGCTCTCTGGCACGATCGCCGACCAACAGGCCGGGTTCGGCACCTTGTCCTTCTCCCTTCCGCCGAATGGCCTGCAGAATGGCGACCGCCCGACGGTCTCGCGGGCTGGTCGACGCCGGCGCCACCGTGGTTCAGTTCCTCAAGGAGCTACGAGGGAACGTTCGTGGCAGTCGGTGGCGCGGCCGACGGAATTCTCCAGCACCGACATCGGGGTCTCCGAATCGAGTGCGACGCCGGTCGGTGATTCTCTGCAACTCACCGGTAGCGGCACGATGGGCGGCGACTTCACCTGGGCCGCACCGCAGCAGAACACGTTCGGCCTGGTCAACACGGGCCAAACGTTCGGCGTCGTGACCGGTCCATCCGATCCCGTCATCAACGAGTTCGTTGCCAACCACACCGGATCTGACTCGGGCGCGTTCGTCGAGGTGCTCGGCGACCCATCGACCGACTACTCGGCGTACACCGTCCTCGAGATCGAGGGCGACACTTCGAAGGGCGTCGTCGACGCAGCGCTCCCGGTCGGCA
>CAVRNX010000012.1:0-200732 GCA_963722635.1 uncultured Acidimicrobiaceae bacterium
CGATCGGGCTCTTGCCGGCGATCTCGGCGGCGATCTCCATCACGCCGTCGAGCAGCGCCTCGTGATCCGAGAACACAGCGTTCACGAAGCCGGCAGCGTGGGCCTCGGCGGCAGACCAGCGGCGCCCCGTGTAGGCGAGCTCGCGCACGATGCCTTCGGGTACGAGCTTCGGCATCCGTTGCAGCGTGCCGACATCTGCGGTCATGCCGATGTTGATCTCGGCGATCGAGAAGAACGCCGACTCGTCGGCGTAGCGCATATCCGCCGCCGACACCATGTCGATGCCGCCGCCGACACATGCGCCCTGGATCGCACACAGCACGGGCATCCTGGCCCGCTCGAGGGCGGTGAACGTGTCCTGCAGCTTGAGCGCTGTGCTGCGGAACCGTTCGTTGCGCCGGCTGCGATGGCCCGACGTCGCTCCGGGTCCGATCGAGGGATCGTCGGCGAACACCTCGAGATCCATGCCTGAGCAGAAGTGTTTGCCGACGCTCGACAACACGATCGCCCGCACCGAACCCGACTGCGACCAGCCGTCGACGATCTCAGGAAGCTCGCGCCAGAAGGCGGGGATCATCGAGTTGCTCTTCTCGGGCCGATTCATCCGGATGTGGCCGACCCGGTCGACGACTTCGACGTCGAAACATTCGTATCCCATGCGGTTCCTCCTCGGTGGTGTCGGTGACGAGCATCGCACGTCGGATCGGCGCGCTCGAAGTCGATGCGGCGGTATCAGGCGGGCGACAGCCAGGCACAGGCGTCGGTGGGGAGGCCGGTGCTGAGGTCGGCGCTGGCGATGATCACATCGCCGGGCGGCAGCTCGAGCGGGGTGTCGCCGTAGTTGACGATGCAGATCGCCCCGGAGCCGCGCCGGAACGCCAGTACGTCGGCACCGAGATCGAGCCACTCGAGCTGACTCGTCGTGGCTCATGTACTGCGCACGCGCTGCCAATGCGACGCGGTACATCTCGAGCGTGGAGTCGGGCACGCCGGTCTGGGCTTCGACCGACAGCTCGCCGAACGACTCGGGCTGCGGCAACCATGGATCGCCGTCGCCGAAGCCGAATGACGGGCCATCGACCGACCAGGGGAGCGGCACGCGACAGCCGTCACGACCCTTCTGGGTATGGCCGGAGTCCTCCCACACCGGGTCGTCGAGCACCTCGGGTGGAAGATCCCACACCTCGGGTAGGCCGAGCTCTTCGCCCTGGTAGAGGTAGACCGAGCCAGGAAGCGCCATCAACAACAAGCTGCCGGCCCGCGCCCGCCGCAGCCCGAGCTCGGCATCGAGCAGGTCGTGAGGGCCGGTCAGCGGCCAGGTACGCCAGTTGGTGTCACTCGGCAACCCGAAACGTGATGTGTGCCGCATCACGTCGTGATTCGACAGCGTCCAGGTCGGCGCCGAACCGACTGCTCGAGCGGCATTGACGGCCCGGTCGATCGTCGCGATCGCAGCATCGCGATCCCATGGCGTCACCAGGAAGTCGAAGTTGAACACCTGGTGGTACTCGTCGGGCCGCAGATACAGCGGCCGGCTCTCGTTGCTGACCCAGGCCTCGGCGACCATCATCACGTCGCGTCCGCTGTCGTCGAGCACCCGCCGCCAACGCCGGTTGATCTCGTGAATGCCGTCGCGATCCCAATGTGGGTGGTCAGCCAGCTGGCTGGTCTCGAGCAGTTCCTCGATGGTGGGGACGTCGGGGAAGGTGAGGTCTTTGACCATGCCGTGCGAGACGTCGATCCGGAAGCCGTCGACACCGCGGTCGATCCAGAAGCGGAAGATGTCGTCGAACTCTGCTCGGACCTCTTCGTTGTCCCAGTTGAGATCAGGCTGGGTGAAGTCGAACAGGTGCAGGTACCACTGGCCATCGGGGAGCCGCCGCCATGCCGGCCCGCCGAACACACAGGTCCAATTGGTGGGGGGCTCTTCGCCGTTCGGGCCCTTGCCGTCGCGGAACAGATACCGATTACGCTCGATCGATCCGGGTGCTGCTGCCAGGGCGGCCTGGAACCACGGATGCAGGTATGACGTGTGGTTCGGCACGATGTCGACGAGCACTCGGATGCCGAGCGCGTGGGCTTCGGTGATCAGTGCCTCGGCATCGGCCAGCGTTCCGAAGCGCGGGTCGATATCGCGATAGTCGACGACGTCGTAGCCGCCGTCGTTGAGCGGCGATGGGTACCAGGGGCAGACCCAGATCGCGTCGACTCCGAGCCGGCGGAGATATGGCAAGCGCGAGCGGATCCCATCGATGTCTCCCGTGCCGTCACCATTCGCATCGGCGAACGAGCGCGGGTACACCTGGTAGACGACGCTGCCGCGCCACCAGGTCGACACCTGTGCGCCGGAATCCGAGGAGGCAGTGCTGTGCGAGGTGGACATCGGGTCAGCCGATCGCCGCGTCGCGATCGGCCCAGTGCGGGGCGCGCAGCTCTCGCTTCAACACCTTGCCCGGCCCCGACTTCGGGAGTGGTTCGACGGAGAAGGCGACCGAGCGGGGTGCCTTGTAATGGGCGATCTTGGAGCGGCAGTGCTCGATCAGCGCAGTGGCGTCCACGTGCTCGCCCGGCCTCAGCACCACGACGGCATGGACGGCCTCACCCCACGGCTCGCTCGGGATGCCGAACACGGTCGCCTCGAGCACCGCCGGGTGTGTGTAGAGGGCGTCCTCGACCTCGGTGCAGTAGATGTTCTCGCCGCCAGAGATGATCATGTCTTTCGAGCGATCGAGCAGGAACAGGTAGCCCTCGTCGTCGAGGCGCCCCACATCGCCCGACCAGTACCACCCATCGCGCAGGGCCGCCTCGGTCTGCTCGGGCTTGTTCCAGTAGCCCGCCATGACGTTGGCGCCACGCACGGTGACTTCGCCTGGCTGGCCGGCCGGAAGCGGCTGGCCGTCGTCGCCGCGGATCACGATCTGGCACCCGATCACCGGCTGGCCGGCGGACTTCTCGCGCTCGGTGCCGAGCAACTCGACCTCGTCGACCAGCCCGCTGATGATCGGCGACGTCTCGGTGGCGCCGTAGAGGTGCAGGAACTGGGTGCCGGGAAATGCTTCGACGCCGCGCCTCACGACCTCCATGGCAATCGGCGAGCCGCCGTGCGCGTAGACCTTGAACAGCGACACGTCGCGTGGTCGCTTCAGCTGCTCCTCGACTGTGGCGGCCACCATCGTGGGCACGCCGAGCGTCTGGGTGATGCGTTCGTCCTGAATCAGGTCGAGCATCGTGCCGGGGTCGAATGCAGGCAGGATGACCTGCGTGGCGCCGACGAAGATCGACTGCAGCACGCTGACCGATCCGGCGGCATGGAACATCGGAGCGACGATCAGGTACCGATCGTCGCCGGTGAGCGGCTGGGTGACCTGCATGTTCCAGGCGTTGGCGATCAGATTGCGGTGAGTCAGCATCACGCCCTTGCTGACCCCCGTGGTGCCACCCGTGTAGAACAAACCGGCCAGGTCGTGCTCGTCGACCGCCCGCTCGTCGAACTCGAGTTCGGTGGCACCGTCGAGCGCTGCGTCGTACTCGCCCAGGTCGATGCGCACAACCCGATCGACGAGGTCGGCGAGGCCGCCCGGGTCGCGATCGCAGAACAGGACGCGAGCGCCCGAGTCCTCGAGCGCATAGGCCAGCTCGGGCTCGGCCCAGCGGAAGTTGAGCGGTACCTGCACCCAACCGCCCATCGAGATGCCGCAATACAGCTCGGTGAACGGGATCGAGTTGAACGACAACACGGCGATCCGCTCACCGGGCTGGATGCCGAGCGCGCTGAGGTACCCGTTGAGCCGACGAAGCCGCTCGCCGAACTGACGGTAGGTCAGCCGGTCCGCTCCGCACACCAGCGCCTCGTGATCGGGAGCGATGGCGGTCGCCCGTCGGATGGAGTGGACAAAGGTCTGCACGACGCCATGTTCGCACTTCTCATGCTGACACGGAAGATCCTGCGGGACTACTGTCGGGTCCCGATGACGAAGCAGACGCCACCCAAGCGAGGGGTCACGCCCCCAAAAGGTAAGCCGACGAGATCGCGCCACGAGATCCGCACCAATCGACGCGTGTTCGGCCCGGTCTCACAATGGATCGCTTTCACCGTGCTGTTGATCCTTGCGTTCGTGGTGCTCATCATCCTCACCGGTGGTGGTGATTTCAATCCGCTCAACAATCAAAGCGGACAGATCGGCACGGTCGCTGCGATGATCGGCGCCACGCTGACTCCGATCCTCTGACCCGGCCCATCGGTCAGCCGGTGGGGATCGGCGGGACGTCACACTGGATGTACAAGGCGACGTTTTGGGCGTGCTGGGCGTAGACGGACGCCTCGTCTCCGAAAAGCGGGTCATCGACCCGCGAGACCCACAGGTCGCGCTGTTCGATCACGCCCTCGCATCCCGACTCGAGAGCGATGTCGACGGTCTGCTGCACCACCGCCGGTACCTCCCCGACGAATTCGATCGTGGCGCTCGGCCGAATCTCGACCTGGCGACCGTCGAGCGTGTCACCCACGAACACGACCTCCACCAACGTGGTGGGGGGCGGCGTGGTCGCCGGCGCAATCACCGTGGCACAGGTCGGTGAGGTGCGGACCGCCTCGTCGGTGACCCTTGCACACCGCAAGGAGACGAAGGTCGCCGCGTCGTAGCCGATGATGCCGGGATAGCGCGCCAACTCGTCAGTGAAGGATCGATACGAGCGGCAGGTCACGAGGGCGGCGTCGAGCAGCCTGACCTGCTCGTCGGTCTCGGCCGCCTGTGATGCATCTGCCACGGTGGCGGCGCAACCGGTCGGGGCCGCAGATCCGTCGTCACCGGGAGCATCGCACGCCGTGAAACCGACGAGAACCATGATCGCGAGCGCGGTCATGCGACATCGATCCGACGCCACGCGATGGCGTCGATGGGAGCGGTGGGGACAGGGCACGCGATCGTCATGTTGACGCACCTGACGCGTCGATGCCAGTACCCCCACCGATTGAGCGTCGACCAGGGTGCGTGGCGGGCGCCACCCGATATCCTCGTGGGCGCTGGCGACGTGGCCGAGTGGCTAAGGCAACGGCCTGCAAAGCCGTCAACGCGGGTTCGATTCCCGCCGTCGCCTCCAACGAGAAAGGGCCTCCGATCGCAGATCGGGGGCCCTTATCGCATCCAGTGGTGCCTTACAGATGCGGAATGCCGAGCGGCCGGCTGCTGAAGCCGCCGATCGGCCCGGATGTCGCCATTCCGACAGGTTGAGATGGTCGTTCCGGGCGGCTCGACGACTGGTCGAACGATGTGATCGCAGCGATCTGAAGATCCTCGACCGGTCCGAACAGCGACAACGACTTGAGCTCGTCGAGCGCGACCATCGTCGACCGCATGGCATCGGCTGGAACCGGGTGGCTGATGAGGAACCCCTGCGCCTTGCCACACCCGAGTTCGCGCAGACTCTGCAGTTGATGGACCGTTTCGACGCCTTCGGCGACGAGGTCGAGTTCCATCGACTGGGCCATCGCGATGATCGTGCGTACCAGCGAACGGTCGTTGCTGTGCTCGGCGATTCCTCTGACGAAGGCGCGATCGATCTTGATCCGCGAGATCGGGAACTTCTGCAGGAGCGACAACGATGAGAAGCCGGTGCCGAAATCATCGAGGGCGATGCGCACACCCATGGCGTGAATCTGGCGCAACGTGGTCTGAGCGAGTTCCGGCTCGTCGAGCATCATCGACTCGGTCATCTCGATCCACAAAAGGTGCGGTGAGACACCGCTGTTCTTGAGGGCGTCGTGGACGACCTCGGCGAAGTTCGGATCTGCGATCTGACGCGGCGACACGTTGACCGACATCGTGGCGGTCGGGGCGATCACGCCCAGATCGATCCAGTCGCGCAACTCGCCGAGCGCATCGTTGAGCGCCCACGCGCCGAGTTCGCAGATGATGCCGGTCTCCTCGGCGATCGGTATGAAGTCGCCAGGGGACACCATTTCGCCGTCCGATCGGCGCCAACGCATCAACGCTTCGAACCCGGAGACCTGCCCCGTGACGATGTCGACGATCGGTTGGTGATAGAGGTGCATCTCCTGTCGGCCGATCGCTCCGTGGAGCGCGTGCTCGACGTCCATCCGGTGAGTGAGATCCGCCTGCATCGAATCGTCGAACAACGCGACGCGGTTGCGTCCGTCGCGCTTGGCCCGGTGGGTCGCGATGTCTGCTCGCCGCATCAGGTCTTCTGCACTGACGGTGCGGTGGCGCGGGGTGACGGCGACACCGAAGCTGGCCGTGACGAACACGGTCGAATCGGCGACAGTGATCGGTTGGGTCAGTGCATGGCGGATCGCTTCTGCTGCCGCCACTGCGTCGGTGGTGGATGTGGTGCTGCCGTCGACGATCACGAAGTCGTCACCACCTGATCTGGCGACGATGCCGTCGAACCTGGATGCAGCGGTCTGCAGGCGTTGGGCGATCTCGATCAGCACCAGGTTTGCGTCGAAGTGTCCGAGGCTGTCGTTGATGTTCTTGAAACGATCGAGGTTGAGCTGGATGATGGTCGGCTGCTGCTCGGAACGCCAGGTCGACTCGAGCAGACCCGCAACTTGCTCGACGAATCGAGTGCGAGTCGGTAGACCCGTCAGATCATCCCGGTTGACTCGCTGCAGCAACGCGTTGCGGGCGTCGGCATGATCGCGTATGGCGATCTGGAGCCGGATGACCACGGCCAGCACGAGGATCAGCGTCAAGGTCGCCCGCACCCAGCTGTCGAGCCGAGACGTCGGTGCGATCAACGCAATCGCCACGACCGGACCGATCAAACCGACGGCCATCACCGTCACGCGAGCCTTCGAGTCGTGGCGCGACGTGGGGACGTGATCGGTCGGACGCAGCGACCTGACGACTGTCGCGGTGGAGCAATCCGGCGCACAACAAGAGCAGAGCGATCGAATAGCCCGCGACCGACGTCGCCAGCCGAGTCGGTCGGAATCACGTCGACTGCGTGCAGCGACTTGATGAGGGTGGCAGCCAGGTTGGCGACCGCCGCCGCAACCACCAGGTGCATCGCCCGGTTGCGGGTCAGGCCGGCGAACATCAGGTCGATCGTGAAGGTCACGATCAGAACGCTGACCGACAGATAGGCGCTGAATACGATCGCCAGGCCGATCTCGACTGCATGGTCGCCGACCAGTGGGTTCGTGACCGTGAGCCACGTCACGATCGAGCCGCCGATGACGATCGCCAGTATGTCGATGAGGTCGCTGTGGTTCATCGCCCCACAGCGCCGACGAACAGCGATGCTCAGGATCATGCACAGTGCCAGCCCGACGCAGAGATCGAGAACAGCCGGGAGCCAAGTGAGGTCCGCTGCAGGCGAGTCGCCGCCGTCGATCGGGAGTGACGCCAGGCGGGCTGTGGCCAGCAGCATCGCGAGCACGAAAGGAAGGGGGATCCGGTTCACCAACCAGCCCTGCACGGCCAGCACGCCTCCGGCGCCGACGATCACCACCCGCCACCAGGGGTCGAGCAGATCAGGCGTGGCGGCGGCGAGCACGACGAACGCGGCGGCGATCGTGACGAACAGCCACGGTGTCGCACGTGTCAGTCGTTTCATTGCGCTCCTCTCCCTTCGCAGCCGGACAGACGGCATTCGGATACTCGTTGAGTCGGACCGTGTGGTCGCGGCCTTGGTCGTGCCTTCTGTATCGGTCGATGCGGCTCGATTCCGTAGGAAATGTTCGTGCTCGGCTGGGCGGCGTCGTTCGTCGTCACGTTTCCGGTACGGAGACCGTGTCGCAAGGCGCTACCGTTGCTGCGATGGCCGCCGGTGTCGACCCACACGCATGACAGGCACTGACACGTTCACCACCGTTGTCGTGCCCGGCCCACACCTGATGTCGGCGTTGCTCGGCCCGCGCGATCAGCACCTGCGTCAGATCGAGCAGCATTTCCCCGATACCGATGTGTCGGTGCGCGGAAACGAGATCTCGGTGCGCGGGGGCGACACCGCCCAGGTCGGGCGGCTGTTCGAAGAACTCGTCGGTCTGCTCGAACACGGCCAAGACCTCGACGAACGCACGATCGACCGCTCGATCGGCATGGTCAGGTCGGACGAGAAGCCGACCGAGGTGCTGACGCATCAGGTTCTGCGTGGCGCAAAGGGCCGAAATGTGCGCCCCAAGACCGCCGGGCAGAAGCGCTACATCGACGCGATCCGCGACAACATCATCACCTTCGGTATCGGCCCGGCCGGCACCGGCAAGTCGTGGCTGGCGGTCGCGATGGCGGTGCAGGCCCTTCAGGCCAAGCAGGTTCAGCGCATCATCCTGACACGACCGGCCGTCGAGGCGGGCGAGCGGCTCGGATTCCTGCCGGGCGACATGATGGCCAAGATCGACCCGTATCTCCGGCCGCTCTACGACGCCTTGTACGACATGGTCGATCCCGAGGGCGCTGCCAAGTTGATCGAGCGCGGCACCGTCGAGGTGGCGCCGCTGGCGTTCATGCGGGGGCGAACGCTGAACAACAGTTTCATCATTCTCGACGAAGCACAGAACACCACGCCCCAGCAGATGAAGATGTTCCTGACCCGGATCGGGTTCGGCTCGCGGGTGGTGGTCACCGGCGACGCGACCCAGGTCGATGTGGCGGACGGCCGCTCCGGTGTGAAGGGGCTCGAGCGGGTGTTGGGCGGTATCGACGAGTTGGCGTTCGTCTACCTCAGCGCCGCCGACGTGGTGCGGCACAAGATCGTGGCCGACATCGTCGAGGCCTACGAGCGCGATTCAGAGGAGACCGATGCCTCGGCGATCCGCCGGGTCGAGTCTCGCTCCGAGCGGAAACGAGGGGCATCGACGAATGGCTGATATCGGCAGTCCCGCCGGCGTCGACACGCCGAGCGAGATCACGGTCGTCGTGAGCGACGAGCAGACCGAGGTCGCTGTCGACGCCGACCGATGGGCTCGACTCGCTGCCGACGTGCTTCGTGCAGAGGGCCGTCAGGGTGAGTTGACCGTCACATTTGTCGACCGTTCGGAGATCGCCTCGCTCAACGCCGAGCACATGGGGCAAGAGGGTCCGACCGATGTGTTGTCGTTCCCACTCGACGCTCTCGATGAGCCCCCGGCCGATCCGATGGTCGGCGTGGGCGATACTCCACCCGTGCTGTTGGGAGACATCGTGATCTGTCCCGCGGTCGCGGCAGTCGCTGCGCCTGATCACGCCGGGACACTCGAGGACGAGTTGGCCCTTCTGACCGTTCACGGGGTGCTCCACGTCTTGGGCCATGATCATGTCGAAGCCGAACAAACCCGTATGATGCGGCGCCGCGAACTCGAACTCCTCGTCGATCACCACTGGCACGGACCGGTGCCTGCTGGATTCGTTCACGAACAGGGCCCCGCATGAACCCGATCATGGCCGCCTCGTTGCGCGGCACCGACACGCTGATGCTGATCGTGATCTTCGTGTTGCTGTTGATGCTGATCTTCTTGGCTGTCGCCGAGATGGGTCTGTCGAAGATGACCAAGCCGAAGGCCGCTGCGCTGGCCGACCAAGGACGGCGCTCGGGCCCCGCCTTGCTGAAGCTGGTCGACGAGCCGGAACGATGGGTCAATCCGCTGCTGCTGACGGTCAACATCTGCCAGACGGTGCAGGCCACGATGACCGGCATCGTGGCCGGTCGGCTGTTCGGTGCGTGGGGCGTCGTGATCGGTGTCACCCTCAACGTGATCGTGTTCTTCGTGCTGGCCGAAGCCGTCCCGAAGACCTACGCCGTCATCCACTCCGAGCGCGCTGCACAGATCACGGCGCGCCCGGTCAATGCGCTCGTGTCGTTCCCGATTCTGAAGCTGGTGTCACGCGGCTTGATCGGTCTCACGAACGTGATCGTTCGCGGTAAGGGACTGAAGAAGGGCCCGTTCGTCAGCGAGCAGGAACTGCTCGGCATCGTCGAGGCGGCGGCCGACGACGAGGTGATCGAGCACGAGGAACGCGAACTGATCGAGAGCATCATCGAGTTCGGCGACACGGTCGCTCGCGAGGTGATGACGCCGCGGCCCGACATGGTGATCGTGCCCAACGAGGCCACCGTCACGAGCGCACTCGATCTGGCGATCGCCAACGGTTACAGCCGGTTACCGGTGTTCGGCCCCGACGACACCGATTTGTTCGGCCTGGCGTATACGAAGGACCTGATCCGTGCCGAGCGGGAGGGGCGCGGTGACCTGTCGGTGCTCGACCTGGTCCGTCCGGTGCGCTTCATCCCCGAGAACAAGCCGGTCAGCCGCCTCATGCGGGAGATGCAGGCGGGCAAATTCCACTTGGCGATCGTCGCCGACGAGTACGGCGATGTCGCCGGACTGATCACGCTCGAAGACTGTCTCGAGGAGTTGGTCGGCGAGATCGTCGACGAGTACGACACCGAGGACCACACGGTCGAGCGGCTCCCGAATGGCGACTATCTGCTCGACGGTGGCATGTCGATCGACGAGCTCAACGAACTGCTCGATGGCAGCAATCTGCCCAGCGACGACTGGGACACACTCGGAGGCCTGGTGTTCAGCACGCTCGAGCACGTCCCGACACCCGGCGAGGAGCTCGTTCTCGAAGGCTGGCGTTTCACCGCTGTCGAGGTCGAAAGCCGGCGAATTCGTTTGGTGCGTGTGCATCGACTGCCGGCGCCCGAAATCGACAGCGACGTCGAAACCTCGCTGTCGGCTGACTAGCGAACACTCAATTCGGCGATCGATGTTGGTCCGGGCGGTTGGGTGATTCGGCTGGAGTAGCGGCGGTGTGCACACGGACGAGGTCCGGCTCAGGCGGGCTCGTCGCTCAAGCCGGCCAGCACCGGGCGGGCGAACAAGAGTGCAGCGAGCAGTGCGACGCCTCCGCCGACCAGGAACGGAGCTCGCAGGTTGGTCCAATAGGCGACGAATCCACCGGCGGCCACGCCGACCGCGCTGGCCGCCGCACCGAGCCAGCGGTAGACGCCGTTGACGCGACCGAACAGTTCGATCGGAATCACGCGCTGGCGGACGGTGACCGTGACGACGTTCCACACGGTGATCGCGAACCCGAGCACGAACCCGGCGACCGCCACGATCCACGCTGCCGGCGCCAGTCCGATCACGAGCTGTGCCGCGCCGAACACGAGATACGGCACCACGACGGCTGCTCGCAACCCGACCGCGTCGATGATGTGATGGGCGATCAGACCGCCCGAGGCGGCTCCCATCGCAGTGATCGCCAGCAGCAGACCGAACCCGACGTTGGACAGCCCGAGTTCGTCGATCGCGTATTTGACGAAGATGCCCTGGCCGAACATCAGACCGAGGTTCGTCAAGGTGAACATCGCTGCCAGTGTGCGCAGGAGCCGATGATCGAGCAGCCACCGCAGGCCTGACCGCAGCCGCTGATCGAAGGGTGACCCGAGGTCGCCCGCCAGGGCTCGGTTGGGCCGGATCGTGAGGATCAATCCGGCCGCAACTGCGAACGAGATGGCGTTCGTCGAGAACGGCAGTCCTGGGGAGACATCGAACAAGAGGGCACCGATGGAGAGCCCTGCGATGCTGCCGGCGACGATCTCGGCGGCGAACAACAGTCCGTTTGCCCGGGCCAGGTCGGGGGGCTCGACCAACATCGGGAGGAAGGCCTGCGCCGAGCTGTCGAACAGCACCTCGCACGAGCCGATGATCACCAACAGCCCGAACAGCGACCAGATCGACAGAGTTCTCGGTGATCGCTCCGATCGCCACCGTCACGAACAACACCACCCGCACCAGGTTGGCGAGCATCATCAGGTGCTGACGGTCGAGACGATCGACGATCACTCCGACCGGCAACGCCAGCAGCATCCACGGCAGGAAGGTGGCGAACGTGACGAGCGAGAGCAAGCGCTCGTCGTCGGTGAGCGACAGTGCGAGCAGTGGCATCGCCACGAAGCTGATGCCGTCACCGAGGTTGCTGATGGCGCTGGCCGACCACTGTCGCCAGTAGGCGGCCGGCAAGACGCCGGAGGTTGCAGGGATGGTGGCCGTCACAGGATGCCCGACCCGTCACTGTACGCAGGGAATGTGCGGGTTGGTGCGGCGGCACTCCGAGGCCAACATGGGCGGCACGCTACTCGGCGTCTGCGACCAGGTCATGGCGTTTGAGCTTGCCGAGTGTTGTGCGTGGCAACCGTTCGCACATCACCACTCGGCGTGGCGCGCAGAAGGCCGGCAGCCTCGCCTTGACGGCCACGCGCAGGCTGTCGAGGGACGGTGGTGCGGTCGGATCGTGCGGTACCAGGACCGCTGTCACGATCTCACCCCACTCCTCGTCGGGGGTGCCGATGATCGCGATGTCGCGCACACCCACATGCGTCCGCAGGACTGCTTCGACCGGTTCCGGCCACACGTTCTCTCCGCCTGTGATGATCAGATCCTCGGCCCGGCCGTGCACCGTGAGCATGCCGTCGGAATCGACCTCACCCAGATCGCCGGTCGGGAACCAACCGTCGGGGGTACGCGGGTCGGTGCCGTCCCGGTAGCAGCGAAGCAGCATCGGGCCGCGCAGTTGCACCTCCCGGTCGACGATCCGCAGCTCGACGCCGTCGAGCGCCCGACGGTCGTACACGACGCCGCTGCCGGTCTCGGTCATCCCGTACGTCGTGACGGTGTTCGACGGCCGCTCGGCGGGCGGCCGCGATCCGCCCAGCACGATCGTCCGGAACATCGTGCTGTCGATCCGCTGCAGGGCGGTCGCCACGAGCGACACGAGTGTGGCTCGACTGCGTTCGACAGCCTGAACCTCGAAACCGGGCAGCACGGTGAGCTGCGTTGCGGTGTGCAGCGCTCTGGTCACGACCGACAAGCCCGCCGACATGGGAGAGCGGGAGGCAGGCCAGCCAATGGTCGTCGGCGGTCACCCCCAGCCGGTGCGACGTGGCCGCCGCCGACGCCGCCACCGCGTCGTGGGTGAGCACGACACCTTTGGGGATGCCGGACGAGCCGCTGGTGGCGACGACGATCGCATCTCCGGGCTCGACGGGCCGGCCGGTCTCGAGCGTGGTGCGTCGGCCGTCGGCTTCGACCACGACGCCGGCTCCGAGCCGCTCCAAGAGGGAGGCCTTGGCGCCGCTCGGGAGTCGCTGATCGACCGGAAACGCGGCGTCGCCGTCGGACCAGACACGTCTGCAACTCGGTCGACGAATGCGGGCCCACCGGGCAGGTCGAGCGCGACGAGTCGGTGCCACGCTCAGGCGGTGACCGGATCGATCGGGGTGTGCATGCCCTCGGCGCTCGATCTGTTCGGCGATCGCCAGGCAGCGCAGATCGGTGAACCGGTCGCCCATCACCTGCACGCCGACCGGGAGGTCCGCCGCCATGCCGCACGGCACGATCGCGGCTGGAATTCCGAGCAGGTTGGCGGGCAGCACCGGACGGAGGGTGTCGCGAATGATGGTGGATACCTCGTCGCCGAGCGAGGTCGGCGCCGTGTTCGAAGGCCGGCAGCGCCCATGTCGGCGACAAGAGCACCGGGTGCTCGTCGAAGAAGGTCGACCAGGCACGCATCGCGTTGTACCGGCTGCCTTGCAGCTCGATCGCCGATTGCAGCGTCGGAGTCGGGGTATTGCTCGATCATCGAGTGCAGTACCGAGAGGGCGTCGGCGGACAGCAGGATGTCGAGGAACGGGGCCATGACGGTGAGTCGTCGATCAGCAGCATCGCCCACATCTCGAGTGTCCGCTCGTACGACGGTGGCGTCGTTTCGACGACGTCGTGGCCCTGATCGGCGAGCAGGTCGGCGGCCGACCGAACCGCGGCGGCGATCTCGGGATGGGTGGCTGCCGCCCGGTGGATCGGCCATCACGGCAACCGGACGCGCTCGCCCCGTCGGCGAGGTCGGTCAGCTGGGCCGACACCGAGCGCGGGTCGCGGATGTCCAGCCGGCGAGCACCTCGAGTGCGGCGCGAACGTCGGCGACGTGACGGGCCATCGGGCCCTCGCCGACCATCAGCTGTGCGGCGAGCAGATGGTCCTCGGGTGGAACGACACGAGGCCATCGGGATCACGCCGACGGTCGGCTTGATCGACGCGATACCGCAGCAGTGGGCGGGGTTGCGGAGCGAGCCGCCGATGTCGTTGCCGAGCCCGATCGGGCTCATCCCGGATGCGATCGCCGACGCCTCGCCACCGCTCGATCCTCCGGCAGTGACGTTCGGATTCCACGGGTTGCGGGTCAGCCCGTGGAGCGTCGAATCGGTGTGCACCCGCAAGCCGAGATCGGGCAGGTTCGTGCGAGCGAACGGAATCGCCCCTGCAGCCCGCATGCGTGCGACGGTCGGTGCGTCGATCGGCGCGACCGCGTCGGCGAGCGCCGGCGACTCCCTGCGTGGTCGGCGTGCCGGCGAGGTCGATGTTCTCCTTGACGGTGCACGGCACACCGTGCAGCGCGCCCGAGTGGCGCCCCTTCGGCGACCGCTCGTCGGCCGCGTCGGCTGCGGCCAGTGCCTCGTCGTCGAGCCGCCGCACGATTGCGTTGAGATGGGGATTGACGGCATCGACCGTGCGAGATGCGCCTCGAGCGACCTCCCGGCTGGTGATGTCACCTCGGCGGATCCTGTCCGCGAGTTCCAGTGCTCCGAGTTGCCAGAGTTCGCTCATCGCCCCATCATGTCGCACAGATGACCGCCGACCCGAACCCCACGCCGTCACCCTCGATGTCCGACTGGGTGGCCGGGGCTCGTCCGCGGACGCTGCCCGCTGCCGTGGTGCCCGTCGCCGTGGGCGCCGGGTGCGCCGCCGGAGCGGGGACTCGTTCGGCGACGGGGTCGTGTGGTGGCGGGTGGCGGCTGCTCTGGTGGTGTCGCTGCTGTTGCAGGTCGGCGTCAACTACGCCAACGACTACAGCGACGGCGTCAGGGGCACCGACGACGTGCGGGTCGGCCCGATGCGACTGGTGGCAACGGGCACCGCGTCCGCCGGCTCCGTCAAGCGGGCGGCGCTGGCGACCCTGCTGGCGGCGGCCGTGGTCGGGCTGGTGCTGGCAGCGGCGACCACGTGGTGGCTGATCGCCGTCGGTGCGGTGGCGATCCTGGCGGCGTGGGGGTACACCGGCGGTCCCAAGCCGTACGGGTATCTCGGGCTGGGTGAGTTGTTCGTGTTCGTGTTCTTCGGTCTCGTCGCCACCGTCGGCACGACCTACGTGGCGATCGAGAAGGTGCCGGGCATCACCTGGGTCGCAGCGACCGGCGTCGGGTTCCTGGCGTGTGCACTGTTGGTGATCAACAACCTGCGCGACATCCCGACCGACCGTGAGGTCGGCAAACTCACGCTCGCCGTACGGATCGGAGACGGCCGCACCCGCGTGTTGTACGCGGCGTTGATCGTGGGAGCGTTCCTGGCGGTCGCCGTGTGTGCCGGAGAGCGAAACTGGTCGCTGCTGGCGCTGGCGGCGCTGACGATCGGCGTCAAGCCGACGCGGACAGGTACTCGACGGTGCGAGCGGCAAGGACCTGATCCCGATCCTCGGTGCAACCGGCAGGACGCAGTTGGCGTATGGCCTGCTGTTCAGCATCGGGCTCGCCCTCGGCTGAGCCCTTGGTCGGTGACCGCTTCAGGGGCGCCTGTCACGAGTGGTCGGGCAGTCGTCAGGTGGCGCCGGGGTGCCTGCCGGTCGCGTCGAGCCAGTCGACGATCGCGTCGGCCGTTGCCGTTGGCTGCTCGGTGTGGGCGGCGTGACCGGCGCCGGCGATCGGGGTGAACGTGGCGTTCGGCAACGCGCTCGCCATCCGGAGACCGATGTCGGTGAACTTGGTGTCGAGCTCTCCGGCGATCACCAGCACCGGGATCGGAATCCGATCGAGTTGATCCCACAACGGCGCCTGGTTGCCGGTACCGCACGATCTCAGGCTGTGTGCCAGGCCGGTGACGCTGTTGCGACGGCGATGCTCGAGGTCATGCCGGCGACGCGGCAGGTTGGCGAACATCGGCGCCGCCAACCATTCGTCGAGGAACTGGGCAACCCCGATCGCTTCGACACGGTCGGCACGCTCACGATCCAGTCGGCGGCGCTCGTGACGTTCGGCGTCGTTCTCGATACCCGGGGTTGCCCCGATCAGCACGAGTCGCTCGACGATGCCCCAGCGGGCGAGTGCTGCAACGAGCGCGAACCGGCACCCATCGAGTAACCGATGTAGGTGCCCGGCCCGGCGAGGTCGACGATCGGCGGCCCGCAAGCAGCGATCTCCGTGGGGTCCCGATCGCTGAGTCCGTGCCCGGGGAGGTCGACGAACGCCAGGGTCGGCGCGCTTGCGCAACCGATCGGCGATCAGGTGGGCGCCACCGTGCCAGTGATGGTGGGTCTGCGTGAATCCGTGCAGGAAGACCAGCCGGTCGGCGAACGTGGCCTCGGACGGCGCCCGAGGAGATGCTGCCGGGTCAGACGTCGCAGGCATCGTCGGTGCAGGCCTCGGCGTCGACGGCCACCTCGGCCGCAGCGTCGGCGGCGACCTCTCTCGTTCAGCCGCCGCAACACGTTCACGAACGTGTCCGTGTCCTGCGCACCGGGGATCGCCCACTGACCGTTGATCACGAACGTCGGTACGGCGCTGATGCCGTTCTCGCCGGCCTGTTCGAGCAGTGCAGCGACCTCGTTGCGGCCGAGGTCGGATTCGAGGAACTCGATCGTTTCGGTTCGATCGCAGCCGATCTCGGCTGCGCAGTCGGCGAGCACATCGGGATCGCCGATGTCGAGGCCGTCGATGAAATACGCCTGCAGCAGGCGCTCTTTCATGGCCTCCTGCGTGACCCGTCGAGCGGGGTTGCTCGGCCAGCCACAGCAGACGGTGGGCGAGCAGCGTGTTGGCGCGCAGGGCACGATCCATGCGGAACGCCAGACCATCCTCGGCAGCTGCCTCGGTGACCCGTGCGAGTATCGCCGACGCCTGCTCGGGACCACCGAACTTCCGGCTGTAGGCCTCGAACACCGGTTGGGTCGTGCCCGGCGAGGCGGTCGGGTCGAGCTGGTACGGCCGATACGCGACCTCGAGTTCGATCTCGCCGCGGAGTTCGTCGACCGCCCGCTCGAAGCGGCGCTTGCCGATGTAGCACCACGGGCACACGACATCCGACCAGATCTCGACCTGAATCGCAGGGGCGTTCATGCTCCGAGACCCTACGCCTCGTATCGTTCGTGCTGCATGACTGCGGACGGCAACCCGATCGGCAACGCCAACGCCACCGCCTGCGCTGCGCTCGTCGACGAATGGATCCGGTGCGGGGTTCGCCACGCCGTCGTGGCGCCCGGCTCGCGGAGCGCGCCGATGGCGATCGCTCTGGCCGAACGTGACGAGTTGTCGGTCCACGTGGTGCACGACGAGCGCGCAGCGGCGTTCGTCGCGCTCGGGTTGGGCCTCGATGATGTGCCGGCGGTGCTGTTGTGCACCAGCGGAACGGCAGCGGTCAACTTCCACCCAGCGGTGGTCGAGGCCGGGCTCAGCAATGTGCCGATGATCGTCGCCACCGCCGACCGGCCGCCGGAACTGCGAGGCATCGGATCCCCGCAGACGATCGATCAACTCCACCTGTATGGCCGATCCGTGCGCTGGTTCCACGATGCGCCGCCCCCCGATGAGGCCGATCCGTCGTCGTGGCGGCCGTTGGCGCAGCGTCTGTTCTCGACGTCCGAGGCGGGCCCGGTGCACCTCAACCTGCCGTTCCGTGAGCCGCTGCTCGGGACGGTCGGCGAACTGCCGGAACCGATCGGGCCACCCCTGCCGGTGCCGCGTGGCCACGCCACGAGCGGGCCGCTGGAGGAACGGTTGAATCGCCAGCGCGGCGTGATCGTGGCGGGTGGGCGTCACGGCGTGCCGGTCGGCGACATCGCCGAGCTCGCAGGCCGGCTGGGTTGGCCGGTGCTGGCCGACCCGGCCTCCGGCTGCCGGTCGTTCGAGCAGTCCGTCACGGCGTTCGACTCCTTGCTGCGGCATGCCGACTTCGCCCAGGCCCACGCCCCCGAGGTGGTCGTGAGGTTCGGTCGGTCCCCGGCCTCGAAGGTGCTCTCGCAGTGGATCGTCGCAGCGGGTGCTCCGGTGCTACAGATCGGGGGCCCCGGTGTGATCGACCCGGACCGCAACGTCGCCGCTCTGTGCTCGATCGCTGATCTCGAATCGTTGAGCGGTGCCGCCGGAACCCCGTGGCTGGCTCGTTGGCGTCATGCCGACACCCAGGCCGAGGCGGCGCTCGACGCCGCCCTCGCCGAGATGCCACTCAGCGAGCCGGGCGTCGCTCGTACCATCGCCACCGCCGTCCCCGCCGCCGTCGATGTGGTCGTGGCATCTTCGATGCCGGTGCGCGACCTCGAATGGTTCGGTGGACCGTCGGCGAGGGCCCACGCCAACCGCGGGGCGAACGGAATCGACGGTGTCATCTCGACCGCGCTCGGCCGGTCACTGTCAGGTCGGCCGACGGTGGTGTTGCTGGGAGACATCGCGTTTGTCCACGACAGCAACGCCCTGGTGGGCCTGGCGGCTCGCAATGTCGACCTGCGAATCGTCGTGGTCGACAACGGTGGCGGAGGCATCTTCAGTTTCCTACCGCAGGCGTCGGCGCTCACCCGCGACCGGTTCGAGCAGCTGTTCGGAACGCCGCACGGCACTGATATCGAGGCGCTGGCGGGCGCTCACGGGATCGCCGCACGCACGGTGTCGACAACGGCCGAGCTGGCAGCGACGCTGCAGTCGCCGGGCCCGAGCGTGACTCGGGTCGTCACCGATCGTGATGACAACGTCCGCCATCACGATCTCCTCAACGCTGCCGTCGCCGCCGTCCAGCGATGACCGGTGAGATGGGCTGGTTGAGCGCACGCCAGCGCGATGGGGGAATTGATCGAATCCCCCTGCCCGATGATGTTCCCGGCCAACTCTGGCTGTGCGGCAAACACGCCATCGCCGGGCGTCACGGATCGATGCCTGACACCACTCCGTTGCCCTGGTCGACGATCGTCTGCCTGACCGAACGGCACGAGTTGGCGGATCGGTATCCCGGCTACGTCAGGTGGCTCGATCAGGCGGGCGATCAGGCGTTGTGGTGGCCGATCCCCGACCTGCACGCGCCAGACCTCGAGTCGGCGCTGTCGTTCGTCGACGATCTCACCGACCGATTGCGCCGCGGAGACTCGCTGTTGCTGCACTGCGGCGCCGGTTTCGGGCGGGCGGGAACGATCGCCGTGTGCGTGCTGATCCGGCTGGGGCTGACGGTCGAGGCAGCCGAGCGGATCGTCGCCGCCAATCGTCCGATGGCCGGCCCGGAGATCGGGGCCCAAGCTGACCTCGTGCGAGCGTTACATCAGGTGCCTGGAGCGTGAGCCGATAGGCGAACTGCGACCAATCGTCACGGGGGATTCGTGCGGAATCAAAAGAAGCGAAGCGACCGATCCGCTGAATCCCCTGGCACCTGACGTAACGCTCGCACAGCTGCCTGCAACCTGGCGGACTGCTATGGCCGGATCAGCGCGCTCAGCATGGCCTGGAACTTGGCTTGCGTCTCGGCCAACTCTGAGAGCGGGTCGCTGTCGGCGACGATGCCGCCGCCCGCCACGAGTCGTGCCGAATGCCGGTCATCGGACAGTTCGGCACAGCGCAGCGATACGGCCCAGCAGCCGTCGCCATTGCCGTCGACCCAGCCGACGGCACCGCCGTACACACCTCGGTCGAACCCCTCGACTTCGAGGATCAGGTCGATCGCCGCACCTCGGGGGTAGCCGCCGACCGCCGGCGTCGGCTGGAGAGCTCGCACCAGCTCGATCACGGTCGGGGTCGGTTTCGACAGCATGCCCTCGGCCTGCGAGCCGAGGTGCTGGACGTTGGCGACCTTGACGATCGATGGCTCGGGCGCCCAATCGAGGTAGCTGCAGTAGGGGAGCAACGTGTCGCGGACCATCTCGATCGCTGCCCTGTGCTCGATCTGATTCTTCGGGCTGGCCTGCAGCTCGGCTGCCAGCGTCGCATCGATGACGGGGTCGCCGGTGGTGCGTGTCGTGCCGGCGAGCGGATGGGCGCTGACCATGTCGCCCTGCACGGCCACCAACAGCTCTGGTGAGGCGCCGACGAACCCGTCGATGGAGAATCGGTAGCTGGTGGCGAACGTGGCCTTCAGGCGCCGGAGCACCGCGTGCACGTCGATCGGCAGGTCGGACGTGACATGGATCGGACGGGCGATCACCGCCTTGTGCATGAGGCGCCGTCGCGGACCGCCTGCCGGGCCGCAGCGACCGCGGCCAGGTAGTGCGCCACGTCGACGCCCGGGCTGATCGTGAACGACGCTGCAGACGATGTCGGCTGGGCAATGCCGCCGACATCGAGATCGGCGCCGTCGATCGAGGTGATCCAACGGCGACCATCGGCGGACTTGCCGACGACGACCTGCGGCACGACGAGCTCGGCGGGCGAACCGGGCAGGAAGGGCAGCGCCCCGAGGGCGATCGGCCCATTCGTGCCGCCGACGAGATCGTCGTGGTCGATCGCCGCCAGGAATTCGACCGCCTCGTCGATCGGAACCCGTGCTGCCACGCCACGCCCGGCGAAGCCGACGCCTTCGTGCACGAACAGATAGCCGTCGCTTCCGGCGACGTCGTTGAGGTCGAGATCGACGTCGAGCGGGGTCGTGACCGCCTGCACCGCGTGATCAGTCCCTCGTACCGAGCAGTTGCTGCGTCAGCCCGCCCGACAACAGTCGGTGCGACGCGTCACCGAAACCGGCATCTCGTAGCATCGCCACCATCTCGTCGGGTTGCGGCAGGTAGGCGATGCTCTTGGGCAGATAGCGATAAGCCGCACCGTCACTGAGCAGGGCGCCGATCCTCGGCACCACCTTGCCGAAGTAGATGTTGTTGCCGAACCGGACCACGCGGTTCTTCGGGATGCCGACGTCGAGCAGCGCGATTCGTCCGCCTGGGCGTACGACGCGTGCAAGCTCCCGGAAGAACGCCGGCAACTCGAGCAGGTTGCGCAAAGCGAACCCGCACGTCACACCGTCGACCGACCGATCGCGAACGGGCAGACGCAAGATGTCGGCCTGGCTGCGTGGAGCGCCCGACCGGTCGGCGGCCAGCATGCCGTACGACAGGTCCATCGAAATCGGTGTCAGACCGACGTCGCGCAGGTCGATGCACAGGTCGCCCGTGCCGGACGCCAGGTCGAGCACGACCGAGCCGCTCGGCAGGGCAAGGTCGCGGACGGTCGTGCGGCGCCAGCGCACGTCGAGCCGGAACGTCATGACGCGGTTGACCAGGTCGTAGCGAGGGGCGATGGCGTCGAACATCTCGCGGACGGCCTGCTTCTTCTCGTCACCCTCCGGAAGGGTCTCACGATCCCACGACGGACCGGCGTTGGCGCTCGACATCGCCCTGGAGGCTACCCAGCCGGCGCCCAGCACGAACGCGGCCTCGTGCCGCATCGGCGGACGTTCGCGGCAGGCCAGTAGATCGTCGCCACGCCTTGCCAGGAACAATCCTGGCTCGATGCCACACCACAAACGGTCACCGACACGGCACTAGCGTGGGCTGGTGACCGGGGTTCGACAGCGCTGCATCCTGCATGTCGACATGGATGCATTCTTCGTGTCGGTCGAGTTGCGTCGGCGACCAGATCTGGTCGGCCAGCCGGTGGTCGTCGGGGGGACCGGGTTGCGGGGGGTCGTCGCAGCCGCCTCCTACGAGGCCCGCCGGTACGGGGTTCATTCCGCGCTGCCGTCGGCCGTGGCTCGGCGGCGCTGCCCTCACGCTGTGTTCCTGTCCGGTCACTACGATCTGTACAGCGAGGTCAGCGGGCAGGTGCACGAGATCTTCGGACGGTACACGCCGTTGATCGAGCCGCTCTCGCTCGACGAGGCGTTTCTCGACGTGAGCGGTGCGACGCGACTGTTCGGCGAGGGCAACCGAGATCGCCCAGCGGATTCGCATCGACGTACGCGACGAACTCGAGCTCGGCTGCTCTGTCGGAGTGGCGCCCAACAAGTTCCTCGCCAAGTTGGCCTCGGTCGAAGCCAAGCCGCGGGCGACTCCCGAGCGCGTCGTTGCCCGGCCCGGGGGTGATCGAAGTGCTGCCCGACAAGATCCTCGAGTTCCTGCATCCGCTGCCGGTGTCGAAGCTGTGGGGTGTCGGCCCGAAGACGCTCGAGAAGCTCGAACGGCTCGGCATCCGCAGCGTCGGCGACCTGGCGGCCCTCGACGAACGAACGATCGTCAACAGCCTCGGGCGGGCGAGCGGCGTGCACCTGTTGGCACTGTCGAACGGTCTCGACGATCGGCCGGTCGAGACCGCCCGAGATGTCAAGTCGATCGGTCACGAGGAAACGTTCCCCGCGACGTGCACGAACTGGCGGTGCTCGAACGCGAGCTGGTTCGCCTGTCCGATGCGGTGTCGGCTCGCTTGCGGAACCACGGCACCGCGGCGCGCACCCTCACGCTCAAGGTCCGCTTCGCCGGGTTCCGTACCATCACGCGGTCGATCACGCTCGCTTCGGCGATCGACACCGGGCCGGAGATGGTGTCCGAGCTGAAGCCGCTCCTGGGTGCGCTCGACGTGTCGGTGGGGGTACGGCTGCTCGGCGTCTCGACCGGCAACTTCGGCGAGCGCTCTCAGCAGCTGAGCCTGCTGGAGGCAACGGAGGTGTCGGATGAACCGATCCGGTCGGCCGCTGCGATCGACGAGATCCGGGAGCGGTTCGGATCAGCGGCGATCGGGCCGGCCAGCTCGATCACGTCGAAGGGTCTTCGAGTGGTTCGAAAAGGCGCACAGCAATGGGGCCCTGACCAGCAGCCGCGCCGACGAAACCGGCGAAGCGCGTTGAGGAATCGACTCGAACGTGCGATGATGCTGGGTAATGCCCTTGTCTGAAGACGAACAGCGGATTCTCCGCCAGATCGAGAACGAGCTCAAACAGGACCCGTCGTTCTCCGAGCGCGGGGTTCGTGTGTCGCGTCGCCGGTTGATCCTGCTGGGTTTCGGGCTGGCGGTCGGTCTCGTGCTCACGGTCGCCGGGCTGGCGGTCAGCTTCTGGCTGGCGTTCGCCGCCTTCATCGGTGTGCTGGTGATGGCGGTGCTGCTCGAGGCGGAGATCCGGGTGATCGGGCGCGAGAAGCTCGGCAACCTGCCGATCAACGCGTGGCTGGCGGGTGCCGGTCGCCCTCGTCGCCCCGAGTGACCCTCGCCGCACTCGATGGTGCGGCAGCTGCCCGGCCGTCGATCACCCGCGAGCGGGCCCGGTTCATTGCCACGTCGAGAAGTACCGACGCACGCGCCGCCACGGCGTCAGCGTGTCGATCGCGATTCGGCTGACCTGCTCGGACCACAGCTCGCAATCGTTGCCCAACGTGGCGCCGAAGGTGCCGGTGCGCTCGAGGTCGATGCTGCCGGGCGGCGAGTAGGTCACGCGGTCCACGATCTCGGCGAGTGAGCGCATCGGGCGTGCTGCGACCGGCAGCTGGTCGGCCGTCGCGATCGCCCACTCACTCGAGGTCATCGATGCCCGACCCCGAACACCGGCCTGCTCGGCGGAGTCGCGGGCACGCATCCAGCTGAGCTGCACACGTTCGACCGGACCGTGGCCGCGCCGTGCTCTTGCTCGAACGCGCCGTAGGACCCACGGCGCAGCGGAGATCAACGCGACGACGGCGAGGATGACGATCTGCGGCCATGGGATGCCCGGTCCGCTGGACGAATCGCCCGACGACGGGGGGCTCCCGCCACCGAGGTCGAAGTTCGGATCGTCGAACTGGGGGACCTCGCCGGGTCCGCTGTTCGGCAAGGTGGTGCCTGACGGCACCACGGTCGTGGGTGTCGTCGGAGTCGGCGAGGCATTCGGATCGACGCTGCCGCTGGGCGCGCCACGAGGGGTGTCGTCCTGTTGCGGGGTGACGTTCGTGTACGACTCGGCGCCGGGCGCACCGCGTCCGGGAGTTGGCTCGAATGCGACCCAGCCGATGCCGTCGAACCACAACTCGGGCCAGGCGTGGGCGTTCTTGCCGAGCACGCTGTACCAGCCGTCGTCCCTCTGGATACCGGGTGTGAACCCGACCGCGACGCGCGAAGGCACTCCGAGTGTGCGAGCCATGGCGGCGAAGGTCGCGGCGAACTGCTCGCAGTATCCGACGCGCTCGTTGAGGAAGCTCTCGATCGCGTTCGACCCGTGGCCCGACTGGACCTCGAGGCTGTACTCGAAGTCGTCTCGGAACCAGCTCTGGAGGGCCATGGCGGCGTCATAGACGCTCGGCGCGCCGGCTGTGACCTGCTCGGCCAGGTCGGCGACGACATCGGGAAGATCGTCGGGGAGTTCGAGGAAGATCGAATCGGGCGGCGATGAGGACGTGGCACCCCGGAGCGCGTCGGCGGACAGCTGGGGAGCGTCCGACACGACGCTGAACAGATCGCCCGCAGTGATCTCGTCGGGAGCGACCAGTGTGCTGGTATCGCGGTTGAGCTTGAGGACCAGATCCTGGCCACCGGAGGACCCGCTGGCCTGGAAGGGGTCGGCGGCGGCCGGGATCAGTTTCCCGCCGAGCGACAGGACCTGGATCTGTTGGCGAATCTGGCGGCCGTTTCCGACATCGTCGCCGACAGCGCCGGAAATCCGTTCGAGCGGCCGTTCCGGTATTTCGAACTGTCGCCCGTCGAACTTGGACAAGGTGATCACCCGCCAGTAGGCCGGTGCATCCGAGTTGACCCGGAACAATTCCGTGTCGCCACGATTGGTCAGCCGCGACCGGATATCGACGAGCGGGCTGACCACGTTCGTGACGCCGCCGCCGCGACCGCGGGTCTGGTAGAGCGGCTCGGCCTGAGCGCCAGGAAGGCGTGGGCCGATCAGGCCGGCCAGCACGGCGATCACGACAGCGGTGGCGAGAGCTGTCGGCACGGCCATCGAGATCGGCCCACGCGCGCAGCGGTGAGTTCGACGCGCCGTCGGCGGTCGTGCATCCAACGCAGGGCGATCACGACGATCACTCCGGTCGCCAGCAACAAGCCCGTCGACACGATCTGGAGCCGCGGGCTGCTGAGCGCGGCGATGAAGACGAACAAGACACCACCGGGCACCAGGGCTTCGCCGCGCGCCTCGGCCCGGAACGCGAACGAATCCGACATCACGATCACGACGATCAGTGCAAACCCGGCCAATGTCGCCCATCCGGCGCCGTACAGCACCGGGGCCACCGCGGTCTGGAACTGGTCCCTCACCAAACCCACCTCGAGGTCGAGCTGGTCCCACGTGGCGCGCGCGCGGCACGAGCCACGTCATCGTGTCGCCGTACTGCTGAACAGCCAGCACCCACACCAACAGCAGTGTCATGAACGGAATCGCCAGCCACCCGTTGACACGGGCCCGGCGTAACAGGAACGAGGTGCCGTGGCCGACGATCGTGATCACGGCGAGGTCGGTGAGGAAGGTCCAGCCGCTGAACACCCTGGCGAAACCGACGGCTACGACGAAGGAGTACAGGGTGAGCGACGCCGTGGCTGTGAGATCGCGTTCGAGTGTCGACTGGTCGTCGCGGCCGACGCTCATGAGGTTTCCCCGGTCGGCAGCAGCTCTCTGACCAGCCCTTTGGTGCCCGCCAAACGGTGCCATCCCTGGCGGAACGAAGCGATCGACGACGCATCGATCGACAACCGGGTGTCGGATGCCCCCATCGTGAACACGCCCACCCGCGTGAGCGTGGGATCGGTGATGCGGTCGGTTCGCCGCCAGGCGTCGCTGGCGGGAGATGAGGTGACCACGATCACCAGGCCAAGCCCTTCGCTCGGATCGCGGTCGATCTCTCCGAGCGAGGGCCCGATGTCGATCGGGGCGAGGACGCGGAGGGTGTGCGCTGCAACGTCGGGCCCGCGCAGATCGACTCCGCCACCGCTGACGAAACGTGTGGTGAGGCCGGCCCGATCGGCACTGATCACCAGCGAACCGGCGGCGGTGACCGCCCGCTCGAACACGTCGGCGTCCTCGTCGGTCACCGGTGATGGATAGGCGTCGCCGTCACGATCGAGCACGATGATGCAGCGCCTCACGCCCTGTGCTTCGTGCTGGCGGACCTTGAGTTCCTCGGAACGAGCCGACGCTCGCCAGTGGATCGAACGTAACTCGTCGCCGATCACGTAGTCGCGAAGGCTGTGGAACTCGCCGGGTCCGACTCGCTGCGACAGTGCCAACAGGTGGCGGCCGAGCACACCCTGGCCGAGCGAGGGCATCGGCATCTCGAACGTTTGTGGCGCCACCGTGAGCTCGGTCGCGCCCGTGGTGATCCGGGTGTCGTATGCGAGACCCAGCACATCACGGCGGTCGAGCGTGGTCGGCCCCACGATCAGCACGCCCCGGCGCAGCGCCGGCACTCGATATCCGGCCGTGACCTGGTCGTTCGATCGCAAGGGCGATACGGTCATGTGAGCGGTGTTGTTGGCGCCGACCGGTTCGGTCAGATCGACACGCGGGGATCGAAGGCCACCCCGGTTCTCGATCAGCAGGTCGACGCGTCCGGTGTCGCCGACCGTCAACACGGCGGGGTGTGCCCAGCGCGTGATCGCCAGCTGCGGCCGATGGATTCGGACGACGATGACGGCAACGAACACCGTGGCGGCCAAACCGGCACCGACCACGAACAGCTCGAGGATCCCGAAGACACGTCCGATCACCAGCGCTGCGGTGGCACCGGCGACGACGGTCCAGCCCTGCCGAGTCGGCATCAGAGGATCCCGTTCATCGCATCACTTGGCGACGGGAACCGGCACCTCGGCCAGCAACTCACGAATCGCTTCTTCGGCGGTCGTGCGGGCGTTGCTGCCGGCCCGTAGCAAGAGTCGATGGGCGAGCGCTGCGGGAGCGACGACCTTGACATCGTCCGGCGTGCCGTAGTCGCGACCCCTGGCAGCGGCATAGCCGCGTACGGCGGCCGAGAGCTGGAGTGTGGCGCGCGGCGACAACCCGAGTTCGATCGCCGGATGCCGGCGGCTCGCCTCGGCGAGGTCGACCATGTACGACTTGAGGGCGCTCGCCAGGTAGACGGATTTGACGGTGTTGATCATCGACAGCACCTCCGGCATCGTGACGACCGGCCGGAGGACGCGCAGTGCATCGGACGACCCCTGACCATCGAGGATTGCGATCTCGGCGGTGCGGCCCGGGTACCCGAGCGAGATCCTCAACAAGAATCGGTCGAGTTGGCTTTCGGGCAGGCGATACGTGCCTTCCTGTTCGACAGGGTTCTGCGTTGCTATCACCATGAACGGCGGCTCGAGGGCACGGGTGACGCCGTCGGCGCTGACCTGTCGTTCTTCCATTGCCTCGAGCAGTGCCGATTGCGTCTTGGGTGAGGCGCGGTTGATCTCGTCGGCCAGCACGATGTTGGCGAACAGCGGCCCCGGCGTGAACCGGAACTGCTCGGTCGAGCGCTCGTACACACTCACACCGACGAGGTCGGTCGGCAACAGATCGGGCGTGAACTGCACCCTCTTCCAGCTGCAATCGATCGAGCCGGCCAGCGCTTTGGCGAGGCTGGTCTTGCCGACGCCGGGCACATCCTCGATCAGGAGGTGACCCTCGGCCAGGAGTGCCATGACGGCGAACTCGATTGCATCCCGCTTGCCGTGGACAACAGTCGCAATATTGTCGACGACGCCTTCGAACAGGGTCGAGAACGTCGAGGTCGCCAGTGCAGTATCCGTCACGCTGGGGAAGAGTAGACGCTCCGGGCACGACGTGTCGGGCGGCCGGTGGGTTGCGGGGGTACGGTGCCTGCCCGTGACCCACGGATACCTCGCCATCGACCTCGGCCCGAGCCGTCTTGCAGCGGGGGTCCTCGATGCAGACGGAGAGATCGTGGTGCGCGACCGTGTCACCACTCCGGCCCGCAATGTGTGGCCGTCGCTGACCCAACTCGTCAGGCGCGTCATGGCGGCCAACCCGAGTGGCGTCGCGCCGGCGGCCGTCGGTATCACGTGTCCCGGTCCGATCGATCGTGGAACCGGAGCGATGAAGCCGGTCGGAATGCCGATGTGGCACGACTTCCCGCTGCGGCGTGAACTCGCTCAGGTGACGAATCTGCCCGTCGACCTCGACACCGCCGGTCGCGGCCTGGCGTTGGCAGAACTGTGGCGTGGCGAGTCCGCGATGTCGGCGCCCGCCGAGCAGCAGATCGCCACGCTGGTGATCGGCGACGACGTCGACGGGGGCCTGGTGGTGAACGGACGACTGGCACAGGGACTGACCGGGAACCTCGGCCAGTTCGGACATCTGATCGTCGAACCCGACGGAGCCGAGTGTGCCTGCGGCGCGACAGGCTGCCTGACCGTGTATGCCGGCGCGCGTGGAATCGAGGCCGGCACCGGGCGCGATCTGCGCCGAACACCACCGGCGATCATCGAACGCACCGGCATCATGGTCGGGCGAGCGTGTGCATCGATCGCAGCCATGCTCGATGTCGCCGACATCGTGATCGGCGGGGTCGTGCCATCGGTGTTCGGGGCACCATTCTTCGACGCCCTCTCCAAAGAGCTCGACCAGCGCTCCGGGTTGAGCCACCTGACAACGCTGCGCGTACGTGGTACCGGCGATGGGAGGGTCGGCCCGCTCGTCGCCGCCGCCGCGGTTGCTCGCCAGGCCGAAGCGGACCGCGTCGGGGAAGAGTCGGACGGCGGCGCCGCGCCGGCCCGTTCCGACGCCGACGCCGAGGTGACCGAAGCGCCGCCGGCTTGCGATCTACCCGACGGTAACCCAGCCAAGTAAGATCGTTGGCATGCAGCCGACCTACTCCGCAGACGCCGAGGCATACCGCCAGAAGGTGCAGGCCTTCCTGGCCGAGAAGCTTCCTTCCGACTGGGGAGGCATGGGGCAACTGGAGGGCGAGGCACTCGTCGGCTTCGTCACCGATTGGCGCAAAACGCTGTACGAGGCGGGATACCTCGCTCCCGGTTGGCCCGTCGAATACGGCGGCGCCGGGCTGTCCCCGCTGGAACAGGTGATCCTGTCCGAGGAGTTCACCAAGGCCGGCGTTCCGGGCGGAGGCCCGAACGACGTGTTCGGCATCCAGATGCTGGGCAACACGCTGTTGCTGCTGGGCAGCGACGAACAGAAGGCGCACTACCTTCCGCGGATCCTTTCCGGCGCCGACACGTGGTGTCAGGGCTACAGCGAACCGAACGCCGGATCCGACCTGTCGAACGTGGGGCTCAAGGCCGATCTCGACGGTGATCAATGGTTGTTGAACGGCCAGAAGATCTGGACCTCGGCCGGCCACCTCGCCGACCACATCTTCACCCTCGCCCGCACCGATCCCGACGCCCCCAAGCACAAGGGCATCTCGTTTCTGTTGGTCGACATGCGCCAACCAGGAATCGAGGTCCGCCCGATCAAGATGATCTCCGGCGACAGCGAGTTCAACGAGGTGTTCTACACCGACGCCACCTGCCCCAAGGAGGACGTCGTCGGTGGCATCAACGACGGTTGGCGTGTAGCGATGACGTTGCTCGGATTCGAGCGCGGCGAGGCGGCGGCGACGGTGCCGATTCGTTTCCAGGCCGAGCTCGACCGGTTGTTCCTGCTCGCCAAGGAGCCGCGGCGTCGCCGACGACCCGGTCATCCGCCAGAAGCTGGCGTGGGCGTACTCGAAGGTGCAGATCATGCGCTACAACGGCATGCGCGTGCTGACCCGCTTCCTGCACGGCCATCACCCCGGGCCCGACGGTGCGATCTCGAAGCTGTATTGGAGCGAGTACCACCTGCTGCTGACCGAGCTCGGTGTCGACATCCTCGGTGCCGAGGCGATGACACCCACAGGTCGCGGACCGTCGTCGGCATTCCAGACCGACGACGCAGGCGCTCCCAATACTTCGGCATCGTGGGTCAACACGTTCCTCAACGCTCGCGCCGGCACGATCTATGCCGGCTCGTCCCAGGTCCAACGCAACATCATCGGTGAGATGGTGCTCGGCCTGCCGAAAGAGCCGCGACCGAAGTGACCCGGCGAGGGTCGGGGTCGGCCGAGATCGGCCCGTCGAATTGATCGGATCGCTGTGATCAAGATCGCTCTCGCTGTCGCACGGCACCCACGACTGTGGGCGACGGCTGCGCGTCAGGCGCGACGCACCTCGGCTCCCGGCTGGTGGCGGCGACGTCCGTTCCTGCCGGTCCCGTCCGGGGGCTATCTCCGGTTTCGGATGCTCACGCAATACGGGGATACCGATCGTGTTCCCGAAGCTCAGGATGTGCTGAACTATCTCCTGTGGTGCCGCGAGTGGGACCAGTGCAAGGTGGGAGCCGGCTGACGACCGTGATGCCGAGTATCCCGGTGGCGGCCCGGGGCTCGACGCGCCCCGTCGGGAGCGGTTGAGTCGTGCGCCGGTCGCTCGTGCTCAACGCCAGCTATGAGCCGCTCAGCATCGTGTCGTCTCGACGCGCGGTGTGTCTCGTGATCGCCGACAAGGCCGAACTCCTCGAGGCAGACGATGCCCTCATCCGGTCGGCCAGGCTGACGATCGAAAGCCCGGCTGTGATACGGCTGCGGTACATGGTGCGGGCCCCACGGCGGCGCGCCGCAGCGGTCTCTCGACGGGCCGTATTCGCCCGCGACGACTACCGGTGCCAGTACTGCGGGAACCATGCGGATTCGATCGATCACGTCGTGCCGCGTTCGCGTGGCGGACGCGACGTGTGGGACAACCTGGCAGCGGCATGCCGGCTGTGCAACAGCGCAAAACGTGACCGCACGCCGGACGAGGCGGGCATGCGGCTGATTCGGCCGTGTCATGCGCCGCGTGCCACGGCGTGGATCGTCGTGGGGGCGACCCTGGTCCCCGACACCTGGAAGCCGTATCTGGCGACGGCCAGCTGACCGCCGGCCGGCGCTGCCGATCGGTAGCGTTGCGGTGTGGTCGAGGTGGTGCACCAACGGGGCAGTGTCGCTGAGTTGCATGCCCTCGATCCGTTCTCAGATGGTGTCGGCGGCGCCCGTCGGGCCGTGACCGATCCCCAGGTGTGGTGGTGCGAAGCGGATGACGCAGCGCTCGTACTCGGGTCGCGCCAGAGCCCGGATCTGATCGATCGCGACGCTGTGGTGGCCGCAGGGCTGGGGGTGGTTCGCCGCCGATCGGGCGGCGGTGCAGTGATCGTGCGTCCCGACGCAGTGGTGTGGATCGATGTCGTCCTGCCGCACGGATTGGCGCCTGACGACGTGAGGGGCGCAATGGTGTGGATGGGGGAGCGCTGGAGGGCGGCATTGACAGCCGTCGCAGATGTGCAACCGGGTCCCCTTCACCTGGCGGTGCACCGGGGCGGCATGTTGCACAACGACTGGTCGGACCTGGTGTGTTTCGCCGGCGTCGGACCCGGTGAGGTGCTGCTGGCGGGACGCAAGCTGGTCGGCCTCAGCCAGCGCCGGACCCGTCAGGGGTTGCGCCTGCAGGGGATGCTCCACACGGCGGCCACATCTGCGTCGATGGCCGGCCTGTTCGCCGGTCGCGTGCGCTCGGTCGATCTCCCCGAACCGGCGGCGATGGCCGGCCTCGTGGGTGGCGCGCTGGCGGAGGCGCTGGCGGCTCAGCTGACGTAGCTGACGGTCTGCCGGGGTCGTCGGCCGAACGTTTCCGATCAACCACACGGTCGTTCCGGGTTCCCTCTGTCGGGGATATTTGGGGAGAAAAGGGGGGAAATGGTTGATATAGGTGGGGTCCACCGACCATACTTGCCGATCACGAGGACGAACCCGCCGTTCTCGGCCATCACTCGTGATGGGAAGGCAGGAGAGCGGGCTGATCCGGAAGGTCTGGCACGAACGTGTTCGTCGGTGAATACGACCGCAGCGTCGACGGCACTGGCCGTTTGGCATTGCCGGCCGACTTCCGCAGCGACCTCGGCCCCAAGTGCTACCTGCGTTGCGACCCGGATGGATTCGTTTCGATCACATCGATCGCACAGTTCCAAGCCGAGGCGGCGCTGCTCGAGGAGCGGGTCCGTTCGGGCGAACTTCCGAAGTCGGCGCTGCGGGTGTTCGGCGTCAGCTCTGCGGTCGCAGCGATCGACAAGCAGGGAAGGATCACACTCGACGAAGAATCACGCCGACATGCCGGGATCACCCCGGGCGGTCAGGCTGTCATCGCCGGTGCCCTGAACCAACTCGAAGTGTGGCGGCCATCGCGCTACCACACGATCCGCAACGAGGACGGCGTCGTCCAGCCCGGCAGGGTCTGGACCGACGCGGAAGGCGACTCGTGAGCGATCAGCCCTTCCACCACGATCCAGTGATGCAGCGCGAAGTCGTCGGTGCGTTCGAGTCGGTTCCGGCAGGTGTGATCGTCGACGCCACGCTCGGTGCAGGTGGGCACAGCGAGGCGATTCTCGACGCTCGCGACGACGTCAGCATCCTCGGACTCGATCGCGACGCCGAGGCGCTGACGGCCGCAATCGCCCGTCTCGGTCACTTCGGTGACCGACTGATGACGCACCATTGTCGGTTCGACGATCTGGACCAGGCGATGACCGCACACTCCGTTCGGCGGCTCAGCGGGGCGCTGTTCGACCTCGGCGTTTCGTCGCCGCAGCTCGATCGGCCAGAGCGCGGTTTCTCCTACCGCAACGACGGACCGCTCGACATGCGGATGGACGGCGACGCTCAGTGGTCGGCCGACGATGTCGTGAACGGTTATCCGGAACGCCAGCTGGCGCACGTCATTCGCCGGTACGGCGACGAACGGTTCGCTACCCGGATCGCCAAGGCGATCGTCGCTGGACGGCCGATCGAATCGACAACTCGGCTCGCCGAAGTGGTCACGAGCGCGATCCCGGCGCCGGCCCGTCGCACCGGGGGGCATCCGGCCAAGCGCACGTTCCAGGCGATCCGGATCGAGGTCAACGGTGAGTTGGATGCGCTGCCCGAGGCGATCGACAAGGCGATCGACGCCATGACTCCGGGCGGCCGGCTCGCAGTGCTCTCGTACCACTCCGGTGAGGACCGGATCGTGAAGGACCGGATCCGACAGGCGGCGACCGGCGGATGCGAGTGCCCACCGGATCTGCCGTGCGTGTGCGGCGCGGTGCAGACCGTTCGGATCGTCCGCGGCATCGCCAAGCGTCCGACCGCCGCCGAGGCTGCCGCAAACCGGCGAGCGGCATCGGCCCTGTTCAGGGTTGCCGAAAAGATCGAACCGACCGAAATGAGCGAGCGTTGATGGCAGTTCCGTTGAGACACACCCCCGTCGGCCGGCCATCCACCCCGGCCGGCAAGCTCGCCGTCGTGCCTGGTCGTCGCCGGGTTGCACGATTTGCGATCGGGCTCGCAGTGCTGGTCTCGGGGGTGATGATGGGCGCCGTCTACCTCCACACGCGCATCGCCGAACGCCAGCTCGAGATCGACCAGCTCGAGCGCTCCGTGCGCGGGGCCCAAGAGGACTTCGACGTGTTGCGAGCCGATCGGGCCGAACTGCGGTCCTTGACACGATTGTCGGCCGAGGCGAAGGGGTTGGGTATGCAAGCCGCGGCGGAGAGCGCGTTCATCCGGGTCGATCCGATCGTGCTGGCCGTCACGATCGCCCGTACCGGGGAAATGCCGGTCGCGGACGAGATCGTGCCGGGCTCGACCGCCCGGCTCGAACCGCTCGATCAGTTCCGGCTCGTCAAGGCCGTCAGCGCCGAAGCCCCATGAGCCGCCGCACCGTACCTCCCCGCCCGACACGCCGGACGGCTCCCAAGGTCAAGCGGGCTCCCGCGCCGCGCTCGACGAACGGTCGCAGCACCCGGGCGCCCACGTCGGGCTCGCGCAGCAAGAGTTCGCGGACCGCCACCTCTCCGGCGCGCCGGCGCCTCATCGGCTCGATCGACACGCTCGGCCGCCGCTCCCGCGCCAAGGTGGGAGCGCGACGCACGCCGTCCGCACCGTCGCGCAAACGCAACGGGCGATCCACCGCATCTGCGCCCGGAACGCGTCAACGCCGTGAGGTCACGTTCCGTGAACCGGTGAATTCGCCATCCCGCCGGCACCGCTCTGCGGTCCGCCGTGGCGCTCGACGGCGCGTGCTCGATGTCAAGCACGCCGTGCCGGCCCGGCGTGACCTGCTGGGGCTCGGCAAGTCGTCGGTACGGCTCAAGTTGCTGCTGGTGATGCTGCTCGTCGTGCTCGGCGCCGTGCTGTTCAAGGTGGCGAAGATCCAGTCAGCAGGTGGAGAGGCGCTCCGCAGCGCAGGCGCTGCCCAGTGGAGTCGCACCACGCCCTTGCCCGCAGATCGGGGCACCATCTTCGACCGCAACGGCGAAGAACTGGCGCTGTCGATTCCGGCCGCGACGATCAGCGTCAATCCGAAGCTCGTCACCGACGAGACCGGAACGGCGCGTCTGATGCAGTCGTTCCTCGGGCTCACCGATGTCGAGACCCGCGATCTGTACGACGACCTGGTCGCCAAGCAACGTGGGTTCGTCTACGTGCGCCGACAGGTCGACCGAGAGATCGGTGACCAGATCGCCAATCTGCGTCTCACGGGAGTCAACGTCGACTCGGAGGATCGACGGATCCTGCCGGGCGGTACCGTCGGGTTGAGCGTGATCGGACGAACCGACATCGACGGTTTCGGTATCGCCGGCCTCGAGCAGCAATTCGACGACATGCTCACCGGCACACCAGGGGAGTCGAGCAAGGAAGTCGCCCCCAGAGGCCGGTCGATCGCTGGAACCGAGCGCACGACCGCCGTCCCGGTGCCCGGCGACGACGTGGTGTTGACACTCGACAGGTCGATCCAGTTCGAGGCCGAGAGCCTGCTCGTCGATCGCGTCGGAGAGCTCGGTGCCAAGTCCGGCACCATCATCGTGATGGACACGAAGACCGGCGACGTCTATGCCATGGCGTCCGTGATCCGCGACGAGGAGGCTGACGTCGTCGAGGTCACCTCCGGCAACTATGCGGCGGTCAACGCCTACGAGCCGGGTTCGGTCGCCAAGGTCATCACCATTGCGGCAGGGCTCAACCAGAGGTCCGTCACCCCCAACTCCACCTTCGTCGTGCCCTGGCGACGCCAATACGCCGACGACTACCTCGAGGACTCCCATCAGCACCCCGACATGGAGATGACCGTCGAGCGGATCCTCGTCGAGTCGTCGAACATCGGCACGATCGACGTACAACGGTCGCTGGACAGCGACTGGACCAACGCCCGTCAGACGCACTGGGAGTACATGCGCAACTTCGGGCTCGGCGAGAAGACCGCCCTCGAATTCCCCGGCGAGTCACCGGGCATCCTCAAGCACTGGAGCGATCTCTGGGGCTCCGAGCGCGTGACGGTTGCGTACGGACAAGGCCTCGCCAGCACCTCGATCCAGCTTGCAGCCGCCGTCAACACGATCGCCAACGACGGGACCTACGTGCCGCCACGGCTCGTGCTCGGGTCGGTCGGCCCGGACGGCGAGATGGTGTCGGCCGAGCCGCTCGAGACCCGGGAAGTGCTGCGGCCCGACGTCGCCGAGGAAGTGCAGCGGATGATCCGCGCCGTCGTGTGCGATCCGTCCGGTACCGGTGAGCGGGCCCAGCGTGGGATCGAGAACTTCAGTGTCGCCGGCAAGACGGGTACCGGGCTCAAGTCGCAACCGAACGGTACGTATCTGAACGAGAAGGGCCAGAAGGTCTACTACGCCAGCTTCGTCGGGTTCTTCCCCGCCGAGGATCCGCAGGTCACCGTGCTGGTGTCGATCGACGAGCCGCCCGCAGGTGACATCAACCGGTTCGGTGGTACCGCCGCCGCACCCGTGTTCGCCGATCTGGCACCGACGATCGTGCACGAGCTGGGGATTCAGCCGCCGCCGGTCGTCGCCGATTGCGAAGCTGCGTGATCGCTGTGGCGCACACCGTCGGCGAGCTCGCGGAATGCCTGCCTGCCCAGCTGCTGGTCGAGGTGATCGGTCCGACCGAGACCGAGCTCAGCGATCTCACCCACGACTCGCGCGAGGTGCAGCCGGGATGGGCCTTCGCGTGCGTGCCGGGCGATCACTTCGACGGGCACACCTTTGCCGAGCGGGCTGTCGAGCGGGGGGCGGCGATGCTGATCGTGGAGCGGCCGTTGTCCCTCCCTGTCGCCCAGATCGTCGTGACCGATGTGCGCCGTGCGATGGGACCGATCGCGGCAGCGGTTCACGATCATCCCGCCGACCAGCTGCGGATGATCGGCATCACCGGCACCAACGGCAAGACCACGACGACCCATCTCCTCGCAGCGATCCTGCGCGGCGCCGGGCACGAGGTCCGCCAGCTCGGCACGTTGTCGGGGGCGCGCACCACGCCCGAGGCACCCGATCTGCAACGTCAACTGGCCGGCTACGTGGCAGCCGGCGTCGATGCGGTGGTGATGGAGGTCTCGTCGCACACGCTCGCCCTTCATCGCGTCGCCGGCACTCGGTTCGACGTCGCCGTGTTCACCAACCTCGGTCGCGACCACCTCGATCTGCACGAGTCGATGGAATCGTACTTCCGTGCCAAGGCGTCATTGTTCACGCCCGAGCTGACCGAGATCGGGGTCACCAATATCGACGATCCATACGGCCGACTGGTCCTCGACGCGGCGACCGTGGAGATGGTCGGCTTCAGTCGTGATCATGCGATCGACATCGAGGTCGGGGTCGACCACCACGAGTTCACCTGGCTCGGCCATCGGGTGCGTGTCCCGATCGGGGGACGCTTCAACGTGATGAACACGCTGGCGGCTCTGACCGTGTCACAACTGCTCGGCATCGACCCGGAGCGGGCGATCGACGGGCTCGCCGCCTGCCCGCCCGTACCTGGTCGGTTCGAGCTCGTCAGCGATCCCGAGCGTGATGAGTTCGCTGTTGTCGTCGACTATGCCCATACGCCGGATGGATTGGAGGAGCTGCTCACCTCGGCCCGCCACCTGGCGGCTGGGGCGCGGGTGATCGTGGTGTTCGGCTGTGGTGGCGATCGCGACGCCGACAAGCGACCGTTGATGGGCGCTGCGGCGGCGGCTCACGCCGATGTGGTCGTGATCACCAGCGACAACCCGCGCCGCGAGGACCCCTACACGATCATGGACGCCGCTGTGTCCGGCATCGACGCCTCGCACCGTGACGGCGTGCTGCTCGAGGCGGATCGTCGGGCTGCGATCGCGCTGGCGATCGAGACAGCGCGACCTGGTGACGTCGTCGTCGTCGCCGGCAAAGGGCACGAGACGACCCAGACGATCGGCGACGAGGCCCGTCCGTTCGACGATCGGGTCGTCGCACGAGAGGTGCTCGCGCAACGTGACGGGAACGGCACAACGGGGGATCGATCGTGATCGCCGTACTGATCGCCGGCGCCGTCTCGACCCTGATCTCGTTGTTCGGCACCCGCTTCCTGATCGTGTTCTTCCGCACGCGAGGGCAGGGACAACCGATCCTCGGCAAAGAGGATCACGGTCCCGAGCATCACATGATCAAGCAGGGCACGCCAACGATGGGCGGTCTCGCCATCGTGGTGGCGGCGTTCATCGGATGGGTCGTGGCCCACGTCCGGGATATCGCCTTCTCGGACCAGGCGATGATCGTGTGGGTCGGTGTGCTCGCCATGTCGGCGATGGGGTTCCTGGACGACTGGATCAAGGTCCGCAAGCGCCACAACCGAGGCATCTTCTGGAAGCAGAAGAACTACATCACGATGTTGATGAGCTTCGGCTTGGCCTGGTGGCTGGTCGCCGCCACCGGCATCGATGAATCGATCTCGCTGGTACGCGCCGGTGACCTCGGGTTCGGCGTACCGGCCTTCGTGTGGGTGGTCTGGGCGGGTGTCATCATCTGGGCGACCACCAACGCCGTCAATGTCACCGACGGGCTCGACGGGCTCGCCGGGGGATCGGCACTGATGGGCTTCGGTGCCTTCATGATCATCGGCTACTGGTCGTTCCGAAATCCGGAGGTCTACGACTCGGTCGTCAACCCACTCGACATGGGCGTCATGGCCGCCGGATTCGCGGGGGCCTGCCTCGGCTTCCTGTGGTGGAACGCTGCGCCGGCTCGGATCTTCATGGGCGACGTCGGCGCGCTCGGTATCGGCTCGGCGTTGGCATTCCTGGCGCTCACTCTCAACACCCATCTGTTGCTGATCCTGATCTGCGGCATCAATGTCATGGAAGCCGGCTCGGTCGCGATCCAGATGGGCGTCTTCAAGGCGTCGGGGCGCACGAAGCGACTGTTCCGAATGTCGCCGATCCACCACCATTTCGAACTCACGGGCTGGCCGGAGACCACCGTCATCATCCGCTTCTGGCTGATCTCTGCGATCTGCGTCGCCAGCGCACTGGCGATCTTCATCGCCGACTACACGAGGGTGGTGGGCTGATCGTGCGGGCACTCGTTCACGGGCTGGCGATCACCGGGGCATCCACGGTTCGTGCGCTTCTGGCGCGCGGCTACGAGGTCGTCGCCACCGACGACACCATCGATGATGCCAAGCGGGCCCGAGCATCGGAACTGGGTATCGGCGTCGGCCCGCTGCCCGATGACCTGGATCGCTTCATGGACGAGTTCGATCTGCTGTCTCCGGCTCCCGGCGTGCCGGAAGGGCATCGCTGTGATCGTCGCCGCCCTCGAAGCCGGCGTGGCGGTGTCGAGCGAGATCGAACTGGCATACCGGTGGGAGCAGGAACGCCCAGGTGGCCCACGCCCGATCCTGGCGATCACCGGCACGGACGGCAAGACCACCACGACCGAGTTGACGGTGGCGATGCTTCGTGCCGCCGGTGTACGAACCGAGGCGCTCGGCAACACCGACGTGCCGCTCGTCGATGCGCTCGACGCCGATCTCGACGTCTTCGTCGTCGAGTGCACCAGCTTCAGGCTGGCTTGGACCGAACGCTTCCGCGCCGATGCAGCGGTGTGGTTGAACCTCGCCCCCGACCACCTCAACTGGCATACCTCGATGGAGACCTACGAGGCCGCCAAGGCGCGCATCTTCGATCTCCAAACGTCGAGCGATGCGGCGATCGCCTTCATCGATGACCCGATCGTGATGAGCCACCTGGCCCGAGCACCAGGGCGTCGCCGCACGTTCGGCGCCTCCGGTGCGGACTATCACCTCGACGGCTCGACCCTGATGGGCCCGCTCGGGCCGATCGCAGACATCGGCGTGATGCGCCGGCGGCTGCCCCACGACATCACCAATGCCCTGGCTGCTTCGGCGCTGGTGCTCGAGACGGGTCTCGCCGAGCCGGATGCGATCGGTCGGGCGCTCGCCACGTTCCAGGCCCCTGCCCACCGACTCGAGCCGATCGCCGTCGCCGACGGCGTCGAGTGGTTCAACGATTCGAAGGCGACGACTCCGCATGCCGCGTCGACAGCGATCCGCGCCTTCGAGTCCCTGGTGTTGATCGCCGGTGGGAGTCGCAAGGGCGTCGACCTGTCGCCGATGGCAGCCGAACCGGATCGCGTTCGCGCCGTCGTTGCGATCGGTGAGGCCGGCCCGGACATCCACGCCATCTTCGACGGACTCACCACCGTGGTCGATGCCGACTCCATGGCCCACGCCGTCGAACTGGCGGCTTCGTTGTCCCAGCGCGGCGACGCCATCGTGCTCTCGCCCGGTTGCGCCAGCTTCGACTGGTACAGCGGCTATCCCGAGCGAGGCGACGACTTCCGCCGTCTCGTGCACGCACACCTTGCCGTCACCCCGCCACAGATGGAGACCACCACATGACCATCACCATGAATCCATTGTCGGGATCCGCCGACGTGCGGGCCCGCCGTGAGGCGGCGCTCGACCGGCTCAACGGGGGGCGATCGAGGCCTGGCGAGCGGAGCAGTCCACGGCGTGCCAAGCCCTCTCGACGAGCGGTGCAGCAAACCCAACCGCGGGCGATCGAACAACTCGGGCCGCCACCGGGCGTGTACTACATGATCGCCGTCATCGTTGCCGTGTTCGTGATGCTCGGGCTCGTGATGGTGCTCTCGGCGACATCGGCCAGGAACGTCGGCGGTACCTCGTCGCCGTACTCGATCTTCAACCGTCAGCTGCTGTGGGCCGGCGTCGGGCTGGTCGGCATGCTCGTGGCGCTCAAGGTGCCGTATCAACGGTGGCGGGCGCTCGTGATCCCCGGTGCCGTGTTGGCCGCAGGAGCGATGATGCTGCCCTTCGTTCCCGGGGTCGGAGCGACGATCAACGACGCCAACTCATGGGTGCGGCTCGGTGCCTTCGGCTTTCAGCCGTCAGAGGTGCTCAAGCTGGCTGCGATCGCCTTCCTGGCCGACATGTTCGCACGACATCAGGACGAGCTGCACCTGCCGCGACGCGGCATGATCCCGCTCGCCGTGGTCGCCCTGGCGTGCGCCGGTGTCAGCTTTCTGCAGGGCGATCTCGGTTCGGCGATCGTGCTGGCCTCGATCGTGCTGGCGGTCGGACTGGTGGCGGGTGTTCCGCTTGCTCACGTCGCCCTGATCTCGGCGATCGGCGCCAGTGGGGCGTTGTTGGCGATCGTGTCCGACCCGCGCCGCTTCAACCGGCTGGCAGCGTTCCGCGACATCGAGGGCAACAAGGAGCATCTGGCGTGGCAGTCGTGGCAGGGCTTGCTGAGCATCGCCAACGGCGGCATGACCGGCTCGGGTATCGGTGGCAGCAACTCCAAGCTCGGCTACCTGCCGCTCGCCCACAGCGACTTCATCTTCGCCGTCGTCGCAGACGAGCTCGGATTCATCGGCTCGGTGGCGGTCGTCGGCGGTTTCGCATTGCTGGTGTGGTTGGGGATCCAGACGGCGTTGGCCGCCCCCGACCAGTTCGGCTTGATCCTGGCAGGCGGGATATCGGCCTGGTTCGGCGTCCAGGCAATCGTCAACCTGGGCGGAGTCGTCGGTCTGATGCCGGTGACCGGGCTCACGCTCCCGTTCTTCTCCGCTGGTGGCACGTCGTTGTTCGTCTCGATGGTGTCGGCCGGTTTGCTGCTCAACGTCGCCCGTCGTGTCGTCACCTCGCCACGCGGTGACAGACAACCGGCCAAGCCGAGCCCGCTCCGCCCGACCCGGTCGCGGTGAACGAGATCGTCGCCCCATCTGGCGACATCTTCGCGGTCGTCACCGGGGGCGGCACAGCAGGGCATGTGCTTCCGGCGCTCGCCGTCGCGGAGGCTCTCGTCGCCGGTGGGCGCCGACCCGATTCGATCCACTACATCGGCGCCGAACGCGGCATCGAGACCAAACTGTTGCCCGCAACCCAGTTTCCGCACACGTTCTACGATGTCGTCGGTTTCCAGCGCAGTGTGTCGCGACGCAATCTCGGGTTCGTGCCCAAGATGTGGCGAGCCCGACGCAAGGCGATCGCCATGTTCCGCAGCGCGCGGCCCGACGTGGTCGTGAGCGTCGGAGGATACGCCAGCATGCCTGCCGTGTTCGCGGCTCGAAAGCTCGGTATTCCGGTGGTGGTCGTCAGCTTCGACCTTCTGCCGGGGCGTGCCAGTCGAATGGCTTCGAAACACGCCGCCGCTTGTGCTGTCGCGTTTCCCGACTCGCCGCTCCCGCGGGCGACATTGACCGGAGCACCGGTCCGCGGCGAGATCCTCGATGTCGATCGTGACCGTGATCGCGCAGCGTCACGCCGACTACTCGACCTTCCGGAGGACCGCTTCGTCGTCGCCGTGATGGGCGGATCGCAGGGGTCCGGCGTGCTCAACGAGGCGATCTGGAAGATGGTTGCCGCTCACAGCGGAGATGCGCAGCTGGCGATCCGACACGTCGTGGGCGACCGGTTCATCAGCGACGCACCGGCGCCGCTACAGCTCGATGACGACGTCGTGTACCACCCGGTCGGATACGAGACCGAGATGGCCGCCGTCTACGCCGCCTGTGACGTCTTGGTCGGCCGCGGGGGAGCCTCAACCGCTCACGAGGTTGCGGTCACGGGCACACCGGCGGTGCTCGTGCCATGGGCCGGCTCAGCCGAGGACCATCAGATCCTCAACGTCAAGTGGTTGTCCGACGTCGGCGCCGCGATTCACCTACCCGAATCGGAGATCGATCAGCTCGACACCGTGATCGGGCGTCTCCGGAGCGATCCTGGCGAACGCCTTGCACTCGGACGACGGGCGTACGAGATGGGCGAGGTGCATCGCAGCGGTGGATTGGCGCAACTCGTCGAGTCGGTGGCAGCCGCATCGATTCGAAGTGGCCGGAGACGCCGCAATCGTGGGGACGTCCGGCACTAGCCTGATCCGCGTCGTGAGCATCGTGACCGAACCCCCCTCTGTGCCACTCGCTCCACTCGATCTGTCGACGCCGCGCCGGCTTCACGTGATCGGTGCAGCCGGCCCGGGGATGAGCGCGATCGCGCTCGCCCTCGCCCAGATGGGCCACCACGTCTCGGGCGTCGACATCCGCGAGCGGCAAGTCCTCGATCGCCTGCGGGCTGCGGGTGTCACGGTGCACATCGGACACAACCGGTCGCACGTCGTCGGTTGCGACGCCGTCACGGCGTCGACGGCGATCTCGCCCGACCTCAACGAGCTCGACGAAGCCCGCAAGTTGGGCGTCACCGTCCTCAGCCGGGCAGGCATGTTGGCGTCGATCTGCGCCCAGGCCAAGTCGCTGGCGGTGGCAGGCACACATGGCAAGACGACCACGACCTCGATGTTGATGTTGATCCTCGCCGAGGCCGACCTGAGGCCGAGCTTCGTGATCGGTGGCGATGTCACCGACATGGGCACCGGGGCCCAGTGGACCGGTGGTGAGTGGTTCGTGGTCGAAGCCGACGAGAGCGACGGCACCCACCTCGAACTTCCGCTGTACGGCACGATCCTCACCAACATCGACGTCGATCACCTCGACCACTACGGCTCGATCGAGGGGATCGAAGAGGCGTTCGATCGGTACCTCGGTCAGATACCTGGTCCGAAGATCGTGTGCGCCGACAACGCCCGCTCGGCCGTCGTTGCCACCCGGCACGATGCGATCACGTACGGCATGAGCGAGCACGCCGACGTGCGCGCTGTAGCGGTGCGCGCCGATCACGGGTCGTATCACTTCGACGTCGAGCGTCACGGCGTCGTGTTGGCGTCGGTGCACCTGCCGCTGCGCGGTGAGCACAACGTGGTCAACGCAACCGGAGCGATGGCAATGGCGATCGAACTCGGCATCGACCCGCATGTCGCAGCCGACGCACTCGGCAAGTTCGGAGGTGTGGCGCGTCGGTTCGACGTGCGCGGACACGACGCCGGTGCGACGTTCGTCGACGATTACGCCCATCTTCCGACCGAGATCGATGCTGTGCTGCGGGCTGCTCGCGACAGCGGGGACCAGTGGCGCCGCACCGTGGCCGTGTTCCAGCCGAACCGCTACAACCGGATGGCGGAGATGTGGCAGGAGTACGCCGACGCGTTCGAAGCGGCCGATGTGGTGGTACTCACCGACATCTTCTCATCGGGTACGCAGCCGATCCCCGGTGTCACCGGCAAGCTGGTCGTCAACGCCGTGCTCGATGCTCACCCCGACACCCGTGTCGTCTGGTTGCCTCGCCGGGACGACCTCATCGACTATCTCGCCCGACATGTCGTCGAGGGAGATGTGTGTGTCTCGATGGGCTGCGGCGATATCGCTTCGCTTCCCGACGAAGTACTGGCAGCCAGACGCGGAGTTGCCGGGTGATCGACCTCGAGCCAGCGCTGGCAGCCGCAGAAGCACTGCTCGGCGAGCGGCTCGGAGAGCGGCTCGGGCACGACGTGCCGCTCGCCCCGCTGACCACCTATCGAGTCGGCGGCAGCGCAGCGCTGTTCGTCGACGTCACCTCGCTCGATGAGTTGCGCGCCGTCGCCCACGCACGGTTCGAGACCGGCACGCCCGTGCTCGTGATCGGACGCGGTTCGAACATGCTGGTCGCCGATAGTGGCTTTCGCGGGATTGCGATCTCGATCGCCAACCTTGCCGACCACATCGACATCCCCACCGCTGCGACCCCCGAGACCGGTGCGACCCCCGAGCGATCGGCACGGATCGTCACGGTCGGCGGCGGGGTGGCGTTGCCCGTCGTGGCTCGTCGAACCGCGGCGGCCGGCCTGACCGGCTTCGAATGGGCGGTCGGCGTACCCGGTTCGATCGGTGGAGCCGTTCGGATGAACGCGGGTGGGCACGGCTCGGACATGGCCTCATGCCTGGTCGACGTGAGCGTGTTCGACATGCACGAACCGCACGCCGACACACGTTCGCTCACGGTCGACGAACTCGGGTTGCGATTCAGGGCATCGGCGTTCCCGCCATCCCAAGTGGTCCTGGAGGCTCGGCTTCGACTCGCCGCCGGCGACCGCCAACGATCTGAGGCGGCGATCGCCGAGATCGTTCACTGGCGGCGCGAACATCAGCCGGGTGGGCAGAACTGCGGCTCGGTCTTCGTCAACCCGATTCCCGGTGAGGTGACCGCGGGCGGGCTGATCGATGGCATCGGGCTGCGCGGGTTTCGAATCGGGTCGTCGTGGGTGTCGGAGAAACATGCCAACTTCATCCAGGCCGGCGAGGGCGGCTCGGCTGCCGACGTGCGGGCCGTGATCGAGGCTGTCCGCGCCCGGGTCGCCGAAGAGACGGGCTTCCACCTTCGCAGCGAGGTACGCCTGGTCGGCTTCGACGACACCGATCCGTTGTCGTTCGACGATGTCGAGGTCGATCCGGCGTGAGCGGGCCGACCAGCCACGAGCGCGAGCCGGATCGGGCGGCTCTCGACGAACTGGAGCGGGCCTTCGCCGGTGAAGTCGCCGAGCGGGCCAACCCCGGTGTAGCGCTGCCCTCCGACGATCCGGCCGGCGATGCCTCCCGCGATCCGTCCGTCGATCCGTCGCACGGCGGTCGGCCGACCCAACCGGTGGGTCCCTCGGTGGAAGGCGGATCAGCCACCCCCGGGATCGAAGCCACCGACGACGACGCACGGACCGACGATCCCGATCCCGATCCCGACGACGATCAGGGTGACGATCCCGATCCCGATCCCGACGACGATCAGGGTGACGACGATCGAGCGGGTTCGGAGCGGGCGCCCGGTGCTGAGGAACTGGTGATCGTCGAGGCCGAGCCGCTCGCCGATCAGCCCCCCGAGCCGCATGCTCCCAAGACCATCCGCATCGACGGTTACGGCGGTTCGGTGGTGATCGACGACGTGCCGGCCGGTACGGGCGCGATCGACCACGACCACCCCGCCCCGGGCCCCGCCCGGCCGATCGACCTCGACGCCGAGCCGATCGTGATTGCGATCGATGACGAGGAGCTGCCCGACGCGGTCTACTTCGAAGGAAGCCTCGACGGCAGCGGGTCGCGATCGATCGTCCTGATCGAGGACGACGACACCGGCGACACGATCGGACCCGAGTCCGAGCGAGACATCCGGCGCGGCATCGAGCCACGAATGCGCGAGCGTCGGGTCGCGGTGAAGCGGGCCCAGGGCCGCAAACGACTGAAGTGGGCGGCGATCGCCTCTGCTGCCGTCATCATCGTGGTCGGTACGCTGGCGCTGCTCGGGTCGGGACTGTTCGCGATCGAAGAGGACCAGGTCTTCCTGACCGGCAACGTGTACACCGATCCGGAGCAGCTCCAGAGCGTGATCGACGATCTCGTCGGCACCCCGGTGCTGGTGGCCGATACACAAGGCGCCGAGCGTGAGCTCGAGTCGATCCCGTGGGTCGACGAAGCGCGGGTTCGCACCGACTTCCCGCACGGGGTCACGATCGAGATCCGTGAACGGGAGGCGATCTCCACATTTCGGGGGCCTGACCTGCTTTTCCGCGTGCTCGATCGCGATGGTCGGGTGCTCGATGTGATCGACAAGTTTCCGATCGCCTATGTCCTCATCGGGGGGCCCGACCCCGTCGATCTCGACCCGGGCGAGTTCGCACCGCGCGGCTACGCGGCTGCCTCCGAGCTCTCCAAGAACCTGACCGGATCGGTTCGAGGGCGGGTCGACCGGATCGATGTCGCCGCCGATGGGACACAGCTGGTGATGTACCTCGTCGACGGTGTCGAGGTGCGCTTCGGTGAGGCTCGCGATCTGTTCGCCAAACTCGTGCGGCTCGAGACGGTGCTGTCCTCGGGCGGCGCCAGTGAATCGACGGTGATCGACGTGTCCACCAACGAGGTCACGCTGTGAGTCCGATCGATGATGGTGATTCGGTTCGTGCCGAATTGCTCGATCGGTGTGTCCGGCCGACTCCTTTCCCGCCGAGTTGGGGTCGTGCTGGGCTAGCATCACCGCACGCAGACAGCGTGACGTGCCAGGATGGCGGGCGGACGAACCGCCAGGTTCACCGGAAGATCACTCACTGAACGATTTCATATGACACCACAGCACCACGCTCCAAACGATCGCCACCTTCGACGGAGGTTCCACTGATGTCCGGCGCGCCCCAGAACTATCTTGCCGTGATCAAGGTCATCGGTGTAGGCGGAGGCGGCGTCAACGCCGTCAATCGCATGATCGATGCCGGCCTCAAAGGCGTCGAGTTCATCGCTGTCAACACCGATGCCCAGGCATTGTTGATGAGCGATGCCGATGTCAAGCTCGACATCGGCCGCGATCTCACCCGAGGCCTCGGCGCCGGCAGCGACCCCGAAGTCGGTCGTGCGGCCGCTGATGCCCACAATGACGAGATCGACGAGATGGTGAAGGGCGCCGACATGGTGTTCATCACGGCCGGAGAAGGCGGCGGTACAGGCACCGGAGCCGCTCCCGTGATCGCCGAGGTTGCTCGCAATGCCGGTGCGTTGGCAATCGGAGTCGTCACCCGCCCGTTCGGATTCGAGGGTCGTCGTCGCGCCGTTCAGGCTGACAACGGTGTGCAGCGCCTGAAGGAGAAGGTCGACACTCTGATCGTCATTCCGAACGATCGTCTGCTCACCGTCGCCAACGACAAGACCAGTGTGCTCAACGCGTTCAAGATGGCCGACGAGGTACTCCTGCAGGGTGTCTCGGGCATCACCAACCTGATCACGACGCCTGGTCTGATCAACACCGACTTTGCCGACGTCAAGATGGTGCTCTCCAATGCAGGTTCGGCCCTGATGGGTATCGGGCAGGCCAGCGGCGACGATCGTGCTGTTTCGGCTGCCAAGCAGGCGATCTCCAGTCCGCTCCTCGAATCTGCGATCGATGGCGCTCGCGGCGTGCTGCTCAACATCACCGGGCCGTCCAGCATGGGGCTGTTCGAGATGAACGCGGCCGCCGAGATCATCCACGGTGTGGCGCACCAGGATGCCAACATCATCTTCGGCACGGTGATCGACGACGAAATGGGCGACGAAGTGAAAGTCACGGTGATCGCTGCCGGCTTCGATCGTCTCGACGGCCCGTCGGCCGGCGGCGGCCTCAAGCTGGGCAACGGCGGCTCCGCCACGTCGACCCGTATCACCGAGTTGTTCGCCGAGCCCGAGGAATCCGAGACGGTCGACGATGACGACGACGACTTCGACGTCCCGTCGTTCCTCAAGTAGCGATCCTTCAGCGATCTCGCTGGCGATCCCTCACGGTCGCGGGCGCGAACTGCACATCAGGTGCTCGACCCGGTCGGCAGGCGACTTCCACCGCACCATGGTTGCGTTCCCCGAGCTCGAGTCAGCGGCGGCGGCGCCTCGTCGATCTGGCGTGGACGCAGCTCGATCAGCGTCATGGCGACACGGTCGTTCGGGTCGATACTCCCGGCGCCCACGACGGGGAGACCGGTGACATCGCCCTCACCGATCTCGACGGCGCGGTTCTGGGTTGCTGGGTCGGCGATTGTGCAGCGCTCGTGCTGGTCGGCGCCGAAGCCGAGTTCGCTGTCGTGCATGCGGGGTGGCGCGGGCTGGCGGCCGGCGTGATCGGAACTGCGATCAGTGCCTTTGCCGAGCCGGTCGCTCGCGCGATTCTCGGGCCCACGATCGGACCGTGCTGCTACGAGTTCGGGGCGCTCGATCTGGAAGCGGTGGCGGCGGGAGTCGGCAGCGACACGTCGTCTCTGTCCGGCGCGACCCGCACCGGCGCGTTGGCGCTCGATGTCCCCGCCGCTGTCATGGCCGCCTGTGGGGAGATCGATGTCGACGTGATCGGTGGCTGCCCAGGATGTGAGTTCCCCGGCTTTTCTCATCGGGTGCGGCGAGATCCCGAACGGCATGTCGTGGCGGCCTGGCGGGAGGCGTCATGACGCGGATTGGACGCGGCCAGCGTGCGCGTCGCGCTCGAGGTGGTCCGCCAGCGGATCGTCGCCGCAGGCGGCGACCACGGCGTCTCGATCCTGCCGGTCACGAAGGGCTTCGGCCCGGAGGCGATCGTCGCCGCTACCGGCGCCGGCTGTGTGGCGATCGGTGAGAACTATGCCCAGGAGCTGATTGCCAAACGCCAGTATCTCGATCGGGGGCAGGGCGCGATCGAGGTCCACTTCATCGGTCAGTTGCAGAGCAACAAGGTTCGCCAACTGGCCGACCTGGTCGACGTGTTCGAGACGGTCGATCGTGTCAAGCTCGCCAAGGAGATCGCCAAGCGTGCCCCTCGAGCCCGTGTGCTGGTCCAGGTCGACACTTCCGGCGAGCTGGGCAAAGGCGGGTGCCCGATCGATCGAGTCGACGATCTCGTCGAGCAATCCACCGAGCTCGGCCTCGACGTCGTCGGTCTGATGACCGTCGGCCCCACCGACGGAGGCCCCGAGGCTGCCCGCCCCGGGTTTCGACGGGTCCGACAGGAGGTCGACAGGCTGGGGCTGACCATGTGCTCGATGGGGATGACCGGCGATCTCGAAGTCGCCGTGCAGGAGGGAAGCACTCAGATCCGGGTGGGCACGGCACTGTTCGGTTCGCGCCCCGTCCCCACCTGGCATGACCAGGAGCGATAGGCTCCGCGGCAAGGAGGAAGTCGGCATGTCTTTCTGGAAGCGCACGATGGACTATCTCGGTCTTGGTCCTGACGACGCATACGACGATTATGAACTTGACGAGGAATACGAGCCCGCGCCTCGTGGTCGCCGCAATCCCGAGCCCGAAGTGCGTGCGGGCCGGGGGCAGCGAGACGAATCGGGTTCAGAAGGAGTGGTGCGTACCTTGCCAAGTCGACCGACATTTCCATCCCGGGACTTCGATCCGTCCCAGGCCCGACGCAACGCCGAGCGAGACGACTCGGGCGTGCAGGCCAGACCTCAGCGATCGGCTGGCTCGGCCGAGCCGGCGACCGTTCGCCCGCGCCGCTTCGATCAGGCCCAGGAGGTCGCCGACAAGTTCAAGGAGGGCCAGCCGGTCATCATGAACCTCGAGGGCTCCGACCGCGAGGTCGCCCGCCGCCTGATCGACTTTGCGAGCGGCTTGTGCTACGGCCTCGACGGGTCGATGGAGAAGGTCGCCAACGGTGTGTACCTGCTCAAGCCGACGCCGCCCCGCGGTGCCCGCCACGACGAGTACGACGACTGACCGTGGCATCCGATCTCACCCCTTCCCAGATCAGCGGGGCCTCGTTCCGAACGGTTCGCAAGGGCTATGACCCCGAGGAGGTCGACGCCTTTCTGGGGCATGCCGCGCAGGCCCTCGAGGCGGCCCAGCAGCAGGCGACCGCGATGGAAGCTCGCGCTCGGGCCGCCGTCGCCAGGCTGCAAGAGGTCACCACGCCAGCTACCGAGGCCACGGCCGACGCGGTCGACACCGCGCCGCCGATCGACGAGGAGCAACCTGTACCCGCCGCTCCGGCAGCCGAGATGAGGGTCAGTCGCGACGAGGCCGAGACGATCTCGCGCACACTGCTGCTGGCCCAACGAACCGCTGACACCACCGTTGCCGAGGCAGAGGCCGAGGCCGACCGCATCAAGAACGAGGCGCAGACCGAGGCCGAATCCACGATCGACTCGACCCGAGAGATGTCGGCGCGTCTGCTCGAGGAGGCCCGGCTCGAGGCCCGCAAGGCCACCGAGGGCGAACGCCAGGCCGCCGAGAACGAGGTGCAGTCGCTCAAAGCGCGCCGTGAGTTCCTGGCCGGCGACGTCGACCAACTCGAGCAGTTCCTGATCGAGCAGCGCGATCGGCTGCGAGGCGCCGCCCATCAGATCGAGGCATTGGTCGAGCGTGTCCCGGCAGGGCTCGGACACGTTCCGCCACCTGCCCTGTCGGCCTCCGACGACGAACCCGGAGACGACACCGCCGAGCTGTTCATCCCTCCGGAAGCATCCGGGCCCTTTGCCACGGTCGACCAATTGGCTGATGCCCTCGATCGGGGTGCCACCCAGCCGATTCCGGTGTTCGACCTCGACTCGTCCGACGATGACGACGAGACGCTGAGCGACTCCGCCGAAGATCTGCCGGTGCGTGGCGACAACTCAGGGCGCGACTGAGGGTCGCGTTCGATAACCTCACATCGCATCGGCGTTGACGAGGTCATCCCCTCCGAGCCTCCGGAAGAACAGCAGCTCGCTGCTCAGTAGAACCGGACGGGTCCAGCCCGTCATCGCTGGCGAAGATGAGCGGCCGGCGTCCGTGGAGGCCGGCAAGCAGGGTGGTATCGCGGGTTTCGACTCGTCCCTGGCAGATCGAACCGAGGAGCCACCGCCGTGAACGCCAGCAACCGATATCCGTCCGTCTCATCGCATCCCAACTTGCCTGAGATCGAGCGCGCCATGCTCGACCGCTGGGATCGGAACGACACGTTCCAGCGCTCGGTCGACCTCAGGGAAGCCGGGGTCGACGGCGACAACGAGTTCGTGTTCTACGACGGCCCGCCGTTCGCCAACGGTCTGCCGCACTACGGGCACCTGCTCACCGGCTACGTCAAGGACGCGGTGCCGCGCTATCAGACGATGCGCGGCAGGCGCGTCGAGCGCCGCTTCGGGTGGGACTGCCACGGGCTGCCGGCCGAGGTGCAGGCCGAGAAGGAACTCGGCATCTCCGGCCACCCTGAGATCAACGCGTTCGGCATCGACCGGTTCAACGATGCGTGTCGGATCGAGTGTGCTGCGCTACACCGGGGAGTGGGAGGACTACGTCACCCGCCAGGCGCGATGGGTCGATTTCGAGCAACGACTACAAGACGCTCGATCTGGACTACATGGAGAGCGTCATGTGGGCGTTCAAGTCGCTGTGGGACAAGGGTCTCGTCACCGAGGGATACCGGGTGCTGGCGTACTGCTGGCGCTGCGAGACGCCGCTCAGCAACACCGAGACCCGGATGGACGATGTCGTACCGCGATCGCCAGGACCCGGCGCTCACGGTGTGGTTCCGTCTCGATTCGGGTGAGCGGATCCTGGCCTGGACGACGACGCCGTGGACGCTGCCGTCGAACCTGGCGCTCGCCGTCGGCCCCGACATCGACTACGCGGTGATGGAGGAGGACGGCCAGCGCTACATCCTGGCCGAGTCGCGCCTCGGCCGCGTACGAACGAGAACTCGCCGGCGCCACTGCAGGTCGCCACGATCAAGGGTTCCGAGCTGGTCGGTCGTCGGTACGAGCCGCTGTTCGACTACTTCGCCGACACCCCGAACGCGTTCCAGGTCGTCTGGCCGGCGACTTCGTGACGACCGAGGACGGCACCGGCGTCGTGCACATGGCGCCCGGCTTCGGCGAGGACGACCAGATCGGCCTGCAACGAGGTCGGCATCCCGACGGTGTGTCCGATGGACGAACATGGCCAGTACACCGCCGAGGTCAGCGACTGGGTCGGCGAGCACGTGTTCGACGCCAACCCGCACATCATCCGGTACCTGAAGGACGAGGGTGTCGTGGTCCGCCACGACAGCTACGACCACTCGTACCCACACTGCTGGCGTTGTGCGCAGCCGCTCGTGTACCGGGCGATCGTCGTCGTGGTTCGTCACGGTCACCGAGTTCCGCGACCGCATGGTCGAACTGAACCAGCAGATCGACTGGGTCCCCGAACACGTCAAGGACGGCAGCTTCGGCAAGTGGATCGAGAACGCGCGTGACTGGGCGATCAGCCGCAACCGATTCTGGGGCTCACCGATCCCGGTGCTGGAAGAGCGACGATCCCGCGTATCCGACGGATCGACGTGTACGGCTCGCTCGACGAGCTGGACGCGATTTCGGCGTCGAGGTCACCGATCTGCATCGCCCGGCCGTCGACGACCTGGTGCGCCCCAATCCCGACGATCCGACGGGTCGATCGATGATGCGTCGCGTTCCGGAGGTGCTCGACTGCTGGTTCGAGTCGGGCTCGATGCCGTTCGCTCAGGTGCACTATCCGTTCGAGAACGCCGACTGGTTCGAGCACCACTACCCGGGCGACTTCATCGTCGAGTACATCGGCCAGACGCGTGGCTGGTTCTACACGATGCACGTGCTCGCCACGGCGCTGTTCGACCGTCCGGCGTTCTCGGCGTGCGTCAGCCACGGCATCGTGCTCGGCGACGACGGCCGCAAGATGTCGAAGTCGCTCAGCAACTATCCCGACCCGAACGAGATGTTCGACGTCGTACGGCGCCGACGCGATGCGGTGGTACCTGCTGTCGTCACCGATCCTGCGCGGGGCCGACTTCGCGGTCACCGAAGCCGGGATGCGCGACACGGTCCGCCACGTGATCCTGCCGTTCTGGAACGCCTACTACTTCCTGACGCTGTACGCCAACGCAGCCGATCTGCATGGCACCGTACGGACCGATCAGACCGATGTCCTCGATCGTTACCTGTTGGGTGAGATCAAGGTGCTGATCGACGCGGTCACCGACCGGATGGACGTGTACGACCTCTACGGAGCCTGCGAGTCCGTGGCCTCGTTCCTCGACACCCTGACCAACTGGTACATCCGGCGCAGCCGTGACCGGTTCTGGTCGGGCGATCAGGATGCGATCGACACCCTGCACACGGCGCTCGTCACGCTGTGCCAGGTCGCCGCGCCGTTGCTCCCGCTCGTCACCGATCACGTTCACGCCGGCCTCACCGGTGCTTCGGATTCGGATCGCGACAGCGTGCACCTCACGGATTGGCCGAACGTCGAGATGTTTCCGTTCGACGCCGAGCTGCACGCCGGCATGGAACAGCTTCGCGACGCCTGCTCGACGCTGCTCGTCGTTGCGCAAGGCCGAGGGGCTGCGGGTGCGGCTACCGCTCGCCGGCGCCGTCGTCGCCACGCCCGATGCTGAACTGCTCGCTCCTCACATCGACATCTTGCGCGATGAGCTGAACGTCAAGCACGTCGAGCTCACGACCGATGTCGATCGCTTCGGCTCCAAGCAGCTCGTGCTGAATCCGAAGACCCTCGGCCCGCGGCTCGGCGGACAGACCCAGCAGGTCATCAAGGCTCACAAGGCCGGCGACTGGTCACTCGACGGCGATCGCGCCGTGGTCGGTGGGGTCACGCTCGAGCCCGGCGAGTTCGATTTCCGGCTCGTGTCGGCGGGAGATGGTGCCGTGGCGACGCTCGAAGTCGTCCGACGGCCTCGTGGTGCTCGATACGGCGGTCACGCCCGAGCTCGAGCGCGAGGGGATCGCCCGCGATCTGGTGCGCCAGGTGCAGCAGGCCCGCCGCGACGCAGGTCTTCGACGTGAGCGATCGGATCTCGCTCGTGCGTCACTGCGCCGCAGGCCGTCATCGACGCCTTCACGGCGCACCGGGACCTGGTGATGGGGGAGACGCTGGCCACTGCCGCCGAGGCGGTGCTGGGTTCGACCGACGAGGTAGAGGTCGCCGTCGAACGAGCCGGGGCTGATGGCGCAGCTGGAGCTGCGCGTCCAACCCGGTTCACGCCGAACCGGCTTCGTCGGCTGGTACGGCGACATGCCCAAGCTGGCGGTCGCCGCCCCTCCGGTCGACGGGGCGGCCAACGAGGCAGCGATCGAGACGTTGGCGGAGTTGCTCGAGGTGCGTCGCAGCCAGGTCCGTCTGGTCGCAGGCGTCGCGTCGCGGCGCAAGCGGTTCGAGATCGCCGGATTACGGCTGACGAGCTGCGCGCTCGTGCGGTCGCGTCAGCCCGCCGCGCGTGAGGTCTGCGGAGTCCGGTCGATCCGGCTGGTCGTCGCCGTCGGTCACCGATTGGTCGACAAGGGATGTAGGCAAGGCAGCCGGGTCGTCCGACCCGGTTGCACCGAGCGTGCTTCTTGCGTCGTGGGCTCGATCACCCCGTCGTCGTTCGGAGCGGTCCCCGGACACGCCGGAAACGGGAGCATTCTGCGCGAAGCCGGCGTTCATACTCGCCGAGAGGTAGCACGATCGCTGCCAGCGACCTGCTGGAGCGGGCTCCCGGTTTCCCGAACATCGGAGTCGGATCAGGGCGGGCACGCGTCCAAATGCAACCGGATTCCGGCCGGAGACGCTAGAGTCCGGCGGTCACATTCGCCTGGAGGTGGGTTCAACATGGCTGCTGCGAACAAGAAGACGTCTGCTGAGACAGGGACGCGGAAGGCGGCCGTCAAGAAGGCCCCGCCAAGAAGGCTCCCGCCAAGAAGGCTCCCGGCCAAGAAGGCTCCGCGCCAAGAAGGCTCCGGCCAAGAAGGCTCCGGCCAAGAAGGCTCCACGCCAAGAAGGCTCCGGCCAAGAAGGCGCGCCGCCAAGAAGGCCGCCGCCAAGAAGGCTCCCGCCAAGAAGGCTCCCGCCAAGAAGGCTCCCGCCAAGAAGGCTCCCGCCAAGAAGGCTCCCGCCAAGAAGGCCCCCGCCAAGAAGGCTCCCGCCAAGAAGGCTCCCGCCAAGAAGGCTCCCGCCAAGAAGGCCCCCGCCAAGAAGGCCCCCGCCAAGAAGGCCCCCGCCAAGAAGGCCCCCGCCAAGAAGGCCCCCGCCAAGAAGGCCCCCGCCAAGAAGGCCCCCGCCAAGAAGGCCCCGCCAAGAAGGCCCCGCCAAGAAGGCCCCGGCCAAGAAGGCCCCGCCAAGAAGGCCCCCGCCAAGAAGGCCCCCGCCAAGAAGGCCCCCGCCAAGAAGGCTCCCGCCAAGAAGGCCCCGGCCAAGAAGGCCCCCGCCAAGAAGGCCCCCGCCAAGAAGGCCCCGCAAGAGGCACCCGCCAAGACTCCCGCAAGAACTCCGGCCAAGAAGGCCGCAGCCACGACCCCCCGCACATCGACCAGGAAGGCGACCGCAACCCGCATGGCAAGCACCGCGACGACAGCCGGAAGTCAGGCTGTCAACGAGCTCCCCAAGCCGCGATTCAACAAGGACGGCTTCGGATACACGAAGGATTTCGATCTGGCGTTCGTCAAGGAGATGCACGACGCGCTCCAGGCCGAACGGATTCGGTTGACCGGTCAGGCCAAGCGGCTCGAAGACGAAGCCCACCAGCTCGTCGAAGAGGCGGAGATGGGCGATGTCCAGTTCGACGACGAAGGTGGCGAGGGCGACACCATGGTCGTCGAGCGCGAACGCGACCTCGCCCTCAGCGCGCAAGCACGTGAGGCGGTCGCCGAGATCGACGACGCTCTGACGCGAATCGGAAAGGGAACCTACGGCTACTCGGTGATGTCGGGTCAACCGATCCCGCGCGAGCGACTCGAGGCGATCCCCTGGTCGACCGTGTTGGTCGCCGAGAAGGTCGGAGGGATCGGCCGCCGATGATGGCGTCGTCCCGCGCAGCGCGCGGGTGGTTGCCGGTGTCCCTCTCGGTGATCTTGGTCGATCAGATCACGAAGCACTGGGCTGTCAACAGCCTGGCAGACCGTGACGTCGATGTGTTCTGGACGTTGCGGCTCCACCTTTCGTTCAACACCGGGATGGCGTTCAGCCGTGGCCAGAACTGGGGCCCGGTGATCGGAGTGCTGGCGCTGGTCGTGGTCGTCGGGTTGGTGCTCAGCCTGCGAAAGCAACCCGGCCGTTTGACGGACGTCTCGGTCGGCTTGATCATCGGCGGGGCGCTCGGCAACGTGATCGATCGGCTGTTCCGCTCGCCGGCTTGGCTGCGCGGCGGAGTGGTCGACTTCATCGACTTCCAATGGTTCCCGATCTTCAATGTCGCCGACATGGGCATCACGATCGGCGGCGCGATTGTTGGTGTTGTCATCTTGGTTGGTCAGTCGAGCGTCCGAGCCGGCGGCGCCGCCGCCCGGCCACGGTCGCGATGATCCCTCCCCTGGGATGCTGCCGTGATCGTCGAAACGGTTCCCGCAGCGCTCGCTGGTGAACGGCTCGACCGGATCGTGGCGTTGATTCTCGATGTCAGCCGGTCGGTTGCGACCGCAGTGATCGAGGCCGGCGGAGTACTCGTCGACGGAGCCACCTCGAGCTCCGGGAAGGTGCGGTTGAGCGAGGGGCAGGAGATCTGCGCCGATCCCGACCAAGATCCCGGTCGAACAGCCGCCTCTAGCCCGACGACTCGGTCGAGTTCGGGGTGGTCTACGAGGACGACGACATCATCGTGATCGACAAGCCTGCCGGGCTGGTCGTGCACCCCGGCGCCGGCAATCCGGACCAGACGTTGGTCAACGGCCTCTTGGCGCGATACCCCGAGATCGCCGGGGTCGGCGAGCAGATCCGATCCGGCATCGTGCACCGTCTCGATGCCGGTAGTTCCGGCCTGCTGGTCGTCGCCCGCACCCAGCGGGCGGCCGACATTCTGATGGAGCAGTTTGCGTCGCACCGGGCCACCAGGGCCTACCTCGCCCTGGTGTGGGGCCACCCCGAGGCGCCACACGGGGTGATCGACGCGCCGATCGGCCGGTCCCGACGGGATCCATTGCGGATGGCCGTGGTGCGCCGACGGGCGCCCGTCGCGCACCGAGTACCAGTTGCTCGATCGTTTCGACAGCCCCGCCGACCTGTCGCTGCTGCAGTGCAATCTGGAGACCGGGCGTACCCATCAGATCCGGGTCCATCTCAGCTCGATCAACCACCCACTCGTGGGAGACCCGGTGTACGGCCAACGGCGCCCCAAGTTGCAGCTCGATCGACCGTTCCTGCACGCCGTCGAACTCGTGCTCGATCATCCGGCAACGGGTGAACCTGTGACCTTTCGGAGCGAACTCGCCGAAGATCTGGCGAGCCGTCTGAGTACCTTGCGCCGGATCGATCCCGACGCCTGAGCCGACCGGCGACCGCCTCGGATCGTGGCCGCTGTGCTACGTGCTGCCGGTGGGCCAGGGTGCGTCGCCGCGTGCGACGCTGGCGATCGACGCCAAGCGTGAAGCCCTCGAGATGGGTTCTCATCACGTCGCCCGCCTGCTTCCAGATCGCCAGCAGCACACACTGTCCCTCGTGGTCGCATGCGCCGTCGGCGTGCGGCTCGCCGAAGTCACCGAGCGTGATCGGGCCGTCGACGGCTGAGATGATCTCCGACAGCAGGATCTCGTCGGTCGGACGGGCCAGCACGTAGCCGCCGCCGACGCCTCGCTTGGACCGAACCAGGCCGGCGCCCTTCAGGGCCAGCAGGATCTGTTCGAGATATGGCTGTGGCAAGGCCGTGCGTTCGGCGATGTCGCGAACCGAGGTCGGCCCGGTCTCGCCGTCGCGAAGTGCCAGCGACAGCAGGGCTCGACACGCATAATCGCCTCTGGTCGACACTCGCACAGGTCCATCGTAGGGCGTGGACCGAGCCGTGCCGCATCCCGTCATGGGCTGTGCGACGGACTCGGGGCCGGTTCGCTTGGCCGTCGGGGTCCGAAGGTGGTGGACTAGCGAGCGCGTGACCGAATCGACCGACCAACCCATCATTCCCGACTACGGCGGAGCCAACGTGCGCGGCATCGTGCCGGCGCTGCTCGGCCCCGGGTCGTGGAGCAGTTCGATGCCCGACTGGATGCCGGCACCGGTCGCCTCCGCCGATCAGGCGGTGCTGCTGGTGCTCGACGGACTCGGCTGGGATCAGCTTCAGGAGCGCCGCCAGGTGGCGCCCGACGATCGCCGGGCTGGCGGGTGGACCGATCACGACGGTCGCGCCGACGCACGACCGCGACGGCGCTGAGCTCGATCGCCACCGGGCTCACGCCGGGTGAGCACGGTCTGATCGGCTACCGGATCATGCTCGGTGGCGAGGTCGTCAACGTGCTGCGATGGGCGGCCGCCGGCCAGTCCCGGCGTCGCTCCCAGCCGCCCAGCGACATCCAGCGCTTTCCGGCCTTCCTCGGGAACAGGTACCCGTCGTGAGCCCGTGCCGAGCTGAGCGTCTCGGCGTTCACCGAGGCCCACCTCCGTGGTGGTCGACCGGTCGGTTACCGGGCGCCGTCGTCGATGGCGGTCGAGGTCCGTCGAGAACTCCAGGCGGGGGAGCGGTTCGTCTACGCCTACTACGGCGGCGTCGACAAGATCGCCCACGAGCGTGGCTTCGGCGACGTTCTACGACGCCGAGCTGCGGCGCTGCCGACCAGCTCGTCGCCGATCTGCTCGACGTGCTTCCGCCGGGCGCTGCGCTGATCGTCACCGCCGACCACGGTCAGGTCCAGGTCGGTGACAACATCATCACGCCCTCGGACGGAGCTGCTCGTCGATCGTCGATCGATGCAGTCCGGCGAGGGGCGGTTCCGGTGGCTGCACGCTCGACCGGGTCGCAGTCGACGACCTGCTGGCGGCCGCCGAGGCCGAATTCGGCGGCACCGCGCTGGGTCCGGTCGACGGAGCAGATGATCGACGAGGGATGGTTCGGGCCGACGGTTGCGCCGACCGGTCCGGCACCGACTCGGGCGACGTGGCGCTCGTGGCGACGCGAGCCGGTGCAGCTTACCACGACCCGACCGACAGCGGGCCGTTCGAGCTCATCGTGTCGCCATGGCTCGCTGACGTCGGCCGAGATGCATCGTGCCGCTGCGTCGCGGCGATTCGCGGAGCGATCGCAGTCGTCGCACCGAGCTCGGAGGAGAACGTCCATGACCGAGACGAGCTGGCACCGACATCGAGACGACGACCGGCGACCGACCGTAGCGCGGTCGTCGAGCGACCTGGAGACGATCCGGTCGAGCACGGCGAGTTGATCGAGGCCGCCGACGAAGCTCGATGTCGAACGCGGACTCGGTCACGGAACCGGCGAAGGTGATGCGGATCGGCTCGATGGTCAAGCAGCTGCTCGAGGAGGTTCGTCAGGCGCCGCTCGACGAGGCGCAGCCGCGAGCGTCTGGCCGGAGATCTACGAACGCTCGGTCACCGAGCTGTCCGAGGCGCTGTCACCCGATCTGCAAGAGGAGCTGCGCTCGCTGGCGTTGCCGTTCGAGGACGACGAGGTCCCGAGCGACGGCGAGCTCCGGGTCGCCCAGGCCCAGCTCGTCGGCTGGCTCGAGGGGCTGTTCCACGGCATCCAGGCGACGCTGTTCGCCCAGCAGATCGCGGCCCGTCAGCAGCTCGAGCAGATGCGCCAGCTGCCCCGGGCCAGCCAGTCGGCGGCCGACCGGACCCGCCGACAACGCCGACCGCCCCGGCACGTACCTGTAGGCCCCGAGTCGCGCGGTCGTGCACGCATGCGTTCGATCGCGGCTGTGGCCGTCTGGTAGGTTCGACGAACCACATGATTGTCGATTCATGATTGTCCGATCGTTCGACCTGACTTCCGCCGATCCAGTGACTGCCGACTCGTTCACCCATCTCCACGTCCACACCGAGTTCTCGATGCTCGACGGGGCGGCGCGCCTCGACGAGATGGTCGCCAAGGCCGTGGCCGACGGCCAGCCGGCGATCGGCATCGACCGACCACGGCAACATGTACGGCACGCTCGAGTTCTACAAGGAGTGCCGAAAGCAGGGCATCAAGCCGATCATCGGCACCGAGGCCTACATGGCCCACGATCATCGATCCGAGCGGCCCACCCGACGCGGCCGCGTCGACGACTCCGGCGGCGACACCGAGGGCGGCAAGAAGCTCTACTACCACCTCACGCTGCTGGCCGAGAACGAGGTCGGGTACCGCAACCTGATCCAGCTCTCCAGCCTGGCGTTCCTCGAGGGCTACTACTACAAGCCGCGGATCGACTGGGAGCTGCTCGAGAAGTACTCCGAGGGGCTGATCGCCACCACCGGTTGCCTCGGCGGTCACGTGCTGCAATCGCTGCTGAACGGCGACGAGCAAGGTGCACTCGACAAGGCCGGTCGTCTGCAGGAGATCTTCGGCAAGGACAACCTGTTCGTCGAGCTACAGGATCACGGCATCGCGGCCCAGCACGAGACCAACCCGAAGCTCGTCGAGATCGCCAAGAAGATCGGCGCCCCGCTGCTCGCCACCAACGACTCGCACTACACCCACCGCGAAGACCACGAGTCGCACGACGCGTTGCTGTGTGTCCAGACCGGCGCCCTGATCTCCGATCCCAAGCGCTTCAAGTTCGAGGGCCAGGAGCACTACCTCAAATCGGCTCAGGAGATGCGCTACCTGTTCCGGGAGCTGCCGGAGGCGTGCGACAACAGCCTGTGGATCGCCGAGCGAGCCGACCTCGAGATCACGTTCGGCGAGGCGCTGCTCCCGAACTTCCCGATCCCTGCCGGGTTCACCACCGACAAGGAGTACCTCGACCATCTCACCTGGGAGGGCGCCAAGCGGCGATGGGGCGACGACCTTCCGCCGAGCGTGATCGAGCGGGTTGCGTACGAACTCAAGGTCATCAACGACATGGGATTCGCGTCGTATTTCTTGATCACCTGGGACCTCATCCGTTACGCCAAGGATGCTGCTATCCGAGTCGGACCGGGACGTGGGTCGGCAGCGGGCTGTGCCGTCGCCTACTGCCTCCGGATCACCGACCTCGACCCGATCAAGTACGACCTGCTGTTCGAGCGCTTCCTCAACCCGAGCCGTATCTCGATGCCCGACATCGACATGGACTTCGACTCGCGCTACCGCGACCAGATGATCCGGTACGCCGCCGACACCTATGGTCGAGACCACGTCGCCCAGATCATCACGTTCGGCACGATCAAGGCCCGCAACGCCGTGCGCGACGCCGCCCGCGTGCTCGGGTATCCCTACAGCGTGGGTGACAAGGTCGCCAAGGCGATGCCACCGCTGGTGATGGGCCGTGACACGCCGCTCAAGTACTGCTTCGAGCAGAGCGACAAGTACGCCGACGGTTACAAAGCGGCCGGCGATCTGCGGGCGATGTACGACACCGACACCGACGTCAAGAAAGTCGTCGACGTCGCCAAGGGGCTCGAGGGGCTGAAACGTTCCGACGGTATTCACGCGGCGGCGGTCGTGATCACCAAAGAACCGGTCACCCACTATCTGCCGATCCAGCGCAAGCCCGAATCCGGCCAGGATCCTGCCGATGCCCCTGTCGTCACCCAGTACGAGATGCACGGCGTGGAGGAGCTCGGCCTGCTCAAGATGGACTTCCTGGGGCTGCGCAACCTCGACGTCATCACCGACACCCAGGCCATGGTGCGAGCCAGCCGCGATCCGGAGTTCGACATCGACAAGGTGTCCCTGGCCGATCAGAAGACGTTCGAGCTGCTCAGTCGCGGCGACACGCTGGGTGTGTTCCAGCTCGAGTCACCGCCGATGCGGCAACTCCTCAAAGCGATGGCACCCAACAGCTTCGACGACGTCGCCGCCCTGATCGCCCTGTACCGGCCCGGCCCGATGAGTGCCAACATGCACTACGACTTCGCCGACCGTAAGAACGGACGCAAGCCGGTCGACTACTTCCACGAGGATGCCCGCGAGGTGCTCGGCGACACGTATGGCCTGATGATCTACCAGGAAAGCGTGATGCGGGTCGCCCAGAAGTTCGCCGGCTACTCGCTGGCCGAGGCCGACAACCTCCGAAAGGCGATGGGCAAAAAGGTCCGCGAGGTGATGGCAGAGGCGCGCGAGGGGTTCGAGTTGGGCGTCGAGAACACCGGCTACGGCTCAGAGCTCGGCAAAGAGCTCTTCGACATCATCGAGAAGTTCGCCGACTACGCGTTCGCCAAGAGCCACAGCTACGGGTACGGCCTGATCACGTATCAAACGGCGTATCTCAAGGCGCACTATCCGGTCGAGTACTTCGCCTGCCTGCTGACCAGCGTCAAGAGCAACCTCGACAAGGCGGCCGTCTACCTCAGCGATTGCCGGTCGGCCGGCATCAAGGTGCTCACGCCCGACGTCAACCGCTCGGTGATGAACTTCGCTGCCCTCAGCGGCGATCGGTGTGCCCGACGACGTCTCGCTCGCCGTCGGCAGCCCGGGGGCGATCACGTTCGGACTGTCCGCGGTGCGCAACGTCGGCGAAGGGCTGGTCGAGTTGCTCGTCGCCGATCGCGACGAGAACGGCCAGTACCGCGTCGTTCTACGACTTCGCCGAGCGCGTGCCCGAACAGGTACTCAACAAGCGCACCGTCGAGTCGTTGATCAAGGCAGGGGCCTTCGATCGTCTCGATCATCCCCGCCGTGGCCTACTCGCCTCGTTCGAGCAGATTCTCGATACCACGATCGACCGACGTCGGGAACGGGACCGCGGCGTCATGAGCTTGTTCGGCGACTGGGGCGACGGTGGCGACGCCGACGAGGGCGGCGAGGGCGGCGACGGTGTCCCCGGGTTCGACGAACGGATCCTGATTCCCGACATCGAATTCGACAAGAACGACAAGCTCAAGGCCGAAAAGGAGATGCTCGGCCTGTACGTGTCCGACCACCCGCTGTTCGGCGTCGAGTCGGCGCTCAAGCGTCAGGTCGAGCACGCCTTGATCGATCTCACCGAGATGGAGGACGGCGCACAGGTCAAGGTCGGCGGCGTGATCACCAACCTGGCCCGCAAGTTCACCAAGAAGGGCGACCAGATGGCGGTCTTCGTGCTCGAAGATCTCGAGGCGTCGATCGAGGTCACGGTGTTCCCGCGGACCCTCGTCGAGCAGGGTCACAAGTTGGAGGACGACATCATCGTCGCCGTCAAGGGCCGCCTCGACAAACGTGACGAGTCGCGCTTCGGTCTGATCGCCCAAGATGTGCAGGTGCTGTCGGGACTCACCGACGGGCCGGCTCCACCGATGCGGCTGATGTTGCCCAGCCACACCCTCGATGAGCTGAAGATCCATCGCCTCAAACGGATCCTGCGCGATCACCCAGGCGATTCGGTGGTGCAGGTCGACATCGGTCACGGCAAGGTGCTGCGGCTGGCCGACGAGTTCCGGGTCGATATCGATCGTGCCGTCGGTGAACTTCGGATGGCTTTCGGCCACGACGCCGTTCTGCTCTGAGCCGTGAACACTGCGTCTGTCACCGGCGGCAAGCCGGTTCCGATCGCCTATTTGTGAAAGATGACGATTTCGGTGGCACAATGGTGATCCAAAATCGTCCGGGAGAAGGGGACATGCCGCTCGTAGTTGCCACAAATGACGCCATCGCGTTGACAGACGCGGATCTTGACGAGATGGGCTCGATCGAGGGGGCGTTCGACATCGGCGCGCTGTCCAAGGCAAAAGAGGACTGGGTGCTCGCCACGACGGCTCGCTTCGATGCGAAGTTGCACGGGTTCATGTTCTCCACGCTCGAGCGGATCGGCGGTACGCCGTGTGTGCTGATCGGTATGTTGAGCGTGCGCCGCCATTCGCGCCGTGACACGGTGCTGCGAGGGCTGATCGGCGAGGCCTACCACCGGGCACTCATGGCGTTTCCCGATGAAGACGTCGTGTTCGGTTCGCGTTTCGTCGGGGCCGACGGTCTCGAGGCGTTCGACAAGCTCGACGAGGTCACGCCGTCGCCAGGTGTTCGTGCGGTCGGCGAGGAGCGTGCCTGGGGCCGTCGTCTGGCCAAGCGGTTCGGTGTCGATTCCGGCTACGAGCCAAAGACGTTCATCGCCAAGAATGGCCAATCGGGGTTTCTCGACTTCGAGTCGTCCAAGCCCGACAAGCTCGATGCCGACGTGGTCGAGATGCTCAGCGGCGTCGATCAGGCGGCGGGTGACGTGATGGTGGTCTACGGCTGGACCATGGCCGAAGACCTGGTCAAGCTCGGCCAACGCTGAGCTGCTGCTCGAGTTGGGCGTCGTGCTCGGTGCACCGGCCCGCTCGGCGAGCTGCGACGGATCGTCGACGTCTGCGGTGTGCGGAATGACGAGCGGCGAACCGACCCGTTCGCCGGACCCCAGGCGCATGTCCCGACCGTCTTGGATCGATCGTCGTGAGTGAGTTCGCCGAGGTGGTGAGGCGGCGCCGGATGACGCGTACGTTTTCTGCTCGGCCGCTGCCCGGCGGTGTGCTCGATGACCTGGTGCGGTTGGCGGCTCGTGCGCCCAGCGTGGGCAAGACGCAGGGTTGGCATCTCGTGGTGCTGGAGGGCGATGACACGGCGCGATTCTGGGACATCACCTTGCCGCCGTCGCGGCGAGAGAGCTTTCGTTGGCAGGGCCTGCTCGCTGCGCCGGTGATCCTGTTGCCGCTCGCCGACCCGAAGGCGTACACCGATCGGTACTCCGAGCCCGACAAGGTGTCCACCGGTCTGGGGGCCGGGCCTGAGGCTTGGCCGGTGCCGTATTGGACGATCGATGCCTCGATGTCGATGATGACCTTGCTGCTGGGCGCCGAGGATGCCGGTCTCGGCGCTCTGCTGTTCGGCGTGTTCACAGGTGAGAGCTGCGTTGCGGGAATCTTTGAACGTTCCCGCTGGCCTCGAACTGTTGGGCGCGATCGCGATCGGCTACGCCGCCGACGATGTCGAACCGGTTGGCAAGGGGATCAGTGCCGCCCGCCGGGGCGTACGCCCGACGAGATCATCCACCGTGGCGGCTGGTGAGCCGATGCTCGCAGCGGCCGTCAGGGCGCCTGACCGAGCGTCATGCCCTCCGGCACCGGACGACCCGTGATCTTCTCGTACAGAGCCTCTGGGGTGTCGACCGGAGCTTCACAGACGTAGTCACGGCACAGGTATGCGTTGCCGGCGGTGCGCCCTTCCCACAGCGGTGAGTCGTAGGGCTCGCCCCACGCCAGCACGAGATCGGGCCGCCACAAGGCGTGGGCGACACCGACCAGGTCGGGGGCGTCACCGACGATCGCCAGCTGGGACAAACCGCGGTGTCGCAGCTCGATCGCCGAGAGGGCGTTCGACACTGCGCCGGGCGCCTGTTCGATCACGGTGGCGAGCAGCTGGAGAATCCGATCGGCGTGGTTCTGGTAGCGGGTTTCGCCGGTCAGCGCCGACAATCGCATCAGACCATGGGCGGCACTGGAGTTGGCCGATGGGGTCGCATTGTCGAGCAGGTCCTTCTGTCGCACGACCAAGTGCTTGGCCGTCCTCGGCGGTGGTGAACAGCCCGCCCTGCTGGGGGTCCCAGTACCAATCGAGCATCGTGTCGGCGGTCTGCTGGGCGGCCTCGATCCAGCGCGCCTCGCCCGTCAGCTCGCCGAGCCGGATCAGCCCCTCGATCAGAGCGGCGTGATCGGCCGCCAATGCGTCATGGCGTGCCTGCGGCTCGCCGTCGGCGTGCCATGAACGGTGCCAGCGTCCGTTCGGAGTTCGCAGTCGGCTCAGCAGGAACTCGCCGTTGGCGATGGCGGCGGCTTTCCAGTCGTCGCGCCGGAACGTGGCAGCGGCGTCGGCAAGCGAGTACAGGAACATCGCGTTCCATTCGGTCAAGATCTTGTCGTCGAGGCCGGGCCGTCGACGGTTCGAACGGGCGTCGAGCAGCTGCTGACGGGCGTGCTCGATGGGAGCGGGTCGACCGAGTTGGCCTCGGTGTCGGAGCCGATTGGGGATCGACCTGCCCTCGAAGTTGCCCTGCTTGGTGATCCCGAACCATTGCATCGCGGCGACGATCGTTTTCGGCTCGGTGCCGGCCAAGGCTTCTCGCACCTCTGCTGCGGTCCACGTGTGGTAGAGGCCCTCGACACCATGGCCATGCTCGTCGGGCGAATCGGCATCCTCGGCTGAGTAGAACCCGCCGTCGGGGTGTCGTAGTTCGCGCAACACGTAGCCGATCGTCTCCTCGACGACCTGGCGGTACTGCGGGAGACCGAACACCGTGTACGCCTGGCGGTAGATGCGCACCAGGAGCGCCTGGTCGTAGAGCATCTTCTCGAAGTGGGGAACAAGCCATTCGCGATCGACCGAGTACCTCGCAAACCCGCCCCCGATGTGGTCGTACATCCCCCCCGACGCCATGGCATCGAGCGACGTGGTGACGACCCGCTTGGCGTCGTCGGAGCCAGAGGTCATGAACGCCCGCAACGTCAGTTCGAGATGGTGTGTCGACGGAAACTTGGGGGCATTGCCGAAGCCGCCCCATTCCGAGTCGAACGCTCCGGCGATCTTGCCGAGCGTGTCGTTGACCAGTTCGAGGCCCGGCACGTCGTTCTTGGGCTTGGTCGCAGCGCTCTTGCCGATCGCCTTCACGAGGGCGTCGGCGTTCTTGTCGAGATCCTCCCGGCGATTGCGCCACACATCGTCGATGGCGTCGAGCACCTTGAGGAAGTTTTCCTTGGAGAAGTAGGTGCCGCCCCACAACGGCCGCCCGTCGGCGTCGATCACGACGGTCATCGGCCATCCACCCCGACCGGTCAACGCCTGTACGGCGTCCATGTAGATGGCGTCGACGTCCGGGCGTTCCTCGCGGTCGACCTTGACGCTGACGAACTTGGCGTTCATCGACGCCGCAACTTCTGCGTCTTCGAACGACTCGTGGGCCATCACGTGACACCAGTGGCAGGCCGAGTATCCGACCGACAGCAGAATCGGCACGTCTCGCTTGCGGGCGACCTCGAAGGCCTCGTCGCCCCACGGATACCAATCGACGGGGTTGTCGCTGTGTTGGCGCAGATACGGCGAGGTTTCGGCGGAGAGGCGATTCACGAGCCGACCCTACCGATGGTGATGGCGACGTTGGCGTCGGAGGAGATGTGACACACATCGACCGTTCGTCACACCGTAGGATCGTGTGCGTGGGTTGTTCGGTCACTCATGGCGCACGGTCGTCGCCGGGGAGGCGCGCCGTTCAAGTGACGGAGCAGCGCCGTCTTACCGGCCCGCACCCAACGTCGGTATTCCGGTGTCCCGAGTTGTCCGAACCAAGTGTCAAGCTTCCGGCGTCGCGGACCGATAGACGCGTGATGAAGACCGCCACCGATCGTCGCAGCGCGACCATCAGCGCTTTGGCGCGGCATCCGACCGTGGTGGAAGTGGTTCGAATTGCGAGCGCACTCAGCGATTCCAGCATCGAAGTGGTGGTCTTCGAGGCTGGCCACGCGATGGTGGTTGGTTCGTTGGCACACCTCCACCCGCAGCCCGATTCAGGAGGTACTGAGACTGCGGAGTCGGGCCCGATGGGACAGCACGTGCTCCAGCCTCGCCCGTTGTCACGACCCGAGTCGGAGCTGGTCGCCGGAACGCTGCGGCATGCCTCAGACTCGCTCAGTACGAGTACTGCGATCGTCGACCGTGACGGAACGACGATCGGAGCGTTGTCGGTCAGGCACGGCGTCGTGGTTCCCGACGTCGAGGTGCTGCTCGGTCTGAGTCGAGTTTGTTCATCGCTGCTCGAGTCGGCGGGTGGACACGAAACTCATCACGAAGCCCTGTTGGAGAGTCTCCGCGACGCGGTGATCGTGCTCGACGCCAACATGGTCATCATCTACGCCAACCGAGCGATTGGATCGACAGATAGGACGTAGTGCCGTCGAGGTCGTCGGAACGAGTGTTCTCGAGTACCTGCACCCCGACGACGTGACATCGGCGTTCGACGCCCTCGTACGTCTCAGCAGCGGGGCGCAGATCTATCGCCTCGCGGTTCGGGTGTTGCACGGCTCTGGCGAGTACATCCGGCTCGAGGTGACCGGAAACGATATGGCATCTGATCCGCTGATCGGCGGCACGTTGTTGTCGCTCCGCAACGGTGACTACGACCTCGAACTCGAATCGACGCTCGAACGAACCCGTCAACTCTCTGACGCGTTGCTCGAACAGCTCCACGACGGGATCATCGCCACCGACGCCCTCGGAACGTTGCTGGTCGCCAATCATGCGGCGCTGGAGATTCTGAGTCTCCCGGTGGACACCGTTCCTGCGACACTCGCGATCGACGCGCTCGAGATCCTCGATGCGGAGGCGATGCCATTCAGTCGAAACAGCCATCCCATCCGTCGAGCTCTGAGCGGTGAACACATCACGAGTGAGGCAATGTCGGTTGTCGCCGATGGCCAACTTCGCAGCATCATGGTGTCCGGGCGTCCCGTCGTCGGTACCGCCGGTGTCACGATCGGTGCGGCGATCGGGTTCCATGACGTCACAGCGGCGCGTCAGGCGCAACGCCAGCTACGCAGCGCAGCGCTTCACGATCAACTGACCGGACTCCCGAACCGGCGACAGCTCAAAGAACGGGTTGACGAACTTCAGCAGGCCACCGCCGCAGGTGACCGACGGTCGGTCACCGAGTGTCTGATCGACCTCGACAACTTCAAGGTCATCAACGACACGCACGGGCATCGAATCGGTGATCGTGTGCTTCGGGTCGCGGCTGAGCGCCTGTCCGTCGGCCGACGCCCCGACGATCTGCTGGTCCGCCTCGGCGGCGACGAGTTCGTCGTGCTGTCGCGCGGCCACACGTCCGAGACGGCGCTGGTCGTCGCCGAGCAGATGCGGCGGCAGCTCTCCGAGCCGTTCGTCATCGATGGCCACATGTTTGCGCTCACCTGCTCGATCGGCGTGGCGCACGTCGAGATCGACGATGTGAAACAAGACGCGCTGCTGCGATTCGCCGACCTTGCCCTCTATGCGGCCAAGGCCCGAGGTCGAAACAGGGTGGCGCTGTTCGACACCGACCTCGCGGAGGTAGCGCAGGCCGGAGCTCGTCAGCGAGAGTTCCTGCGTCAAGCCCTCGACGAGGACAGCCTCGTCATGCACCTGCAACCGTTGATCGACGCCGCAACCGACGAGATCGTGGGGTTCGAGTCGTTGGCCCGTTGTCGCACGCGTGCCGGAACACTGATCGGGCCCGCCCAATTCCTGGCGGCGGCGTCCGGATCAGGACTGGTCTGGGACCTCGACCGCCATGCGTTCGATCTCACGTGTCGGGCCACAGCGCGACTGTCTCGGCATCTTCCGGACCTGACGGTCGCTGCCAACTTCTCCGGGCTGAGCGTCGTGCAACCCGAGTTCGTCGAGTTCGTCGACCGGACGATCGCACGGCACCAGGTTTCGCCGTCGTCGATCTGCATCGAGATCACCGAGAGCGCCGCCTTCGAGGCCGGGCCAGCGGCGCTCGGTGCCCTGCGGACGCTGCACGAGTTCGGCGTGAAGTTGGCGCTCGACGACTTCGGTACCGGGTACTCGTCGCTGTCCCACCTCCGCGACTTACCACTCGCTGTGGTCAAGGTCGACCGGAGTTTCATCGCCAAGCTCGACGAGAGCTCCTCGGAACGTTCGATCGCCGAGGCAGTCGTCAAGCTCGCCGATGGTCTCGGGTTCGGGGTCGTCGCCGAGGGCGTCGAAACGTCTGGCCAGCTCGCCGCCGCACGAGCGATCGGATTCAACACGATCCAAGGCTGGTACTACTCACAGGCGCGCAGTCTGGAGGAGATCCTTCACATGCTCAGTACGCGCCCGACCGAGAGTGCCGTCGTCCCAACCGATTGGGGACAGCGGTAGGCCTCGGCTCCTGCTCGGAGCCAGCACAGCGGTGCTCGGCCAGCCGGCCGGGTCGAGTTCGATCGACGTGTTCGTGGCAGTCTGGGTGACGTGTCGTGGGTGGGAGGCGTGGTTCTGTTGCTGTGCGGGCTGATCGGGCTGGCCGCCACCTGGAACGCGGCGAGGCCGTTGATCGATCCGACCCGTCGGTACTCGCCGCTGTGGCTGCCGGCGATGGTGGTTGCCGAGCTGGCGCCGCTCTGGCTGCTGGTGCACGGTGTCGTGCTGGTGCTCGGGCTGCTCGCCGGTGGATGGCAGCACTGGGCCGGTCGGGTCGGAGCAGGGCTACTCGGCATGTCGCGGTGCTGCTGTGGTGGCTCATCGTTCGCTCGTTGATCGGCGTCAGAAGGCTGCGACATCTGATCGACGCCGATGTGCTCCCTGCGCGCGGCAAGGCCCGGTTCTTCGGACGCCCGGTCCCGACACCGCCTGGCGTGATCGAACGACACGGCATCGAGTACCGGGCGGGATGCACGCTCGACGTCATCGGGCCCGACGAGCAACGAGTCGCCGAAGGGCCCGTGGTCGTCTACATCCACGGTGGCGGCTGGACCGGCGGCGACCCGCAACGTCAGGCGCGTGATCTCTACCACGCGCTCGCGCTCGAGGGCTGGACAACGATCACCGTTCGCTACCCGTTCACCCCGCAGGTCACCGTCGAGCTCCAGATCGACACGGTCAAGGCAGCGGTCCGCTGGGCCCGAGCCGGGCTGCCCGAGCTCGAAGAGCATGGCGTCACTCCGACGCACCTGGTCGTGGCCGGCGGGTCAGCCGGGGGTCATCTCGCGGCGATGGTGGCCCTTACGGCCGGCGACGAGCACGAACAGGTCGACGCCTGCGTCGGGATCTACGGCGTGTACGACATGGCCAACCGCAATCACACCCGGGCCTACTGGGCCAAGACGAGAGCGTGAGGTCATGCTGGCCTCCGTCGATGAGGCACCAGAGCGGTACCGGGCCGTCTCACCGCTCGACCAGATCCACGGCGCGTCGCCACCGATGCTGATCGTGCACGGCACCCACGACACGTTGGTGCCGGTCGGTGAGGGCGAGCAGTTCGTGGCGGCACTGCGGGCTGCCGGTCGACCTGTCGATTTTGTGCCGGTCTACGGTGCCCAGCACGCCTTCGACGCGCTGTCGTCGGTCACCAGCCGCACCACGGCGGCGGTGATCAGCACCTGGTTGCGTCGCTCCGTGCTCGACGCCACAGACCAGACGTCAGGTCACGCGCCGACGGCGTGATAGCCCCCGTCGACGTGGATGATCTCGCCCGTCGTCGCCGGAAACCAGTCGCTCAGCAGCGCCACGCACGCCCGCGCCACGGGCTCGGAATTGTGCACGTCCCAGCCGAGCGGGGCGCGGCCGTCCCAGGTGTCCTCGAACAACTTGAAGCCGGGAATCGACTTGGCGGCCATCGTCTTGATCGGACCGGCGGCAACCAGGTTGCAGCGGATCTGGCGCGGTCCCAGTTCCCGGGCCATGTAGCGCGACAGGCTCTGCAGCGCCGACTTGGCGACCCCCATCCAGTTGTAGGCCGGCCACGCCTGTTGGTTGTCGAAGTCGAGTCCGACGAACGAACCACCGTCGTCCATCAGCGGTGCGAAGGCGTCGGCGAGCGTCTTGAGCGAGTACGTGGAGATGTGCATGGCGGTGGCGACGTCTTCCCACGGGGCGTCGAAGAAGTTGTCGCCGAGACAGGAGGCCGGTGCGAAACCGATCGCATGCAGGACACCGTCGACGCGACCCCATTTGGCTGCCACTGCCTCACGTGCCGCCTCGACCTGTTCGGGGACGGTGACGTCGAGCTCGAACACGTCGATCCCGTCGCCCAGCTTGCGAGCGGTCCGCTTGGTGAGGCTCAACGCCCGCCCGGCACCGGTGAGCACGATCTCGGCGCCCTCCTGGCGTGCGATCCTGGCGACGCCGAACGCCAGCGAAGCATCGGTCAGGACACCGGTGATGACGATCTTCTTACCCTCGAGCAAACCCATGTGGGGAACGTAGCCGCCCGGTGAGGCCGTGCGGGTGTTGCAGCGGCCTGGGGCGCCAACCGCGTCGTGTGCAAGGCTTCGCGTATGCGTATTGGGATCATCGGAGGAACCGGACCTGCTGGCACTGGATTGGCCGCACGTCTTGCGAGTGTCGGGTACGAAACGGTGTTGGGCTCACGTTCGGAGAGTCGGGCGCAAGAGATCCGCGACGCGTCTCGTCGAGAAGCACCCGGAGATCGGCGACCTGCTCGGTTGCGGCGACAACGCCACCGCCGCAGAGTGCGAGCTGATCGTGATGGCCACTCCATGGGACTCCGCCGCCGGAATGGCGCGCGACCTGGCACCTTTCCTCGCCGGCAAGGTCGTGATCAGCATGGCGAACGCCTTGATCCGAGCAGGCGGCGAGTTCGAGCCGCTGATCCCGCCCCGCGGCAGTGTGTCCGCACACGTCCAGGCTGCCGCCCCCGGAAGTCGCGTCGTCGCCGCGTTTCAGCACCTGCCCGCCAAGGAGCTCGGCGAGATCGATCAGCCGATCGATTCCGACGTGTTGATCTGCGGTGACGACCCTTCCGCCGTCGAGCAGGTCAGCGAGATCATCGCCAAGTTCCCGGGCTGCCGGCCGCTCGACGCCGGCGAACTCTCGAACGCGATGGCGATCGAGGCGTTCACCGCGGTCATGCTGCAGCTCAATGTGCGCTACAAGACCAGGGTCGCCCCGAAGATGACGGGAATCAATCGTGACCCTCGTGCGGTTGATCCGGGGGCATGACGACCCTGCAGCTCTTCGACACGGCACAACGTGCGATCGTGCCGTTCGAGCCGGGTCGAGCACGTGCTGATGTACACGTGTGGCATCACGCCGTACGACGCCACCCATCTCGGGCATGCCGCGACGTTCATCTCGTATGACATCCTGCAGCGCCATCTGATCGACAAAGGCCACACGGTGCAATGCGTCCGCAACGTCACCGATGTCGACGATCCGTTGTTCGCCAAGGCCCGCGAGCTCGGCGTCCACTATCTCGATCTTGCGGCAGCCGAAGAGGCTCGCTTCGAGCGCGACATGGTCGCCCTCAACGCCCTGCCGGTGGCATCGACACCGCGTGCATCCTCGGCGATCCCCGACATACGCGGATTCATCGGGATGGTGCTCGATCGCGGCTACGCCTACCAGGTCGAGGGGTCGGTGTACTTCGACGTGTCCAAGTCCGACACGTTCGGCTCGATCAGCCACTACAGCGAAGCGGAGATGATCGAGTTCGCCAAGCAGCGTGGCGGTCAGGTCGAGGATCCCAACAAGCGCCATCCGCTCGACTTCGTGCTGTGGCACCCCTCGGCGCCCGACGAGCCCTCGTGGGACACGATGTGGGGCGCCGGCAGGCCTGGCTGGCACATCGAGTGCAGCGCGCTCGCTCTGCGCGAGCTCGGTACCACGATCGACCTGCACGGCGGCGGCGCCGATCTGATCTTTCCGCACCACGAATGTGAGCGAGCCCAATCCGAGGCGGCCACCGGGGAGTTGTTCGTCAAGCATTGGATGCACACGGCGCTGATCAGCATGAACGGGCAGAAGATGTCGAAGAGCCTCGGCAACCTCGTCTTCGTCGATCGGCTTCGTACCGAGTACGACCCGATGGCGATCCGGCTGGGCCTGATCGAACACCACTACCGCACCGAATGGGAGTGGGACGACGGTCTGATGGACCGCAACACTCGTCGGTTGATGGCGTGGCGAGCGAGCGCCGAGGGGCTCACCGGAGACGTGCTCGACGAGGTCCGTGACCGCCTCGACGACGATCTCGACTCACCCGGGGCGGTCGCCGCTGTCGATCGGGCCGCCGCCGATGGTGTGTGTACCAGAGCTGCCGCCGAGTTGCTCGGTGTTCGTCTCTGACGCCGCACTCATTTCCCGATCGAACGATTCGTTCACATGAAATCAATCTTCGCCATCGCGTTTCGTCGTCTGGATGCCCTAATGTGCCTGACATGAATGTTGGGTCCGGGGAGAACAAACTGCAGGCTCGGACGCGCTCGGTGATAGGGCCGGTGGCGTCCAAGCTGTGGACGATCAATGAGGTCGGCTACGAACGACTCCCCATCGAGGGGCCGGCGATCCTCTGCCCGAATCACATCAGCTTCCTCGATTCTGCGTTCTTGATGCTCACCGTTGATCGCAATATCAGCTTCGTCGGCAAGGCCGAGTACATGGACTCGTGGAAGACCAAGTTCCTGTTCCCGGCGATGGGAATGATCCCGATCGACCGCGGCGGCGGCAGCAAGAGCCAGGCGGCGCTCGACGCCGCCCAGCAGGTGCTCGAGCGCGGTGAGCTGTTCGGCATCTTTCCCGAGGGCACCCGCAGCCGCGATGGCACCCTCTACAAGGGGCGTACCGGCGCCGCCCGTTTGGCGATGAACATCGGCTGCCCGATCTTCCCGGTCGGCATCGTCGGCACCGACGTGATCCAGCCGTGCGACGCCAAGGTGCCCAAGCTCCGCAAGGAATGCACGATCCAGATCGGTCGACCGGTCCGCCCCGAGCGGTACGCAGGCCGAGGCGCCGAGCATTTGGCCTGGCGCTCGATGATGGACGAGGTGATGTTCGAAATCCGCGAGATGACCGGGCAGACCTACCGCGACGTCTACGCAGGGCAGGCCGAGACCGAAACGGCGACGCCGTCGAAGGTCGCCGACGTCTCAGAGGAGCACGACCCCTCGGACAAGCGCGCAACTCGCCGGCGTCGCCTGACCGCGACCGAAAACCCCGCCGGGAATGATCCGTTCGAACTCCTAGACTTTTCGACGTCATGTCGAACATCACCATCTCTCTCCCGGACGGATCAGAGCGCGAGCTGCCGGCGGGCGCGACAGCGCTCGATCTTGCCAGCTCGATCGGTAGGCGGCTCGCCAAGGCCGCTGTCGCTGCCACGATCGATGGCGCCGAGGCCGACCTGACTCGACCGCTCGACGCCGGCAACACGGTGTCGATCATCACCGACGACACCGATCAGGGTCGCCATGTCCTGCGTCACTCCACGGCGCACGTGATGGCGCAGGCGGTGACGCGACTGTTTCCCGGGGCCAAGTTCTCGATCGGCCCGGCCATCGAACACGGCTTCTATTACGACTTCGAGCTGCCCGATGGCAAGACGTTCAGCGACGACGATCTCGAGGCGATCGAGGCCGAGATGCGATCCATCATGAAGGCCGACCAGCCGTTCGTGCGCTCCGAGATGTCGATGGCCGAGGCAAAACAGTTGTTCGCCGACCAGCCGTACAAGGTCGAGATCATCGAGCGCGTGGAGTTGGCCGAGGCCGACTCGGAAGACGCGGCCGAGATCGGTGACGGCGGCATCATCAGCGCCTACCGCAACACCGACGAGTTCGTCGACATGTGTGTCGGCCCGCACGTGCCCAGCACCAGCCGGCTCGGCCACTTCAAACTGCAGCGGGTGTCGGGGGCGTACTGGCGAGGGAACGAGCACGGCCCCATGCTGCAACGCATCTATGGCACCGCCTGGGAGTCGAAACAGGCGTTGGCCGACTACCTGCATCAGCTGGAGGAGGCCGCCAAGCGAGATCACCGCAAGCTGGCGACCGAGCTGGACCTGTTGAGCTTCCCCCACGAGCTGGGCGGCGGATTGGCGGTGTGGCATCCGAAGGGCGCCATCGTTCGCAAGCTGATGGAGGACTACAGCCGGCAGCGTCACGAGGCCGGTGGGTACGAGTTCGTGTTCACACCGCACCTGGCGAACGGCAAGTTGTTCGAAACGTCGGGCCACCTCGAGTGGTACGCCGAGGGTATGTACCCGCCGATGGAGATGGACAACGGCACGTACTACATGAAGCCGATGAACTGCCCGATGCACTGTCTCATCTTCAAGGGTCGCCAGCGCAGCTATCGCGAGCTTCCGTTGCGCTTGTTCGAACTCGGCAACGTGTACCGCTATGAGCGCGCCGGCACACTGCACGGCCTGTTGCGGATCCGGGGATTCACCCAGGACGACAGCCACATCTACTGCACCGAGGAGCAGCTCGCCGACGAGATCACCTCGCTGCTCGACTTCGTGCTGTCGGTGCTGCGGGCGTTCGGGTTCGACGATTTCACGTTCAACCTGTCCACCAAGGATCCCGACAAGTACGTCGGCTCCGACGAAATCTGGGACCGCGCCACGGAGGCGCTCCGCCAGGCACTCGACCGCCATGGGCTCGAGTACCAGGTCAGGCAAGGCGATGCCGCCTTTTACGGTCCGAAGATCGATATCGACGTGCGTGATGCGATCGGTCGCTCGTGGCAGCTGTCCACGATCCAGGCCGACTTCCAGCTACCCGAACGGTTCGACCTCGAATACGTCGGCGCCGACAACGACCGACACCGCCCGATCATGCTGCATCGTGCGTTGTTCGGATCGATCGAACGGTTCTTCGGCGTACTGCTCGAGCACTATGCCGGAAACTTCCCGACCTGGCTGGCGCCGCTCCAGGTCCGTGTGTTGCCCGTGGCGACCGCCCACGAGGAGTACGCCCAGCAGGTCGTCGACCGACTCGTTTCGGCCGGCGCCCGGGTCGACATGATCAGCGCCGGCGACGCACTCGGAAAGCGGATCCGGTCATCCAAGCTCGACAAGCTGCCGTACATCCTGGTGGTCGGCGACGACGACGTGGCCGCCGACACCGTCGGGGTCAACCCGCGCGGGGGCGACGTCGAACGGGGTGTCGGCGTCGCCGAGTTCATCGAGCGCTTGACCGACGACGTGGCATCCGGCACGAGCCTGGCGCACTCGGCCTGACATGCTCGAACGCCTGTGGAACGGGTGGCGGTCGAGCTATGTCAGCTCGCTCGGTTCCGAGGCCGACGAGCCAGGGCAGGGGAGTGTCTTCACCCGAAATTCTCGAGTCGGGCTTGCCCGACCTCGACACCAACATCGTGCATCGAGGTCGGCACTGCTTCGCGATCCTCAATGCATATCCCTACGGCACGGGGCACCTGCTGGTGGTGCCGTATCGCGAACTGGCGCGCCTCGATCAGCTCGATGCCGACGAGACCACTGAGTTGTGGGCGACGGTGAGCGACGCCGTCACGGCGATCACCGATGCGTACTCGCCCGACGGTCTCAACGTCGGGCTCAACCTGGGTCGCGCCGCAGGTGGTTCGGTCAGCGAGCACCTCCACGTCCACGTGGTGCCGAGATGGATCGGCGATGGCAACTTCATGACGGCAATCGCCAATACGCGCACGCTGCCCGAACCGCTGGTCGATACGGCGGTCAAGCTGCGGGCAACCTGGCCGTCCGCCTGACCCCGGTCCGACTCGGCGGGCGACGGCTCGACCGGACCGCCTGGCGCCGGACCGAACGGGCTTGGGTAGGCTGTCACGATCATGAACGTCCCCGACTCGGTCGCGCCTGACGACCTCCGCGACGAGCTGCCCGACGACCTCACGCCCGAGGGTTTCGTTGGCGCCTATCTGTTCCCCGACAACTCCCGTCGCCGGATTCCCGGTGTGATCTACCTGGTGTTGGCGGCGGTGTGCCTCGTGTTGTACCTGACCGTTCGCGATTCGTCACCGCTGGTCAACGGCGGGTTGGCGTGGGCGGCGTTGGCGCTCGGTGCGATGGGTGCGTTCTGTATCGCGTCGGGGTGGCGGATGAACGTCGACGAGAAACAGGCGCTCGTCGTGGCACAGCAGGCGATCGGCTTTCCGGTTGGGCATGCCTCGGCTCAGCAGGTGTGGCACGGCATTCGCAGTCGACCCACCTGGCGCGTGTTGTGCTACTCGACGGAGGAGCCGCCTCAGCGTCGTGGTCTCGTGCTGGTCGACGCAGTGGACAGCCGTGTGATCCAGCACCTCGTCGAGGACAACCCCGAACAGTGGTCGGGAGTACCGGGCACCACCGGAGCGAACACCTGATGTTCGACGGCAAGTTCAGAGCGCCCGTCGATGCTGCCGTCAAGCCGATCGGTGCTGCGCTTCGCAAGACCAAGATGACTCCGGATCATCTGACCGTCGTCGGCCTGCTCGTCGCAGCCGGTGCGGCGGTCGCCGTCGGTGCAGGTCATCTGCGACTCGGCCTGGTTCTCGTCATTGCCGCCGCCTTACCGGATCTGCTCGACGGAGCGTTGGCGAAGGCGTCGAACTCATCCAGCCAGCGCGGTGCCTTTTTCGATTCCACGGTCGACCGCATCACCGACGCGCTGCTGTTCGGAGGGATCGCGTACTACTTCGCCGAGACCGAAGATCCCCGGCTGGCCGTGCTGCCGTTCGCTGTGTCGGCGGTGTCGTCGGTGATCTCGTACCAGCGTGCCAAGGCCGAATCATTGGGGCTCGACGCCAAGGGCGGCCTGATGGAGCGGGCGGAGCGGATCGTGGTGCTGTGCGTCGGCTTGCTGATCGAACCATGGGTCGATGGTGCACTGGTCTGGATCCTGTGGGGAATGCTCGTGCTGATCTCGATCACAGCGGTGCAGCGCTTCGTCAAGGTGTGGAAGCAAGCTGCGGTGGCTCCGGTCACGCAGGCCCGAATCGACCTGCGTCGGGAACGCCGCGAGTCCCGTCGCGGCGCGCGCACCAATCGCCGGAGCACGCGGGTGCCGCTGCGCGATCGGGTGCCACGCCGCCGGGACTGACCGGTTGGACCCGGCCCCATGAATCGGCCCCGCAACAGGTTTGACCTCACTGACGCGGCCACGTTCGGTGGCTACCGGATGGCAGCGTTGGCAGCCAGGGGCCTCCCCGGGTTCGCCGCTCAGGGGCTCGTGCCGGCGATCGGCCTCGGTGCCAACTTCGCCAGCCCGGAACGGCGGCTGATGGTCGAGCGCCACCTTCGCCGGGCCGACCCCACGATCGGTGGGCTTCGGCTCCGGCGTGCCGTTCAGGAAGCGTTCGACTCGTACTACGCGTTACTGGCTGGAGAGTTTCCGGTTGCCGTATCTGTCCACCCGGGCAGTAGAGAAGGGGATGCGGGTCGAGGGGTACGACTACGTCACCAAGGCCCTCGAACCGGGAAACGGTGTGATCTTGGCACTGCCACACCTCGGCGGGTGGGAGTGGGCCGGCCGATGGCTTGCCGACCGGGGGCACGGGGTGACCGCTGTCGTCGAGGAGATCGAACCACCCGAGCTGTTCGAGTGGTTCGCCGACCTGCGCAGCAAGCTCGGTATGCACATCGTCTGTTTGGGGCCCAACGCCGGACGCGAGGTGCTGGCGGCGCTCAAGCGCAACGAGGTCGTGTGTCTGCTCAGCGATCGCGATATTCAGCGCACCGGGATCGATGTCGACTTCTTCGGGGAGACCACCACGATCCCGGCTGGGCCGGCGACGTTGTCGCTACGCACCGGCGCTCCCTTGCTACCGACCGCGGTGTACTTCACCGACCGTACCGATGGCCATCTCGGCATCGTGCGTCCGCCGATCGACGTCACCCGCTCGGGTGACGGGCTGAGGGCCGATGTCAAACGTGTCAGCCAGGCGCTCGCCGCCGAACTCGAGTATCTGATTCGGCGGGCGCCCCACCAGTGGCATCTGTTCCAACCGAACTGGCCGAGCGACCCGGGGTACCAGTAACCCCCCTTGCTCCAGGTGGAGTGCGATCTGATCGACCACCACCTGTGGCACGCAGCCGAGAAGCGTGATGATCGAGCGCGCTCGGCACGCTCGACGTAGGCCGGCGGCGACGCTCGACGCCCGCTGGTGAACTCGGTCACATTCGCGGTCCGAGCCGGCGTCACGGCTCGACGGCCGTGTACCGCGGGCTCATGATGGTTAGTGCAGATCGCGATGAGAAATGAGGTACTCATGGACATCAACCGCATCCGTACGCGCTGGGCCGCTGTCGGCGCAGCGGTGGCAATCACACTGGGCGGCGGTGGGATCGGGATCACCCACGCTGTCTATTCCTCCGGTCCAAAGCCGATCTATACCTCGATCAATCCGTGCCGGCTGGTCGACCTGCGGCCAGCTCCGTTCACCGTTGGGCCACGAACCGCCGGGATCGGACCGGCCGAGACGATCACGTTCGACGGGTGGGGCGCAGTCGGCAACTGCAGCCTGCCGACCGGCACCGCCGGGCTCGCCCTCAACGTCACCGCCGTCAGCCCTTCGCTGGCGACAGACCTTCGTCTGTGGGCGGCCGACGGTGCTGAACCGGTCACGTCCAACCTGAACCCTGCACCAGGCCAACCACCGACACCGAACGCCGTCAACGTCGGTCTCTCGCCGTCCGGTCAGTTCAAGATCCTGAACAAGTTCGGCACGGTCTCGGTGATCATCGACGTCGTCGGCGTCTATCAGGACCACGACCACGACGACATCTACTACCAGAAGGGCCAGACCTACGCGAAGGTCCAGGTCGACGCTGCGCTGGCCGCCAAGGCGAACTCGACAGACGTCTACACCAAGGCTGAGGTCGATGCCGGGTACGTGAGCACCGAGGAAGACACCTACCACTACGTCCCCGGGTCGCTGCTCAAGATCCACTCCGACGACGGGCCGGCGGACGTGTACTTCGACAACTCGAGCGACGCCATCGTGCGCAAGACCAGTACGCCAGGCTCGATGCAGGTGATCATCCCGGTTCCGCTCCCCGCCGAGCTCGGTGGGAAGTGGGGGAAGCTGGTCAACTTCCGGGTGTCGTACAAGGTCGACAACGTCAACAGCTACATCGACAGCACCTGGCTGGTCAAGAGCAACAACACGGGTGGCCATGTCGTCATCGGGCAAAGCTCGGCGAACCGCACGTCGACCGCGTACACCAGCTACGTGGTGGACTGCAGCGACCCCGGGTGTCAGCTCGCCTGGGTTCCGAACGGCAACTACGTGACCGTCGTGATGGAGCTCAAGTACGGAGGCACCGGAGACCCCCACGACATCACGATCGGTGGCGTTCTCATGCGCGTGTCGTACGACGGCTGAGCCTCTCGACGGCTCGGTCATACCGTCATCGTGACCGAGGTGTGTGGCACGCTCGCCGTGACGCAGGCGTGCCACACACGCTTGATATCGATTGTTATTCGGCAAGCATCGGCGCGACGTGAAACGCCAGCTAGACGTGCAATTATCGCAAACATGCAGGTCAGCGAGAGCCCTGGAACATTTCCCATCCATCTGGCCCGAGCGACCTGGCGTAGTCGACATGGTCAGGCGCCGGGCGCAACACGATGGCCGTGCGGGCCTGCAGAGGAGCTAGCTTCCCGGTAGCGCCTGACAGGCTCCGCGGAGTCGCCTCTCTCTTCGGGCGCCAATCAGCCCAATGTTCGAATCCGGTGTCCAGCTCCGTCCCGTCCGTCGCGTCCTCCCCGTCCACTCCGTTCAAACCGGTCGGTCGTTCCGTCGCGAGATGACACCCACGGGCCCGGGCTGGGCTCAACCGGAGGGGCCTTCCTGCCGATGACAGCGTAATGAATCGCTCGTTGGTGGCGTCTACGAGCCCTTGCCCTGGCCGGGGCCGGGCTGATCGTGGCGTACTTGCGCGCGCCTGCGTCACGAGCGACGGAGCTGCTCGTTGCAGCTCCACCAGCGGTCGCGGCCCTGACCGTGATCGCTGCGGTTGTCGTGCATCGACCGGTCCGCCCGGTCCCGTGGTTGCTACTTGCCGTCGGCCTCGCCGCCTTGTCTGCAGCGACCGTGGTGCAAGCGGCCGAATGGTACGGCAGCACAGGAATGGTGTTCCCGGGCGGTGGTCAGGCGGTCGCAGTGTTGGCGTATCCGGCGCTGTTCGTGGCGACGTTCGCGATCGGATCGGGTCGGCGCCACGCACGCGACCTGTTGGTCGGGTCCGAACCGGTCATCTACGCCGTCGCCATCACCGCGCTGGTCTGGTTGGGCGTGACGGGCAAGTACTTCGACGAGGCATCGATGCCGTTGAGGCGCGGAGGCATGGATCTGGCTGTTCCCGTTGCTCGACGGACTGCTGGCGATGCTTGCGTTGCGGGGTGTCCGGCGCGAACGAGCCGACCCGCAGGATGTTCGAGTTGCTCGTGCTCGGCTATCTCGCCTTGGGTGCCGGCCACGTGGCCGCTGGTTGGTACGCCTTCGACGGTCGACTCTCGGTCGGTAGCGGGGTCGCAGCGAGCGTGATGGTCGGACCGTTGTTGATCGGCATGGTGGCCACCGTGCCGTCCATGAAGCAGGTCACGGCTGCGACCGGCGACGTGTTGCGGGTCGATTGGCTGCAGATCTTCGGGTTGCTCTTCGCAGCATTGATTCCGCTCGGCGCGATGATCCTCATGCTTGCCAGCGACCTGTCGTCGACGACTTCCTTCCTGGTGGTCTCGATCGCAGCGGTCATGGTGATCGTGATGGCGCTGGCCCGGATGTGGCGACTCATCGACCAGGTCCGGCACCTCACCGAGCAACGCTGGGCGGGACCGGGTGGCGGCGATGGTGGAACATTCGAGCGATGTCGTGATCCTGGCCGATCCGAACGGGTGCGTCAGCTATGCAAGCCCCGGCCTGAGATCGACCCTCGGCTACGAGCCGGAGAGTTGGCACGGGCGACACCTGATCGATGTCATCGTCGACGAAGAACGCGAGATTGCACAACGGCATTTCACCCGGCTGCTGGAAGCAGGCAAGGGCGGCATGGTCGAATTCGACACGTCGCTGTTGCATGCCGACGGTCACGACCGCAAGGCCACGGTCGTCGTGACCAACCTGGTCGGCGGTTCGGCGGTCGACGGGATCGTGGCAACGTTCCGCGATGTCACCGAGCAACGTAATCTCGAACGCCAACTGAGCCATCGCGCGTTCCACGACGAGTTGACCGGCCTCGCCAATCGGGCGCTCTTCCTGGATCGAATGGACCACGCGTTACGGATCGTCCGGCCACAGGCCGATCCGGTGGTCGTGTTGTTCGTCGACCTCGACGACTTCAAGTCCGTCAATGACGCGCTCGGCCATGGTGTCGGCGATCAACTGCTCAAGACGGTCGCCGACCGAATCCGGCGAGCTTCCGGCGCCGGCGACACGGCCGCCCGCCTCGGCGGTGACGAGTTCGCCGTGCTGTTGGAGGACCGTGGTGGCATCGATCGTGCGCTCGACGTCGCCGAGTCACTGCTCGAGTCGTTGCGCAAGCCGGTGTCGATCGCCGGGTACGACGTCGCCGTCCTGGCAAGCGTCGGAGTGGCGGTCGCTTCGCCCGGGATGAGCACGACCAGCGTGTTGCGCGACGCAGACATCGCCATGTACGAGGCCAAGCGTGCCGGGAAAGGAAAGATTCGCATTTTCGATCCGGCGATGAGGTTGATCGCCACCAGGCATCTCGAGTACCGGGGCGACCTGAGCGAGGCAATCGGGAGTCGGCAACTCCGGCTGGTGTACATGCCCTACGTCGACCTCCGGACCGGCCAGGTCACCGGTGCCGAGGCGCTGCTCCGGTGGCATCACCCCGTCCACGGGGACATCCCCGCCAGTGAGTTCGTGCCGATCGCAGAGCGGTCGGGCCTGATCGTGCCAATGGGATACTGGGTGCTCGAGGAGGGATTGGAGCAGTTGGCGAAATGGCGGCCCGAGCTGTATCTCAGCGTGAATGTGTCCGCCGTGCAGATCCGCCAACCCGACTTCGTGGAGCGCATGATCGGGGCGGTCGACCGTCAACACCTCGATCCGCGTTCGGTCATGTTCGAGATCACCGAGACCGTTCTGGTCGACGAGGACGATCGAGCAGGCGACACCGTCGAGCGTTTGCGAGCCGAAGGGTTCCGGTTTGCGATCGACGATTTTGGTGCCGGCTACTGCTCGCTCAGTCATCTACAGCGTCATCCGGTCGATCTGCTGAAGATCGATCGTGGGGTGATCTCCGACTTCGGGCACGATCCGAACGGCAATACGCTGACCCGGGCCATCCTTCAGATGGCCGACTCACTCAGTCTGCAGACTGTGGCGGAGGGGATCGAAACGACGGGTCAGCTGCGCGAACTCCGACGTAACGGCTGCGACCTCGGCCAGGGATACCTGCTGTCGCAGCCGCTGGAGGCGAACGACCTCACCCGCAGGTTCGGTCCGATCGACATGATCGGCGTCAGCTGAGTCGGGAACTGCGGCCCGTCCGTCGGGTGTTCGCAGGTGTGCGGCGTGTTACGGTTCGCCCGTGAGTTTGCGCGTGGGCATGGTGTGCCCGTACAGCTTGTCGATTCCGGGCGGCGTGCAGGCCCAGGTGCTGGGGTTGGCGCGCGAGTTGCGTCGTAACGGCCACGAGGTGCGGGTACTCGGTCCCTGCGACGGTCCGCCACCCGAGTCGTTCGTCACCCCGCTCGGCGACAGTCTGCCCACAGCGGCGAACGGATCGATCGCTCCACTGGCGCCCGACCCGTCGGCAGTGATGCGCACGCTGCGGGCGCTGCGCGATGAGGCGTTCGATGTCATTCACGTGCATGAGCCGCTGGCACCAGGGCCGGCGATCACCACGGTGACGCTGCACACGGCGCCGACGGTCGGCACATTCCACGCCGCCGGTCGGTCGTCGATGCTATCGGGCTTTCGCTCCGGTGCTGCGGCGCCTGTTGGACCGCATCGATCACAAGGTCGTCGTCTCGAAGGACGCGCTGGCCCTGGTGCAGGGACACCTCGGCGGCGACTACGAGGTGCTGTTCAATGGCGTCGAACACGACAGAGATCAGGTCGACCCCGCCGCGGCGACAGGAACGACCGGCGATCTTCTTCCTGGGACGCCACGAGGAGCGCAAAGGGCTCGAGGTGCTGCTGCGGGCCCTTCGCCGAACCGAACTGCGACGTCTCGTGCTGGATCGCAGGCGACCGGACCGGACACGAATCGGCTCCGGATCGAATTCGGCGGTGACGATCGCCTCGACTGGCTCGGCCGCGTCACCGACGCCGACAAGATGGCCCGGATGCGGGGCGCCTCCGTGTTCTGCGCCCCGTCGCTGCACGGAGAATCGTTCGGGGTCGTGCTGATCGAGGCGATGGCGGCGGGCACCCCCGTCGTCGCGAGCGCCCTCGACGGCTACCGCAACGTCGCCACCGACGGGGTCGATGCGGTGCTCGTCCCGCCGGGTGACGTCGATGCCTTGGGCGTAGCGCTGCAGCGTGTGATTGGGCGACGCCGCCCTGTCGAGTGCCCTGGTCGCACGGGGATCATCGCGAGCAGACGACTTCGCGATGTCCAGCCTCGCCGAGACATACGTCGCCATCTACCGCCGACTCGCCACGTAGACTGACGACATGTGGCAGCTCATCATCGTGCTGATCGTCGTGGTGGTCGCTGGTCGCGTACCTGATCAGCGCCTACAACGGACTCGTCCGGCGGCGCAACCAGGTCGAGAACGCCTGGTCGCAGATCGACGTGCAGCTCAAGCGGCGGCTCGACCTGATCCCCAACCTCGTCGAGACGGTCAAGGGCTATGCCGCCCACGAGAAGGAGACGCTCGACGCCGTCATCCAGGCCCGCAACGCCGCGATCGCCGCGCCCGACACGCCCGGCGGCCAGGCCAAGGCCGAGAACATGCTCACCGGCGCGCTCGCGCCAGCTGTTCGCGCTCGCCGAGGCCTACCCCGACCTCAAGGCCAACCAGAACTTCCTGGCGCTGCAGGAGGAGCTGACCGCCACCGAGGACCGGATCGCCTACGCCCGGCAGTTCTACAACGACTGCGTGCTCGGCTACAACAACAAACTGCGAGCAGTTTCCCGACGATGTACTTCGCCAGGATGTTCAACTTCGAGCGCCGCGAGTACTTCGAGGCCGACGAGGCCGCTCGCTCGACTCCTGACGGTCGAGTTCTGAACCTGCGCTGATCGCCACCACCCCCCGACATGTACGACCTCATCCGTTCGAACAAACGTCGCAGCGTGCTGCTCGTGGCCGGATTCGTGATCGTCGTGGCGCTCGTCGGCGCTGCGTTCGGTCTCGCTTTCGGAGGCGGTCCGATCGTCACCGTGATCGCCCTGATCATCGGTGCGGCGATCGCATTCGCCAGCTACTGGAAGGCCGATGCGATCGCTCTGCGGGTCAGCCGCGCCAAGCCTGCCGATCCTGACGAGTACCCCCGCCTGCACAATCTGGTCGAGGGGCTGTGCATCGCCTCGGGTCTGCCGAAGCCGGGCGTCTACATCATCGACGATCCTGCCCCCAACGCGTTCGCCACCGGCCGCAACCCGAAGCACGCAGCGATCGCCGTGACCACCGGGTCTGCTCGAGAAGATGAACCGCGTCGAGCTCGAGGGTGTCGTCGCCCACGAACTCAGCCACATCCGCAACTACGACATCCTGGTGTCGACGCTGGCGGTCACCATGGTCGGCGCGATCGCCCTGCTGAGCGACGTGGCGATTCGAACCATGTGGTGGAACGGTGGACGTACCCGCCGCTCTGGCGACCGGTCCGACCGCTCCAATCCGCTCGCCTTGGTCGGGTTCGCGCTGTTGATCCTGGCACCACTGATCGCGAAGGTGATGCAGTGCGGCGATTTCGCGTCAGCGTGAAACACTGGCCGACGTCAGCGCCTGCCAGATGACCCGTTATCCGCCCGGATTGATCTCTGCACTCGAGAAGCTGCAGGCAGACACGACGGTGACGCATTCCGCCGTCCACGGCTACGGCACACTTGTGGATTGAACAACCGATGAGTGGCGTCGGCGACAGCGGTCGTCTCGGCGGACCTCACCGGTGGTTCAACACCCACCCACCGCTCGAAGAGCGCATCGCACTGCTGAGGGAACTGTGAACCGAACCGCATGGCCGACGAGTCTGCTCGTCGCCGCCGCCATGATCGTCACCGCCTGTTCGGGCGATGACGATGCCGCACCGACCACGTCCACCACCGCCACGACCGTCGCCCCTTCTACGACTGCGCGATCGACCACGACCACGACGACCCAGGTCGTCACCACGACATCGATCATCTCCGTCACCACGATCCCCGATGTGCCCCGCATGCCGCTCACGGGCGATCCGATCGAGGACGAGTCGGCGATCCCCGATCGTCCGGCACTGGTCGTCAAGATCTCCAACGCCCCGACCAGCGTGATTCCGCAGGCAGGCCTCAACGAGGCAGACATCGTGCTCGAAGCGATCATCAATGACTCGGTCACGAGGCTGGCGACGGTGTTCCACTCCCAAGACAGCGACCCGGTCGGTCCGATTCGATCGGGCCGCGCTCAGGACGTCAACCTGCTGTTGTCGTTGAACCGGCCGCTGTTCGCATGGAGCGGCGGTAATCCAGCGGTCACCCGGGCGATCCGTGACTCCGACCTGGTCGATCTCAGCTTCCAGCGCACGACCGGCTATTACCGCCGCAGTGGTCGCAGGGGTCCGAACGATCTGTACTCGAGTACCGAGGTGCTCTGGGGGCACACGCCAGATGACGCGCAAGTGCCGCCACAGGTGTTCCCCTACCTCCGGGAGGGTGAACAACTCACCGGTTCGCCTGCGACCGATCTCGAGATCAAGCTCGACAGCATCCGGGCGCGCTGGGTGTATGACGAAGCATCACAGCGCTACTACCGTCGCCAGAACGGTGTCGAGCACAACACCGAGACCAGCACTGGTGTCGAGCAGGTGTGGGCCACGAATGTGGTCGTGATGATGGCCGACTACGGCCGCAACCGGTTCGATGGCAACCCTGACGCCCAGGTGCTCGGGTCGAACCCCGTGTTCATCTTCACCGGCGGCACCGTTCGGTCGGGCACCTGGCTGAGGTTCGCCGCGGAGGACCCCTTCAGCTTCTTCGACACCGTCGAGGATCTCAACCCGCTCGGTCTCCGTCCGGGTCGGACCTGGGTCGAGATCCCCCGCAACCTCGACGATGTGCTGACCTGGTCTGAATAGCGCCCGTCACCGATCGCTACACGGGCCGAGCCGACCGTTGTGACAAGCTGTCCGGGCCACGTTGATTCGAGAGCCCGAGTTGACTGATCGATCAGGCCGCCGAGCCGGTCGGAAGGATCCGAGATGACCAAGCTGACCGCCCTTGACGGCCACGTGCTCGACGCCTACGAGGTCGATCCGGACGGGGCTGCCGCTTCGGTCGTGATCATCCAGGAGATCTTCGGGGTCAACCCCCACATCCGGTCGGTGGTTGATCGATACGCATCGTTCGGTTATCGATCGATCGCTCCCGCGCTGTTCGACCGGGTCGAACGAGGCGTCGAATTGGAGTACACGCAACAGGGCATCGCGGACGGGCGTGAACTGGCGATGGCGGTTCGATGGGAATCGGCGATGGCAGACGTTGCCGCAGCTGTCGGGCATGTCTCGGTATCGGGGCCGGTGGCGGTGATCGGCTACTGCTTCGGCGGCAGCCTCGCATGGCTGGCCGCCAACGAGCTTCCGGTTGCCGCCGCTGTCGGGTACTACGGCGGCCAGATTCATGAGTTCATCGATCGTGCGCCGCATGTGCCGACGATGCTTCACTTCGGCGCGCTCGACCACGCCATCTCGCTCGATCAGGTCGAGGACATCGGTCGCGCCCACCCGATCGTGCCCGTCTATGTGTACGACGCAGCCGAACACGGCTTCAGCTGCGACGCACGCGGTTCGTACCACGCCCTGTCGGCTGCTGTCGCGCTCGGGCGCACACTCGAGTTCCTGATGGCGAGCGGGGTCAGGCCCTGATCGGGGCCGTCCTCACCCGGGCGGAGGGTTGCGACGACGGATCGGCCAACCGATCGCCCAGACAACCCCCAGGGAAACGGCGATGTTGACGGCGGCCAGCGCGGTACCGCCGATGCCGACCGCCAGCGACGACGCGTTGGCGCCGACGAGTACGCCCCACACGAGCGAACTGGCGATGATCAGGCCCGCCAGCGTTCGAACTGCCACGCCACCGATCGCCGCGACTCCAAGGCACGCACCCAACAGCAGCATCAGGGGAATCATGCCGAGTGCGTGGTCACAGCTTCCCTAACCGGCGAGGCGCCGGGCAGCTTCGACCACGACGGCCACCGCGTTCGCCTCGACCTGATCGTGGACGGATTCGTCGGGGATCTCCTGTTTCGTGCGATTGACCAGCACACCGGCCACCATGCCCGCCCGCCATCCGTTTGCCGAGCACATCGTGAACAGCGTGGCGCTCTCCATCTCGTAGTTCAACACGTGCAGCGCCGCCCATTCGGCAGTACTGCCCTGGAGCGACCGGAGCACATAGCCGGACACCGTGTCGTAGCGCTCTTGACCGGGGTAGAAGGTGTCGGAGGCGACCGTGATCCCGACGTGGCTCGGATGGCCGAGATCGCGGGCCGACTCGACGAGCGCCGTGGTGCAGTCGAAGTGGGCGACGGCGGGATACTCGAGCGGAGCGAAGTGCAGGCTGGCGCCGTCCATCCGCACTGATCCGGTGGTCACGATCACGTCGGCCACGTCGATGTCGGGCTGGATCGCCCCCGTGGTTCCGACCCGTAGGAAGGTGCGAACACCGAGCTGCGCCAATTCCTCGACGGCGATCGACGTCGACGGACCGCCGATCCCGGTCGAACACACGACGATCGCAGTGTCGCCCGAGAACCCGAGATAGCTGTGGTACTCGCGGTTCGATGCCAGGGCGACGGGGTTGTCGAGCAGGCCGGCGATCTTCGGAACCCTCCCGGGGTCGCCAGGGAGTATCGCCACGGTCGCATTCTGCAACTGATCACGGGTGAGGCCGAGGTGAAAGACGTCCGACACGGGTGTGACAGTAGTCGTCGCACGGCTGTGTGACGATGTGGGCCGGCGCGTGTCAGAAGCGGCCGCCGTCGACCATGAACTGCTGGGCGGTGCAACCACCACCGTCGTCGGCGGCAAGGAACAGAACCATCTGCACGAACTCATCGGGCGAGATCCGCTTCTTGAGTGCCTGGTCGCGGATCGTCTCCGCCTCACCTTCCGGTGACCACCACTTCTCGAGCTGGCGTTCGGTGGGGACCCACCCGGGCAGAACGGTGTTGACGCGCACGTTGTGCGGACCGAGCGTTCGCGCCATCGTGCGCGTGATGCCTTCCACCGCCGACTTGGCGATCGCGTAGCCGGGGAAGAAGTCCTCCTGCATCATGTAGCTGCTCGAACCGATGTTGACGATCGACCCCTGACCGGCCTCGATCATCTGCGGCGCCAGCGCTTGGATGGCGAAGAAGTAGTGCCGCAGGTTCACGTTCATCCGGTCGTTCCAGTACTCGACCGTCATCGCCCGCCAATCGTGACGGTCGTCGTTGGCGGCGTTGTTGACCAGGACGGTCACGCCGCCGAGATCGTCGACCGCTCGCTCGCAAGCGGCCTGCAGGTCGCCGATATCGAGCAGGTCGACCTCGTAGAAGACCGGTGTGTGAGGGGTCCCATCCCTGACGCAGCGTTCGATCGTGTCGTTGGCGTAGGCCACGTTCTTGTCGACGAAGGCGACCTTGCAGCCTTGGTGGGCGAGGTGGCGAACAACGGCGGAGCCGATGCCGTCGGCCCCGCCCGTCACGAACGCGGTGCGGTCGACGAGCGAGGGGTACGAGGCGTAGCTATTCTCCATGGCGTTCTGCTCCAGTGGGTCGGGATGGGGGAGCGGTTGCGAGTCGGCAACCGATCCGTCATCACCAGATTGCCTTATCCGAGATGCGCGATGCAGATCCCCAGCAGCGTCGATCGGGTCGAACGGTGAGTCAGAGCGGGCGAACCTCCGAAATCGTGTAGCACTCGAGATCTCGGCCGGTCACCGGCAGCGCAGCGCTGCGTTTGCGCCACTCGGCCATGTGGCTCGATGCCATGTGCCTGGCGAGCGCGTCCTCACCGTCCCAGAGTTCGTACAACCTGATCAGCTGATCGTCGTCCGGGTCGGGAGTGAAGGCGTAGGCCCGGCACCCCTGCTCAGAGCGCGTCGAGGCGACCATCGGAGCCACAGCGTCGAAGAACTGATCGCGAGTCCCTGTCTGCATCCTGATCTCGCCGGCGATGATGAGCATGGTTCCTCCGAACACGTCGGCCCGCTCGGGTCGAGCGAGTTCGACCGTACTGCCATACGATGCATCGATGCCGATTGACGGGAACTACGAGCCGAGTGCACTCGATTGGGTGCGTCAGCAGATCAGCGACTACGAGGCCAGTGGCGGGCAACGCGCCAACACATTGAGCGACACCGGGATCCCGATCATCGTGGTCACGATGCGCGGGCATCGATCGGGCAATGTCCGCAAGATCGCCTTGATGCGCGTCGAGCACGACGGCGAGTACGCACTGATCGCCTCGTACGGCGGCAGGCCGAGCAACCCAGGTTGGTACAACAACCTGCTCGCCGACTCGAACGTGATGATCCAGGACGGCGCCGAGCCGCATGAGTTCGTCGTGGACGAGGTCACCGGAGACGAGCGCCAGGTCTGGTTCGATCGAGCAGTCGGTGTCTTCCCGACCTACGCCGACTACCAGGCCAAGACCGACCGCGTGATCCCTGTCTTGATCGCCCGGCCGGCAGGCTGAGCCGCTATCACTGCGTTACCCACAGTCCGGTAGGCAGTCGTCCCCAGGAAATTCACATGTTGTAGGGGCTGACGTTCCACAGGGTCGATGGTTCACAATGGTCGAGTGTCGTCCACCCTTCGCCGTTCGAACCAGCGAGCCCGTCGCCATGGCGTTGTGCTGCGCCCGTCGCCGCGGCGTCATCTCGAGCGTGCCGGCTGGCGTACCACACTCGAGTATCGGGAGAACCACGTGCGAGGACTCGACGGTCGTCTGCTGAGTGTCGAGCCGGTGTGGATCGCCGAGGCCGAACGGTACGACGGTGAGATCGCGGTCGCCACGGCAGAGGCGCCGACCTCCGACGAGGCGTGGGTGCGGCTGCAGGCCGATATCGCAGCGTCGAAGGTTCGGGTGCTGCGCCGTGTCCGGCTGGCCGCCACCCAATAGCCGCCCAGGTTCTCCACCGGCGTGTTCCGCTCGGGGTGTTCCGGATCGTGGAACTGTTCTGCATTGCAGCACCGTTTGACAAATTGTTAGTGTCTCGTCGTCCGTGGCGGTACGGCCGTGGCCATGTGCGAGGAAGGTACGAGATGCAGCTCGCAGATCGTTTGGACAAGCTGGGGACCGAGACGGCGTTCGCCGTGTCGACCGCTGCGGCCGAGTGGGCGTCACGGGGCAATCGGGTCTACCCGTTCCACCTCGGCGACATCAATCTCGCGACCCCCGCCAACATCGTCGATGCGATGAACCGGGCGATCGCCGACGGGCGCACCGGCTATTGCCCGGCGGCAGGCATACCAGCGCTCCGCGACGCCTTGGCCGACAACATCGGTAGTGCTCGCGGGCTCGATCTCACGGGTGCCAACATCGTGGTGCAGCCGGGCGGCAAGCCCGTCATCACCAAGTTCATCCAGACCATGATGAATCCCGGCGACGGAGTGCTGTACCCCAACCCCGGCTACCCGATCTACGAGAGCCAGATCGACTACTACGGCGGCCGCGCGCTGCCGTACCGTTACCACGAGACGCCGACCGGGTTCAGCATCGATCTCGACCAGCTTCGCCAGCTGGCACCGCAAGCCCGCGTGCTGATCTACAACAACCTCCAGAACCCGCTCGGTTGCGAGAGTTCGCCTGAGGAGATGGCCGAGATCGCCCGCTTGGCGGTCGAGCACGATCTCGTCGTGCTCAGCGATGAGGCCTATTTCGAGATGCGCTACTCGGGGACGTCGACGTCGATCGCGTCGTTGCCAGGCATGGCCGAACGCACGGTGATCCTGTACACGTTCTCCAAGAAGTTCGCGATGACCGGGTGGCGGCTGGGATGCGCTGCGGCGCCGACGCCACGTCGCCGAACAGATCGCCAAGCTGAACACCAACGACGAGAGCTGCACCACCCACTTCGTGCAGGCGGCAGGGGTCGAGGCGCTGCGTGATCCCTCCGGCGCCGCTGCGCTGCTGGCGGAGCTGAAACGGCGTCGCGATGCCGCTGCAGGCGGCACTCGTTGCCGTTCCCGGCGTGTCGTGTGCCACGCCGGAAGCGACGTTCTACCTCTTCCCGAACGTGACCGAGGCGGTGACCACGCTCGGTTTCGACTCCGTCAGCGAGTTCGCCACCGCCGCCCTGCACAACACCGGCGTGTCGTTCTGTACCCGTCACCACTTCGGCTCGGCGCGTCCCGATGAGACGCAGCACTATGTCCGGTTCGCCTACTCGGGGATCGCTGTCGACGACATCTCCGAGGGCATCGGTAGGCTCGCCGCATGGGTGGCCGGAGCATGAGCAGGATCGTCGTCACGGGGCGTATCCCCGAAGCCGGTCTCGAGATCCTGAGGCAGGCCGGCGAGGTCTGGGCCTGGGACGATGACGAGCAGATCCCGATCGATGTGCGCAACCAGCAACTCGCCACGGCCGATGTTGCCGTCACGCTCCTGACCGATCGGGTCGACGACACGTTCCTCGATGCCGCTCCCAATCTCAAGATCGTCGCCAACGTGGCCGTCGGCTACAACAACATCGATGTCGCTGCGTGCCAGCGTCGAGGTGTGGTCGTCACCAACACGCCCGGCGTGCTCACCGAGGCCACCGCCGACCTGGCGATGGCGTTGCTCTTGATGGTCACTCGGCGTCTGGGGGAGGGGGATCGCCTGATCCGCTCCCAGCAGCCATGGCAGTGGGGGATGTTCATGATGCTCGGCGCCGGCCTCCAGGGCCGCCGGCTCGGCGTCGTCGGGATGGGAGCGATCGGTCAAGCGCTGGCGACGCGTGCCAAGGCGTTCGGCATGGACATCGTGTACAGCAACCTGTTCGCCGTCGATCCCGAGATCGAAGGGCGCCTCGGCGCTCGGCGTGTCGAGGTTGACGAGTTGCTCGAGACGAGCGACGTCGTCTCGCTCCACTGTCCGTACAACGACGAGACCCACCACCTCATCGACGCCGCAGCGCTCGAGAAGATGAAGCCGACGGCGTTCCTCGTCAACACCGCCCGCGGGCCGATCGTCGAGGAGGCTGCGCTGGTCGATGCGTTGACCTCCGGCTCGATCGCCGGTGCCGCGCTCGACGTGTACGAGAACGAGCCGGCGGTGCACCCTGGTCTGCTCGGTCTCGACAATGTGGCGCTGCTGCCACATCTCGGCTCGGCCACGGTCGAGACCCGCTCGGCAATGGCCACGCTCGCCGCTCGCAATGTGGTCGAGGTGCTCGCCGGTCGCGATCCGGTGACCCCGGTCAGCGCCTGATCGCGCCATGATGGCCGGCTGATCAGTCGGGGCGACGCCGTAGCCGCCACCGAGATGGCTCGGTGGGGGTTGCATCAGGGTCGGGTTCGTGTGAGTGCCGGGTGAAGACATCGCCCGGGGCACCGTCGTACGGATTGTGATCGACGTCGTGACCGGGCCACACGACGAGTTGGGGGAAGGCGATCGTGATGTCGTCATCGGCGAACGCGTGATGGATCGCCAGCATGAGATCGTGGGTGGTCGCCAGTTCCGAAGGGACATCGCTGGCGTGCCAGTAGTAGATCGAGAAGTCGATACTCGAGGAACCGAAACCACGCAATACGACGAGCGGCGGCGGGTCGCCGAGGATCCGCTGGACCCGCCTCACCGCAGCCTTGAGGGTCTCGGTGGCATGATCGAGATGGGTGTCGTACGCGACGCCGACGCTGAGCTCACTGCGGCGAGCTGAGGATCGGGTCAGGTTGACGATCGTCGATGACAGCACCTCACCGTTCGGAATCCGGATCATCGTGCCGTCGAGGCCGCGCAACACCGTTGTCCGCGAGTCGATGTCGGTGACGACGCCGGTCTGTTCGACGAGCGTGACGGTGTCGCCCACCGTGAACGGTCGCCGGGTTTGCAGGATCAGCGCTCCGACGAAGTTCTCGACCACCTTCTGCAGGGCCAGGGCGAGGACCAGGCCACCCAACCCGAGTGCACCGAGCAGTGGTCCGACGCGCACGCCGAGCGTGTTGAGGGCGTACACCAGCCCGACGAGTACCAGCAGGTACCCGATGAAGCGGGCGGTGATGATCGTCGCCATGCCCGATCCGAGCACGCGAGCGAGCGTCGAACGGGCGATGCGGTTGGCTGCGATGGCGATCGCGATCGCCGACAACACGATGCCCCCGGCCCGCAGCCAGTCGCCACCGGTCAGGGCGTCACCGGACCGCACTATCGAATCGGTCTGACGGAGAATCAGGCCGACGGTCGCGTCGAACACGCCGATCATCTCAGTGTGCCCTCACTGCACATCGTCGCGTCACGGGCCGATGCAGCCGTCAGATGGAGTCGATGATGGCGTTCAGCGTGGCGCTGGGACGCATCGCTGCCGCTGCCTTGCCGGGATCGGGCATGTAGTACCCACCGATGTCGACCGGGTGGCGCTGGACGGCAAGCATCTCACCGTAGATCTTCTGCTCGTCGTATGCCAGCGCCTCGGCGATCGGCGCGAAGCGTGCCGCGATCTCGGCGTCGTCGGTCTGCCCGGCGAGCGCCTCGGCCCAGTACATGGCCAGGTAGGCGTGGCTGCCACGGTTGTCGATCTCGCCGACCTTGCGGGCAGGCGATTTGCGCTCGTTGAGCAGCTTGCCGGTGGCGATGTCGAGTGCAGCGGCCAACACCTTTGCCTTCGAGTTGTCGGTGACCTCGCCGAAATGCTCCAACGACACGGCCAGCGCCAGGAACTCGCCGAGCGAGTCCCAACGCAGGTAGTTCACCTTCTCGAACTGCTGCACGTGCTTGGGTGCCGATCCGCCGGCACCGGTCTCGAACAGCCCGCCGCCGTTCATGAGCGGCACGATCGACAACATCTTGGCGCTGGTCCCAACCTCCAGGATCGGGAACAGGTCGGTGTTGTAGTCGCGCAACACGTTGCCGGTGACCGAGATCGTGTCGAGCCCTTGGCGGATCCGCTCGACCGAGAGCTTGCAGGCAGCGGCGGGCGCCAGGAAGCGGATGTCGAGTTCGTCGGTGTCGTGGTCGCCGAGATACTGGTGGACCTTGGCGATCAATTGGGCATCGTGGGCGCGTGTCTCGTCGAGCCAGAACACGGCCGGGGCACCGGAGGCTCGGGCACGGGTGACAGCCAGCTTGACCCAGTCCTGGATCGGCAGGTCGCGGACGTTGCACATCCGCCAGATGTCGCCGGCCTGCACCGAGAACTCCATCACGGACGAGCCACTCTGGGCGACGACGCGGACGGTACCGTCGGCGGGGACCTCGAACGTCTTGTCGTGGCTGCCGTACTCTTCGGCCTTCTGGGCCATCAGCCCGACGTTGGGCACCGAACCCATCGTGGCCGGGTCGTAGGCGCCGTTGGCCTGGCAATCGGAGATGACGGCCTGATACACGCCGGCATAGCTGGAGTCCGGGATCACGGCCTTGCAGTCCTGCTGGTCGCCGTGCTTGTTCCACATCTGCCCCGACGTGCGGATCATCGCCGGCATCGAGGCGTCGACGATGATGTCACTCGGTACGTGCAGGTTGGTGATGCCACGATCGGAGTCGACCATCGCCATGTCGGGGCCCTGGGCGTAGATGCGGTCGACGATCGTCTCGATGTCGGCTTGCACGTCGGCCGGCAGGGACGCGACGGCGTCGAGCACGTTGCCCCAGCCGTTGTTGGGGTTGGCGCCGGCGGCTTCGAGTTGGTCGCCGTACTTGTCGAACACGTCGGCGAAGTAGACCCGCACGGCGTGGCCGAAGATGATCGGGTCGGAGACCTTCATCATGGTGGCCTTGAGGTGGAGCGAGAACAGCACGCCCTCGTTGCGGGCGTCGGCCACCTGAGCGGTGAGGAACTCGACGAGCGCGTTCTTCGACATGAACGTGCCGTCGACGACCTCTCCGGCCTGAACGGGTACCGAGTCCTTGAGCACGGTGACCGTACCGTCGGCGGCGACGTGTTCGATTCGCAGGTCGTCGGCGTCGGCGATCGTGACCGACTGCTCGTTGGAGAAGAAGTCGTTGGAGCCCATCGTCGTGACGTGGGTCTTCGAGGCGAGCGACCAGGCACCCATCGAGTGCGGGTGATTCTGGGCGTACTGCTTGACGGCCTTCGGGGCACGACGATCCGAGTTGCCCTCGCGGAGCACCGGATTGACGGCCGAGCCCATCGCACGGCCGTAGCGGGCTGCGATGTCGTGCTCTTCCGGTGTCGACGGGTCGTCGGGATACTCGGGAAGTGTGTACCCCTTGGCCCGCAGCTCGGCGATCGCGGCCTTGAGCTGGGGCATCGACGCCGAGACATTGGGGAGCTTGATGATGTTCGCCCCGGGTGTCTGGGCGATCGCGCCGAGCTCGGCCAGGTCGTCGCTGATCCGCAGATCCTCCGCGACGTAGTCGGGGAACTGGGCCACGATTCGGCCGGCCAGCGAAATGTCTCGCGTTTCGACGTCGATGCCGGCCGCGCCCGCGAAGGCTTGGATGATGGGCAACAACGAGTACGTGGCAAGCGCCGGCGCTTCGTCAGTGTGTGTGTAGATGATCTTCGACTCGGTCACGCAGCGAGCGTACCGGCCGATCGATCCACCCACCGAATGTGAACGCGCCGCGACGGACCGATGCCATACCGGTACCGGGCAGCACTTCGTTACGGAGACGACGGCCAGTTGGTTGCGGCCTGTGGGGCCCTGACAGGCTCGGGTTTGCTCTGCGTCATCAGGATCGAGGCCAGCGCTCCGATCACGACCGCCATCGCTGCCAGCTGGACGGTCGAAAGCGGTTCGTCCAGGAAGATCCAAGCGGTCAGCGATCCGACCACGGGGATCAGCAGCGTCAGCGTCGAACCCAGCCAGAGCGGCACTCGCACGAGCGACCAGTTCATGATCGAGTGGCCCAGGATGCCGGCACCGAACGTGAGCGCGATCAGAGGGAGCCAGTTGATCCGTGATGGGAACGACATGTCCTGTCGAAACACCAACCCGACGGCGAGGCAGATGACGGCTGTCCAGATACCCGTGCCGACCGTGTACTCCTGAGACGTCAGCACGCCCTTGGAGCGCTTGGAGAAGATGAAGTAGCCACTCCAGCAGAACAGTGCGCCGACGGCAGCGAGGTCGCCGGCGCCGCTCCACTCGGGGGTTCCGGATGACTCGACCACGATCACGATCACCGCCGCGATCGCCACCACCGCGGCGGCCAGGTCCTTGGCTCGAATCTGTTCGCCGAACATCCGTGCCGCGAACACGGCGACGATCAATGGCTGGAGTGAGCCGATCGTCGTTGCGTTCACGACGTTCGTCAACTTGACCGCCGTGAAGAAGAACGTCACATCGAGCCCGAGGCTGATCCCGCCCGGCAGGCTGGCGAGCAGGACGCGGCGGCCGAGTCGCTGACCGCGAGCGATCATCCAGCTGGTCAGCACCAGCGCGTACAACGAGAATCGCCAGAACCCGATCGCCAGGCCGCCCATGTCGATCGCCTTGATGACGACGCCGGATGTGCCCCAGGCGATGACGGCGATGCCGGTGCCTGCCAGACCGAGTTGCATGTCGCGCCCCTGGGGATGGGCGAGATGGCTGGTCAACGACAGCTCACGGCGAGATCAGCTCGAACGCCGCGGCGTACTCGCACCCGCAACGTTGGCCGGCCGCACGTGCCCCCTCGCGTAGGAACGCGTCGGGGTCGGTGGGTTCGTCGAGTGCGTCGAGGTACAGCTCGTGACAGGCGAGCGACGCAATTCCGAGTTCGATGAAATCGCTGACGTCAACGGCGTGCGTGCTCTGTGGCGAACCACCGAATGCCACGAACCGGACTCCGCTCCAGGGCTCGCCGGCGTCTCGGAACAACCAACGGTTGGCGGCGTCGCGGGTGGCGTCGAGCAGCGCCCGGCCGACGGCGCGATGGTCGGCATGGTTCCATGATGGACCACCCCACGACTCGCGATGGTTGATCGAGATCACCACATCGGGGCGGTGTCTCCGGATTGCGGCGGCGAGGTCTCGGCGCAGCTCGAGCCCTTCGACCACGAGCCCATCGGGGTGGTCGAGGTACTCCAGCGATTCGACGCCGACCACGTCACAGCTGCGACGTTGCTCGACCTCACGCAACTTGACGACCTCGTCGGGGGCCATCGTGGCGATGCCGGCTTCGCCCCGGGTGACGAGCAGGTAGCCGACGCGCTTGCCTTCCGATGTCCACCTGGCGACCGCGCTGGCTGCGCCGTACTCCATGTCGTCGGGATGGGCGACCACCGCCAGCGCCGATGACCAGTCCGACGGAAAGGGGTCGAGATCGCTCATGTGCTCACGTGACCCGGCTCACGAGATCACCGACGTGATCCAGCTCACGAGATCGGCCAGGACCTGGTCCTGCTCGGGTTCGTTGAAGACCTCGTGGTAGAGGCCTTCGTAGTAGTGAGCGGTGACCCGGGCGTTGACGGCGGCCGACTCGAGCGCCCGAGAACCTTCGACGCTGGCCAGTTGATCGTCGGTGCCGTGCATGATCACGATCGGCAACGTGAGCTCGTGGTAGCGGTCGGGGAATCGCTCCATCGCGCCGATCAATGCCGCCCCGAGACCGGCCGAGATCTTCCCCGTGAACACCAGCGGATCGTTCTGGTAGGCAGCGACCACCGCCGGGTCACGGCTGATCGCCTCGGCGCTGAGACCCTCCGGGCGGAAACTGGGTGCGATCTTGGCGATCACACGAAACACTTTCAGCTTGGCGGGGGAGAGGTCGCTGCCGACCTGGAGTGCGGCGCCGCTCAGGGCGAGCCCGGCGATTCCGTCCTGGTGATCGAGGGCGTGGCCGACAGCGAGGTTGCCGCCCATGCTGTGGCCGAGGAGGATCAACGGCAGACCGGGATGCTGTGCCTCGATATGGGCTCGGAACTGGATGAGATCGCTCATGAACTCGTCGTACGACCTGACGAAGCTGCGCTTACCTTCGGACTTGCCGTGGCCCCGGTGGTCGAGGGCGTGAACCGCGAGGTCGGCGTCGGTCAGTGCCCGGGCGACATGCGAATACCTGCCGGAGTGCTCGCCGAGGCCGTGAATCAACATCACGGCGGCGACCGGGTCACCGGCCGGCAACCAGGACTGATGGAAGATGCTGAGCCCGTCGAATGCGGTGAAGGTGCCCTCGGTGTGCTGCGACATCCCTTGATTCTCGCAGCTGATCTGTCCATTGGTTGTGTCGGGCGGGCCGCTTCGCATCAGATCGACAGGACGTCAACCGAGTCGGGGTGTGATCAGCGCCAGCAGATCGGCGTACTCGTCGACCGCCGGGAACTGCGGGAACTCGTCGCGTACGTGCTGAGGCGACTTGAACAGGAAGCCGAAGTCGGCAGCATCCAGCATCGAGGTGTCGTTGTACGAGTCTCCCGCCGCGATGACCCGGATAGTTGAGACCGCGGAAGGCTTCGACGGCGTACCGCTTCTGATCGGGCTGGCGCAGCTGGTAGCCGGTGATCCGGTCGTGCTCGACCGTGAGGCGGTGGCAGAACACCGTCGGCATGCCGAGCTGCACCATCAACGGCGATGCGAACTGCTCGAACGTGTCGGAGAGCAGGATCACCTGTGTCAGCGCCCGCAGATCATCGAGGAAGCAGCGCGCTCCCGGCAGCGGCGCAAGCCCGGCGATGACATCGCTGATCAACGACATCGTCAGCTCGTGCTCGGCAAGCACGTCGAGTCGATACTGCATCAGCACGTCGTAGTCGGGTTCGTCACGTGTCGTGCGCCGCAGCGCGTCGATGCCGGTTCGGTCGGCTACGGCGATCCAGATCTCCGGAACGAGCACTCCTTCGAGGTCGAGCGTGACGATCGTTTGGCGCGCATCGGTCGGCATCTCGTCAGTCTGCTGGACGACGTCGCCGTCGACGGTATTCGTGTCCGGTTCAGTCCGTCGACCTGGTCGCCGTGCCGACCGGTTCGGAGGAGCGCACATAGCCGAGCAGGGGGGTCGCTCGTACCCGAGCCTGGCTACCTTGCGGGGCAGCGCTGCGCTCGTTCGCCAGCCACGCCGCGACCCATGTCCGCTTGCCGTCGTCGACGGCGAGATAGGTGGAGAACCGGTCCCGCTCGGCGAACGGTTTGACGACGCTGACCAGGAACGGCGGAAGCACCTCGACCGGCCTGCGGGCACGCACGACCGAACCCAGCCGCTCGCGTGTTGCGACCGAGTCGATCGCTCCGGCGATGATCGCCCAGGCCCCCCAGATGATCGGCACCCAGCAGATGACGGCGAGCACCTCGGCGATCGTCTCGATCAGGTCGATCTGACCGGGGACGCGCTCCAGCAGCGACTCGAGGGCCTCGCCGTCGGACACCCGATTGAGGAATCCACGCAGCCCAGCGAACCGTGAAGAACACGATCACGCCGGCCGCGCCGACCTTCAGCGGGTGCTGGCCGTAGCCGGGGCGAACGGGGTAGTGGACACGCACGATGTGGGGCGTTCCGCCTGCCTCCGACCAGGCGTACCGGTGGTCCTCGGGCGCTGCCGGAAGCTCGTCGAGCACCTGCTCGGCGACCCCCATGACCGATGCGTGGGCGAGTGCGAGCTGCTGTGGAGGTGGCGCCAATACGCTGGCGTGGACAGGGATTCGCTCGCGCAACCTTCGCCGGTACCCCATCCATGCGGCGCTGCGCGCAGTGCCGAGGCCGGTCGGCCGTTGCGCCGAGCCGAGCGCCCTCATCGTGGTGCTCCAGGCCAGCGCTGCCAGCGCCGACAACGCGATCGCCCACACCAGTCGCGGCTTCCACGAGTCGGAGAGTGCGATTTCGTCGCCCCCGCGTGCGCCGACCCAACAGGCGATCAGACCGATGCCGGCAGCGACGCCGGCCGGCGCCAGCTCGATCGGGGTGTACCGGCGAGTGGACAGGCCAAGGTCCCGTGCGTGTTCGGCAACCGTGCGACCGAACCGCAACCACCAGCGGCGGTTCTGGCGATGGTGGGACATCGCCAGTGTGTTGGCCGAAATGACGTCGTTGAAGGCACGAGCCGCGAGATGGTTGAGCACCTGTTGCTCGAACGGGCGCAGCGAGTCTCCGCTGGGGGCATTGCCGCGGGTCACGACGACCAGCTCACCCTCGATCGTCGAGAACCGGATCCAACCGCGCGCTGCCAGGTCGAGAGCCGTCGCTGCCACAGCGGTGTGAGGTACCGCATAGCCGTTGGTGAGCAGCGCAACGACGGCCGGCGGTTCCAGTTGCCCGTCATCGAGAGGCGCAGGGCGGCGGTCGGGGCCCGGCGAATCGGGACGCGCCCGGGTGCTCCATGCGGCGTATCCGTGGAGCAACCAACCCACCAGCGCACACACGATCGCAACCGCCAGCATGGTGGTGGAGGGGCGATGCAGGAAGGCGAGCGCGCCGACGGGCTCGACCACGGACATGGATGCCATCATGTCACGCCGGACCGGGATGCTTCGAGGTTGTAGCGACCGCTCACGTGGACGGCAGGTCCTGCTCGTCCGAGTCGACTCGCATCCAGACGGTTCGTTGCGGGAACGGGATCTCGATCGCAGCCGAGTCGAAGACCGACTTCACGTGCTCGCGCAACGCCCTCTGGAGGATCCACTGGGTGCCCGGTTTGACCTTCACCGTGAGCCGTAGCGTGACCCCGTCGGCTCCGAGCGCCTCGACACCGAGCACCTGGGGGGGTTCGACGATGTCGGCGGCGTGGTCATCGCGATCGCAGACCTCGTCGGCTGCCTGTTGCAGCAGCCGGCGGGCGCGTTCGATCTCCGTGTCGTAGGCGACATCGACGTCGATGACGGCGACCGACCACAACTGGCTGCGGTTGCCGACTCGCTGCACGACCCCGTTGGGCACGTGCCAGACGGTGCCGTCGACCCCACGCAGCACCGTCGTGCGCAACGAGACCTCCTCGACGACGCCGACCGCCTCGCCGAGATCGACCACGTCGCCGATGCCGTATTGATCCTCGATCAACATGAACAAGCCGGCGATGCAGTCCTTCACGAGACTCTGCGCGCCGAAGCCGAGTGCAACACCGGCTACCCCGGCGCCGGCCAGCAGCGGACCGAGCTGGATACCGATGATCCCCAGGACGGTCAACAGAGCGATCACCCAGATCGCCGCGATGATCGTGCTGGTCAACACGACCGAGGCCGAAGCAGCACGCGACTCACGACGGGGGTCGGGCTCGACCGTGAGGGACTCGGGGATCTCGATGCCCAGCTTGCCAAGCCGTTGGCCGGGATCCGTCTCCGGTGCGATCACACGGGTGACGAGGCGCCGCACCCAGCGCCGCGCCAGGCGGCTCAGGATCAGTGCCACGACGAGCACGACCAGCACTTGTAGGGGCTTGTCGATGAACCAGTTGCTCAGATTGGCCAGGGTTTCGTTCTGGTTGGTGTTGTCGTACACCCAACGGCACAGCGTGCCCGTTTGTTCGTAACATGATTCGTCGACTGTTGGTGCAAGCACGTTTCGACGGTAGCGCCGGCGGCGCCGCACGAGCGGGACTGGCGGGGTGGCCGACGGCAGCGCACGACCGGGACGCGGCCCCGGTCCGCCGAACCGGGTGGAAGTCGAGCGGACACGACGCTTGCCCGTCGTGCCTCGGAAGGCACATGCAGATCGAACTCCGGGAGGGCCAGTTGATCAGCCAGGAAATCCTCCGAGCCGGCTGATTCGCTGAGCAATGGTGCGTCTGCGCCGGGCCGGGCGTCGTACACTCTGCCCACGTGTGGCGCCGACGGATGATGAGGGCTCTACGTCCTGAGTCGTTCGAGGTGCGCAGAGACGAACTACGAGAGCTCGTTCGACGATCGCGTGAGGTCGTGCTGCTGGCGGCGGTCACCGGCGTGATCACCGGTTTGGCCGTTCGAGGCTTCGAGTATCTGGTCGACGAGCTGTACGTCAAGGTGCTCGAAGCACCGCTGTGGTGGAGCGCGACCGCTCCGGCGATCGGGCTCGTGTTCGCAGCGCTGATCTTGCGGATCGTCGGCGGTGGGGCGTCGCCGTCCACGTCGGACGAGTATCTGCGCGCCTTCCACGATCCGGCCTACCGGCTTCGGCCGCGCTATCTGGCTGCTCGAATCACGGCCTCGGTCGCCACGCTCGGATCTGGCGGTGCACTCGGGCTGGAGGGCCCGTCGCTGTACGGAGGTTCGGCGATCGGCTCGATGATCCAGCGCAAGCTGCCCAAACCGTTTCGCGGTAGTGACCACAGAACGCTGCTGGTGGCGGGCGCTGCGGCCGGGGTGGCGGCGATCTTCAAGGCGCCCGCAACCGGCGCCATCTTCGCTCTCGAGGTGCCCTATCGCGACGATATGGCGCGACGCATGCTGCTGCCGGCGCTGGTCGCCAGCGCCACGGGGTATCTCACGTTCGTCACGCTCAGCGACACCGTTCCGCTCCTCAGCGTCGGCGAGTTCTCGATCCCTTCGTTCGAACTGATCGACCTGCTCGGAGCATTGCTGGTCGGGGCGACATGTGCGGTCGGGGCACGGTCGTTCGCCAAGTTGATGCGAATCGCCAAAGGTATCTCGCTGCGGGCGCTGCCACTTCGACTGACAGTCACAGCGATCTCGGTGGTGGGGTTGTTCTTCCTCAGTCGTGAGCTGACGGGGCAGCCGCTCAGCCTCGGTGCCGGCTATGAGGTATTCCGAGATTGGCTGTTCGTCGAACGTGACATCGCGGTCTGGCTGCTGGTCGCCGTGTTCCTCATCCGATGCCTGGCATCTGCACTCACCACGGCGGGCAGCGGCGTCGGCGGGGTGTTCATCCCGCTCGTCGTCGGCGGCGGGCTGGTCGGTCGGGGAATCGCCGAGGTCATTCATCCCGACCGGGCGGCGCTGTACACGTTGCTGGGTATCGCTGCCTTCCTGGGTGCGGGATACCGGGTTCCGCTCGCCGCCGTGATGTTCGTCGCCGAGACGACCGGCAAGCCGAACTTCGTGGTGCCGGCCCTGTTCGCAGCCGTCGCCGCCGAGCTGGTGATGGGCGATCAGTCGATCACGGCGTTCCAACGCCGCCCGGGCTCCGACTGACTGGCAGTATCGGCGGATGGCCGGAATCGCTGACCCCCCGCACACCATCTCGTCGTCGTTGCAGGGCACCGTGGTGAGCGTCGACGTCGCGGTCGGAGCGTCGGTGGCACCTGGCGCCGTGGTCGCACTCGTCGAGTCGATGAAGCTCCACCATGAAGTGGTCGCCGAGATCGGAGGGGTCGTGCTGTCGATCGAGGTCGCGCCAGGAGTCACGGTGCATCCGGGCGACCCACTGATCGCGCTGCGGGCACTCGGGGCCGCCGAGCGGGCGACGCAGGCTCCGACCGCCGCCACATCTGCTGGACCACGAGGGCTGGAGCGTCGCGATCTCGGTGACGTGATCGAGCGCCATCGGCTCGGGCTCGACGAGGCGCGACCGGACGCCGTCGAGCGCCGGCGCTCCAAGGCCCGGCGCACCGCTCGCGAGAACGTCGCCGACCTGGTCGACGACGGGTCGTTCGTCGAGTACGGCCCGCTGACGATCGCCGCCCAGGCGAAGCGGAGGGATCACCTCGATCTGATCACTCGAACCCCGGCCGACGGCCTGATCGGAGGGATCGGCAAGATCAACGGCGATCTGTTCGACGATCGCGCCGCCCGGGCGATCGCCATGTCGTACGACTACACGGTGCTGGCGGGCACCCAGGGGCATCGCAACCACCGCAAGAAGGACCGCCTGTTCGAGGTCGCCGAGCAGCTGCGGTTGCCGATCGTGTTCTTCACCGAAGGTGGCGGAGGTCGACCCGGCGACACCGACACCGGGGGAGTCACCGGCCTCGATTGCCTGGCCTTCCTGTGGTTTGCCGAGCTGTCGGGAACGGTTCCGTTGGTGGGGGTCAACGCCGGGTACTGCTTCGCAGGCAACGCAGTGATCCTGGGTTGCTGCGATGTCGTCATCGCCACCGCCGACTCGAACATCGGCATGGGGGGACCGGCCATGATCGAGGGCGGCGGGCTCGGTGTGTACGCCCCGACCGAGGTCGGGCCGGTCGAGGTGCAGCAGTACAACGGTGTGATCGACATCGTTGCTCGCGACGAGGCTCACGCCACCGCACTGGCCAAGCGGTACCTGTCCTACTTCCAGGGTCACACCGATGACTGGTCGTGCGCCGATCAGACCGAGTTGCGCGACGTGATTCCGGTCGATCGACTTCGCAGCTACGACGTGCACAACGCGATCAGTCTGATGTTCGATACGGGCTCGGTGCTCGAGCTGCGACGCGATTTCGGGATCGGTATGATCACGGCGCTGGCGCGAGTGGAGGGGAGACCGGTCGGGGTGATCGCCAACAACCCGGCCCATCTCGCCGGGGCGATCGACAGCGACGGTTCCGACAAGGCGGCAAGATTCATGCAGCTGTGCGATGCCCACGGCCTGCCGATCATCACCCTTGTCGACACGCCCGGAATGATGGTCGGACCCGACGTCGAGGCGACGGCTCTCGTCAGACACTGCAGTCGCCTGTTCGTCACCGGCGCCAACGTCTCGGTACCGATCATCTCGGTCGTGCTGCGCAAGTCGTACGGGCTCGGGGCGCAGGCGATGATGGGTGGCAGCACGAAGGCGCCGCTGGCGTGCGTGTCGTGGCCGACAGGCGAATTCGGGGGGATGGGCCTGGAGGGCGCCGTGCGGTTGGGGTACCGCAAGGAGTTCGAGGCATGCGCCGACGACGCTGAGCGGGAGGCGCTGTTCCACCAGCTCGTCGACCGGGCCTACGAGAACGGTAAGGCGCTGCGGATCGCCGAGTTCTTCGAGATCGACGAGGTGATCGACCCTGCCGACACCCGACGCTGGTTCACCACGCTGCTCGAGTCGGCGCCGCCGCGTCCGACCGGCCACGTCGCTCGTCCGAACATCGACACCTGGTGAGTGGTCAGTCGCCGAGTAGCTGGTCGAAAATGTAGTTCGACTGTTTGACGGCTCCCATGCTGGCGCTCGATGCCAGCGAGTAGCGGTGACCGGGGTACAGCACGACGTCGTCGTCGACCTTCGAGAGGCGCTTCAGGCTGTCGATCATCTGGGCGTGATCGCTGCCGGGAAGATCGGTACGCCCGCAGCCGTCGAGGAACAACGTGTCGCCGGCGACCAGCTTGCCGTGTACCAGGAAACACTGGCTACCCGGGGTGTGTCCAGGCGTGTGGACGAGTTGGATCTCGAGTTCGCCGACGTGGAGAACATCGCCGGAATCATGGCCCTCGAGATCGGCCTCGGTGACCCCCGCAGTGCGCGTGATCCAAGGGATCTCGTCATGTTGTACGTGGATCGGGCACGACACGAGCTCGAGCAGGCCGGCGACCCCGGCGATGTGGTAGCCCATCATCGATCCGCCGATGTGATCGGCGTGATAGTGGGTCGCCAGCACGCCGGTGACCGTCATGCCGTCGGCGGTGACCGTGTCGACCAGGCCGACCGGGTCGTAGGCCGGGTCGACCAACACGCATTCGCCGGTCGCCCGATCGCCGATCGCATAGACGAAGTTGACCATCTGCGTCGCGATCTCGTCGCCGATCGCAAAATCCTGGCCCGACAGCAGCTGCCGGAAGTAGAGGCGGTCGTCGGTGGGCTCGGCCATGCGAGAAGCGTACGCTTCGGTGCCGTGGTGAACACATCTGAGCCGAACCCGCACGAGTCAGACGGAGCCGGTCGATTGCTCGGGCTCACGGCCGGCCAGACCGTCGTCTACGGCGGCGACCGGGTGGCTCGGGTCTCCGAGCGGTTGGCGAATGAGTTCCGAGCCGGTGACCGGCTGATCGTCGATCCCGGTTCGGGCGCGCTGCTGCATGTCCCGGCGGCCGAACACGAGATCGCCGCTCGAACCGTCGGGTCGGCGGTCGCTGCCTTCGCCGACTTGGCTCGTTGCCGTGACGAGCAGATCACGACGTTCTTCGAGGGGTTTGCAGATCGACTCGACGACGAGTTTGCGTTCGCGCCGATCGCAGCCGCCAATCAGGCCGACGTGCGACGCGCCAACAGCCGCGGACGGTCGACGACGAGGCTCGAGCTCTCGACGTCGATGCGGGCTGACATGGTCGCTGGACTGCGTGGGTGGGCGGCAGCACCCGGTGGACAGCGACGTGGTCGAGCGACGGATCGAGCATGCGGGATGGTCTGTCGAAGCGAGGCGGGCACCGCTCGGGGTGGTCGGGTTCGTGTTCGAGGGTCGCCCGAACGTGTTTGCAGACGCGGCCGGCGTGGTGCGAACCGGCAACACGGTCGTGTTCCGGATCGGATCCGATGCGCTCGGTACCGCCCAGGCGATCGTCGAGTATGCCCTCGACCCGGCGCTCGAGGCGGCCGGACTGCCACGAGGCACGGTCGGGCTCGTCGGCTCCGCGGCACACGCTGCCGGATGGGCCCTGTTCTCCGATTCCGCGGCTGTCGTTGGCGGTCGCCCGCGGCTCGGGTGCGGCCGTCGCCCAACTCGGGGCGGTCGCCCGCCAAGCAGGGGTCCCGGTCAGCCTGCACGGCACCGGCGGTGCATGGGTGGTGGCTGCCTCCGACGCCGACGCACGGCGATTCGGAGCAGTGATACGGCACTCCCTCGATCGCAAGGTCTGCAACACCCTCAACGTCTGTTGCATCGTCCGTCAACGGGCGCCCGAGTTGGTGCCGGTGTTCCTGGAAGCGATCGCCGAAGCCGGCAGACAACGGGGTGCCGACGCCCGTGTCCATGCCACAGCGGCGGCGTATGGGTTTCTCCCGCCCGGAACACCTGCAGCGCGTTCGCAGGTGCAGCGCGCCGACGGTCACCACGACGAGCCGTTCGTGTCGGCGATCGAAGTCGAAGATCTGGCTCACGAATGGGAGTGGGAGGCGTCGCCGGAGGCCACGCTGCACGTGGTCGACTCGGTTGAGGAAGCCGTCGCGCTGTGCAACCGGTACAGCCCGAGATTCGTGGCATCGCTCGTGAGCGAGTCGCCCGAGGCGCACGATTCGTTCTTCGCCACCGTCGATGCTCCATTCGTCGGCGACGGATTCACCCGTTGGGTCGATGGGCAGTACGCCCTCGATGCACCCGAACTGGGCCTGTCGAACTGGGAGGGCGGTCGCATGCTCGGCCGCGGTGGCATCCTGTCGGGTGATTCGGTCTACACGGTGCGCTACCGGGCAACCGTCGACGACGCCGACCTACATCGCTGAAGGGTGACGCTCCGGCGCGGCCCGATGCGGACCGACTGCGTGAGGCCTGGCGCCGTTACTGCCAGACGCCGTTGATGTCGACGATCACGTGGCTGGAGTTCTTGCTGTAGATGCACAGCTCGCCTTGTGCCGAGAGCTTCACCATCGCACCGTTGGCGGTGACGAACTGGGAGCCGGTGATGTTCACGTTCGACGTGTTCGGCCGCTGCCCGCACGGGTAGACCGTGAGATGGCTGGCGGTCATCGCCTCGGTTGCGGTGAGGTTGATCGAGACCGCCTTCGCCGTGGCCGGCACGCCTCGTTCGCCGGCGATCTTGATCCGCACGACTTGCCCTGCGCCGACCCGGGTTCCGCCGGTCGACTCGTTCAGGTGGCGTTCGCGAGAGCGGCTGTCGAAGAGTCGAATCGGGTCGAGCGGCCGGAAGGCGTATCCGTCGTCTGCCGCGAAGTAGCCCGTGAAGTCGATCGCGATGTGCGTGTCACGCAGCGAACGGACGCAGATCCTGCCCTTTTCGTCGACTGGGGAAACGACCGAATTCGGCCGAACGTCGTGGGGCACGTAGTTGATGTTCGAGAACGACGCCGAGGATGAGACGCCGCAGGGGTACACCTGCAGATGACCGTGGTCCGACGGGTCGATCACCGTGACGTTCAAGGAGACGCCGGTGGAACCCGATGGCGCTCCACCGGTCACGCCGACGACCCGCAACGGCATCTCGACGCCTGCTCGCAGGCGTTGCTGACCCTTGGAGCGGGAATCGAACAACCGGGCCGGGGTCGCCGGCATGAAACCACTCGCTGTCGTCGACTCGCGGTAGTACCCGTCGACGTCGATGATGAGGTCGGTCGCCGCCAAGGCGAAGACGCACAGGTCGCCCTTGGCCAACGGCACGATCGCATGGTTGGCGACCGTTTGACCGGGTGTGTAGCCGAGCGTGCTCACGATGGGACGTTCGGCTGTGCAGTTGTAGACCGTGATGTAGCCGTAGCTCGACGGCGCCGTCACCGTGAAGTTGGCGCTGACGGCTGAGATGTCTGCGCCGCCGATATCGATACGGGTCACCGATCGAGCCCCGAGCCGGGTCGTGCCGAGTCGGATCCGGGTGTCGACGAGGCGGAACGGTTTGACCGGTTCGAACCGGGCTGCGCCGGCTGTCGGCTCGGTCTCGGGTACCGGTGTCGGTGCGACCTGCAGTGGCCCATCGCGATCAACCGTGAACGACCAGGTCACGTTGCCGCCGTTCGAGTTGACCGTAACGGTGTAGGTGCCGTCGGCGAGCACCTGGCGAGGCATCACCACGATCGCGTTGTCGCCGTCGAGGATCGCGCGCGCCGTGGCGTCGCCGGAGGTGTTGCCTTTGTGCAGCGAACAGGTCGGGATCGGGCCGTTCGGTCCCGTGATCGTGGCCGTGGCCGACGTGACGTCGTTCGGCATCATGGCGATCAGCGGCAGGCCGGCGCTTCCGGACCAGCCACACAGCGTCATCGGGTTCGGGTACTCGGTGATGAAGCTGTGGAGCGGAACGGTGGCTCCATCGCCCGGAAAGACGATCGGTGAGGTCGGGGCCGAGCCGCCGTAGTTCAAGCCGCGAATGACGTCCAACGTGGCGGCTGAGTGCCACGGCGTCGGCGTGTTGCTGCTGGCGCACAACCCGAATCCGGTCGAGGCGAGATTGTGGCGAAGGATCCCGATCGCATGGAAGGGGCCGGTCATCCACAGATCGATGTGGTTGCGAGCCGAAGCGCTGACCGAGCTGCTGACGGCGACGTTGCCGCTGTTCCCGGCGATGTCTCCACCGGGGGTGTAGCCGGCGTTGCCCGGGATCTCATCGTGGGTGATGCCGTTCTGCAGCATGTAGCACGAATGCGCTTGCCCTTCTGCCGACCACGTCGAGTTGGCAGAGACCGGAGTCAGGCCGGACATCGCTCGATAGGTATTGACGACACCGAGCCAGTCACCGTCCGACACGGCGTTCGCTGGTTGTGGACTGGTGAATCCGATCACCGCGAACACGAGGGTCAACGCCGACAACGCTGCTGTCAGTAGCGTTCGTCGGGGACGTGTGCGGACCCGATTCGATGGGGTTGGTACATCGATCACGAAATTCATATCGGTGCCGATCAGGAGGCGCTTGACGATCTTGAGAAAGCCTTGCGACAATCACTGCGGACGGCCGCTGCCCGTGGCCGAAGTTGCGTGGCTAGCGTCCCCTGGGTGAAGACGGGGCGAGTGGTGGTCGGCGGGGTGCTGTGCCTTGCGGGTGCTGCATGTGCCGTGCAGGCCGATCCCGTGGTCGTTCGTACGTCTGCTGCGGCGATCACGTCGACGACGGTTGCACGGTCGGTCGAAGCGGGATCGAGCGATGGCGAACCGGCGCCAGACGAGGCTCGACCGCTCGACCGTCCCGACCTGGCGCTGACTCCGTCCCGATCTCTCACCTCGGGTGACGACAGATTCCCGCAGCTCGGCTCGGCCGACATAGATGTCGCTCAGTACGACGTGGTGATCGACTACGACCCCGCACAACGCTTGTTGAACGGCTCCGTGACGGTCACCGGAGCAGTGATCGAACCCACCGATCAGCTGTCGCTCGACGTCGCTGGTCCACAGATCGAACGGGTCCGATCCGGCGGGATCGAGGTCGAGTATTCGATCGTCGATCGGAACCTGGTCGTCGGGCTCGGAGAAGTGCTTCCGCCGGGAACCCAGTTCTCGCTCACCGTCGACTACACGCTCGAGGTCATCGATCAGGACTACTTCCGCGGTGGCGTGGGGTTGTTCCCGACCGAACGTGGATTGTGGTCGGTCAACGAGCCCGACGGAACGAGCACCTGGGTGCCGGTCAACGACCACCCGACCGACAAGGCGGCATGGACGTTTCGTGTGACCGTGCCGACCGGTTCGACAGCGGTCGCCAACGGCGAGTTGTTGTCGGTGAGCGAGCACGCGACGACCACCACGTGGGTGTGGGATCAGACCGAGCCGATGGCGTCCTACCTGGTCCTGCTGCTGGTCGGTGACTACGAGCTCGTCGACGACGGGTTCAGTGTCAGCGGCGTCGAAATCGACCACGCGGTGTTGCGCCCCCACCGGGAGATGCTCGACGAGCATCGCGTCACGACACGTGATCAGCTCGAGTACTTCGAGTCGTTGTTCGGGCCGTACCCGTTCGATCGGTACGGCCTGGCGATCGCCGACTCGAGTCCCGGGTTGGCGATGGAGACGCAGGGGCTCTCGCTGTTCAGCGCCGACGATCTCGCCACGGCCCCGGACGTCTGGCAGCAGGCGGTTCTGGCCCACGAGCTGGCTCACCAGTGGTTCGGCGACGCCGTCTCTCCCGCCACCTGGAACGACATCTGGCTGAACGAAGGTTTCGCGACCTACGCCCAATGGCTCTGGCTGGATCAGATCGACATGGTCGACCTCGAGGAGAGCGCCGATCGTGCCCTGCGCTCGCTGCCCAGCGCCGGCTGGCCGCTCGCCGAGCCCGACGAGATGTTCGGCACGGTCACCTACAACGGCGGCGCCACGGTGCTGCACGCGTTGCGACTCACCGTGGGGGACGAGGCGTTCTTCTCAGGGCTTCGCGATTGGGTGTCGACTCACCTCGATGGCAGCGCCACGACAGCCGATTTCCAGACCGTGATCGAGCGTTCGTCCGGGGTCGACCTCGATCGCTTCTTCGACGTCTGGGTGTACGCCGAGTCGATCCCGCGGCAGCTCCCGGAATGATCGAACGATCACATGGATCAGCGACCCAGCAGCCAATCGATCGCCCCACCCCACAGCTTGCTGGCGTGACCGGTTCGCTGCTCGACGCTGTCGGCGCGGCGAGCGGCGGACCGCCCGGCGTTGACCCCGATCCAGCGAAGTGGCTCCGGCTCCCAGTTGCGTGACCGATGGCCGACCCAGGGCAACCTGGTCAGGCCGTCCGGGTCGTCGCCCTCGACGATCAGCGTCGCCAACGTACGGCCCGACAGATTGGTGGTACTGAGCCCGTCGCCCACGTACCCCCCTGCGCTGGCCAGCCCGGTCGCCCTGTCGAAGCGGACCGAACACGTCCAGTCGCGAGGGGCCGCCAGCACGCCGCCCCAATGGTGGGTGAAGGCGGCATCGCCCAGTTGCGGGAACAGGTCACGCAGAGATCCTTCGAGCAGCCGGCGGATGTCGGCGTCGGTGTCGAACTGTGGTTTGATCGCCGATCCGAAGTGGTACGGCGCCCGCGCCCGCCGAACGCGAAGCGGTCGTCCGCAGTGCGCTGCCCGTAGATGATCATGTGCCGCCCGTCGGCGAACGTGGGTCGGCCGGCCAGGCCGATCTCGGCCCATACCGACTCGGGCAAGGGTTCGGTCGCCACCATGAGTGAGTAGATCGGCAGCAGCGTGCGCCGCTCGCCCTCGAGTTGCGGGGTGAATCCCTCGGTCGCCCGAACGATGACCTGCGAGCGCAGCTCGCCGTGATCGGTCAGCAGGCGACCCGGATGGATCGCCCGTACGTTCGTGTGTTCACGGATCTCACCGCCTGCGGCCAGCACAGCACGCGCGACGGCATGCGTGAGTCGCAGCGGGTGCACCGCGGCACAGTGCGGCGATTCCAGAGCGCCGGTGACATCGGTTGCCCGCATCACCGCTCGGGCCTCAGTGGGCCCGAGCCATCGGTAGTCGGCCTCGTTGAATCCGTAGCGCAGATGCTCGTCGAGTTCCTCGCGAATCCGGTGCTGCTGCGGTGCGTTCCGGGCCACGGTGATCGTGCCGCCACGATGGAACATGCCGGGCGCCCCGTGCCGGTCGACGAAACGGCCGACCTCGCGGACCGTTTCGTGCATCGCCACCATCATCCTGCGGGCGGCTGCCTCACCGTGGCGGGCAGCGAGTTTGTCGAGGCTGATCGGCAGCAACGCCGAACACCAGCCGCCGTTGCGCCCGCTGGCGCCGAAGCCGATCGTCTCGCGCTCGAGCACGACCACACGCAAGCCAGGGTCGCGCTGCAACAGATACCAGGCCGTCCAGAGCCCGGTCAGCCCGGCGCCGACGATCGCGACGTCAACCGAATCCCGAGTGCCGGCGACCGGGGAGTGGCCGCCACCGATCGCAACTTCGTCGTCGGGCAGTGTGTCGGACCAGAGGGAACGAGTCGGCATCCGTGTCACGGCTCTACGCTACGAGTTGGTCTGCCCCGCTCGGTAGTCGTGATCGCCATGAGCCAATTCCCACCACCCTCCACAGCGCCGGCAGGCTGGTATCCAGATCCTCTGGGTGCCGGGCAGCGCTACTTCGACGGTCGCACCTGGGCTCTCCCGCAGCCTCGCGTCACCGAGGTCGAGGAGCATCCGAACCTTCCGATCTCGGCCGCGCTCGGTGCGCTGATCGTGTTGATGGTGTCGCTGGTCGTCGGCAAGGTCGTCGTCGAGGCGTTGATCGACTACGACTGGCCGCTGCTCGCGTACATCGCGATCTCGGTGGTGCTGTCCTATGGGCCGTCGGTGGCGTGGGGTATCTACGTGCGCCGACGGTGGGGCGCCGGCAGACTGGCGTCGCTGGGGTGGAAGTTCCGTTGGAGCGATCTCGGATGGGGTCCGCTCACGTGGATCGTCGCCGTCGTGTCGCAATCGGTGTTGGCTGCAGTGGTCCTGGTATTCGACATCCCGCTCAGCAGCAATCTCGACGGAACCAGCGATTTCGATGCTGACCGGGCCTATCTGATCGCGACCCTGGTGGCGGCCGTGATCGCAGCGCCGATCGTCGAGGAGCTCGTCTTTCGGGGTTTGGTGCTGCGCGGCTTCCTCAGTCGCATGGGTCCGGTCCCAGCGGTCCTCCTGCAGGGTGTGCTGTTCGGTGTTGCCCACGTCGATCCTGTTCGAGGAACCGGCAACATCGGCCTGGCGATGGTGCTGTCGGGTGTTGGCATCGCGTTGGGTGGGGCTGCCTACTTCACGCACCGGCTCGGCCCGACGGTGATCGCTCACGCGATCTTCAACGGTGTGGTCTTCGCGATCGTGCTGACCGGTGTACTCGATGACGTCGACCCGAGCTTCGGTCGACGGGCGTCAGTCGTCGCCGAGCACTCGGTTGTCGATCAGGCGCACATCCCCGAACCAGGCAGCCAGCAGCACGACAGCGGTCGACCCGGTCTGGTCGACCGGACACAGCGTTTCGGTATCGACCACCTCGGCGTATTCGAGCGAGGCGCGGGGTTCGTCGCCGATCATGTCGGTGGCGATGCTCCGGATCTCATCACCGCGTCGCTCGCCGTGATCGAACGCCTCTCCGCACCTGAAGAGTGCTTTCGACAGCACGACTGCGGCATCCCGATCGGCCGGGGCCAGGCGCACATTCCTACTCGACAGCGCAAGACCGTCGGGTTCGCGAACGATCGGCGCGCCGATCACCTCGATCCCGAGATCGAGATCGGTCGTCATTCGCCGGATGATGGCGAGCTGCTGGTAGTCCTTGCGGCCGAAGACGGCGACGTCGGGGGCAGTCGCCCCGAACAGCTTCGCCACGACGGTTGTGACGCCCGTGAAATGGCCGGGACGCATGGGGCCCTCGAGCCGCTCGGCGAGGTCGCCCGGCTCGACGTGCGTCTGGAACTCGGGGGAGTACATGGCTGATGCGGTGGGGGCGTAGACCGCATCGACGCCGGACGTGCGGCAGGCGGCGAGATCGTCGTCGATCGGCCTCGGGTAACTGTCGAAGTCGGTCGACTGGTTGAACTGCAAGGGGTTGACGAAGATCGTGACGACCACGCGGTCAGCTCGCTGTCGTGCCGCCGCGATCAGCGCCAGGTGACCGTCGTGGAGGGCACCCATCGTGGGGACCACGGCGACACGTCGTCGGTGATGTCGCTGCTCGTGCGACCACGTCCTCATCGTGTCTGGCGTGACGAAGACCTGCATGGCGGGCAGGGTAGTGCTCGACCGGGCCGCCAGGCAGGTGTCGAAGCGCTCTGTCGGTCAGATCCGGTATGCCGACGGACAGATATCCCGGTACGACCGGGTCGCACCGACCGACGTTGCCGTGACGATCGCATCGACACATGCAGTCGCGAAGACGTCGGCTGCAGCAGCGAACACTCGATTCAGGCGCGACGCACGGGACTCGACATCCCGGATACCCGCCATGGCGTCGGATCCGATCTCGTGATCAGCGGTCGCCAACCCGAAGATCGTGTCGCCGTCCATCAACGAGTGCGCCGGCCGGATCGCTCTGGCGAGGCCGTCGTGCGCCGACTGGGCGAGCCGACCGGCCTCGGGTCTGCTGAGATCGGCATCGGTGGCGACGATTCCGATCGTCGTATTGAGTGGCGGCACGGTCAGGGCCTCACGGGCGGCACGGAGCGCCGATCGTTCACCGGCGGTCGGACGCCGCAAGCCGGTCGGCCGGACCCACGGGAGCCCTGTGTGCGGGTCGAGCAGCGATCCCGAGGCGTTGACCACGGCCAGTGCTGCGACACGGATGGTGGATTGATCGACGTCGATCGTCGTCGAGGCCATACCGACGCCCCCTTGCAGCCCGCCCGCCTGGGCGCCGGCGCCGGCACCGACGGATCCGCGGGCGGCGCGCGCGCTTGGCAGCTCGCGCAGCTCGTTCACCGAACAGCGGGTCCGGCCGATGCCGGAAGTCGCCGCCGCGACCGAGATCGAAGATGACCGCGGTGGGCACGACCGGCACCACCTGATGGGGTTCCGGTCCGACCGGCACGCCGAGCTCGAGACGCTCGAGATGGGCCATGACACCGTCGGCGGCCGCCAGTCCGTAGGCGCTGCCCCCGGTCAGGCAGATGGCGTGGATCCGGTCGACGAGATTGCGAGGATCGAGTGCGTCGGTCTCGCGGGTGCCGGGTCCGCCCCGCGCACATCGACGCCGGCCACCGCACCGGCGGGGGCGATGATCGCCGTCGTACCGGTCTGCCAGCCACGACCCGTGCGGTGGTGATGGCCGACGAGGATGCCGGAGATGTCGGTCAGCGAGCCGTGCCGGAACGGATCTGCGGGCGGGCTCACAGCACCGACCGTAGCCAACACCGGTGGCCCACGAATCACCGCGCCCCACAGATGTGATGGCCGTCACCGTGCAGCAAGGGCGTCGATCGATCGTGGTGGGTGCCAGTAGCGTGCTGGCCGTGCTCGGCCGTGAAGAACCACCTGACACCGCGTGGGTTCGCTTCGCCGGCGCGGCCAAGCGGGGCGTCGGTGAAGTCATCATCCGAGCCCACCAGACCGCGACCGAGTGGGCGGCAATCGGCCCCGACTCGATCCGCGGTCGTCGGTTCGGCAAGTTCGGGCAGGGCAGCATCATCTGCTTCCCGTGGATCACGATCATGAACGAGCAGTACATCCACATCGGTGCCGGCACGCTGCTCGGCCCCCACATCGCACTGTCGGCCGGCATGGTTCCGGGACAGCGGTGCATCACCGATCCGGTGGTGTCGATCGGGGATCGCTGCCTGATCGGGAGGGGCAGCGGGATCGTCGGCCACCTGTCGATCGAGATCGGCGACGACGTCTGGACGGGGCACCACGTGTACATCACCGACCAGAACCACGGCTTCGACGACCCCGATCTCCCGATTTCCGGGCAGGTCCAGCCCGAGCAGCCGGTCAGTATCGGACAGGGGTCGTGGTTGGGTACCGGCACCGTCGTGTTGCCGGGTGCTCAGATCGGTCGCAACGTGGTGATCGGGGCCAACAGTGTGGTCACCGGCACGATCCCTGATTACTCGATCGCAGTCGGGGCGCCGGCTCGGGTGATCAAGCGTTGGAACGACGCTGCCTCCGCTGCAGACTCGTCACCGGAGATCAGCGACTGAGATCGTAGGGCGGCGCGCACGCCGGCATCTCGTTGTCTCCGGCAAACGTGGCGATCCGCTCGCTGATCGGAATCGAACCGAGCTTGGTCTCGTAGAACGCCTCGTTCTCGCCGGTCTCGCGCAACCGGTCGGCGAAGTTGCGCCGATCCTGGATGTAGACCCGGTAGTCGTCTTCCCATTGAGGAACGATCGCTTGGCCCTTGGCATCGAACGGTTGCACGGCGACCAGGTCGTCGACCATTCGTTCGAGGATGTCGGTGGCGCGGTCGACGATGTCGGCTCGTTCGCGAATCAGCTCGGGTCCGGCATCGGCGATCGATCGCAGATCGATCAGTTCGAATCGGGCCTCGGCGGCTTCGAGGCAGATCTGCTCGCCGCGAGCCGCCCACTGTCGGTCGTCGACGCGGTTGACGGCCTCCTTCGAGGCGAAGAACAATGCCCAGATCCAGAACGCTGCGAACACGATGATCACTGCGAGTATCAGCGAACGCACGATCAGCCGCTTGGTCGGATTGACGTCGGAGTCGGGCGCCGGGGTGGAATCGACCGTGTACATCGGTGGCAACCCTACGGCCAGGTGATTCGATCAGCTCTCGATCGGGTCGATCTCGATACCGAACGGCAACGGACCCTGCACCACCAAGGTCGGTCGGCACTCGTCGAGTTCGGTGCGGGTTCGGATTCTGGCGACCCATTCGACGGTCTCGCCCGCCGGGAGGTCGTCGAACGTGATGATGTCGACCTCCTCGTCGACCGTGACGAAGAGGGCGTAATCGCGTGTGCTGCTGCTTTCATTGGTGAGCGTTCCCTCGACCACGGCGTCGCGACCGTCGAGTCGGCACTCGCCGATGTCGGTGTCGACGGGACCGGGCTCGATGAAGTCGACGATCGCCTGGAAGAGCAGGACCGACAACACGACGCCGACGATTGCGATCAACAAGGTGATCCCGCCCGTGACGATGCCGGTGATCGCCAAGCCGCGGCCGCTGCCGACGTGGGCGGAGCGGCGCAACCCCTTGATGCCGAACACGAGGGCGAGGATTCCCAGGACGATGCCACCCACCACGATGAAGGGCACCCAGGCGATCAACATGCCGATGATCCCGCAGGTCAATGCGGCCGCTGCGATGCCGTTGCCCTGCTCGACGCCTCCGCCGGGGTAGCCCGGCCCGGTGCCGAGTGGATCGACCATGCGCTGTCCGCCGTCGGAGACGTCGGAGGTCCAGGTGACGCCGTTGAAATAGCGGTGTTCGTGGCGTGCGAGCGGGTCGGGAAACCAGCCGGCCGGTGTGACGCTGGGCGGCGACGGGGGAGGCGGGTTGCTCACGGTTGCGCAGAGTACCGTCCTCTGCGTGGAGATCGTGTTGATTCGTCATGGCCAACCAGAGTGGACCCGCGACGGTCTCAACGTCGTCAACCCACCGCTCACCGATCTCGGCCATCGGCAAGCGGTGGCCATGGCGCAGCAGATCGCGGCCGAGCCGTTCGACGAGATCCTGGTGTCGCCGCTCGAACGGGCTCGCCAGACGGCGGCGCCCCTGTACGAAGCCGCCGGTCGGGCGGAGCGGATCGATCCGTGGCTGGAGGAGATCCGTGATCCGGGCTGGCACGGATCGCCCACCGAGAAGGCCGAGCAGGCGTATCGCGAGATGCGCGAACGCCCCGTCGAGCAGCGTTGGCATGGTCTCGAGGGCGGCGAATCGATCCGTGACTTCACCGAGCGGATCCACCGGGGGGCCTCGACGTTCCTGTCCGAGCGCGGTGTCGAACGTGTCGACCACGAGCTGCCGATGTGGTCGATCGCAGAGCCGGGCCGGCGGATCGCGTTGGTGGCTCACGCCGGAACCAACTCGGTCACGATCGCTCACCTGCTCGGTCTCGATCCGACCCCGTGGGAGTGGGATCGGTTCGTGCTCGGACACACCTCGGTCAGCCGGCTGGAGGCGATTCCGGTGCACGGCGGCTTCACGTTCAGTCTCGTCTCGCTCTCGAACCTCGAACACCTCGCCCCCGAGCAACGAACGCGCTGATCGATCGGTCGGCTACGTTCGTTGTCCGATGGCTGAGAACTTGAAGATGTACATCGATGGCGCATGGGTCGCCGCCCGATCGGGCGACTCGTTCGACTCGATCGACCCGGCGACCGGCGGGGTGCTGGCGAGCGTCCCGCGTGCCGGAACCGACGACGTCGGGCTGGCCGTGGCTGCCGCTCGGAAGGCATTCGATGGTGGGTCGTGGGGCAGCGCCGTTGCAGAACGCGACCGTGCCCGGCTCCTGTTTCGGATGGCTCAACTCGTCTCCGAACAGCGCCGGGAGTTGGCCGAGCTCGAGGTTCGGGATTGCGGTAAGCCGATCGCTGATGCGTTGGGCGACATCGACGAGGTCTCGTTCATGTTCGAGTATTACGCCGGATGGGCGACCAAGATCGCGGGTGACATCCCGCCGGTCGGGCCCGATGCGATGAGCTTGATCGTGAAAGAGCCGGTCGGCGTGTGCGGGCTGATCGTGCCGTGGAACTACCCGATGCTGATGGCTGCCCAGAAGGTCGCTCCGGCGTTGGCGACGGGGTGCACCGTCGTGCTCAAGCCGGCGGAACAGACGCCATTGACGGCGCTGCGGATGGCGGCGATCGCCGAGGAGGCAGGTGTGCCGGCCGGGGTGTTCAACGTGGTCACCGGCTTCGGCGCCGAGGCCGGCGCCCCGTTGTTGACGCACCCGGGTGTCGACAAGATCTCGTTCACGGGGTCGAAGGCGGTCGGCACGATGATCCAACGGACGTGCGCCGAACAGCTCAAGCGGGTCACGCTCGAACTGGGAGGCAAGAGCCCCAACATCATCTTTGCCGACGCCGCCCTCGATCGGGCGATCGAGGGCTCGGCGCTGGGAGTGTTCGGCAATCAGGGCGAGGTGTGCTCCGCAGGAAGTCGCGTGTTCGTGCATCGCTCCGTGTACGACGACGTGATGCAGGGCATGACCGACTTCGCGGCCGGCATGAAGCTGGGGTCGGGCCTCGACCCGGAGACCACGATGGGGCCGCTCGTCTCGGCGGTGCAGCGCGATCGTGTCCAGGCCTACATCGACGCCGGGCCAGGCGAGGGGGCCAACCTCGTGTACAGCGGCCAACGCCCTACCGATCCCGCTCTCGTGAACGGCTACTTCGTGCCGCCGACGATCTTCGAGGCGACCAACGACATCCGGCTGGCGCGGGAGGAGATCTTCGGCCCGGTGGCCGCCGTGATTCCGTTCACCGACGTCGACGAGGTGGTGCGGCTGTCGAACGACACCGAGTACGGCCTGGCGGCCGCGATCTGGACCCGCGACATCGGCGTTGGCGCTGCGCACCGCCAAGTCGGTGCGGGCAGGTGTGGTGTGGATCAACGACAGCCAGCCGGCGCCGAGCGAGTCGATGTGGGGTGGCTACAAGCAGAGCGGGATCGGTCGAGAGCTCGGCCCGTACGCGCTCGACGCCTACCTCGAGTCGAAGCAGATCTACATCAACCTGTCGTGACGCTGCGACGGTGCCCCGACACGCACTGGCTGTCGCCGGTTCGTTAGCGTCGCTCCATGAGCGATGCGCAGGTGGCCCAGGATCGGTTGAGGATGTTCACCTTCCAGGTGTTCTCCAAGCTCGAAGGCGCATTCACGGCCGGCATGATCCACCTCGGCGACCGGCTCGGTCTGTACCGGGCGATGGCCCGTGCCGACGCCCCCCAGACCAGCGCGGAACTGGCCGATGCCGTCGGCCTGCAAGAGCGCTGGGTACGCGAGTGGCTCGCCAATCAGGCCGCTGCCCGGCTGATCGAGCTCGACGCCACCGGAGATCTCGATCGCTTCTCGCTGTCGGGCGAGGGGCGCGCCGTGTTCGCCAGTCCGGAACATCCGGCGTTCGGGATGGGGATGTTCCACCGACTCCCGGCCACGATGGGTGCTCTCGAGCTGATGCCGGAGGCGTTCGCCACGGGCATGGGCCACGACTACGACAGCCACGGCCCTCAAGGGGCGGAAGGCATCGAGCGCAGCTTCGAGCCGTGGAACAACGCCAACCTGGTGCGCAAGGTGTTGCCGGCGATGGACGGCGTCGTCGACCGGATGAGGGCCGGAGCCTCGGTCGTCGACATCGGCTGCGGGGCGGGTGGGGCGGTGATCCTGATGGCCGAGGCCTTCCCGAACAGCACCTTCGTGGGGTACGACATCTCCCAGCATGCGCTCGACCGGGCGAATATCAAGCTCCACGAGTCAGGTCTCACGAACGCTCGTTTCGTCGACTCACGGCACGACCCTCTTCCGGCGGACGGATCGGTCGACATCGTGACCGCATTCGACTGCATCCACGACATGGCTCACCCGCAACCCGTGATCGAGGCGATCCGAGCTGCGATCGCCGACGATGGCCACTGGCTGCTGGTCGACATCCGGGCTGCCGACACACTGGCGGGCAACATCGAGGCCAACCCGATGGCATCGCTGTTGTACGGGGTGAGCGTGTTGGCCTGCATGTCGTCGGCACTGTCCGAGCCCGATGGGGCCGGGCTCGGCACGCTCGGCCTGTCTGCCTCGAAGGCGGAGGAGATGGTGCGGTCCGCCGGATTCACACGGTTCGAGACGCTCGACGTGCAGCATCCGATGAATGCCTTCTACGAAATCCGCCCCTAACGACCGAATACCACAGATATTCACGGCCACGGCACTCGCTCATCCATGGAGTTGGAGCATCCGCTCGGGCGTGAGCCAGATCCGCAACGCGACCTCTGGTGACACCGACGGATGCCCGTACCACAAGCACCAACTCGTAGCCTGTGGGGCGCATGCAGATCTCTCAGGAGCGGTACCGTCACATCGCGATCGGGGCGCTGATCGCGCTCGCCGTCATCATCGTCTCCGGTGCCGCTGTTCGGTTGACGAACAGTGGGCTGGGGTGCGACGACTGGCCCAACTGTTCCAGCGAGCGTTTCGTCGATGTGTCATCGAAACACGCCGCCATCGAGCAGCTCAACCGTTTGTTCACCGGCGTCGTTGGGATCGTGGTGATCGCTGCCGTGCTCGGCTCGCTGTTCCGCTCCGGCGGGCGCCGGCGCGATCTCGTACGACTCTCGGTCTGGCTCGTGATCGGAGTGATCGCCAACGCCGTGCTGGGCGGCATCAGCGTTTTGGTCGACCTCCACCCGATCGCCGTTCAGGGCCACCTGCTGCTGTCGATGGGCCTGATCGTCGCCGGCGCAGCTCTCGTTCGTCGGTCGGGTGAGCCCGACGGTGTCGATCGAGTCCGGGTCGTGACCGAGTCGACGCAGCGTCTCACGTGGCTGCTGTTCGGGCTGACCTGGATCGCCGTGTTCACGGGAACACTGGTCACGGGCGCCGGTCCGCACGCCGGCGACGAGGAGGCGGAGCGACTCGACCTGGCGATCCCGGCCGTGGCGAGAGTCCATGCGGTCTCGGTACTCACGGCGATCGCTGTCGCGATCTTGATCGCCTGGAGGATCCGCCGGCACGTCGCCGACCGGCGGCAACTGACGAACATCCTCTCGACATGGATCTTCGTCGGGCTCGTCCAGGCCGCGATCGGCTACATCCAATACTTCAACGATGTCCCCGAATTGCTGGTTGGCATTCACGTCGCCGGGGCGACGCTCGTGATGCTCGTCACCACGCAGCTCGTGCTCGACACGACTCGACCGGCGCAACCGGATGTGCCGTCGGTCACCGCCGGCCAACTAGTGTCACAACCTTGATGTCATTGCACAGCGGTCCGCATCAACGGGCGACACCCTTGAGGTCCGGAAGGATCGCCTTCTATCTGCTCGGCGGTCTGTCGATCCTGCTCGCCGCGTTGGCGTTCGGCGGTACCGCCCATGCCCAGGACGACGGGGCTCAGGAGATCTTCGGTCAGCTCGTGTACAGGACCGAGGAGGGCGAAACGGTCGTCGTGCCCGATGTCGAGATCATCGTCGAGGGCGTCGGCAGCGTGGTGTCCGACGAGAACGGCGATTTTCGGATCGTCGTGCCCGACGGCGAGTACTCGGTCACGCTCAATATCGACACGCTGCCCCCGGGGACCAGCCTCAGCGATGCCGACCGGGCCGTGCTGCCCGGGGTGCGGGTCACCGACGGGTCCTCGCAGCGTGTGCTGTTCCCGATCGTCACGGGCGAGACCGGCGCCGCCGACACAGCCAGCACGATCAACTTCCGGCGGCTCGCCCAGCTCACCGCCGAAGGCCTGAAGACCGGTCTCTACCTGGCGATGGCGGCGATCGGTCTGTCGCTGATCTTCGGTACCACGGGGCTCGTCAACTTCGCACACGCCGAGCTCGTCACCTGGGGGATGCTCAGCACCTACTTCTTCAACTTCTACGGGTTCGCCGGTGCGCTCGGTTTCATGGCCGCCTGGCCGGCTCCATTCGGAGGTGGCGTCAATCTGATCTTCGCAGGCGTGCTCGGCATGATTGCCGGCGCCGCGATGGGGTGGTTCCTCAACAAGGTCATCTTCCGCAACGCTCGCAACGCCGGGGTCGGCCTGATCGCTCAGATGGTGATGACGATCGGTCTCTCGATCCTGATGCGCTACCTGTTCCTCTACAACTTCCGCGGCAGTCCGCGCACGTTCGGCGACTTCGCTGCTCAGCGAGCGGTCTCGCTCGGACCGATCGAATTGACCCGCAAGGACCTGTTGGCGATGGGTCTGTCGATCGTGATATTGATCGGGGTCGGGCTCTATCTGCAGATGACCAAGATGGGCAAGGCGATGCGAGCGGTCGCCGACAACCGTGAACTTGCCGAATCGTCGGGGATCGACGTCGAGAAGGTGATCAACTGGGTCTGGGTGTCCGGGGCCGGGTTGGCTGCTCTCGGTGGTGTGTTCTTCGGTCTCGACCAGGTCAAATGGGACTTCGGGTTCCGAACGCTGCTGTTGCTGTTCGCAGCCGTCACGCTGGGCGGACTCGGAACTGCCTACGGTGCCCTGGTGGGCGCGCTCGTGGTCGGCCTGGCGATCCAGCTGTCGACCCTGTTCATCGACGCCGAGCTGAAGAACATGACGGCGCTGCTGGTGATGGTGGTGATCCTGCTGTTCCGGCCGCAGGGAATCCTCGGACGTAGCGAGCGGATCGGTTAGCGGCATGGATTGGGGATTCATCTTCGAACGTACCTTCTCGGCCATGATCGGCCCGGAGGTCGTCGTCTTCGCGCTCGCCGCGGTGGGGCTCAACGTGCACTTCGGTTACGCCGGATTGCTGAACTTCGGTCAGGTCGGGTTCATGGCGGCCGGCGCCTATGGATTGGGCATGACCGTCTTCTGGTTGGACATGAGCTTCTGGCTCGGGATCTTCATGGGCATCGCGTATTCCGTCGTTCTGGCGCTGATCCTCGGGCTCCCGACACTGCGATTGCGGGCCGACTATCTGGCGTTGGTCACGATTGCGTCGTCGGAGACGATCCGGCTGTTCGTCAGATGGCGCGGTAACCGTGGCCGCACCGGCGCGTCAGAGGGGATCGGTGAGTTCGCCGGAGCGTTCTACGACATCAACCCGTTCCAGAACGGTGTGTTCTACCAGTTCGGTCCGTTCAAGTACCTGGGACGAGATCTCTGGGTGCTGGCGGTCGGCTGGACGCTGCTGCTGCTGGCGGTACTCGTCGTGTGGCAGGTCATGCGTTCACCGTGGGGGCGCGCCCTCAAGGCGGTGCGCGAGGACGAAGACGCCGCCAGGGCGCTCGGCAAGAATGCCTACGCGCTCAAGGTCCAGGCGCTGATCCTCGGTGGTGTGATCGGCGGGTTGGCCGGCATGCTGCAGGTGATTCAGAAAGCGTCGATCCAGCCCGACACGTTCAACCCGGTGATCACGTTCTTGATCTGGACGATCCTGATCCTCGGTGGTCCCGGTCGGGTCTGGTCGCCCGTGATCGGTTCGATGATCTATTGGTCGCTGATCGTGTTCATCGAGAACATCCTGCGCGGCTTGCCCGACGGCGCCCGCGACGGGCTCGAGGACACGGTCGAGCTGAGCGATTTCAACATCGGCCAGATGCGTTTCATCCTTGTCGGCATCGGGCTCGTGCTGCTTGCCAGATACCGACCCCAGGGAATCTTCGGATCGCGAGAGGAGATGGCCCTCGATGACCGATGACCGACAGTCCAACGGTGGGGACCACGGCACCACAGCAGGCGGCGGGGGTGCCGCAGCGGTGCGCGACGCGATCTACGAAAACCCGGCCGACGGCGTGTTCGACGATGTCGAGGCCGTTCCCGGCTCGGCCAAGCCTGACCCGATCCTCGTCGCCACCAACGTCACCCGTACGTTCGGCGGTCTCACAGCCGTTGATGTCGGGCACCTCGAGATCCAGCGCGGAGCGATCACGGCGCTGATCGGTCCGAACGGTGCCGGCAAGACCACCTTCTTCAATCTGCTGACCGGATTCGACAAGCCCGATCATGGTGACGTTGCGCTCGACGGCCGATCGATCAACAACGTCGCCTCGTACAAGCTTGCCAAGCAAGGCATGGTGCGCACGTTCCAGCTCACGAAGGCATTGTCGAGGCTGACCGTGATCGACAACATGAAGCTCGGGGCAACCGGCCAGACCGGCGAGAGCTTCTGGAAGGCGCTGTTCAAGCCGCTGTGGGCGGCCCAGGAGAAAGACGTCGAACGGCGCGCCTCGGAGTTGCTCGACCGCTTCAACATGACCCACATGAGCGACGAGTTCGCAGGCACGATGTCGGGTGGCCAGCGCAAGCTGATCGAGATGGCGCGGGCGCTGATGACCGACCCCGAACTGGTGATGCTCGACGAGCCGATGGCCGGGGTCAACCCGGCCCTCACGCAGTCGCTGCTCGGTCATGTCAAGGGGCTGCGCTCCGAGGGACGCACCGTGATCTTCGTCGAGCACGACATGGACGTCGTGCGCGACATCTCCGACTGGGTCGTCGTCATGGCGGAGGGGGCGATCATCGCCGAGGGCACCCCCGACGACATCGCCTCGAACACGGCAGTGATCGACGCCTACCTCGGGTCGCACCACGACAGTGACCTGTCCGAGGACGACGACGAGGAGGCCCGATCGTGAGCGACGACCTTCTGATCCACGTCGACAACATCCGGGCCGGCTACGTGCCCGGCGTCGACATCTTGACCGACTGCTCGCTCGAGCTCCGGCAGGGCGAACTGATCGGCATCATCGGTCCCAATGGCGCCGGCAAATCGACGCTGCTCAAGGCGCTGTTCGGGCTGCTCAAGATCAGCGAGGGTGGGGTGCGGTTCAAAGGCGAGGACATCAGCGGGGCGCCCGCCCACGATCTCGTCTCGCGTGGTATCGGCTACGTGCCGCAACGCGACAACGTGTTCACCACGCTGACGGTCGAGGAGAACCTCGAGATGGGTGTGTTCCTGCGGCCCGAAAACGTTCAAGCAGCAGCTCGACTTCGTGTGCGAGCTGTTCCCCAGGCTGGCCGAGCGACTGCCGCAACGGGCGGGCTCGCTGTCGGGTGGCGAGCGCCAGATGCTGGCGATGGGACGGGCGCTGATGATGGGGCCCGAGGTGCTGTTGCTCGACGAACCGTCGGCCGGGCTCTCGCCCGTGCTGCAGGACCAGGTGTTCGTTCGCACCCGCGAGATCAACAAGGCCGGCGTGTCGGTCGTGATGGTCGAACAGAACGCCCGCCGGTGCCTGCAGATCTGTCATCGTGGCTACGTGCTCGACCAGGGCACCAACGCCTACACGGGCCGCGGACAGCGACCTGCTGCACGACCCGAAGGTGATCGAGCTGTATCTCGGCACCCTCGCCAAGGTCTGATCCGCCCCACCCCCGCGTTCCGGTCTGGGTTCGGCCGGCTCTGACCGTCGGATTCCGGACCAGAACGATTGGATCGGGCTGGTTGGCGGCTTGCAGGATTCCCTTCGACGCGAGAAGGCCCGCCGACCACTCCGTGAGGAGCGGACCGGCGGGCCCTCGTCAGATCAGTGCGAACTGATCAGCTGGCGAACACGTACTCGTCGAGGTCGGTGTTCGGGGTGGCGCCACCGTCGTAGGTGGCGATCCGGAAGCTCGCAGCAGCCGGCTCGCCGGCCTCCACGAACTCGTACGGGCCACCAAGACCGTCGTAGTCGATGTCGGTCGAACCGCCATCGATCAGGGCGATGCACTCCGCAAAGCTGGTGCACTTGTCGCCACCACCGGTGACGCCGTTGATCTCGGCCGCGATCGCGGACGGATCGTCGGTACCCGCCACCGCAGCGGCGAGCGCCACGATGATGATCGAGTCGTACGTCTCGGCGCCGTAGGCGTACACGCCGCCCATGTCGCCCTCGGCATCGAGGCGAGCCGTGAAGTCGCTGATGTCGGACAGATCGACCGAAGGCTCGGTGCCACGCATACCCGAGATGATCGTCGGGTCGGCGAGTTCAGCGCCGATGCCGCCGATGTTGCCATCGACGCCGTAGACGTTCTTGGCGCTCGCGCCGATGCCACGCTCGTTCATGGTGGTGAGGATCAGGGCCGACTCGGCGAAGCCGATCACGATGATCGCGTCGCTGTCGGCCTCGACCGCCAGGTCGACTTCGGCGTCGAAGCTCTCGGTGTCGACGGCGTACGGGAGGAACTGGTCGATCACGCCACCGGCGCCCTCGAAGTTCTCCTTGAACGAGTCGGCGAGACCCTGACCGTACGACTCCTGACGGAACAGCACGGTTGCCGTGGCGTTGCCCTCTTCCAACACGAGGTTGGAGAGCACGCGGCCCTGGAGCAGGTCGGACGGGGCGGTGCGGAAGTAGAACCCGCCGTCGTCGTAGGTGGTGAAGTCGGGCGACGTGTTGGCCGGCGAGAACTGGATCACGCAGGCCCCCGTGATCTTGTCGATCACGGTCTTGGACACGGCGGACGATGCGGCACCCATGATGGCGTCGGCTCCGAGTGACAGGAGACGGTCGACTTCGAGGTTGGCGGTGTCGGTGGTGGTGTCGCCAGAGTCGCCCTGGTTGAGCACCAGCGGCTGACCGAGCACGCCACCGGCTTCGTTGATGTCTCGCGGCAGCGAGCTCGGCACCGGCGATCTCGGGTGGTCCGAGGAAGGCAAGGTCGCCCGTCACCGGGAGGATCGTGCCGATGTTGACGACACCGTCTGACTCACAGCCACTGCTGTCGGCTGGTTCTTCGGCTGGCTCTTCGGCTGGTTCTTCGGCTGGCTCTGCGGCCGGCTCGGCGTCGTCGTCCCCACCGCAAGCGGCAGCGATCAGCGACAAACCCACGATGAGGGCGCCAACGCGACGCACACGTGATTTCTGCATATGGTTGTTTCTCCCCCTGGATGTGACGAGGCGGGTTTGCCCCGTCAGATTTCGGTCCGCCAAGCGTAGGTCCAAAGAGCCCTCTGCTACAACCACCCCTCAGTTTGATGGCTACGGTCGAGGTGTGCGCGGCCGCCGATCACGATCCACCTCGGAGGACCCTTGGCAGGTTCTCGGCCTGCCCGAGGATGCTCCTGGCGAGGCGATCAACGAGGCCAGGCGCCGGCTTGCCAAGCTGGCCCACCCCGACGTCGGCGGCAGCGTCGAGTCGATGCAACGCATCAATGAGGCAGCCGAGCAGGCACTTCGCAGCGTGACGGTGGGCTCAGCAGCTCGCACAGCCGGCTCTGACCCTCGTGCTTCCTCCCCTGGGGCCCGCAACCCGTCCCGACACGATCACCCGTCGTTCACCGTCGAGGTACTTCCGGTCGATGCATTCGAGGGATTGCTCGTGGTGGCGTCGTGGCTGGGCGACGTGATCTCCGACGAACCGCCGTATGTGCTCGAGGTGGCGCTCGTCGACCCGGTCCGCGGCTGGTGCCGGCTCGACCTCGTGCCGGATGCCGGAGCGTCGACGGTGAGCTTGGCGGTCGCCGCCGAGCCGGGATACCCGATGCCCGACATCGACGTCGTGCGCGACCTGTGGATCGACGGGCTGAATCGGATCGACTGGGTCGAGCCGCACGGCGGTCCTACCCTGCAGCGGCCTTGACGAGGCGGTCGCGGAGCGCATGGCCGATCCCTTCGGCAGGTGGCAACACCACCACGACAGCCTGCAACCGGCTCCGGTCGGCGGCTCGAAGGTCCGAGTACAGCAATTGCGCCGCTCGGACGAGATCATCAGTGCGGTCGAGCACGCCGACCCGCTCGCCCCTCGCGTGACGGATGGCGGCGACCGCCTCGGCCTCGACGGCGTCGTCCGCCAACACCACTTCGCAATCAGGTGCGTAGTGCGATGCCATCATGCCCGCAGCACGGCTCGGCCCCGCCGACGCTGCGACGGGTGAGGCGAGGAGGCGTTCGATGTCCTCGATCGAGATCGACCCGGCCCGCAGGACTTGGGGAGGCTCGACGGTGACATCGACGATCGTGCTCTCGACCCCGATCGCACACGGACCACCATCGAGGATCAGGTCTCGTCGAGGATCGAGGTGATCGGCCAGATCGTCGAGCACATGCTGGGCGGTGGTGGGGCTGACCTTGCCGTAACGGTTGGCCGAAGGTGCGGCGAGGCCGCCTCCGTGGAGTGACAGGAGGTGACGGGTGAGCGGGTGGCTGGGCACCCGGATGCCGACGGTGGACCGCCCACCTGTCACGTCGTTCGATACTCGGGGCCCTCGCCGCAGCAGCATCGTCAGAGGCCCGGGCCAGCATGCCTCGCCGAGGCGGATTGCGCATGTCGGGCAGATCGGCGACCCAGCCGTCGATCCGGTCGAGATCGCTGAGATGCACGATCAGGGGATGATCGGTGGGGCGCCCCTTGGTGTGGAAGAGGCGGACGACAGCATCGGATTGTTCGGCGTCGGCGGCGAGCCCGTACACGGTTTCGGTCGGGATCGCCACCAGGCCACCCGAGCGGAGTCGGCGCACGGCGAGTTCGACGTCGGTGGAGATCAGATCGTCAGCCCGGGACGGCATCGAGGAACTCGAGCGTGGCGTCGATGAAGTCGAACGACTCGGGTGTCGCGAAGTGGTCGGTGCGCCGCAGCGTGACCAGCCGGGCATCGGGAAGCACTTCGATCAATCGGTCGGCGGGGAGCACGAAGTCGTTGTCTCCGACGGCGACCAGCACGGGACAGGTGACCGCCGCGAATTGCTGGTCGGTGATCGGCGCGCCGGGGGCCCGTTTCATGATCGCTGCCAATGCGACCGGGTCATTGCCGGTCTGGTGGGCGTACTGAGCGAACAGCCGCGGCATGGTTGTCGGTGCTGGTGTCGCTGCCGCTGGACTCGATCGCCTCGATGATCCGTCGCGTCGCTTCCTCGTCGCGCTCGAACACGTTGCGCCCGATACCGGCCAGCACCAGACGTCGGAATCGACCGGGTTGAGCGATCGCGGCGCGCAACAACGTCAACGCACCCAGTGAGAAACCGACCGCGTCGACAGGCTGGTCGGGCATCGACACCAACACCCGCTCGGTCAGGTCGGCGTAGGCGTCGGGATCGTGTGGTTTCGGTGCCGTGCCGTGCCCCAGCAAGTCGACGCCGATGACTTCCCGCTCGGCATCGGCGAGCAGAGCCGTGAATCCGGATCGTTCCCAGGTCGCGGTGAACGAGCCACCCCACCCGTGAACCAGCACGACGGGGGTCGTGATGGAGACTTCCTGTTCAGCGGTCACTCGATCATCGTACGCGACGGCAGAGTGCCGTTAGCCTGTGCCAGCCCGTCAGCAAGGAGAACCACCGATGAAGATGCTGCACCCGCACCCTCCCCACGACCTCACCTACAGCGACGTGTTCATGGTGCCGAGCCTGTCAGCGGTCGGTTCGCGATTCGGTGTCGACCTCACGACACCCGACGGAATCGGCACCACGATCCCGCTGGTGGTCGCCAACATGACCGCCATCGCCGGTCGCCGGATGGCCGAGGTCGTCGCCCGACGCGGTGGCGTCGCCGTGCTGCCACAGGACATACCGGTCGACGTGATCGACGGAGTGATCGGATGGGTCAAGACCCGCCACCCGCTGTTCGAAACACCGATCACGCTGTCGCCCACCAACACGGTCGGCGATGCCCTCAGCCTGATCCACAAACGGGCCCACGGCGCGGTGATCATCATCGATACCGACGGTCAGCCGATCGGCGTCTTCACCGAGCACGACGCTGTCGGTTTCGATCGGTTCACGCAACTCCAGCACGTCATGAGCAGCGAGCTCGACACGCTGCCGGCTGACATCACCCCGGAAGCGGCGTTCGACCGGTTGCACGGAGAGCGCCGCACGCTCGCCCCGGTGGTCGACGACGACGGGCGCCTGCTCGGCCTGCTCACGAGCACGGGTGCCCTCCGATCGACGATCTATCGTCCGGCGCTCGACGGTCAAGGGCGTTTGTTGACGGCGGTGGCAATCGGCATCAACGCCGATCCCGTCGGCCGATCGAGCGAACTCGTGCGGTTGGGTGCCGACGTGCTCGTCATCGACACGGCACACGGTCACCAGTCGAGGATGCTCAAGGTGGTCGAGCAGGTGCGTGTGGCGTGCCCCACAGCCGAGATCGTCGCCGGCAACGTCGTCACGGCCGGCGGCACCCGTCAGCTGATCGAGGCAGGTGCCGACATCGTCAAGGTCGGCGTCGGACCAGGTGCGATGTGCACTACACGGATGATGACGGGCGTCGGCCGTCCCCAGTTCTCAGCGGTGGTCGAATGCTCCGACGAGGCGGCTCGGCTCGACAAACACATCTGGGCCGACGGTGGCGTGCGTTTCCCGCGTGACGTCGCGCTCGCATTGGCCGCCGGGGCCTCGAACGTGATGGTTGGTTCTTGGTTGGCCGGAACTCACGAGTCCGCTGCGGACACCCTTCGCGACACCGATGGTCGCTTGTACAAGGAGAGCTTCGGTATGGCGTCGAACCGAGCCGTCAAGAACCGCACGAAGACCGAAACCGAGCTCGATCGTGCCCGCAAGGAGCTGTTCGAAGAAGGAATCAGCACGTCGCGTATGTACCTCGACCCGGTTCGTCCCGGCGTCGAGGACATCATCGACCAGATCGTCGCAGGCGTGAGGTCAGCCTGCACATATGCGGGTGCCGCCACGATTTCGCAGTTCCACGATCAGGCCGTGGTCGGTGTGCAGAGCCACGCCGGCTACGACGAGGGTCGACCGTTGGGGACGTCATGGTGAGCGGCGATGTCATGAGCGACGATGACGGAACGAAGGCGCCACCGCTCGTGATCGCCATCGACGGGCCTGCCGGAGCCGGCAAGAGCACGGTTGGTCGAGCCCTGGCCGACCATCTGGCGATCAGCTATCTCGATACGGGCGCCATGTACCGGGCGATGACCTTCGCGGCACTACAGCGCGGAGTCGTGGAAGGCGACCTCGACGAGGTTGCCGAGATGGCACCAGGCGTCGAGATCCTGGTCGAGGACAACACGGTGCTGGTCGACGGGGTCGATGCCACAGCTGCGATCAGAGGCCGTGAGGTCACCGAAGCCGTGTCGCAGATCGCCTCCAACCCGGCTGTCCGCGATGTACTGGTCGAACGCCAACGGACTTGGGTGATCGAGCACGGAGGTGGGGTGGTCGAGGGCCGCGACATCGGCTCAGTGGTGTTCCCCGCGGCCCAACTCAAGCTGTACATCACTGCATCGGCCAGGGTCCGCGCCGAGCGCAGGGTCCGCGAGATCGGTGGCGATGTCGACGAGGTCGAGGCCTCGATCATCAAACGCGACCGGATCGACTCGTCGCGCGACCACAGCCCACTCACCGAGACCGAGGACGCAATCACGGTCGACACCACCGGCATGTCCGTCGACGAGGTCGTCGCACACATCGTGGAGCAACTGCCATGAGCAAGCCCGAAACCTTCCTGGCCGGCAACGGACTGGGCAGCCGAGTCTTCTATCGATGCTGCTGGTCGCTGTCGACGATGGTGTCGCGGGTCTACACGCGCCTCACGATCAACGGTCGCGAGTACCTTCCCGAGGAGGGGCCGTTCGTGCTCGCACCGGTGCACCGCTCGTACCTCGACACGCCCTTCGCCGGTTGTGTCCGTGGCAAGCGGATGCGTTTCATGGGCAAGGACACGATGTGGAACAACCGCAAGCTCGGGTGGGTGTTGTCGGCGCTCGGGTCGTTTCCCGTCACGCGTGGAACCGCCGACCGCGAAGCGTTGCGGCGCGCCATCCAGGTGCTCGAGTCGGGCGAGGTGCTGGTGCTGTTCCCGGAGGGCGAACGCAAGGCGGGCCCGGTCGTGCAGCCGTTGTTCGACGGCGCCGTGTACATCGCCATCAAGGCCGGCGTGCCGATCGTGCCGGTCGGGATCGGCGGCTCCGAACGGGTGATGCCGAAGAAGTCCAAGTTCGTGTATCCACGCAAGGTCCACATCGAGATCGGCCCGCCGATTCCGGCCCCCGTCGCTCCCGAAGGTGGCCGCCTCCCGCGACGGTGTACAAGGATCACTCGGCCCAGTTGCACGCCGAACTCCAACGCCTGTTCGACAAGGCGATGGAACGTGTTCCCTGGGACTACCCGATCACCTGAGCCCGCTCGAGCCGTTACCTCAGGTGCCAGGGATTCAGCGGAGAGGTCGCTTCGCTCCTCTTCATTCCGCACGAATCCCCCGTGACGATTGGTCGCAGTCGCCTACCGGTCACGCTCCAGGCACCTTCTGAGACTCGCCGCCCGACTCGACTCCCAACTCACGCGAAGGCGGCTCGCAGCGCGGCGGCCAGCGCCGGTGGGTCGTCGGTGCCGCACAGTTCTCTGGCCGAGTGCATCGAGAGCTGGGGGACGCCGACATCGACCGTGTCGATCCCCAACCGTGTGGCGGTGATCGGTCCGATCGTCGAGCCGCACGGCATGTTGTTGCGCGACACGAACACCTGGTGCGGTACACCGGCGGTTTCGCACGCTCGGCGGAACATGGCGGCGGTCGCCGACGAGGTCGCATAACGCTGGTTGCTGTTGATCTTGATCGCCGGCCCGGCATTCACGATCGGTCCGTGCTGGGGATCGTGCCGATCGACGTAGTTGGGGTGCACGGCATGGGCGTTGTCGGCCGAGATGCAGGTCGACGTCGCCAGCGAACGAAGCAAATCGTCTCGAGTGCCGCCGCGGGCCAGCACGTGTCGCTCCAAGACCCGCTCGAGCAGGGGGCCGCCGGCGCCCGTGGTGGACGATGAGCCGACCTCTTCGTGGTCGTTGAGCACGATCATCGCCGTGGCGTCGGCCGGCGAAGCCGCGATGATCGAGTCGACAGCGGCCCAGCACGAGAGCTGGTTGTCGAGTCGGCCACCGGCCAGCAGAGACGAGTCGGCCCCGAGCACAGCTGCCGGTTGTACGTCGTACAGACACAGCTCCCAGAACGCCGGCGAGTCGCATCCGGCCTCGTCGGCGATCCATGATGCGAACTCACCGACCGAGCCCTGGCCGACACCCCACACCGGTTGCAGGTGAAGCTGTGGGTCGAGCTTGAGGCCGTCGTTGACGCCGCGATCGAGATGCACGGCGAGTTGCGGCACGCGGGCGATCGGCCGGTCGATGTCGACCAGCACGTGCGAGCCATCGAGCATCGTGAGGCGTCCGGCGATGCCGAGATCACGGTCGAGCCATGTGTTGTTGAGGATGCCGCCGTAGACCTCGACATCGAGCTGCTTCCAGCCGGCGGTCGAACTATCTGGGCGTGGCTTGACGCGCAGACAGGGGGAGTCGGTGTGGGCGCCGGCAAGTCGGAACGGGGCGTCGGCTCCGATTCCGTCGGGTGTGCGCCACGCGATCAGGCCGCCGTCGCGCAGCACGAAACCATCGACGGGCAGTTCCGACCAGTCGGCATCGTCGGCGATCTCGATGAAGCCGGCCGCGACCAACCGATCCGCTGCGGTACGGGCGGCGTGGAACGGTGAAGGGGAGGCGTCGAGGAAGTCCCGGAGATCGTCGATCGGTCCGGTGTTCGGTTCAGTGCTCGGTGTGACCACGTCATCAGCCCTTCTGGAACAGGCCCATCGGGAGCCCGGTATTGCGGAGATGCGACGTCTCGTTGATGGTGATGATCGAACGCACGCCAGACCGTGACGCCGCGACGCGATGGATCGAGGTGTAGTTCGGATAGAAGAATCCGGTGCGGCCGGCGCCGGTCAGGCCCAGCACGATCGCCAGGTACAGGTTGATCACGCCCCCGTGGCAGACCACTGCGATCGTGTCGCCGGGGTGCCGGGCGACCAGGACGTCGAGGGCGGCCTCGACCCGGGCCTCGAACTCCTCGACCGGGTCGGCGCCGTCCCATTGGTTGCCCAAGATCTCGTAGAACCGCGGGTCGCCTTCAGCCTTGAGTTGTTCGATCGGCACGTATTCGGACGAGTTGCGATCCCATTCGGCGACGTCGTCGACGACGATCGGTTCGCATCCGAGCGTGCGCCCGAGCGGCGCTGCTGTCTGGCGGGCCCTTCGCAACGGACTGCTGTACACGGCGTGAATGGCTTCGGAAGCGAGATAGTCGGCCATATGCTCGGCCTGGGCGTGGCCTTCGGGGGTGAGTTCGGGGTCGGCAGCACCACTGCTGACTTGGCGGCGTTCCGGAAGTGCGTGACGAATCAGAATCAACTCCACGAGGCATGAGGATAAGCACGAATGACGAGGCGTACGAAGATCGTGGCAACGATCGGTCCGGCCAGCGACGAGATCGAGTCGCTTCGGCGCCTGATCGAAGCCGGCGTCGACGTGGTGCGTCTGAACCTCAGCCACGGGTCGATCGAGGAGCATCTGGAACGGCTCGCCATGGTCCGCGCCGTGGCAGCCGAACTCGGGCGTCCGGTGGCGGTCTTGGCCGATCTGCCCGGGCCGAAGATTCGTGCCGGTCACTTCCCGGCGGGGGGTGTGCAGCTGTCGGCGGGTGCGTTCGTGCACCTTCGCGCCGGCAACGGGCTCGAGCGACGCCGGCACGCTGTGGGTCGACTACGCCACACTGGGCGACGATCTCGGCGTCGGTGATCGTGTGATTCTCGGCGATGGGGCGATCAGCATGCGGGTCACCTCCAACGACGGCAGCACCATCGAGGCCGTGATCGAGACGGGAGGGCGAACACAAGGCAGCCCGGGGGTCCACCTGTCGTCCGAGCGATTGCGGCTGGTCACCCCGACCGATGACGACCTGGTGCTCGCCGAACAGGTGGCAGCTGCCGGGGTCGAGTTCGTGGCGGTGTCGTTCGTGCGGGCGGCAGGCGACGTCTGCAAGGTCCGTGACGTCGTCGGTGACCGGGCGGAGCTGGTGGCGAAGATCGAGACCGGCTCGGCGCTTGTCGGAACTCACCGAGATCATCGAGGTCAGCGATGCGATCATGGTCGCCCGTGGTGACCTCGGCATCGACTGCCCACTCGAGGAGGTTCCGCACCTCCAGAAGTCGATCATCAGGCAATGCGTCGAGTACGGCATCCCGGTGATCACTGCGACGCAGATGCTCGAGTCGATGGTGACGGCGCCCTCGCCGACGCGAGCCGAGGTCACCGATGTCGCCAACGCCATCTTCGACGGCACCGACGCCCTGATGTTGTCCGGCGAAACGGCGATCGGGCACGACCCGGCGCTCACGGTGTCGACGATGGCCGTGATCGCCGAGCGTGCCGAGGCGCGAGGCTCACTATCGGCAGTGGGCGGCGCGGCTCGGGTCGGGTTCAGCGCGAACGCTGGGACTCGATGAGCGATCGGATCACCGCGGCGTTGACGCACGCTGCCTCGCAGGCCGCCGACGATGTCGATGCCGCAGCGATCCTGTGCTGCACCAGCAGCGGACGGACCGCCAAGGCAATGGCCCGGTTTCGGCCACTCGGCAGCCTGATCGCCCTGTCGCCCAACGTCAAGACCGTCAACGCGTTGTCGCTGACGTGGGGCGTCGAGTCGCTCGAGGTCGAGACCTACTCGACCACGGACGAGATGGTGTGGTTCGCGGTCGAGACGGCCCTCAACAGGGGTCGCATCCAGCGGGGCGACACCGTGGTGGTGCTGGCCGGGTCGCCGACACGGGCCGCCTCGACCGCTGCCGATGTGCTGCGGATCGTGCAGATCGAGTGACCGAGCAGCACCTCGATCAGCACGGCATCTGGTCGGCGACCACAGGTGTTGTCGCAGCGCCGCACGTGGTGCTCGTGCACGGTTCGCTCGACCGGTCGTCGGGGCTGCTCAAACTCAGCCGCCGGCTGGATGACCGCTATCGGGTGACGCGCTATGACCGTCGCGGCTACGGGCGGTCGCGGCCGCATCCCGGACCGTTCGACATGGTGCAGCAGGTCATCGATCTGGAGCGGGTCGTCGAGCAGGCGCCCGACGCCGGACAACCGCTCGTGATCATCGGCCACAGCTACGGCGGCAATGTGGCACTGGCGGTCGCCGACCGGCACCCCGGCCTCGTCGCAGGCGTGATCACGTACGAGTCGCCACTCTCGTGGACACCGTGGTGGCCCCGCAACTCGGCAGGGGCCGATGCGATGGCTTGGCGCGACGACCCCGAGGAGGCCGCTGAGCAGTTCATGCGTCGTCTGATCGGCGATGACCGGTGGGACAGGTTGCCTCCCAGCAGCCGCCGTGCCCGCCGCGCCGAGGGGCCGGCGATGATCGGTGAACTGACCGACCTGCGCCGGACGGCACCGTGGAACGCCGACCGGATCGCGCTGCCCGTGCTGGCGCTGCACGGCGAACACTGCAAGGAGCATCATCGAATCGGCACCAGGGCCCTCGTGGACATGCTGCCGTCGGCGACCATGGCGACCGTGCCCGGGGCCCGTCACTTCGGTCCGAATACGCACCCCGATGCGGTGGCGTCGATCGTGATCGACTTCGTCGAGCGCCTGGGTTAGCCGGCGCTCTCCAACGTCAGCGCGGCAGCCAGCAGCGCAGCCGATCCGGCCATCGTCAGCGAACCCGTCATGCCGAACGCTTCGTACAGCTGACCAGAAGCGATCACCGCCCCGCCGCGGGCCACGGTTCCGAGCGCATTGCCGATGCCGATCGCGCGGCCGCGCGCCAACGGTGCCGCCTCGGTGACCAACGTCAAGGCCGAGATGAAGGCGAACTCGAATCCGCCGAGGAACAGCAGCAGCCCCAGGATCGCCAATGTTCGGGAGTCGGACGAGGCCAGTATCACGACGGCACCGATGCCGAGCAGGCCGAGCCCGAACAACACCGATCGTCGGCTCCCGATCCGGTCGCCGAACGAGGCGACGCTCGACGACGACACCAACTCGATGATGCCGAAGCCTGCCGCCACCATTCCGAGCCCGCCCGTCGAGAGGCCGTGGGCGTCGTCGAGCCAGGCCCCGGATACGACGAACGTGCCGAGTCCGGCTGCAGCCGTGAGCGCCGCCGCCAGCATCGGCGGCCACGCCGAGCGGGGGAGGCGCGCAGGCCGGGCGTCGGTGTCGACGGGTGTGATGGTCCCGGGCGAGACGAACGCCGCCACCATCACGGCCGCCAACGCCGATCCGATCGCCAGCGCGACGTACGGACCGCGCCACCCGAACCATCGGATCAGCAACGCCAGCACCGGCGCTCCGATCAGCAAGGCGATCGCCCAGGACGTCTCGAACAAGCCGATCGATCGCCCTCTTGCGGCGAACGGCACGCGATGCCCGATCCAGGCGTGGCCGGCGACCGTGAGATTGCCGACTCCGACGACCAGCAGGGCGAAGGAGACTGCGAAGGCGGAGATCGAACCCCACAGGGCGATCGCCGACGAGGCGCTGACTGCGCTCAGGCCGAGCACGAACACGCGGCGTTCGTACCCGCGATCGAGCGCCTTGCCTGTTCGCGATCGTGCTCAACCCTCCGAGCTCGCACACGCCCATGATTCCTGTCATCGTGCCGGTCGTCGAGGCGAATGCCCGTTCGAGGGTCGGCAGGAACGGACCGACCCATCGCAGGGCAGTGTTCGAGACGACCTTGGCGGCGGTGAAGACCCCGAGCTGTGCCGAATTGGAACGCGTGCCCGGCCGACGGGCGCCCTGTCACGAGGAGCGATTCGTGGAGATGTTGACGTCGCGACCGAAGAATGAACAGGTCGTGTCGACCTGCACGCCCCCTCGCGCACCTTGTCGGCGCACTCGTCGAGCGATGAGCGCTGTGTCCACACCAGCAATGCCAGCAGGGCCAAAATTACGGCCAGCGCCGCCTTCTGAGCGATCGTCTTCATCAACCAGGCCGAGCCGATCGCCAGCGCCACGAGGACGATCACGATCAGTACGGCAACGGTTTTCGCTTGTCCGAGGGTGAGAGCGAGCACGGGTTCACCTTACGCGGCCGGTGCCCTCGGGATCGCTCATGTCCGGGTGTTGTTGTACTGCTCAACGGCGCAACTCGTATGGTTGATGACATGTCCGATCAGCCGATCCAGATGTCCAGCGGCCTCCCGACCACGGTGCTGCCCGAACCGGACCCTGCCGAGCGCGACGCTTTGACCCGAGCAGAGGCAGCACACGACCCGAAAGGCTGCGATCGGCGCGATCGTGGCTGCCAATCCACGGTCGCTCGAGGGGTGGGCGGCGTTCGGTGACCATTGCGGGGACGTGATGAGCAGGTACGCGGCGTACCGGGTGGGCTACCACCGAGGTCTCGACGCGCTGCGGGCGAACGGATGGCGCGGGTCCGGCTACGTCAGATGGGAGGCACCTGGCAATCGGGGGTTTCTGAGGAGCTTGCTGGGTCTGCATCTGATGGCCGAGCAGATCGGTGAGAACGACGAAGCCGACCGGTGCGCCCAGTTCCTGCTGCAGCTCGATCCGGGCGGTGTGCCGCCCGAGGTGATCGCCGCCATGCCGACGCTGTGAGTTCGCGAGGGGTGCCGACCGGCGTCGTCCTGGCGGGCGGTGCAAGCAAGCGGATGGGCACCGACAAGGCATTCGTCGAGGTCGATGGTCGACCAATGATCGTGCGAGTTGCCGACGCGTTGTGGGAGGGCGGGTGCAACCGGGTCGTGTGCCAGGGCGGCGCCGCCGAACTCGCCACGACGCTCGGGCTCGAGGTGCTCGCCGATTCGACGCCCGGCGCAGGCCCGGTCAGCGCGATCCTTGCCGCCTTGCAGCACGTCGGAGGCCCGATCGTGGTGGCCGCTTGTGATCTGGCCGACCTCGATGGGCGTGCGGTGCGAGACGTCATCGCCGTCGGGAAGGGGTCGGCGGCGCCGCTGGTGGCGGTTGCCGCGGCAGACGGCCATTCGCATCTCTTGTCGTTCTGGTCGGCGAGTGCGCTCGAACCGTTGCGGGTGATCGTTGCCGATGGTGTCAGCGCCTATCTCGAGGCGCTGGATGCACTCGGGGCGGTCGCAGTGCAGGTCGACCCGGCCGCGGTCCGCAATATCAACCGCCCGGAGGACCTGGGCTGACGCCGGTATCCTCGACCTGGTATGTCAATCCCGGAAGTATCAGTCGACCAACTGGCCACGCTCCTGGCCGATGGTGTGCGAGTCATCGATGTTCGTGAACCAGCGGAGTTCGAGCAGGCCCGTCTGGCAGGTTCCGAGCTGATTCCGCTGTCGAGCATCCTCGAACGCGTCGACGACTTCCGGGGTGAGCGTCCCGTATACGTGATCTGCCGGTCGGGTGGTCGCAGCATGCAGGCGTGCAACTTCTTGGCCGGCCAGGGTGTCGACGTGGTCAACGTCAGCGGCGGCTTGATGGCGTGGATCAGCTCCGCTCGCGACGACGTGTCCGGCCCGGCGTGAGCCTCGTACACCCCCACCGCTGGGTCGATCAGCAAGACGATTTCGAGCGAGTCATCGATGCTCTGCTGGCTGAGCCGAGGTATGCGATCGACACCGAGTTCCATCGCGAGCGCACCTACTTCCCGACGCTGGCGCTCGTGCAGCTCGGCTGGGGCGACGGCGAACTGGTGTTGGTCGATCCGTTGGCGGTCGACATCACGGCGATCCGGCGCCTGTTCGAGAGTGATGTCGTGGCGGTCTTCCACGCCGCCCAGCAAGACCTCGACGTCTTGACCCATGCCGTCGGAGCGGTTCCCAGGTCGTTCTTCGACACCCAGATCGCCGGCGGTTTCGTCGGGTACGGCACACCCTCGTTGGTGTCGCTGCTGAGCGCCGAGGTCGGCGTCAGCCCACCGAAGGGTGATCGTCTCACCGATTGGCTGCGGCGTCCGCTCACCGAGGCCCAACGCGACTACGCGGCGGCCGACGTCGCCTACCTGCTCGAAGTGCAAGATCGTCTCACGGCCAAGCTCGAAGAGCTGGGTCGCATGCGATGGGTCGCCGACGCCTGCCAAGAGCTCCGGGATCGGCCGACCAGCGGGCAGCAGCCCGACGAGGCATGGCGACGACTGAAAGATATTCGTGGCTTGCGGCCTCGGCCGCGTGCCGTGGCGCAGGCGATCGCCGCCTGGCGCGAGCGCACGGCGATGGAACGCAACGTCCCGGTCCGGCAGGTGCTGCCCGACCTCGCTGTTCTGGGTATCTCCCAGCGCCAGCCCAGCAGCGACAAAGAGTTGTCCCAGGCGCGTGGGGTCGACGATCGATTCAGCCGTGGCAAGGTCGCATCGCAGATTCTGGCGGCCGTGGCGGAGGGCAAGCAGGCGGAGCCACCGGAGGTCGGTGCCAGCAACGACGATCTCGAACGCGAGCTGCGACCGGCCGTGACGCTGATCTCGGCATGGGTCAGCCAGGTCGCCAAGGCGGAGAAGATCGACACGTCGATGCTCGCCACGCGGGCCGATCTCGTTGCCTTCCTGTCGGGCGACCCGACAGCACGCCTGGCACACGGATGGCGGGCAGAGCTGCTGGGGGCGGGTATCAATCATCTGATCGCCGGTACGGCGGCGCTCACCTTCCAGCGCGGGAGCGGCTTGCGGCTCGTCGAGCTGTCCGACGATCAGGTCGAACCGACCGCCGAGGCCTAGCCGGATCAGCTCTGGGCGGTCTGCAGCGCGCCGCGCACGTTGCGCCACAACGAGTCGAACACGGCGATCGGAAGGCGTGCTCGGCCGCCGTAGGAATGGATGCTGCGCCGCTCGCCGACGGCCTGGTTGAAGACCACACGCTGCGGCACCGGGGGTGACCAGATCGCCGAGCGGCCCACGATCTGTGCCAGTTCGTCGATCCGTCGTTCGGCCTCGCGTGACACGGCGGGCACCCGGTTGAGGACGACACCTGCCAGCTCGAGGTCGGGGTTGGCGGACTCCCAGACATCGTCGATCAGGTCGGCCACTCCGCCGATCCCGCGCAGCCCGAGCGACGACGGCTCGACCACGATCACTGCATGGCGGGCCGCTGTCAGTGCGCTACGCGTCAGGTTTCCCAACGACGGAGGGCAATCGATCAGGATCGCCTCGTAGTCGGACTCGACCGCGGTGAGCGCCCGACGGAGCCGCTCGGACGGTCCGAACTCGTGCTCCTGGAGCGTCGAGGTGCTGGGTAGTACGTCGACGTGTCCAGACCATTGCGCCGGTCGGATGATGTCGCTGAGCCGGGTGTTCGTCGAGGTGAGGACATCGGTCACGGAGTGCTCGACGTCGGCCGGGTCGACGCCGAGCACCCAGGTGCTGGCGGCTTGTGGGTCGAGGTCGACGACCAGCACGCGGCGACCGGCTGCGGCCGCCGCGGATGCGAGCCCCAACGTGACCGTCGTCTTGCCGACTCCGCCCTTCTGATTGAGGATCGCCAGCGTTCGCAACACGGCTACCATGCTGCCACGGAGCAGACCGATTCGTGACACCTGTCTCGAGTCCGTCAAGAAGCGCCCGGCAGCAGGCGCGAGGCGGTAGAGTGCTTCGTAATGTCAACTCTCTAGTCTGTGGGAGCCCTGTCGTGAAGAAGGGTCGTCATCGCCGCTTCGAAGAAGCGCGAAAGCTGAAGCAATCGGGGCCCGGGGCGTTTGACCTCGGGTTCGGTGATCGTTCGCGTTCCGATGAGAACGACGACGACGAGTACGCCGCTCTGGCGGAGAAGTACGGCGTCACGTTCGAAGACGACGACGACGCCGACGACTGATCTCGACGTCGGCGGCTGCCCGCCGCTCGCGTCACTTCACCCGAATCGTCGGATGCGGAAGCGGTACCCAATCGGGGCGCTCCAGCTGTTCGACCATCACGTCGTAGATCGACTGCCCGACCAATTCGACGATCTCATCGCGTGACCCCACGTACACCGCATCGTTGGCGCTGAACGCCTCGGGGGCCTCCGTGCACCACCAATGGAAGTCGTTGCCCCCGTCGCCCCAATCGCGTCGTTTCCACTCCCGCAGGCGCGATGTCACGTGCCCGTTCTCGTCGGTCGAGTGCTCGAGCCGGATCGGTACCTGCCAGCACACGTTGGGCTTCCAGTCGAGCGGCCGCTCGCCGGCCTCGAGCGCTGCAATGTGCAGTGCACACCCGACGCCACCCTCGAATCCGGGGCGGTTGAGGAAGATGCACGCATCGTCTGCGAGCCGGGTGACCGTGACGGTTTCGCCCTCGTCGTTCGTCTCTGGCCGCAGGAACCCACCCTTGACGGCCTTGGCGTGGAACTGCATGTGCTCGGGCTTGACCCGCACGAACGCCTTCACGACCGTTTGTACGTCGTCATCGTCGACGAAGTGGGCGCCGTAGCTGCAGCAGCCCTGCGACATCTCTGCGGCCGGAGCGTCGAGCACACCCTGGCAGCCTTCGCCGAATATGCACTTGTGGTTCGACCGCAGATAGGTGGCATCGAAGATCCAGGTGCGTTGCTCGGTCGGATCCTCGAACGAGATCCACTCGTGCACCTGCTGCGACTCAGACATCGCACGAACGCTACCGACCAGCCGTCGGTCATCGACAGGTTTGCAGTCGGCGTGTTGCCGATGGCGGCGCCCGCCTGATGGTGGTTCCCGCCACACCGCTGGTCGCAACCAGCGCCCGCAGGCGACGCACAACCGTCAGCGCTGGAAGCAGCGGCCATCGGTAGGCTGTCCCGCCTATGACGAACGGGATCACGACCGGCATCAGCGCCGACGGCCTACGACAGTCCTTCCTCGACTTCTTCGAGGCCAAGGATCACACGGTCGTGCCATCGGCAAGCCTGATTCCGCACGATCCGACCGTCATGTTCCTGATCGCCGGCATGATGCCGTTCAAGTCGTACTTCGTCGGCGACGAGGTGCCGCCCTACGCCCGCGCCGTCAGCTCGCAGAAGTGCGCTCGCGCCGGCGGCAAGCACAACGATCTCGACGACGTCGGACGTACCAAGCGCCACCTCGTGTTCTTCGAGATGATGGGCAACTTCAGCTTCGGCGACTACTTCAAAGAGTCGATCATCCCGTGGAGCTGGGACCTGGTCACCGCCGATCGTTCGTCTGGCGGCTGGGGTTTCGACGGCGATCGCCTGTGGATCACCGTGCACGACAGCGACGACGAGGCCGAGCAGATGTGGCACGAGCTGGTCGGCGTCCCGCTCGATCGAATCCAACGACTCGGCGACAAGGACAACTTCTGGCAGATGGGCGAGACCGGGCCATGCGGGCCGTGCTCGGAGATCCACTACGACCGCGGCCCCGAGTACGGCCCGGAGGGTGGACCGCTCGGTGACCCTGCCGGCGACCGCTTCATGGAGTTCTGGAACCTCGTGTTCATGCAGTACAACCAGGCGCCCGACGGCACACGCACGCCGTTGCCGAAGCCCTCGGTCGACACCGGTGCCGGGCTCGAGCGGATCCTGGCGCTGATGCAGGGCGTCGATTCGGTCTGGGAGACCGACCTGCTGATGCCGCTGATCGACACCGCCCAGTCTGTGACCGGCAAGACGTATCGGGTCGGCAACTACGAGGACCGGGAGAGCTTCGCGATGCGGGTGCTCGCCGAGCACGCCCGCTCCTCCACGATGCTCGTGAGCGACGGGGTCTTCCCGTCGAATGAAGGGCGCGGCTACGTGCTGCGACGCATCATCAGACGCGCCGTTCGGTACGCCTACATCCTGGGCACCGACCAGTTGGTCATGCCGCGCCTGGTCGAGACGGCGATCGATGTGATGGCCAACGCCTATCCCGAGGTCGTCAAGAACCGCGACTTCATCATGGGTGTGCTGACCCGCGAGGAAGAGCGCTTCCGTCACACGCTCAAGACCGGGCTCGGCATCCTCGACGACGAGCTCGAATCGGGCGACAGCCTGAAGGGCTCGACGGCGTTCCTGCTGCACGACACGTACGGCTTCCCGCTCGAGCTCACCCAGGAGATCGCCGGCGAGCGTCGCATCGATGTCGACCTGGCCGGTTTCCAGTCGGAGATGACAGCGCAGCGTGAGCGCGCCAAGGCCGCCCGCAAGGATTCCAGTGCCGACGACGGGCGCCTCGACGGCTACCGAGAAGTGGTCGAGCAGTTCGGTATCACCGAGTTCCTCGGCTACACCGACGACGAGACCCGCAGTCGCGTTCTCGCGGTGCTGCCTGCCGGTCTCGATGACGACGGAAACGAGCAGGTCGAGATCTTCCTCGACCGCACGCCGTTCTACGCCGAGAGCGGTGGTCAGGTCGGCGACACCGGCACGATCACCACCGAGTCGGGCGTCGCCGAGGTGCTCGACACCACGCTGGCGTTGCCCAATCTGCGGCGACATACGGCTCGCGTCACCAGCGGCACCGTGGCCGCGGGACAGGAGGCGACCGCCCGTATCGACGTCGATCGTCGAGCCGCGATCCGTCGCAACCACACCGGCACCCACCTGTTGCACTGGGCGCTGCGGCGCGTGCTGGGTGAGCACGTCAAGCAAGCCGGATCACACGTCGGGCCCGACCGACTGCGGTTCGACTTCTCGCACTACGAGTCGGTCACCGAGGCCGAGATCGAGCAGATCGAGCAGTTGGTCAACGCCGAGACGCTCGGCAACCAGCGCGCCCGGGCGTTCGAGACCACCAAGACCGAGGCCGAGGCGATGGGCGCGATCGCCTTCTTCGGCGACAAGTACGGGGATCTCGTGCGGGTACTCGAGGCTGGGCCCTCGGTCGAGTTGTGCGGTGGCACACATGTCCGGGCAACCGGTGATATCGGTCTGCTGAAGGTGGTCAGTGAGGCCTCGATCGGTTCCAACCTGCGGCGTATCGAGGCTGTCACCGGAGCCGCGTCCGTGGAGTTGCTCCAGCGCGACGAACGTGTGCTGGCAGAGATCAGCGAACTCGTCGGCAGCACCGGCGATGTCGTCGACGGTGTGCGGCGCAAGGTCGACGAGATCAAGTCGCTCCAGGCCGAAGTGAAGCAGATCCGGTCGCAACTCGCGACCGGTCGTGCCAGTGAACTCGGCGGGCGTCGCTGTCGATGGCGTCGTCGTACAACGAATCGACGGGTTCGACCCCACCGACCTGCCGCGACCTGGCGATCGCGATTCGCCAGCAGCCGGGCATCCGACGCGTCGTCCTGATGGGCGAAACGCCCTCCGGCGGAGTCAGCCTGGTGGCAGCCGTCCAACCCGACGAGGGCTTCCCGGCCGCCGACCTGATCACAGCTGCGGCCCGCGCCGTCGGCGGTGGCGGTGGCGGCAAGGGCGACATCGCCACGGCGGGCGGCAAGAACCCTGATGGCCTCGACGAGGCGATCAAGATCGCCACGGAGGCGGCCAACGCGTGACCGAACTGCGGCGTCGTGGCGTCCGTGCGCTCGGCGTCGATCCGGGCTCGAAGCGGATCGGTCTCGCGGTCAGCGATCGTTCCGGCACGATCGCTTCGCCATTGCTGGTGCTGCAGCGCAGCAAGTCGCGCCGGCATGATCTGCACGAGATCGCTCGCGTCGCTCGCGATGAGGAAGCCGAGGTGATCGTGGTCGGCCTGCCGATCAACATGGACGGCTCCCAGGGAAAGGCGGCGAAGGCTGCCATCGCCGAGGGCCGTCGGCTGGCTACGTTGGTCGACGTGCCTGTCGAGATGCACGACGAACGTCTGACCACGGTCACTGCCGAACGCAGCATGCTCGACGCCGGGTTGAACGCGATCGAACGGCGCAAGGTGGTCGACAAGGTGGCAGCCGCGATCATGCTCCAATCGTGGCTGGACAGTCGCGCCGCCAGGCTGGCCAGGGACGCGTGAAGCCATGAGTTTGGTCGAAGAACCCGACCTCGATCGGCGGCGCTCGGACTGGTCGATCGACGAGTGGGACGAGGTCGGTGAGGTGCCCGCCGTCGAGCCGTTGCGACAACAGACCCGGATCGTGAAATGGGTCGTCTGGTTGGCCTTCCTGATGGTGATCGTGCTGATCGTCGTCGCCGGCTACGTCGGCTGGTGGTACCTCGGCCAGGTCCGTCCCGACGGCGAACCGGGCGACGACGTTGCGTTCACCGTGCTCGAGACCGACACGATCGACTCGTTGGCGCAGCGCCTGCAAGCGGAAGGTCTGATCGTCGACGAAGCAACCTTCAAGTGGTACATCGAGCGCAAGGGTGGGCTCGAGATCACGCCGGGGTTCTACTCGTTGCCGACCAACGACCATGTCGGCAACGTGCTGTCGAGGTTGCGCACACCGCCCGCCCAGACCTATCAGCGGGTCACGTTTCCGGAGGGTTTCACGATCGAGCAGATGGCCGATCGGCTGGTCGAGACGATGCCGCGCCTCGACCGCGACGCGTTCGTCGCTGCGGCGACGTCGCCGTTGGTGCCGGCCCGCTTGCGTGGACAGGGCGTTGCGTCGTTGGAAGGCCTGCTGTTCCCCGATACCTACCAGGTCTCGAATGCCGACAACGAGGCTCAGGTCGTCGAGCGCATGGTCAGCATCATGGAGCGCGTGGCGTTGCAGGAAGAGCTCGAGGACGGAGCTGCTGCAATCAATCGAACGCCGTACGAGATCCTGATCATCGCATCGATGATCGAGAAGGAGGCGAAGCTCGACGAGGATCGCGCCAAGATCGCCAGAGTCATCTACAACCGCTTGTTCATCGGCATGAACCTGCAGATCGACGCGACCTTGCTGTACGGACAGCCGAAGGGTGCGTCCCCGAGCGCTCTGGCCCGCATCGACGGCCCGTACAACTCCTACCTGCGGGCCGGCCTGCCACCCACGCCGATCGCCAATCCGGGGCGGGCCTCGATCCGAGCGGCGCTCAATCCGTCCGCCAATCCGTCGTCGGGTGACCCGATCTGCCAGGTCTTGCCCGACCCCACGAAGGGCTGCATCTATCTGTTCTACGTGCTCGCCGACGAGGACGGTGGGCACGCATTCGGCGTCACGCTCGAGCAGCACGAAGCCAACATCGCGGCAGCGCGCGCAGCCGGTGTGTTGTGAGCCGGGAGATCACCGGTTCGACCCGTCTGGCGGCGGTGATCGGTTCGCCCGTCCGCCATTCCCTGTCTCCGGCACTGCACAACGCAGCGTTCGAGGCGGCCGGTCTCGACTGGCGATTCGTCGCCTTCGAGGTCGTCCCGGGAGGCGCCGCCCCGGCGATCGCGGGATGAAGGCGCTCGGCATCGGCGGGTATGCCGTCACGATGCCCCACAAGGCTGACGTCGCTGCTGTCGTGGACGAGGTCGATCCGGCTGCAGCAGCGCTCGGCTCGGTCAATACGGTCGTGCTGCGGGCCGACGGCTCGACGTTCGGGGCGAGTACCGACGGGGCAGGGTTCGTGGACTCGGTCGGCGCCTCGGGATTCGTGCTGGCCGACTCGAGAGTGGTCGTGTTGGGCGCCGGGGGAGCGGCCCGATCGATCGTGGATGCACTCGGACGCGCCGGCGCCGCCGACATCGCGATCGTCAACCGCACGAGGTCGTCGGCCGATGCGCGCGGCCGCCCTGTGCCCGATTGCACGGGTCGGCGATCACAGCGACATCGCCGAGGCGGATCTACTGGTCAACGCCACGTCGATCGGCATGGGGAGCAGCGAGCTTCCGATCGACGTCGCCGTGCTGCGTCCGGATCTTGCCGTCGCCGACATCGTGTACCACCCGCTCGACACAGCGCTGCTCGAGGTCGCCGCAGCCGTCCGAGCGCTCACGATCGATGGGCTCGGCATGCTCGTGCACCAGGCGATGCGTCAACAGGAGCTGTGGACCGGCCAACGCCCCGATCCGGTCGTCATGCGGGCTGCCGCCGAAGCCGAGCTCGCCCGGCGAGCAACCTGACGTCGGTGGCGACCGCTCAGGCGAGCCGACCGACGATGATCCGGCGAGTGCCGGCGTCGGCGATCTGGCTCCATTCACCGAGCGCGTGGGTGTGACCGCCGAGCCTGGCCGGCGATCGCTCCGGCTGGCGAGCCCCTCCGAGCGGTAGCCTCGCTCGAATGCTCCGCTTCCTCACCGCCGGCGAATCGCATGGTCAGGCGTTGGTCGCCGTGGTCGAAGGGCTACCGGCCGGGCTCGAGATCACCGTCGAGGAGATCCAGGCCGAGATGGCTCGTCGCCGGCTCGGCTACGGCCGCGGCCCGCGTCAGAAGTTCGAGCAGGACGAACTGACGCTGATCGGGGGTGTTCGGCACGGCCGCACACTCGGCTCGCCGGTGGTCATCGAGATCAAGAACTCCGAATGGTTCCGCAGCGACAAGTGGCACGAGGAGATGTCGCCGGCGCCCGGTGCCACGAAGGACCCGCTGACCCAGGTTCGACCGGGGCACGCCGACCTGGCGGGCATGCAGAAGTACGGATTCACCGACGCCCGCGACGTGCTCGAGCGGGCGTCGGCTCGCGAAACGGCGGCACGGGTGGCAGCCGGAGCGCTCGCCAAGAAGCTGCTGTCGTACCTGGGTGTCGATGTCATCTCACACGTGATCCAGATGGGAACAGCACGCGTCGCACCCGACGTCGCGCGCCCGGCCCCGGCCGATCTCGCCACCGTCGATGCATCGCAGGTTCGTTGCTTCGATGCGGCGGGCACCGAGGCGATGGTCGCCGAGATCAAGGCTGCGGCGAAGCAGGGTGACTCGCTGGGTGGTGTGGTCGAGGTGCTCGGATTCGGCGTACCGGTCGGACTCGGGTCGCACGTCCATTGGGACCGCAAACTCGATGCGTTGCTGGCACAGGCACTGATGTCGATCCAGGCCGTCAAAGGTGTCGAGATCGGCAACGGGTTCGAGGTTGCCGGCCGACTGGGTAGCCAGGCCCACGACGCGATCCGCTGGGACGCCGAACATCACGCCTACACCCGCCTCAGCACCCTCGCCGGTGGGCTCGAGGGTGGTATCACCAACGGCGAGTTGCTCGTCGCCCGAGCAGCGATGAAGCCACTCGCCACGCTCAACCGGCCGACGCTCGAAACCGTCGATACCGAGACCAAGCAGTCGGGTGTTTCGTTCAAGGAACGCACCGACGTCACGGCGGTCCCGGCGATGGGGGTCGTCGCCGAGACAATGGTGGCGCTGATGTTGGCCCAGGAGGCGCAGCGCAAGTTCGGTGGTGATTCGGTCGGCGAGTTCGTGCGCAATGCCGAATCGTTCCGATCGACCCTGTGAGCGGCGATCGACGTGGAACCGTGAGCGATACCGACGTGGGCGGCGGCACTGTCGATGGCCGTCATCTGGTGTTGATCGGGCTGATGGGATCGGGCAAGACCACGGTCGGTCGGGTGTTGTCCGCGCAACTCGGTCGTGAACTGGTCGATTCCGACTTCCGGATCGAGGCGCTCACCGGGAGCACCGTCAAACAGGTCCTCGCCGATCAAGGTGTCGACGCACTTCGTCGACACGAAGCGGCGGCGCTGTTCGATGCACTCGCAGAGACAGCGCCACAGGTGATCGCCGCAGCGGGTGGTGTGGTGCTCGATCCGCGACAACCGCCGGCGTCTCGAGGATGCGCACGCCTTCGTGGTGTGGCTCGAGGCCGACCCCGCCGCGCTGGGTCTCGCACGCTGGATCGTCATCATCGACCTTGGCTCGACCACGATCCGGCGGGCACACTGCAACGTATGCACGAAGAACGCTGGCCGCTGTACCGCGAGGTCGCCGACCTCGTCGTGTCGGTCGACGGCTTGACGCCGGATGAGATCGCTGATCGGATTCTGCAATGACCGAACTACGCCGGGTCGAGGTGCCGATCGCCGGACGCTCGTACGAGGTGCTGATCGGTCGCGGTGCCGCCGAACAGCTCGGCACCCTGCTCCCGGCGACGGCCAAGCGTGCCGCGATCGTCACGCAAGAAGGCGTACCGTTCCACGTCGAGGCGAACATCCCGCACGAAACGTTCACGATCGGATCTGGCGAGCAGCACAAGTCGCTCGACACGGTCGGGCAGCTGTGCCGCGGTTTTGCCCGGATGGGGCTGAACCGCAATGACGTGGTGATCGGCGTCGGAGGCGGGATGGTCACCGATGTCGCCGGATTCGCGGCCGCCAGCTACCACCGGGGTGTACCCGTGGTCCACGTGGCAACCACGCTGCTCGGTATGGTCGACGCCGCGATCGGCGGCAAGACCGGTGTCAATCTGCCCGAAGGGAAGAACCTGGTGGGTGCGTTCTGGCAGCCGGCGGGTGTCGTGTGCGATCTCGACGCGCTCGACACATTGCCCGATCGGGAGCTGCGCTGCGGGTACGGCGAGATGGCCAAGTACCACTTCCTCACCGGCGATGATCTGCTGGCCATGGATCTCGAAGAGCGGGTCGCCAGGTGTGTCCAGATCAAGGCTGAGGTCGTGGCCGACGACGAACGCGAAGGTGGTCGTCGGGCGATCCTCAACTACGGGCACACCCTCGCCCACGCGATCGAGACCGCCACCGAGCACCAGTCTGCGCACGGGGAGGCAGTGGCGATCGGGCTCATCTTCGCCGCCCACCTGGCGCACGTGCTCGGGCGGGTTCCGGTCGAGCGCGTCGATCAGCACTTCGCCGTGGTCGGTGAGGAGTATGGACTCGGCGTCGACCTGCCCGTCGGTCTCGAGCCTCGTCGGATGCTCGATCTGATGCGCCGCGACAAGAAGGCGCTGGACGGCCTCACGTTCGTGCTGGACGGCACCGACGGTGTCGAGGTCGTGGCCGGTGTCGACGATCAGCCGGTGCTCGACGCGCTCGTCCAGAATGGCCCACTGATGCAGGTTGCCACGCTGCGCACCGAACGGCTGGTGCTGCGGCGATGGAGCGACACGGACCGAGCCGCGTTCCACACCCTCAACGTGGACCCACGCGTGATGGCCACGATCGGACCCGTGATGAGCCGGGCCGAGTCCGACGGGTTCATGAACCGCATCGAACAGCGCTTCGACGAGCACGGCTTCGGGTTGTGGTGTGTCGAGCTGGATGGTGAGGTGATCGGGTTCACCGGTTTCATGGCACCGTGGTTCAGGGAAGGCGTCGAGATCGGGTGGCGGATCCGCGCCGAACACTGGGGTCAGGGGTACGCCACCGAGGCGGCGCGTGAGTGTCTGCGTCACGGTTTCGACGACCTGGGCTTCTCCGAGGTGATCTCGTTCACGGCAGCGGTCAATACGAGTTCGCGTCGGGTGATGGAGAAGCTCGGCCTGGAGTACGACCCGAGCGAGGATTTCGATCATCCCAGCGTGCCCGAGGGCAGCCCGTTGCGGGAACACGTGCTGTATCGAATGACCGCATCGCAGTACCGTGATCAATCGTGACGACGTTGGTACTGCTGCTGCACGGTCCGAATCTCAATCTGCTCGGTGAACGCGAACCCGAGATCTACGGCACCGACACGCTCGATGACTATGTGTCGTTCGCCAGCGATGTCGCTGCACGGCACGGGCTGGCGCTCGAGCCGCACCAATCGAATCACGAGGGCGAGATGATCGAGCACATTCATCGGGCGCGGGGCCGTTGCGCAGCGATCATCATCAATCCCGGCGCCTTCACGCACTACGCCTGGGCGATCCACGATGCGCTGGCGGCGTTCGAGGGGCCCGTCGTCGAAGTTCACATCTCGAACCCCAACGCACGCGAACCGTGGCGGCACACCAGCGTCGTGGCTCCGGTCTCGACCGGGTCCATCATGGGCTTCGGCAGGCAGGGGTACGACCTGGCCGTGCAGGCGGTCGCCGCCCGACTCGGCTGATGCAGACCGAACTCGACATCGCACAGCTTCCACGGATCGCCTACGCCGGGCGCGCCGATCGTGTCCGGGACAACCTCGATGCCGATCGAGTCGACGCGCTTGGCGGTCACCGATCTCACGAATGTCAGATGGATGACAGGGTTCACCGGTTCGAACGCTGTCGTCGCCCTGCTACCGGACCGTCTGGTACTCGTCACCGACGGCCGCTATCGGGACCGGGCCGCAGATGAACTGGCGGTGGCCGGAGTCGACGCGGAGATCGTGGTGGGGGCCACGCAGGCGGCTCAACAGGAGGCGTTCGTCGCCGCCTTCTCAGGGCTCGGGCCGATCGGCGCCGAGGCCCGGTCGTTGACCTATGAGAGGTGGCGGGCGCTCAGCGCCGACCTGCAACTCGTCGCCGCCGACGGCGTGATCGAGAACGAACGTCGGGTCAAAGACGTCGGCGAGACCGCTCGTATCCAACAGGCATGCCGGTGCGCCGACGCAGCGTTGGCCGAGGTGGCACCACTGCTCGGCAGCGGGATGACGGAGGCCGATGTGCGGACCGAACTCGAGTACCGCATGCGGTGCCACGGTGCCGATGGCCCGAGCTACGACACGATCGTGGCCAGCGGGCCCGACCACGCCGCCCGGCCACACCATCACGCCGGCACCCGCCGAATCGTCGAGGGCGACACGGTCGTGATCGACGTCGGCGCCCTCGTCGACGGTTACCACAGTGATATGACTCGCAGCTACGTGATCGGCGAAGCGACCAGCGAGCAACGTGATCTGTACGACCTGTTGCTCGAGATCCAACTCGCCGGACTCGCCGCCGTCGGTGCCGGAGTGGCGGCCAGAGACGTCGACGCGGCGTGCCGCTCGATGGCCATCGATCTCCGGCTACGGCGACTGGTTCCTGCACTCGACCGGTCATGGTGTCGGGCTGTTGATCCATGAGGATCCCTACGAATCTCCGAGTCTCTCAGCAGGATCTCCGGGCCGGAGACGTCGTGACTGTCGAACCTGGCCTCTATCGTGGCGGCTTCGGCGGCTTCCGCATCGAAGACCTCGTCGAGGTCACCGAGACGGGCTGTCGAATCCTCACCGAATCGCCCAAGGACTCGCCATGCCCACCATCACCACCAACGACCTGAAGACCGGCATCACGCTCGAGCTCGACAACGGCTTGTTCCAAGTCGTCGAGTTCCAGCACGTCAAGCCGGGAAAGGGCGGAGCGTTCGTGCGCACCAAGCTGCGCAACGTCAAGAGCGGCAACGTCTTCGATCGCACGTTCAACGCCGGCATCAAGGTCGAGCAGGCGATCATCAATCGCGAGGACATGCAGTTTCTCTACCGCGACGGCGAGGACTACGTGTTCATGAACAAGGACACGTACGAGCAGATTCACGTCACCCCCGTGGCTCTCGGCGACGCCACCGACTACATGGTCGAAGGGATGACCGCCCAGGTGGCGTTCTTCAACGGCGAGATCATCGGTGTCGAGATCGCCGCTTCGGTCGAGCTCACCATCGCCGAGACCGAGCCCGGCGTGCAGGGCGACCGGGTCTCCGGTGCTCGCAAGCCGGCGACACTCGAGACCGGCAAGGTGGTCCAGGTGCCGTTGTTCATCGAGACCGGTGAGAAGATCCGCGTCGATACTCGCTCCGGCGAGTACATGACCCGCGTCTGAGCCTCATGTATCGCCCCGACGAACACATGATTCGCGTCTGATCACGATGGATCGCCCCGACGAGCGCTCCGACGCTCGTGAACGCGCCCTGTACCTGCTCTACGAAGCACATACGAAGGGCATCGAGCCGGCAGCGACGATCGACCTCCAGGTGGTCGAGCCCGACGAACTCACCCAACAGCTGGTGCTCGGCGTGGGCGCCTCGCTGGCGGTCCTCGACGAACGGATCGCGGCCAAGGCCAAGGGCTGGACGCTGGAGCGGATGCCGGTTCTCGATCTCAACGTGATGCGACTCGGCGTGTACGAGTTGCTCGAGCGGTTCGACGTGCCCACAGCGGTGGTGCTGAACGAGGCCGTCGAGTTGGCCAAGCGCTTTTCGACCGACGATTCCGGTCGCTTCGTGAACGGGGTGCTCGCTGCCGTGGCCGCAGAGGTTCGTCCCCCGACGTGATGGAGTGGCGCGGGGGCGAGGAATCGTGCCGAATCGCGCCCGTCGGTCGGGTGCCGACCCCGCTCCCACCGTCGCCGGTAGTGTCGTTCGCTGTGTGTGGTGACGTCGCGAGTGCCGAGCCGTGAACGTAAGTTCACCTGGTGACCGAACCGGCACCGATCGCCGAGGCGCCGCCAGAGGACGATCCGGAGGCGATCGACCTCGATCCCACCGAGCACGAGGCCGAGGCCGAGGGGCGCATCGAGGTGCGCTGGCTCGAGACCACAACACCTGCGGGGATCGGCGATCGCCTCGCCGCAATCCATCCTGCCGCTTGGTTGACGCTGCTCGGGGCGTTGACGTTCACGGTCGTGTTCGGGCGGCTCGGCATGCAGCACCATCGCAACTTCGGTACGTGGGCGTTCGACATGGGCATCTACGACCAGAGCTTCTGGTTGGTCTCGCGTGGGAAATCCTGGGTCACCGTTCGAGGGCTCGACTTCTGGGGACACCACATCAACCTGATCGCGATCGCGTTCGCTCCGTTCTACTGGCTCGGGGCCGGGCCGTCGTTCCTGTACGTCGTGCAGGCAGGGGCACTGGGGGCAGGTGCGATTCCGACCTACCTGCTGGCGCGAGACCGCCTGCGCGACCCGTGGGTCGGGTTGGTGTTCGCAGTCGGTGTACCTGATGTACGCGCCGATCCAGTGGATCTCCTGGGCCAACTTCCATCCCGAGGCATTGGTCGTCACCCCGTTGCTGTTCGCCTGGTGGTTCGCGTCGCAGCGTCGTTGGCGGCCGTTCTTCATCTCGCTCCTGGTTGCACTGTCGACTCGCGAAGACACCGCACTGGCGGTGTTCATCATGGGGTTGGTGCTGTGGTGGATGCTGCGGCGGGACGATGATGCCGACCGACGCGACGAGCGGATGGCCCTGGTTGCGTCGGCTGCTCGGGGTCGTGTGGTACGTGGTGTGCACGCGCCTCGTGATTCCGGCCTTCAACCAGGGCAATCAGCCGTTCTACATCGGCTACTTCTACGGCCACTACGGGGACAACACGTTCGAGATCGCCGAGACGATCGTGACGCGGCCCGATCGGGTGATCTCCGACGCCACGCAACCCGACCGGTTGCGGTTCTACCGCGATCTGCTCGTGCCGTGGGGTGGCCTACCGCTCGCCGGGCTGGCGCAGCTGGTGATGGCGCTTCCGCAGATGCTCGCCAGCGTGATCGGGCTGAGCCCCTACGCCCGAACGATTCGGTACCAGTACACGGCCGTGATGATCGCGCCGATCGTGATCGCCGTCGATCGAGGGCGCGGCGTGGATGTGGCGGTACCGGTTCGTCCGGCGGTTTCTCGTTCCGTGGCTGTTGGTGTGCGCCTACGTCACGAACATCGCATGGTCGCCGTCGCCGATCAGCGCCAACGACGGGGTCTGGGCCAAGCCGACCGAGCGTCACGATGCGCTGCGCGAGGCGATCGACCTGGTGCCGGACGGGGCGTCGGTGACGGCCACGTATGCGCTCGGGCCGCACTTGTCGCATCGCGAGCAGATCTACGACTGGCCCAATCCGTGGGTGCCGGCCTACTGGGGCAACGACGACACGTACCGGCTGCCCGACCCGAGCGAGATCGAGTTCATCGTGCTCGATCGCAACCATGTCGGGCCCGAACAGCAGCAGCTGCTGGTCGATCTCGTCGGCCCGGACGGCGAGTTCGAGGTGCTGTTCGATGAGGCCGACGTGGTCGTCGGCCGCCGTCCCGGCGGGTAGCGCCGAGTAGTCCGTAGCCGGGCGTCAGCCGGGCGCGTGGCGGTGGCGATCAGGTTCTTGCCGCGCGGTGGGCGTCGCAGCCGACGTTGCAGCACCCTGCTGAGCGGCACCACGACCCGGTCGTAGCCCGTGGACGACACCCGATCCAACCGGACCACGTTCAGGACCCGGTACATCAACCAGTACGGCGCGATCCCGAGCACATCGAAGTAGCGCACGTCGACGTCGATCAGGCCGGCACGATCGAGCAGCCGCCGCAGGCGCTCGGCGTCGTAGCGGCGGTAGTGGCCCGACTTGTAGTCGAGGCTGCCGTACAGCGATGGCATCGCCGGAACGAACAGGCACAGACTTCCGCCGGGCGTCGAGCAGCCGAACAGCTGTGTCGAGTTCGGCCTCGTCGTGCTCGATGTGTTCGAGCACGTTCACGTACAGCACGCTGTCGAAGGTGGGGTGGTCGGGCCGCCCGGCCAGGTCGCCAGAGGTGATCTGGAGCACCGACACGTTGGAGACCTCTCGGCAGCGTCGAGCGAGCGCATCGAAGACGTTGGCGGCCGGCTCGATCGCCGTGATGTCGGCCTCGGGACGCCGCTCGGCGATCTGGCGCACGATGGCACCGAGCCCGGCACCGACCTCGAGGACTCGTGCGCCGAGCATCGGTTCGAAGCTGTCGACGATCCAGTCGGTGAAGTGATCGGCATCGCTGAGCTCGGTGAGTTCCTCGAGCGCGCCGAACTCGCTGCCCGCATCGGGCGCCTGGTGCCGCAGCAGGCCAGACCGGGCGGCCCACGTGGACTGGTCGACCGCCACCTCGGCTCGGATCGAACGGATCCGCCCTCGGATCCGATGAACGTCGTGGAAGAACTGCGAGAGGTCGGCGAGCTTCAGCCCGGGAACGACTGTGAATCGCGGACGGAAGGTGATCGGCACCTCGTCGACGGAGAAGCCGTAGGCCTGGGCGGCTGCGACGAATTCGCAATAGAACCCGTAGTCGCCGGTGCTGGCGGGGCTGGTGGCGATCAGGTCGGCGGCATCGGGACGGATCACTCGGAACGACGTGGTGACGTCCCGCACGCGACGGAATCCGGTGGCCCTCGCCACGAGCATGCTGGCGAGGCGGCTGAGCAGGCTGCGCGGGAGCGAGGTGCCGGGCGCCGATCCTCCCCGCACCCACCGTGAACCGATCGTGAGGCCGCTTCCCTTTGCCCTGAACGAACGGATCAGATCGGGGAGTTGACGTGCGTCGTGGTGGCCCGCCGGGTCGAGGGTGACCAGGAAATCGGGCGAGCTGTGCTCGAGGGCGTGGGCGAAGGCGTCGCGCTGGGTGCTCCACGCAGTGGCACCTGTCGAGACGACCATTTCGAATGGGAGGCCGAGCTCGTCGGCGGTACGGCCGGCGATCTCGATGCTGCCGTCGGTGCTGCCGGCATCGACGACGAGCAGATCGAGTGTGATGTTGTCACGCTGTAGCGCGGTCGCCGCAGCGGCCAGCTCCGCCAGCACCGCCGAGACCGAGGCGGCGTGATCGCCGGCTACCAAGATCACGGTCCCATGCATGCAGCGAGCCTACGAGCGTCGTCCGGTCAGAGGTCCGCCAACCGTGCGGTCGGGCAGTCGATCGGTTGCGTTGCCGTCTCCTCGAATCCGATGCGCGTCCATGGCGAGAGAACCGTAGCGTTGCGCTGGTAGGACTGACTCGTCGCCGCCAGTTTCGCCATCGCCGTCCGACGATCGGAAACCACCGACGTGCCACCGAGCCCAATGACCCACGACACCGCCCCGACGTCACACGAGCAGGTCGCCGACAGCGCACAGCCCGGCCTCGGCCGTACCCGGCGCCTCGTGATCGTGTTCGTCCTTGCCATCGTCGCTGTCGGTGGCCTGGCGAGCGGTGCCGGCATCGGCCCGGGTGATGTCCGGTCGTGGGTCGAGCAGCGCCTGTACGGCGATCCGGTCCCGGACGTCGAACTGGCACGAGTCGTCGCCACCGATTCCAGCCCCGCCCATGCGGTCGAGGTGCTGCTGGCGCCGACCGATCGGGGGTCGGGCGAGTGCATGCTCGTGCGAGCTTCGCGACCCGACGGGGCGGTCGATGGGCCGGCATCGCCACTGTCCGAATGCTGGTTCGATGGTCCGGCGACAGCGTGGAGCCGACCCGATTTCCGGATCGTCCGGCCGAGCGACCATTTCGGATTCGTGACGGAGGTGGCGTTGGGCACGATCGCCGAGCAGCCGGCCGTCGTGCTGGTGGGGGCGGTGCATCCGAAGATCGGCGCCATCACGGCCGAGTTCGGAGATGGGGCCCAGTACACGTTCAACCTGACGACCGACGACGGTTGGTTCGCGGTGATTCTGCCCGATGGTGTCGCCGACATCGATCGTGTCGACGGGACGCTCGTGAACAGCGTCGTGTCGCTCGAACTCGTCGACGGCGAGGGCCGTGTGGTCACGACGGCGACGCCGAAACCGTCGGGATCCTGAGGCGGTTGCCGGGCGCCTCGACAAATCGTTCAAGTTGGTTGCAGATTGGGTGCGAGTGCGCCGAGTCGCGCTAGGTTCGGCGGCGACCGTGAAGTGGGTTCCGTGAGGCTCACACGGCAGGAGACAACGTGACCGACAGCAAACAGGTCCTCGGGCCCGACGATGTGCGCAGGGCTGTGACCCGCATGGCGCACGAGATCATCGAACGCAACCACGGCCTCGACCGGGTCGCTCTGATCGGACTCCAGCGAGGTGGCGTGTGGCTCGCCGAAGCGCTCGGTTCCGAGATCGCCCGCATCGAGCACGTGATCCCGGTCGGCTCGATCGACGCCTCGCTGTATCGCGACGACATCGGCCTGCGACCCGTCTCGCCGGGCAGCGTCAGCGAGGTCAACTTCGAGATCGACGGCGCCGTCGTGGTGCTCGTCGACGACGTGCTGTTCACGGGTCGCACCGTCAAGGCAGCGCTCGACGCGATCACCGACTATGGGCGGCCGAGCGCCGTTCAACTCGCCGTGCTGGTCGATCGCGGCCATCGGGAACTACCGATCCGCCCCGACTTCGTCGGCAAGAACCTCCCGACCTCGAGCGACGAGCAGGTCGCCGCCACCGTTCACGGCGTCGTCATCTCATGAACCGCACCGACACGACTTCCGGTCTGGTCGAGGCTCGCCGGGGGCGGCAGAAACCAGACCGGAACGGGAAAGGTGGGCGGTCGTGAAGCATTTTCGATCGGTCGACGAGGCGGGTCCCGAGGCGATCGGGCGGCTGCTCGACCTCGCCGATCACATGGCCGAGGTCAACCGCCGCCCGAATCCGAAGGTGCCGGCGCTGCGCGGCAAGACGGTCTGCAACCTCTTCTTCGAGGACTCGACCCGTACGCGGCTCAGCTTCGAGACCGCTGCCAAGCGACTCTCCGCCGACACGATGAACTTCGCCGTGTCGTCGTCGAGTGTCAACAAGGGCGAGAGCCTGCGCGACACGATCGAGACGATCGCTGCGATGGGCGTGGATGCGTTCGTGATCCGGCACAAGTCGAGCGGGGTGCCGTGGCAGATTGCGGAGTGGACCCGGGCGAGTGTCATCAATGCGGGCGACGGCTGGCATGCCCACCCGACGCAAGCGCTGCTCGACTGCTACACGATTCGCACTGCGCTCAACCGGACCGAGTCGTTCGCCGGCCTGCGGATCGCGATCGTCGGCGATATCAAGCACAGCCGGGTGGCCCGCAGCGACATCGTTGCGTTCAGGATGCTGGGCGCCGATGTCACGCTCGTGGCCCCGCGTACTCTGTTGCCACCCGAGACCGACGTGCCGGTGGTGGCCAACCTCGACGAGGTGATCGGCGATGTCGATGTGATCTACCTGCTCCGGATGCAGCAGGAGCGAATGACCGAGTCGCTGGTGCCGAGCCTGCGCGAGTACACGGCTCGGTTCGGGTTGACGCCCGAGCGGGCCCAGCGCCTGCCCGAGCACGCGCTGATCATGCATCCCGGTCCGATGAACCGCGGGGTCGAGATGGCGGTCGACCCGTCCGAGTTGCCCGGCTCGGTCATCACACAGCAGGTCACGAACGGCATCGCCGTCCGCATGGCCGTGCTGTTCGACCTGCTCGGTAGCGGCAGCAATTTGGAGGGGAACGAGTGAGTGGCATGCTGATCACCGGCGCGACCGTGGTGGACCAGACAGGCGAGCGGCGCGCGATGTGCGAGTCGCCGAGGGCAGCGTCGTCGAGGTGGGGGAGGAGCTTGCCGCTGCGGGCGACGAGCAGGTACTCGTCGCCGATGGTTGCGTGGTCTGCCCCGGTTTCGTCGACCTCCACACCCACCTTCGTGAGCCTGGCAAGGAAGAGGCCGAGACGATCGAGACAGGCTCACGGGCGGCTGCCATGGGTGGGTACACCTGCGTCGTCGCGATGCCCAACACCGATCCCACCCAGGATTCCGTCAGCGTGATCGAATACGTGCGTCGACAGGGCGAGGCGGCAGGTTTGTGCGATGTGCGACCGTCCGGCTCGATCACGATCGGTCGTCAGGGCCAGCAGCTGTCACCGTTGGCCGAGTTGGCCGACGCCGGGGTACATCTGTTCACCGACGACGGCGATGGCGTGCAAGACCCGTTGTTGATGCGCAGGGCGATGGAGTACGCCGCCGACTTGGGGATCGTGCTGGCCCAGCACTGCGAAGTGAAACGCCTCACCGAGGGTGCCGTCATGCACGAGGGGCACTGTTGTTCGAAGTTCGGTCTGCCGGGCTGGCCGTCGATCGCCGAGGAGCTGATGGTGTTCCGCGACATCGAGCTGGTTCGCCTCGTCGGTGCGCCGGTGCACATCTTGCACCTGTCGACGGCCCGCAGCGTCGAGCTCGTGCGGGCCGCCAAGGCGGACGGCCTGCCGGTCACCGCCGAGGCGACCCCGCACCACATCAGCCTCACCGACGAGCTGTTGGCCGGCTACAGCGCGCTGTACAAGGTCAATCCGCCGTTGCGCACGATGGCCGACGTCGAGGCGGTGCGGGCCGGGCTGGCCGACGGCACGATCGACGCGATCGCCACCGACCACGCCCCGCATGCCACCGAAACGAAAGAGCAGCCGCTCGACCAGGCGCCCCCGGGCATGCTCGGACTCGAAACAGCGCTCGGGGTCAGCCTGGCCAGCCTCGACATGCCGATCGCCGACGTCGATCGCTGCGCTCTCCTGGAAGCCGGCCGCGATCGCCGGTGTCGCCGACCAACACGGCCGCCCGATCGCGCCCGGTGAACCCGCCAACCTGACCGTGTTCGACCCGACCGACCGAGTGGCAGGTCGTACCCGCCCAGCTCGCCAGCAAGAGCCGCAACACCCCGTTCGTCGGTGTCCCGCTGCGAGGCAGAGTGAAACACACGTGCTTGCAGGGTCGGCCCACCGTGAATGACGGAGAGCCAACCCGATGACGCCACCCACGGCCGCGCAGACGCGGACCTGAACCAGAGGCAGCAACGATGCCCATAACGACAGTCCGCAAGCCCGTGACAGCGACGCCGAGCGCAGCGAGGCTTGGAGCGTGCATCGTGAACGGCGAGTGCAGGGTGACCCTCCGTGAAGGTCAGCTCGTGCTGGCCGACGGCAGCGTGTTCGAAGGTGAGCTGATCGGGGCCGTTGCCCCCGGGGGCATCGCCACCGGCGAGGTGGTCTTCAACACTGCGTTGTCCGGATACCAGGAGATCATCACCGACCCGAGCTACGCCGGGCAGATCATCAGCTTCACCTACCCCCACATCGGGAACTACGGCGTCAACGCCGACGACTACGAGTCGCGCGGTGCGTTCTGCCGAGGTGTGATCGTGCGCGACATGGCGCGCCGGGCGAGCAACCACCGCTCGCAGGGCCACCTGCAGGGGCTGCTCGAACGCCATTCGATCCCAGCCATCGCCGGCATCGACACACGCCGTCTGACGCGCATCATTCGCGACACGGGCGCCATGCCGGGCGCCTTCGGTGACGCCGTCGAATCCGACCTGAAGGCGGCTGCGCTCGCCGAGCCGGGCACCGACGGCATCGATCTGGTCGCCCAGGTCACCGCCGCCCAGCCCTACACGGCCGGCGATGGCGATCGGCTGATCGTCGCCTACGACTTCGGCATCAAGACCACGATCATCAGGCATCTCGCCGGTCTCGGCCGGGTCGAGGTCGTCCCGGCATCGACATCGGCGGCCGACGTGCTGGCCCGCAAGCCCGACGGGGTGTTCCTCTCCAACGGTCCGGGCGATCCGACCGTTGTGCAGTACGCAGCCGACAACATCGCCCAGCTGATCGGGCAGGTGCCGATCTTCGGGATCTGCCTCGGGCACCAGTTGCTCGGCATGGCACTGGGGGCCGGCACGGTGAAGTTGCCGTTCGGCCACCATGGCGGCAACCATCCCGTCAAGAATCTGCTGGCCGACACGATCGAGATCACCAGTCAGAACCACAACTTCGCCGTCGATGCCGACTCGTTCAGCGGGCTCGGCCGCACGGTACGAATGACCCACGTCAACCTCAACGACGGGGTGTGCGAGGGCCTCGAGGTGATCGGCGAGCGGTGCTTCAGCGTGCAGCACCATCCCGAGGCGGGCCCCGGCCCCCACGACAGCACCTACCTGTTCACGCAGTTCGACGAACTGATGTCCGGCGGGAAGGTGGCGGTCTGATGCCACGCCGCGACGACATTCAATCGATCCTGATCATCGGGTCCGGCCCGATCGTGATCGGCCAGGCCTGCGAGTTCGACTACTCGGGCACCCAGGCCTGCCGCGTGCTGCGCGAAGAGGGTTACCGCGTGATCCTCGCCAACTCGAATCCGGCGACGATCATGACCGATCCCGACTTCGCCGATGCCACCTACGTCGAGCCGCTCACATGGGAGGTGCTCTCGTCGATCATCGACCGTGAACAGCCCGATGCCGTGTTGCCGACGCTCGGCGGTCAGACCGGCCTCAACGTGGCGATGGAGCTGTACGAACGTGGGCTGATCGGGGTGCCCGGCAAGCCGGAGATGATCGGTGCCAACGCCGAAGCGATCGCCACCGCGGAAGACCGCGAACGGTTCAAGCAGGCGATGATCGAGATCGGTCTCGAGGTGCCCCGCTCCGGCTCGGCGCACGACATGGACGTGGCTCGCAAGGTCGTCGCCGAGATCGGTCTGCCGATCATCATCCGGCCGGCCTACATCCTGGGTGGGCGTGGCACCGGCATCGCCAGCACCGCCGAGGAGTTCGAACGACTCGCCGCCAACGGTCTCGCCGCCAGCCCGATCAGCGAGATCCTGATCGAGGAGTCGATCGCCGGCTGGAAGGAGTACGAGCTGGAGGTGATGCGTGACCGGAACGACAACTGCGTGATCATCTGCTCGATCGAGAACGTCGACCCGATGGGCGTCCACACCGGCGACTCGATCACGGTCGCTCCGCAACAGACCCTGACCGACGTCGAATACCAGCAGATGCGCGACGCGGCGATCAAGTGCATCCGGCGCGTCGGCGTCGAGACCGGCGGATCGAACGTGCAGTTCGCGGTCGACCCCGAGACCGGCCGTCAGGTCGTGATCGAGATGAATCCGCGTGTGTCTCGCAGCTCGGCGTTGGCATCGAAGGCGACCGGTTTCCCGATCGCCAAGATGGCGGCCAAGCTGGCCGTCGGCTACTCACTCGACGAGATACCGAACGACATCACCAAGGCGACACCGGCCAGCTTCGAACCGACGATCGACTATGTGGTCACCAAGATCCCGCGCTGGGCGTTCGAGAAGCTGCCCGGCACCAGCGGCGTGTTGGGCACCCAGATGCAGTCGGTCGGCGAGGCGATGTCGATCGGGCGCACGTTTCCCGAGAGCCTCCAGAAAGGGCTGCGTTCACTCGAACAGGGACGGCTCGGGCTCAACTGCGACCCGGCTGCCGAGCACTACGCCGCGCTCGACGATGTCGAACTACTGACCGCAGTGTCGATTCCGACTCCGGAGCGGATCTTCCAGATCGGCGAGTTGCTGCGGCGGGGCGTCACGATCGAAGCGATCCACGACACGTGCCGGGTCGATCCGTGGTTTCTCGATCAGATGCAGATCATCGTCGAAGAACAGGCGGTGCTGGCCGATACCGGTTTCGAGGCGATGAGCAGGCGCGCTTGGCGGCGCGCCAAGCGGCTCGGGTTCGCCGACGCCCAGCTGGCCCACCTGTGGGGTGTCACCGAGAACGAGGTGCGCAGCGCTCGCCTTGCAGCTGGGGTGCTGCCGACCTACAAGACCGTCGACACCTGTTCGGCCGAGTTCGCCGCCGAGACGCCGTATCACTACTCGACGTACGAGGACGAGAACGAGGTTCGCCCCAGCGATCGCAAGAAGGTGATGATCCTCGGATCGGGTCCGAACCGGATCGGGCAGGGCATCGAGTTCGACTACTGCTGTGTGCACGCCAGCTTCGCCCTGCGCGAGGCGGGCTACGAAACCGTGATGGTCAACTGCAACCCGGAGACGGTCTCGACCGACTACGACACCAGCGACCGTCTGTATTTCGAGCCGCTCACCAAGGAGGATGTGCTCAACGTGATCGACGCCGAGCAGCCGTACAAGGTGATCGTGTCGCTCGGTGGGCAGACGCCGCTCAAGCTGTCGGGCGACATTCCGGTCGAGCTGGTGGCGGGCACGTCGGCGCAGTCGATCGACGACGCCGAAGACCGCGAGAAGTGGAACCAGCTGTGCGACGAACTGAGCATCCCGCAGCCGCCTGGCGGCACTGCGGTCGATCTCGAACAGGCGCTGGCGATCACCGACGAGATCGGATTCCCGGTGCTGGTGCGTCCCAGCTACGTGCTCGGCGGACGGGCCATGCAGATCATCCACGACCGCAACCATCTGGCCCGGGCGATGGCCGAGCTGAGCGGGATCGGCAGCCTCGGCAAGGAAGGTGGCCTGTCGGCCGAACGCCCGGTGCTGATCGATCGCTTCCTGGCGAGCGCCACCGAGGTCGACGTCGACGCCATCCGCGATCACACCGGTGAGGTGCTGATCGGTGGCGTGATGGAACACGTCGAGGAGGCCGGCGTGCATTCCGGTGACTCGGCCTGTGCGATCCCACCGCAGACACTTCCGGAGTGGGTGATCGACGTCCTGAGTGCGTACACCACGGCGATCGCCCACCGCCTGGAGGTCAGCGGCTTGATCAATGTGCAGTACGCCGTGACGGGCACCACGGTGTACGTGATCGAGGCCAATCCGCGCGCCAGCCGCACCGTGCCGTTCGTCGCCAAGGCCAAGGGCATCCCGCTCGCCAAGGTCGCCACGCGAGTGATGTTGGGTGCGACCCTCGAAGGGTTACGTCGAGAGGGCCTGCTGCTCGAGCCGGTGTCGGGCCATGTGGCGGTGAAAGAGGCGGTGCTGCCGTTCAATCGTTTCCCGGAGGTCGACCCGGCGCTCGGGCCCGAGATGCGGTCGACGGGCGAGGTGATGGGGATCGACTCCACGTTCGGGAGAGCATTCTTCAAAGCCGAACTCGCAGCAGGCAATGGCCTCCCTCAGACCGGAACCGTGTTCCTGTCGCTCAACGACATCGACAAGCCGGCCGGCATCGTCGTCGCCCAACGCATGCGCGAGCGCGGGCTCGGTCTGATGGCGACCACGGGAACCGCCGACTACCTCGCACGCTTCGGCGTCGTGGTCGACCGGGTGCTCGGCAAGGTGCAAGACGGTGGGACCGACAAGACGGCCGTCGATCTGATCGCCGATGGCACGATCGTGTTCGTGGTCAACACGCCGCGTGGTTCGGTCGGACGCAGCGACGGGGAACACATCCGCAAGGCGGCCAGCATGCACCACGTCAGCTGTGTCACGACGGTCAGTGCCGCCCTCGCCGCTGCCCAGGGCCTGGGTGAGTCGCCGGATCAGCTGCCGGTCAAGAGCTTGCAGGAGTACCACGCCCGATGATGTGTCGAGTCGCCAGCCGTCCACGATCGTCGCTGCGATGATCGTCGATGAGCGTGTGCGCGTCGGTTCGGTCGAGCTGCGCAATCCGGTCATGACCGCATCGGGCACCGCCGGCTACGGCGACGAGTTCGCACCGTTCTTCGATTTGTCGACGATCGGTGCCGTCGTCACCAAGTCGATCGCCGCCTTCGAGTGGGCAGGCAACCCGGCACCCCGGGTGCACCCCACGCCGCTCGGCATGATCAACGCCGTCGGACTCCAGGGCCCGGGCATCGAACGCTGGCTGACCGACCAACTCCCCGCACTGATCGACACGGGCGCCACCATCGTGTGCAGCATCTGGGGGCGCTCGGTCGACGAGTATCGCCGGGCGGCCGACATGTTGGCCGACGCGCCGGACCAGGTCGTGGCAGTCGAGGTCAATCTGTCGTGCCCGAATCTCGAGGGGCGGGGCAGCATCTTCGCCCACGACACCGATCTCTCGGTCGAGGTGATCGCCGCCACGGAGGGGTGTCGACGGCCCCGATGGGCCAAACTCAGCCCCAACACCGACCGCATCGTCGAGGTCGCGCAGGCCGTCAGCGGCGCCGGTGCAGAGGCGGTCACCCTGATCAACACCCTGCTCGGGATGGTGATCGACCCACACACGTTGCGGCCGGCGCTCGGCAACGGGGGAGGTGGACTCTCGGGTCGGGCGATCCATCCGGTAGCCGTGCGAGCGGTCTATGACGTCCGTCGCGAGCTCCCCGATCTGCCGATCATCGGCGTCGGAGGCGTGAGCACCGGGTGGGAAGCCGCCGAGTTGATGCTGGCCGGGGCGCAGGCAATCCAGGTCGGAACCGCCAGTTTCGCGGATCCGCGTGCGTGTGCCCGCGTCCGTGACGAACTGGTCGAGTTTGCTCGTGAACGCGAGATTCCCCGCCTGGCGGATCTCGGCGCGGTAACTTGATCACATGGCAACACCTCCTCAGTTGACTCCTGAGCAACGAGCTGCGGCTCTTGTGAAGGCCGCCGAGGCGCGCGCAGCACGGGCCGACATCAAGGCTCGTCTGAAGATGGGCTCGATGAGCCTGTCCGAAGCGCTCGACTCCGACGACCGCAATGTCGCCAAGCTGAAGGTGGTCTCGATGCTCGAATCCTTGCCAGGTGTCGGCAAGGTGAAGGCACGGCGCGTGATGGAGGACATTGGCATTGCCGATAACCGTCGCGTGCAGGGGTTGGGGGCGCAGCAACGTGCGGCCCTCCTCGACCAGCTTGGCTGACGAACGTCTCATCATCGTCGTCTCCGGACCTGGAGGCGTTGGCAAGGGCACGATCGTCGATGCCCTGGTTCGACGCGATCCGAATCTCTGGTTGAGCCGTTCCTGGACTACCAGGGATCGAACGCGAAGGCGAGCGCGAAGATGCCTACGTCTTCGTGTCGCCAGCGGAGTTCGAGTCCCACATCAGCTCCGGCGGATTCCTGGAATGGACCGAGTTCCTCGGGAACTACTACGGCACACCCCGCCCGGAACGGCTCGACGATCCCGATGCGCCCGACGTGGTGCTCGAAATCGAACTCGACGGGGCACAACAGGTCAAGCGGCAGTACCCACAGGCGATCCTGATCTTCGTGCTGCCTCCGTCTCGCCAAGAACAGGAGCGTCGGCTGCGCGGTCGCGGCGATCCCGAGGGCAAGGTGCATGCGCGGCTCCGAAAAGCCGAAAACGAGGAGCCGGTCGGACGCCAACAGGCCGACTACCTGGTGGTCAACGATCAGCTCGACCGCACCGTCGACGAGATGCTCGAGATCGTGCATCGCGAACGCTCACGTTGACCTGCCGGGCCGCGCGGTCTTGCCGATAGGCTGTCTGAGCTGTAAACCGTCCACCCTGAGAGAGAGCTGGCCCATGGTCAAGAGCCACGAAACGATGATGACGCCTGCGATCGAGGGCCTCCTCGACCGCGTCGATTCCAAGTTCAGCCTGGTCACGCTCGCCGCCCGGCGGGCGCGCAACATCAATTTCGTACTTCAACCAGCTCGGTGACGGTCTCGGGCACATGATCCCTCCGCAGGTGTCGTCGACGGCCCGCAAGCCGCTCAGCATCGCCTTCGAGGAGATCTCGCTCGACAAGATCGTCCAGACCGATCCTCCCGAGGTGCCAGCGGTCGACGAGCTCGGTTTGCCGGAGGGCGACGCCGACGTCGACGCCTCCAACGACTGACGGGCAACGCGATGCTCGCAGGCAAGCGGATCGTGCTCGGTGTGACCGGGGGCATCGCTGCCTACAAAGCCGTCGAGATCAGCAGGCGTCTGGTCGACGCCGGTGCCCACGTGGTCCCGGTGATGACGGCGGGCGCCGAGCGGTTTCTCGGCGCTACCACGCTGTCGGCGCTCGCCAGCGAGCCGGTCAGGACCCGGCTCTGGGACGACCCCGACAGCCCGATTCCGCACACCGAGATCGGGCAGGGTGCCGACCTGATCCTGGTGGCCCCGGCGACCGCCCGGCTGATCGCCGCCTATCGGATCGGGCTCTCGACCGATTTGCTCACGAACATCTTGTTGGCGACGCGTGCCCCGGTCGTGATCTGCCCGGCGATGCACACCGAGATGTGGGAGCACGCCTCGGTCGTCGACAACATCGCCACTCTGCGCAGCCGCGGGGTCCACATCGTCGATCCCGAGAGCGGTCGCCTCGCAGGTGGTGATTCGGGAGCGGGTCGACTGGCGTCCCCCGAGTCGATCGTCGCCGCCGCCGAGCGACTTCTGTCGCCGGGCGACCTGGTCGGTGCGCGTGTCGTGGTCAGCGCAGGTGGCACCCGCGAACCGATCGACTCGGTACGTGTGATCGCAAACCGGAGCTCGGGCAAACAGGGCTACGCCCTCGCCGCCGAGGCCGCCGCCAGAGGCGCGTCGGTCACGCTGGTGTCCACCGTCGACCTGCCCGTTCCCGCCGGGGTCGTCGTCGAGCGCGTCGAGACGGCAGCCGAGATGCAGGTTGCGATGGACCGTGTGGCGGCCGGGAGCGACGTCGTCGTGATGGCTGCCGCTGTCGCCGACTTCCGTCCTGTCGCCGCCGCTGACCACAAGCTGAAGAAGCGTGACGGGGTACCCGAAATCGTGCTCGAGCCGACGCCCGACATCCTCGCCGGGCTCGGCGCCCGAAAGACCGACGGCCAGGTTCTGGTCGGGTTCGCTGCCGAGACCGACGACCTCGAGGCGAATGCGCAGCGCAAGCTCGTCGCCAAGCACCTCGATCTGATCGTCGCCAACGACGTGGGGGCGCCGAAGACCGGATTTCAACACGACACGAATGCGGTGACGCTGTTCTCGCCGGGTGCACCCTCATTTGTGGTGCCGCTCGCCGACAAACGTACGATCGCGGCAGCAGTGTTCGATCGGATCGTCTCGATCCGCAACGCAACTCCGACAACCTGACCCAACACCAATTCGCCACCAGCGTCCCGCCAGATCGGCAGCGCCAGGCGTCAACCGCTCGATCAAGGAGAAACCGTGGCTCGCAGAACCTTCAGTTCCGAAAGTGTGACGGAAGGCCACCCCGACAAGATGGCCGATCAGATCAGCGACGCGATCCTCGACGCGATCCTGACCGAGGACCCGGACGGTCGTGTCGCCTGTGAGACGATGGTGACGACCGGTCTGTGTGTCGTCGCCGGCGAGATCACCACTTCGGCGTATGTCGAGATCCCGAAGATCGCACGCGAGACGATCAACGAGATCGGTTACGACAATGCGTTGTTCGGGTTCGACGGCAACACATGCGGCGTGATCGTGTCGATCGACGAACAAAGCCCCGACATCGCGCAGGGCGTCGATGCCTCGGAGGAGTTGCGCCACGGCCAGGCGGGCGAGGATCTGCTCAACGCTCAGGGTGCAGGCGACCAAGGCATGATGTTCGGGTACGCCTGCAACGAGACCCCCGACCTGATGCCGATCCCGATCTGGACCGCTCACCGGCTTGCCGAGCGGCTCGCCGAGGTGCGCAAATCCGGCCAGGTGCCGTACCTCCGCCCTGATGGCAAGACGCAGGTCACCTACGAGTACGAGGACGGTCGTCCGGTCGCTCTCAGGAGCGTCCTGATCTCTACCCAGCACCAAGAGGGCGTCGACCGTGACAGCGTGATCCGGCCGGATCTGATCGAGCAGGTCATCCGTCCGGTCGTGCCCGAGCAGTTCGCCGACGACGACTACGACGTGTGGGTCAACCCGACGGGCAACTTCGTGATCGGCGGGCCGGTCGGTGACTGCGGGCTGACCGGCCGCAAGATCATCGTCGACACCTACGGTGGCATGGGTCGTCATGGTGGAGGTGCGTTCTCGGGCAAGGATCCGTCCAAGGTCGACCGCTCTGCCGCCTACGCGACCCGATGGGTCGCCAAGCACGTGGTCGCCAGTGGCGCCGCAGATCGGTGTGAGGTGCAGGTTGCGTACGCGATCGGCATGGCGCACCCGATGAGCGTGCTCGTCGAGACGTTCGGCACCAACCACATCGATGAGGCCGAAATCGAGCGTGCGGTGCTCGAGGTGTTCGACCTGCGGCCCGGCGCGATCGTGCGCGACCTCGACCTCAAGCGGCCCGGCTACAAACGATCGGCCGCCTACGGTCACTTCGGCCGCTCGGGCTTCACTTGGGAAGAGCTCGACCGGCTCGACGAGTTCAAGACAGCGCTCGGACTCTGACCGTCGCGCCGATCTCGATCTGATACAGCGGTGACCGTCGCTCGGGTCCTCCCGAATGTCACGGGTCTCGACAAGCAGTTCGACTACCTCGTCCCGGACCATCTGATCGAATCGGCGCGTCCCGGGTCTCTCGTTCGTGTCGAGCTGCACGGTCGTCGGATCGGTGGCTGGATCATCGCCCTCGATCCCGTCGATGCACTCGACGAATCCGAGCTGAAGCCGATCTCGCGGGTCACCGGTCACGGCCCGTCGCCGGGTCTGATCGACCTCGCCGGTTGGGCGTCGGTTCGCTGGGCGGCGAGGCGGCGTCACTTCCTGGTGGCGGCGTCCCCGCATCGGGCGGTGGCGGGCCTGCCGGCCTCGCGTCGGACCGGGGCGACCGTCGAACCCCGGTCGCCTGCGTCGACGGCGATCCTGACCGACGGCGGCGGCGTACTGCGGCTGCCGCCGACCAGCGATCCGATGCCGGCCGTGTTGAGTGCGGCCGCGATCGGGCCGTCGTTGGTGATCGTTCCCGCTGTCGACCGAGCCATGTTGCTGGCGGCGCGTCTGCGTCGCAGCGGGCTGTCGGTCGCTGTGATGCCGAACGACTGGGCAGCAGCTGCCGGTGGTGTCGACGTGGTGATCGGCGCACGGGCAGCGTCCTGGGCGCCGTGTCCGGATCTGGCAGCAGTGGTCGTGATCGATGAGCACGACGAGGCGCTCCAGGAGGAGGGGTCGCCGACCTGGCACGCCAGAGACGTCCTGATCGAACGATCTCGACGTTCGGGCGCGGCACTGTTGCTGATCTCTCCCGCTCCGACCCTGACGGCTCTCGAGTGGGGGCCGCTGACCCGGCCGCCGCGCGCCCGTGAACGGGCCGGCTGGCCGATCGTCGACGTGATCGATCGATCGGATGAGGAACCCTGGAAGCGATCGCTGGTGACGTCGGAGCTGATTCGACACCTGCGCGACCCCGCCCGGATCGTGGTGTGCATCAGCAACACCACGGGTCGCGCCCGGTTGCTGGCGTGTCGTCAATGCCGTGAGCTGACGCGCTGCGAGCGTTGCGATGCTGCTGTCGTCATGGACGATGACCAACAACTGGCTTGTCTGCGGTGCGGAACGGCCCGACCGCCGGTGTGCCTGCACTGTGGGGCGGGCAGGTTCGCCAATCTTCGCCCCGGCGTCACGAGACTACGCGAGGAGCTCGAGGCGGCCGCCGGCCGAAGTGCCGTGTTGGTGACCGGATCGGGGCCCGATCGACCACCCAGCCGCAGGCGTGTACGTCGGAACCGAAGCTGCCCTCCACCGAGTCGATCGTGCCGACACGGTGGCGTTCCTCGATTTCGATCGAGAGGTGCTGGCACCCCGATACCGCGGCTGGTGAGCAGGCGATGGCGCTGCTCGTGCGCGCCGCCCGGCTGGTCGGCCCACGCTCGGGGGGCGGACGCCTGCTGGTGCAGACCTTCGTGCCCGGTCACGACGTGATTCAGGCGGCGCAGCTGTCGGACCCGGGTCGAATGGTCGAGGGCGAGCGCCAGCGACGGCAGATGCTGGCGCTGCCACCGTACGGCGCATACGCGGAGATCTCGGGGGCCGGAAGTGACGAGTTCGTCAAGTCGGTGCCGCACGTCGACGGAATCGTGATCGTGGGTGGCGATGGCGAGTACGTGGCCCGTGGCGGCGACTGGTTCGCACTCGGTCGGGCACTCAACGCAGGTGTTCGCCCGGCCGGCGGGCGCTTGAGGATCGCTGTCGACCCACCCCGGTGAGCGTGCCGTATCCGCCCGTGCCGATTCGGCTCTCGCCCGGTGCTGGCCGCTTACGAGCCGGGCCGAACGACGAGTAGCCGGAAGCCGGCCCGACTCGCCAGGCGGTCGGATTCGAACCCTTCGCCGATCAGCCATCGCTGCAGCGAATCGGCCCCGAGGTGCTTCTGGACCACCAGGACGGCGTGCCCGTCCGGGGTGAGGCGCGACAGCCAGCGCAGGAGGAGTTCGTGCAACGCGGCCTTGCCGATCCGGATCGGGGGATTCGACCAGATCGTCGAGAAGCGGACATCGTCGGGCACGGCGTCGGGCTCGACGACACGGACGTTCTCGATGCCGTTTCGCTCGATCGTCGCGGCTGCCAGTCGGCGGGCGCGCTCGTTCACGTCGATCGCCCAGACCCTCGAGCCCGGACACCGGAGCGCAAGTGTCGCCGCGATGGCGCCGGTTCCGCACCCGAGGTCGAGCAGATCTGCCGTCACCGATGGCACGGGCGCATGGCGCAGCAGGAACGACGTACCCGTGTCGAGATGTCCGTGCGAGAACACCCCGCGATCCGTGAGCATGGTGAACGCCACATCGCTGAGCGCGACGTCGACGACCTGCTGGTCGCTGGACACCTGGGGTTGTTCGTCGAAGTAGTGCGTCACCGCAGCTAGCCTGGCACGTCATGGCGTACGTGATCCGCACCTTCGGCGACCCGGTACTGAAATCGAAGGCTGCCCCGATCACCGATGTCGACGGCAAGCTGGTGCGACTCGTGACCGACATGTTCACCACGTTGAACGAGAGTGGGCTCGGTATCGCGCTGGCTGCGCCTCAGATCGGGGTGCAGAAGCAGATCTTCGTGTGGAACCTCGAGGGCGAGAACGAGGCGATCTTCAATCCGGAGATCGTCGATTCCGCCGGTGAGTGGGTCTACGACGAGGGGTGTCTGTCGATCCCCGGCCTGTACGTCGAAATGGTGCGTCCGAAGACCGTGCTGATGCGCGGTGTCGACCTGAACGGTGAGATCGTGGAGCGCGAGGCTGACGAGCTCGAAGCCCGCCTGTACCAGCACGAGCTCGACCATCTACATGGCGTGTTGATGTTCGACCGTATGCAGCCAGATCAGCGCAAGGAAGCGCTCGCCGAGTATCGGCGGCTGCAACGTGAGGCGGCGGCGCCCAAGCCCGTCCAACCCGAGTCCCGCCTGCGCCGCCTGCGTTTGAAGTGAGACTCGTCTTTCTCGGCACGCCCACGATGGCGGTGCCTCCGCTCGAGGCGCTGGTCGGTGCCGGCCACGAGGTGGCGCTGGTGGTCACCGGCGTCGACAAGCGTCGCGGTCGAGGCAATGACACATCGCCGAGCCCTGTCAAAGCAGCGGCTGAGCGGCTCGGTCTCCGCGTCACGCACGACGTCGACGACGTGCTCGGGGTCGATGCCGACCTCGGCGTCGTGGTGGCCTTCGGCAAGATCATCAAACCGCACGTGCTGGCCGGGCTGCCCATGGTCAACCTGCACTTCTCGTTGCTGCCCCGTTGGCGCGGCGCAGCGCCGGTCGAACGTGCACTCCTCGAGGGTGATTCGATCACCGGTGTGTGTGTGATGGCCGTCGAGGAGGGTCTCGACACCGGCGGGGTGTATGCCCGGGCCGAGGTGTCGATCGGCGACAACACGACCGCAGACGAGCTCAGGGCCGAGCTGGTGTCGGTCGGCACGCGACTGCTCATCGACACGTTGCGCGACGGGCTGGGTGTGGCCGAGCAGCAGCACGGCACAGCCACGTACGCTGTCAAGATCGATCCCGCCGAACTGCGCATCGACTGGTCGCAGCCGGTCGCCCAGACGCATCGGTTGATTCGACTCGGCGGTGCCTGGACGACGTTCCGCGGCGCACGATTCAAGATTCATGCCGCCGATCTGATCGACGGTCAGATCGTGCCGACGGTCGTGCAACCGGAAGGCAAACCACGAATGTCACACGAGGCATGGCGAAATGGTGCCCGGCCCTCCGACGACGAGCGATTCGAATGACCGTCACGGCCCGCTCGGTGGCCTACGACGCACTGAAGCGGATCGAGGCCGATGGGGCCTACGCCAATCTGGTGTTGAGCGCGATGCTCGATCGGTCCCAGCTGAGCGACATGGACAAGCGCTTCGCAACGGAACTCGTCTACGGAGCGACACGAATGCGTCGGGCCTGTGACGCGCTGATCGACCGATTCATCACCACGCCGCCCGATCCGGCCACCCGCACCCTGTTGCGGTTGGGCGCCTACCAGCTCGAATTCGCCGGTGTGCCGCCTCATGCCGCTGTCGGCGAGACGGTGGCGCTGGCCCCCAAACGTGTGCGCGGATTCGTGAACGCCGTGTTGCGGCGGGTGTCGGTGACCGACATGGTCTGGCCGTCCGAATTCGCTCGTCTCAGCTATCCCGACTGGATCGGCGAGGTGTTCGCCACCGAACTCGGGGAGGAGGACGGCGGGCGGGCGCTGCGCACCATGAACGTCGCCGCAGCGGTGACCGTGCGCGACGACGGATATGTACAGGACGCCTCGTCGCAATGGGTGGCCGCCGCAGTCGAGTGCCGGCCCGGGGAGCGCGTGCTCGATACGTGCGCAGCACCGGGCGGCAAAGCCACCGCGATGGCGGCCGCAGGCGCAGTCGTCACGGCTGCCGACGTCCGGCCGAACAGGATCAGCCTGATCACCGACAACGCCAGGCGACTCGGGCTCGAACTCGAGATCGTCGTGGCCGATGCGTGCGAACCACCCTTCGAACCCTCCTCGTTCGATGCCGTACTGATCGACGCCCCGTGCAGCGGGCTCGGGGCACTCCGGCGCCGTGCCGACGCTCGCTGGCGGATCCAGCCCTCGGACATCACCGAGCTGGCCGCCCTGCAGCGCCGAATCGTCGCCGCTTCTGCGCCGCTCGTGCGCCCCGGGGGCCGCCTGGTCTACAGCGTGTGCACCATCACGGCGGCCGAGTCGATCGACCACCCGGTGCCCGACGGGTTCGAGATCGATCAGCGCCCGCCTCCGGCCGGGGTGTGGAAGCCGTTCGGTCACGGGTGGCGGGTACTGCCGCACGAGGCCGACACCGACGGCATGGTCCTGATTCGATACCGTCGCACGGCATGAACGTCGCCGATCACACGCCGCTGTCCGCCAAGGTGCTGACCGTGAGCGACGGGGTGTTCCACGGTGCCCGTGACGACACGGGTGGCAGGGGTCTGGCGGCACACCTGATCGCCAATGGTTTCGACGTCGTCGATCATCGGGTCACCGAGGACGGTTCCGACCAGGTGGCAACCGCGTCTGACGCAGCTGAGCACCGGGTTCGCCGGCCTGATCGTCACCACGGGTGGTACCGGGTTCGCGCCGCGAGATCAGACGCCGGAGGGCACTCGCGCAGTGATCGAGCGGGAGGCCCCCGGGCTCGCCGAGGCCATGCGCCTGGTCAGTCCGTTCGGTCGATTGTCGCGTGGGATCGCCGGGATCAGGGGAGACACCGTGATCTGCAACACGCCGGGTTCTCCGAAGGGCGCGATCGAGCAGATCGACGCGGTGCTCGATGTGCTGCCGCACGCGCTGCGACTGTTGCACAGCGATCCGACGGATCACTGACGGGTTCGTCGACGATCCCGGCCGGGCTCACACGGCGACGGCTTCGATCAGCTCGATCCGCAGCCCTTCGTAATAGTGCAGCTCGGTTCGCAGCGAGCCGTCGAGCCGCCATTTGACGATCGCCGGCCTCCCGAGGTGATCGTGGCGCCGGCCGTAGCGGTAGCGCTCCTCGTAGCGTCGGGCGCCGTTGGCGTAGAAGCCTCGTACTGCGGGCTGGCCGGGTACCGGGTCGTGGAGTCGACCGAGACGGTAGTGGCGAACCTGTTTCACCTCGCCGCTCGGCCGGTACCGGGAGTAGGCCGGAGTTCCAGGGTCCGGATCCTCCAACTCGCCTCGGTCGAACCAGGCCACGTACTCCAGCACACCGCCGGTGGACTTGCGGACGCGACCGGTGAAGGCGACGGGTATCTGGTCGTCTGCGTCGACGTTGATGGTCGTGACGAAGCGGAACGACATCGAGTTCGGTAACAGGTCCACTACGGTGTTATCGCCTCGGCGCCGCCGCAGCTTGAGCGTTCGTTGCACCTCGCACACACGATTGACGGGCGATTGCTGTGCGCCCGGCGCCTGATCGGTCGGTAGCCTCGTCGGTCGTGCTTCGTCTTGTACTTCCGAAGGGTTCGCTCGAGCGGGCCACGCTCGAGCTGTTCGAGGCCGCCGACTTGACCGTGCTGCGATCGTCGTCGGTCGACTACAGGGCCTCGATCGATGATCCGCGCGTCGACGAAGTGCGCATTCTGCGCCCCCAGGAGATTGCCGGCTACGTCGCCGAGGGCCTGTTCGACCTGGGTATCACCGGCCGCGACTGGGTCGAGGAAACCGGCGCGCAGGTGGAGAGCCTCGGCGAACTGCAGTACTCGAAAGCCACCACGAATCCGGTCAAGGTGGTCGTGGCGGTGGCAGGGGACTCCGCCGTTCAGCGCGTCGAGGACCTGCGTGACGGCGTTCGGGTGGCCTCGGAGTATCCCGAGATGACCAAACGCTTCTTTGCAGCCAAAGGTGTCGACGCCGACGTGCGCTTGTCGTACGGGGCCAGTGAGGCGAAGATCCCGGACATCGCGGATTGTGTGGTCGACATCACCGAGACCGGCCGGGCACTGAGGGCGGCCGGCTTGCGGGTGATCGACACGATCCTGATCAGCTACACCGAGGTCGTCGCCAACCCGGCCAGCTACGCCGACCCTGCCAAACACCACGCCATGGGCCAATTGATGACGCTGCTCAACGGTGCCCTCGAGGCGCGCGGGAAGGTGCTGTTGAAGCTGAACGTCTCGGGCGCACAGCGCGACGCCGTGCTGGCCGAGCTCCCGGCGGCCAAGTCCCCGACGATCAACCAGCTCGCCAACGGCGACTACGCGATCGAGACCGTCGTCGAGAAGAACGGCATCAACCGTTTGATTCCCTCGCTGCGGGAGGCCGGTGCGACCGATCTGCTCGAGATCCCGATCATCAAGATCGTGCACTGATGCTTCCCGGTCAGGTCGCCGAGTTCGACGCTGCCAAGGGCCTTGGCACTATCGTCGCCGAGAACGGCAGTACCTATGTCTTCCACGTGATCGAGATCGCGGACGGGACTCGCGACATCGAGATCGGTCAGCCCGTGACGTTCCAGCCGCTTGCCAAGTTCGGTCGATTCCAGGCTTGCAGGGTTCGCAAGATCTGAGGATGGACGGATCCGAGCATGGACGACCGAGAGCGCCGCATCATCGACGTCCTGATCGCTCTGCAGCCCGGTGAGGTCACCACGTACGGTGACGTCGCCGACGTAGCGGGCTACCCGAGGCACTCTCGCCTGGTCGGCCGACTCCTGCAGACCACCGAGATCGAGGTGCCGTGGTGGCGGATCGTCAACGCCGCCGGCCGTTTGGTGCCGGGCCACGAAAGCGAGCAGACCCAGCTGTTGTCGGAAGAAGACGTGATCATCCGCGACGGCCACGTCAGGGTCGCCCCTCATGGCCGTTTCAGCGAGACCTGAGTCAGCCTTCTGGCCGGCCGGGTCAGGTGTCGTCGGCGGGGGAGGACTGGCCTGTCTGGGCCTTGACGCTGACGAACGCCATGCGAATATTGGCGAGGGCATCCTGCAACGTGTGTGCATCGTCGCCTAGCCGGGCACCGAGGCCCTCGACCAGCAGCGCCAGCGAGTCGATCGCCAGCGATGCCGAGACCAGGTCGGGCGTCGGTGACGAGAGGTGGATCGCGGCCAGCTCGTAGAGCCCCATCGCGTGGTTGGTCACGACGATCTCGGCAGGCACGTCTGCCAAGCGTGCGCGCGCTTCGGCCATCGCCGCCTCGATCTCGGCGGTCCGGTCGACCGCCTCGTCTCCGTCATCCATGCTGGTCACGTCGGTTTCGTCACTCACGTGCGCTACCCTACCCAGGTCGGTCGTTTCGGCGACCGGTTGACAATCGAGGCGAAGTGGGGCCTGCCAGGTCGATGATCTGATTCGGCTCCCACCCGGCCACCGGCATCGCACAGCGATGGTGAGTGCGTCCAGGTTGATGATGATCACGGCTTCCGGGTCGTCCAGGTAATGGACGTGCCACGGTCGGTCTGCTCCGCATTGACTTCGCGTCGAGCAGACCCGTACCACGAACTGGGAGGCCAACCCACTTGCACAGGAGTGATCAGTCATAGCACCGCCGAAGAGCGACCAACACCGCGTCAACGACCGGATCAGGGCCCGAGAGGTCCGTTTGATCGGTCCCGACGGCAATCAACTCGGGATCAAACCGGTTCCCGAAGCGCTCCGGATGGCCCGTGGGCTCGACCTCGACCTCGTCGAAGTCGCGCCGATGGCGAACCCCCCGGTGTGCCGGATCATGGACTACGGAAAGTTCCGGTACGAAGAGGCGCAGAAAGCCAAGGAAGCGCGGCGCAAGACCGTCCACGTCACGGTCAAGGAAGTCAAGTTCCGTCCCAAGATCGGCAAGGGTGATTTCGACACCAAGATGCGGCACCTCACCGAGTTCATCGAGGAGGGCCACAAGGTGAAGGTCACCCTGCAGTTCAGGGGCCGGGAGATGGCGCACCCCGAACTGGGGCGCAAGATCCTCGACGACGTGATCACCACCGCTGGTCCGATCGCCAAGGTCGAGAGCCAGGCCCGCATGGAAGGCCGCAGCATGACACTCGTGCTGTCGCCGGACAAGAAGGCCCAAGAGGCGATCAGGAAGGCCGCTGAAGAGGCTGAGAAGCAGGCCGCACGCGAGGCCGCCGCCGCTGAAGCTGCAGCGGCCGAACCAGTTGCCGAGGCCGAACCAGCTGCCGAGGCCGAACCAGCTGCCCAGGCCGAAGCAACCACCAACCGAGACGCGGCTCGCATCGACGAGTCCGCAAGTGCCACCGAGGCCCCGGCCGAAGCGGCACCCCCCGAAGTATCAGGAGACGATTGATGCCGAAGATGAAGACATCGAAAACAGCCGCCAAGCGATTCAAGAAAACCGGCAAGGGTCAGCTGCGTCACGAGCAGCAGAACAACCAGCACAAGTTCGAGTCGAAGACGTCGAGCCGCAAGCACCGCCTCGACCGTGACGTCGACGTGCATCCCTCCGACGAGAAGCGCATCAAGCGGCTCCTCGCCGGGCGCTGATCCACACACTGATCAGCATCGACTGACCGACACAAGGAGACAATGACATGGCACGCGTCAAGCGCGGTGTGGCTGCCAAGAAGCGCCACAAGAAGGTACTCAAGCAGGCCAAGGGCTACTACGGCAACAAGAGCCGTTCGTTCCGGGCCGCCAACGAACAGCTGCTCCACAGCGGGCAGTACGCATTCCGTGACCGGCGTGCGAAGAAGGGCGAGTTCCGTCGCCTCTGGATCCAGCGCATCAACGCCGGCTGCCGTCAGAACGACATGAGCTACAGCCGCTTCATCGCCGGTCTCAACGCGGCGGGCATCGAGGTCAACCGCAAGGTTCTCGCCGATCTGGCGGTCACCGATCCGGCGGCATTCTCGACGATCGTGGCCCAGGCCAAGGCCGCCCTCTAGAGGTAACGCTCTGAGCGAACAACTGGCCTTCACCAATCCGAAGGTTCAACGACTGCGGCGCCTGCTCGGGCGCCGCAGTTCGCGTTCCGACGAAGGTGCCTTCGTGGTGGAAGGCCCGGTGCTGATCGCCGAGGCTGCCGCCGCAGGTTGGGAGATCGAGGCCGAGTTCGTCGCCCCGGGTGCGCAGGCGGTGTCCGCCGCCCAGGTGTTCGAGCTTGCAGAAGGTGTGCTCGAGCGGATCGCCTCGACCGAGCGCCCGCGTCCGCAACCTCGCGATCGTCGGGGTGCCTTCCCGATCGGTCGGTCTCGATTCGCTTGCGTTCGTGCTCGTTGCCGATCAGCTCAACGATCCCGGCAACCTCGGTACGATGCTGCGCTCATCGGAGGCAGCCGGGGTGGAGGCGGTCGTGCTGACCCCGGGTTCGGTCGATCCATTCAACCCGAAGGTCGTGCGAGCCAGTGCCGGCGCCGTGTTCCACGTGCCGGTCATCAGCGCCACCCTCGACGAGGTGCGGGCGGCCGGCATCCGCCTGGTCGGCACCTCGTCGCACCTCGGCGGGCGACACACCGAGGGCGACTGGTCGGGGCGCCTGGCGATCGTGCTCGGCAACGAGGCGCACGGCCTGCCCGACGATGCGGCGGTCGACCAGTGGATACGAATCGAGCATCACGGCCGTGCCGAGAGCCTGAACGTGGCCATGGCCGGCACGTTGCTCGTGTTCGAAGCGGCTCGCCACCGCTGAGCAACGAAGGCTGCGACCGGCGCTACCCGTCGACGGGACTCGTCGTGGTGGTCGTCGATGCGATCGTCGATGTCGTGCTCGTCGAGGTCGATGTGGTGCTGGTCGACGTGGTGCTCGTCGACGTGGTCGAAGCCGGCACCGTCGAGGTGGTCGATGTGGTGCTCGTCGAGGTGGTCGATGTGGTGCTGGTCGAGGTGGTCGTCGACGGTAGGGGAGCCGGCGCGCTCGTGGGCGTCGGGAGTGGAGCCGGATCGGGGATCGGGCGGCCCGAGACCAGAGCGTCGACCACATCACGAATGAACGTCGCTCGCGCATCGGCCCCGGCCGCGGTGAGGTGGACCGAATCGACGTACGACGCAGGATCGTTGGCCGCTGCGGTCAGTGCCCAGTCACCGAGGACGCAGCGCGGCACCGTGGAGCACCATCGACGTGCTGCGTGCGAATACGCGGCCTGGAGCGCGACGCGTGGGTTCCCCGGTCGGGCTTGTGTGGTGATCAACACGACGGGACGGGCACCGGCGAATGCGAACGCTTGTTGCCAGTGCTCGGTCCAGTATCGCTCGGTGAACAGGCCGGCGTCGTTCGTGCCGAGCGCGATCACCACCACGTCACCGACGGCCCCGGCGTCGGCCCACATCTCGAGCAGAGTGAGCCCGGACGGTGCACAGGTTTGATTGCCGGGTTCGGGCTCGGCGAGCAAGAGCAGCGGACGAGACCCACTCGGTTGAGTCACTCGGCACTGCCATCCGAACGCCAGCGAGCGCCCTCCGACCGCGTCGACCGCCGAAGCGCATCCGACCTCGGCCAGCCGGTCGCGATGCAGGCGCTCGCGCCCGACGATCAGCGAGTCACCGATGACCGCCACCTGGCAGCCGTTTGCGCCGCCATCACCGATCGTCGGCAACGGCCAGGTCGGAAGCACGCTCGACCGACCGGCATCGATGAACTTCAGCAGCATTCTCGTGGTGTGATCGGCTTCGCCCGTGTCCGGCAGCTCCACGAATCGCTGAAACGCCGAAACGGCCTCGGTGGTGGCAGCCCCGTAGACACCGTCGGCAGCGATACCCACGCCGGTCACGATGTTGAGCATTCGCTGCATGACGGCGACCTCGATGCCGGTGTCACCCTCCACCAGGGTCGGGAGCAGCTGGCTGTCGTCGATCGCGGAAACGGTGGTGGTCGACGGCGTCTGGACCATCGAGCTGGTCGTGCTCACCATGGGTTCGCTCGTCGATGTGGTCGATGTGGTCGATCTTGCCGATGTGGTGGCCGGCGCCGACACCGTCGAGCTGGGCGATGCCGGCGCGACGTCGGCGGTGGTCGACGCGCCGAGGGCCAGTGCTGCGTCGGCCGTGGACGTCAAACGGTCGTCACTGGTGGTCCACAAACCGACCCCGATGGCGACTGCGATCGCCACGACGGCGGCTGCCACCAGCATCGTGCGGCGTTCGACCAACGCAGCGTTCCCGATCGGCTCCACGCCCCGACGATAGGCGGCAAACCGCCGCCGGGCACCCACCGATCGGCGCCGGCGCCGACCGCCTGCGGAGGCAAACTGGTTGGATGCCCCTATCCGGGAGGCGTAGTCTGGTCGCCTGTGACGTCAGCTCTGCGATTTCGGTGCCCCGGGCGGACTGCCTGGGGACGGCGACGCTGACTCGATCGCGCGCCGGCACCTGAGTCCACCGGGGATCAACCCGCCCACTCCCGTACGCTCGTCGTGTTGAAAGGACTCCCGTGATCGACGACATCCGCGCTGCCCGAGATGCAGCGCTCGCACAGGTCGACGGTGCCGATTCGATCGAATCGGTCTCCGCGCTCGGCACTCGACTGCTCGGCAAGAAGGGCCAACTGGCCCAGCTCAAGACACGGTTGGGCGGATTGCAGACGATCGATGAGAAGAAGGCTGCCGGGCAGGCCGTCAACGAGGCGATGCAGGCGGTCTCCGCCGCGCTCGAGGGCCGTGCTGCCGAGCTCGGCGAAGCGGCGCTGGCCGCACGGGTCGAAGCTGAGCGGATCGACCTCACCGAGTACGTCGTCGAAACCGACTCGCGGGACACGCCCACCTGGTCACACAGGCATGGGAACGGCTCGAAGACGTCTTCATCGGACTCGGCTTCCAGATCGCCGAGGGGCCCGAGGTCGAGACCGACTGGCACAACTTCGAGGCGCTCAACATGGGCGAAGGGCACCCGGCTCGGAGCGAGTGGGACACGCTGTTCGTCGACCACTCGGCGATCGGCGCCGAGCACGGCGGCACCGTGCTACGCACCCACACATCGCCGGTACAGATCCGGACGATGCTCGAACAGGAGCCGCCGATCTACATCGTGGCGCCCGGTCGGGTGTTCCGTCGCGACACGCCTGATGCCACCCACATGCCGGTGTTCCACCAGATCGAGGGGCTCGTCGTCGATCGCGACATCACGATGGCCGACCTGGCCGGCACGATCGAGGCGTTCACCCACGCGTTCTTCGGGCCCGGCTTCACGTCGCGGTTGCGCCCGTCGTACTTCCCGTTCACCGAACCGTCGGCCGAGTTCGACATCCAGCGCCCCGACGGCATCGTGGCTCGAGCTCGGCGGCTGCGGCATGGTGCATCCGAACGTGCTGGCCGCCGGCGGTCTCGACCCCGAGGTCGTGGAGCGGCTTCGCCTTCGGGTTCGGCATCGACCGGATGGCGAAGGATACGCCACCAGATCGCCGACATCCGCGACATGTTCACCAATGACATCCGTTTCATCGAACAGTTCTGAGCCGATTCGAATGTCCGATTGTGCGTTGCGAGAGTTCGTCGTTGGCGAGCAGCCAACTTCCTCACCTCGCGCCTTGCACTCGAACACTTCGTTCCCGGCTCGATCCAATGATTCCTGCTTGTGCGTCGGTCGACCACTTGGAGGTGACACATACGTGAAGATCTTGTTGTCCTGGCTGAACGAGTACGGGGACTTCGCCGACCCTACCGACGAGGCCGCGGTTCAGCGGCTCGCTGACGTGCTGACCGGGCTCGGGCTCGAGGTCGGCGATATCGAGCGTGTCGGTGACACGGTCGACGGGGTGATCACTGCCGAGGTCAAGCAGCTCGTGCAGCACCCCGACGCGTCCAAGGTGCAGCGGGTCTACGTCGATGCCGGCGACGGACAGGAACGTCATGTGTGGTGTGGTGCCTTCAACATGCGAGTCGGTGACATCGTGCCGCTGGCCACGCTCGGCACCACGATGCCGAACGGCATGACGATCGAACGGCGCGGCATCCTCGGGATCGACTCGGAGGGCATGTTGTGCGCCCCGGACGAGCTCGGGCTCGGCAGCGACCACAGCGGCATCATGATCCTGCCGAACGGCACCCCGCTCGGGCGTGCCGTACGGCGAGGCGCTCGGTGTGCGAGCCCGACGTCCTGTTCGACCTCGACGTCACCCGCAACCGGCCCGACTGTTGGGGCTACGTCGGCATCGCCCGCGACGTCGCCGCCAAGATGGGCATCGAGTTCCGGCCACCGACCCCCGAGCCTGACGGTCGACGGCCCCGAGCGCACGGCCCCCGTCGAGCTGATCGACGGCGACAAGTGCGGCCGGTTCACCAGCCTCGTGCTGTCGGGTATGCAGGTCGGACCGAGTGCCGAGTGGATGCAGCGCCGCCTCGAGGCGGCGGGCATGCGGGCGATCAGCAACGTGGTCGACGTGTCGAACTACGTGATGCTCGAACTCAACCAGCCGAACCACGCCTACGACCTCGACACGCTCGGCGGCGGCGGCTTCCGTATCCGCGTCGCCACCGACGGCGAGCAGATGCAGACCCTCGACGGCGAGCTGCGCACGTTCACGCCGAAACGACCTGCTGATCTGCGACGCCGACGACCAGCCGATCGGCATCGGCGGCGTGATGGGTGGCCTCAACACCGAGATCACCGATGCGACCACGACCGTGGTGCTCGAGATCGCCTGGTTCCAGATGCTCACGGTGCTGCAGACCTCGTCACGGCTCGGCCTGCGGTCCGAGGCATCGGCGCGCTACGAGCGTGGCTGCGACCCGTACATCATCGACACCGCGCACGCCCGATTCGTCGAATTGCTGCGCGAGACGTGCCCCGAGCTGGTGGTCCACGCCGGGATGGTCGATCGCGCGTGGCCCCGGACCTCCCGCTCGCAGCAGATCGGCGACCGTTCGCATCATGGAGGTCAACCGCATTCTCGGCACACACATCGATGCCGATGCCCTGCCCGGCCTGCTCGACCCGATCGGTTTCACCGTGACCGGTGAGGGAGACACCCGCCAGGTCGCGCTCCCGTCGTGGCGCCCGGACAGCGAAGCCGAAGTTGACGTGATCGAGGAGGTCGGCGCGCCACTACGGCTACGACCGGCTCGGCAGGACGATGCCGAAGTCGACCGTGCACGGCAGCTTGTCAGTGCGTCAGCACCGTCGTCGCCAGCTGCGCGACGTGCTGCTCGGGCTCGGGATCTCCGAGGCGATGCCGAACCCATTCCTGGCGCCCGGCACGCTGGCCATGGCAGGCCTCACCGGCCCCACGATCAGCATCACGAACCCGTTGGTCGTCGAGGAGAGTGTGCTCCGAACGTCCCTGCGTCCCGGTCTGCTGGCGTCGATCGCCTACAACGAATCGCACCGCCGGCCGGGTGTGAAGCTGTTCGAGATCGGCCATGTCTACCCGCCCGGAAACGGTGAACTCCCCGACGAGTACGAGGCGTTGTCCGTCGTGCTTGCCGGATCGGAGGCGCCGTCGGCGATGGCGGTGTGGCGCGAGATCTCCAGTGCCTTGGGGTTCGGCGCACGCGTCGATCAAGCACGTGTGCCGGCCGGTTTGCACGCAACACGTTCCGCCACCTTGCAGGCCGGGAAGCAGCCAACCGGGGCGGTGGGCGAGGTCGACCCTGGTGTGCTCCAGCGATTCGGCGTCAGCGAGCGCGTGGCGATCCTCGAACTGAACCTCGACGAGGTGCTCGGCCGACAGCCCAAGCCGGTGGCGTGGAGGCCGGTCAGCCGAATGCCATCGAGCGACCTCGATCTGGCGTTCGTGATGACCGACGATGTTCCGGCGGAGAAGTTGGAGCGGGCGATTCGGCAGGGTGCCGGCAAGCTGCTGGTCGACCTCGAGCTGTTCGACGTGTTCCGGGGCGAGTCGCTCGGTGACGGTCGGCGCAGCCTGGCGTACCGACTGCGGCTGCAAGCGGCCGATCGCAACCTCACCGACGCTGATGTCGCCGACGTACGCCGTTCGGCGGTGGTGGCAGCCGCCAAACTCGGCGCCGAACTGCGCGGGTGATCGCCATGCCGGGTGAGACCGACCTCGCCAGGCTGCTGGCGTCGCTCGACGTCGAGCGACGCCCGGGCTGCTTCACATTCGTCACGGGCGAGTGGCCGACGCTGCGAGCCGCTGCGCATGCAACGATTTCCGAGGAAGAGGGAGAGACGTTGGTGGTGGCCGTCGACGATGCGCTCGGCGCCGGTGCCCCGGTCGAGTTCGAGGCGGCATGGCTCACGCTCACCGTGTGGAGTTCGCTCGCAGCGGTCGGTTTGACCGCTGCGGTCAGCCGGGTGTTGGCCGACGCCGGCATCGCCTGCAATGCACTTGCCGGCTATCACCACGACCACTTGTTGGTGCCGATCGATCAGGCTGACGAAGCGATTCGGCTACTGAGGAGCTCGACGTCACGGTGATCGTGGTGCGGCTGCTGTGACATCGTGGCCGCTGACGCCCTCGACCAGGTTCTCTTCGTCGGCGGGCAGGTCGACCGCCAGGCCGTCGGGTGTCCATGCAGGACCCGGCCGCAGTCGATAGACCCGCACTTCGCCAATGTGACGAAGATGTCGTTCGCCCAGGCTGCGCAATGCGAACCGTCGGTCCCCGGCCAACGCCTCGCGGATTCCCTGACCGACATTCACCGACCCCGCTCTCCCGAACGTGCCCAGCCGGCTCGCCAGATTGACGATCGGACCATAGAGATCGCCGTCGCGGGTCACGACCGGCCCGTTTGCCATTCCAACCCGAAGGCCGGACAAGCTGTCGTCGCGTGAGACGGCATCCGTCAGCTCCAGTGCGATCATGGCGGCGAGCGCCGGATCCGTCACGGTGAACATCGCTGCATCACCGATCATCTTGACGACTCGCCCTCCGTGCCGGACCACGGTGCGATTCACGAGGTGGTCGAATCGTCCGATCACCTCAGCGAGCTCGCGATCGTCGAGTTGCATGCTGAGCTCGGTGAATCGAATCAGGTCGGCGAACCCGATCACCTGCGCGACGCTGTCGATCGACGAGGCCACCACGACTCGGCGACGTGCAGCGGCTCGCAGGTGGCGGCGGAACGAGTAGTCGATCACGTCGGTCATGAACGGCAGCAGTTCGCCGGCCCGAACAGCGAACGAGGTCGATCCAGCTGCAGCGCTTGCCGGATCGTCTGCGTCGGTAGCCAACTCACGGCGCTCCTCGGATCGCGACTCGGTCGCATCGACGATCGCGGTGGCGACCTGTGCCATCGAGACGCCGACCACCCGCGCCACCCCGAGTGCGAGCTCTGGATCGACCAGACCCCGGTCGGTCAGCGCCACGAGCGACTTCAGAATCGCCACATCTCGTTTGGTGAACGAGCGTTCGCCATCGGCAGCATCCACGAATCCGAGCGCCCTCCAGAACACGTGCACGACCTCGACGTCGGTTCCGACCTTGGCGGCCAACTCGTCGATCGTGAACCTGGCCCGCTTCGGAAGCACGACTGCGTCGATCGCCAGCAGCTCGTCGGTTCCGGCCGACTCGGCGGCGTCGATCGTCTCCGGGGTGAGACCGAGGTCTTCGAGGACGTCGCGTACGGATCGCGGCTTGCGGCGCAGGAACTTACTCACCAGGCACGAATATTCAGTTGGCGCTGAGATCGTCGGGGGCGTCGGCCAGCCAGGCCAAGCGACCGCCCTGGCGGCGCAACACGGTTCTCCAGAGCTGGTCGGGGTCGTGGGCGAAGACGTCGATCGGTTCGGCGTCGAGCACGAGCCACGCGCCGGCCTCGATCTCGCCCTCGAGCTGACCGGGGCCCCAACCGGCGTATCCCCGAAAACACGCGCACGGAATTGATGAGGGCTGCGACGAGCGCCGGGTCGGTAGTGAGATCGGCCGACGCCACCTGTCCCGACACCGGCGACAGCTCGTCGTTGGCTTCGGTCACCGGCTCTTTGGCGAATGCCAGTGCGATCAACGCATCGGGTTCCACGGGCCCGCCATGGAAGACGGCGCCCGGAGCCGCCTGCAGGTCGTCCCAACGATCGAGCGGTTCACCGAGCGATTCGTCGGTCGGACGGTTGATCACGACGCCCAGCGCGCCCTCGTCGTGATGCTCGAGCATGTAGACGACGGTCCGATCGAAATTGGGGTCGTCCAACGGCGGGGTGGCAACGAGCAGCCGCCCCTTGGTGAGCACGGAACCTGGGATCACCCATCCATTGTGCCCGCTCGACCCGTGTCGTGTCGCTTCGCCGGCGAGTATCGACGTGTTGGATGTCCATGCGCACTGACTGTATGGTCATGCGTCTATGGTTCAGGTCGGCATCATCGGAGCGTCCGGTTTCACCGGCGCCGAGCTCCTCCGCCTTGCGGCACAACATCCCCGAGTTCGACGTGGTGTACGCGACCGGCGATTCGCAGGCCGGCGTGCGCGCTGCCGCAGAGCTGTATCCCGGTTTGGCTGCTGTGTATCCAGGGCTCGTGTTCGAGGCATTCGACATCGAGCGCACGCGCGGTCTCGACCTCGTGTTCCTCGGTCTGCCGCACGAGGCGTCGATGGCGATGGCGCCGCAGTTGGTCGGGCACGTCGGTTGCGTCGTCGACCTCTCGGCTGCGTACCGCCTGAAGGACCCGTCGCAGTACCCGCCGTACTACGGCTTCGAGCACGACCAACCCGGTCTGCTCGCCGACGCGGTGTACGGCTTGCCTGAACTGCACCGGTCCGCGCTGAAGGGCGTGTCGCTGGTCGCCACCCCGGGTTGTCACGTGACGACGGCCGTGCTCGCACTGCATCCTCTGCTCGAGGCCGACCTGATTCAACCGCGCCGCGTCACGATCGACACGATGACCGGCATCACCGGCGCCGGTCGTAAGCCGACCACGACGAACCTGTTCACCAGCATCGACTCGAACGTCGAGGCCTACGGCTTCCTCACCCACCGCCACACGCCGGAGATCGAGCAGGAACTGGGCGCTCAGGTGCTGCTCACACCCTCACCTCGTGCCGATGAGTCGCGGGTTGTTGGCGACCTGTCACGCCCGGCCGACGAGCGGATCTTCGGTCTCGACGCAGTCGCTGCTGGCAGTGCTGCGCGAACGGTGGGCAAACGAACCCTTCGTGGTGGTCACCGACGGGTCGCCATCGACCAAGGCAACCCTCGGCTCGAATTCCGTGCACGTCACCGCCCGGTACGACGAGCGCACCGACACCGTGCTCGCGATCGCTGCGCTCGACAACCTCACGAAGGGGGCCTCGGGTGGTGCCGTCCAGGCCGCCAACGTGGCGTTGGGGCTCGACGAGGCTGCAGGGCTGACCAAGATCGGTGTCGCTCCATGAGTATCAATGTCGACACCGATGCGGCAGCGCTCAAAGCTGCGACACTGGTCGAGGCGTTGCCGTACATCCGACGCTTCGCCGGCAAGACCGTGGTCGTCAAGTACGGCGGCAACGCCCTCGCCGGCACGTCCGAGCACGATGCACTGACCTTGTTCGCCGAAGACATCGTGCTGATGCGACTCGTCGGCATGCACCCCGTCGTGGTGCACGGTGGCGGCCCGCAGATCAGCGAGATGATGGGCCGCCTCGGCAAGCAGGCCGAGTTCGTCGATGGTCTACGGGTGACCGACGGCGAAACGGTCGAGATCGCCCGCATGGTGCTGAAGGGCCAGGTCAACCCACAACTGGTCGCCGCCATCAACGTGCACGGCAACTACGCCGTCGGCGTCAGCGGCGTCGATGGTGGCCTGATCCGCGCCCAGGTCCGCGACCCACAACTCGGCTTCGTCGGTGACGTGACGGACCATCAACCCCGAGGTCCTGCACGGCATGCTCGCCAACGAGTTCATCCCGGTCATCGCAACGATCGGGTCCGACGAGACCGGCCAGGCGTACAACATCAACGCCGACACCGTGGCCGGTGCGATCGCTGAAGCGCTCGGCGCCGAGAAGCTCGTCTACCTGACCGACATCGAGGGTCTCCGCCGCGACGTCGACGACGCAGCCAGCCTGATCCGGCAGACGACTGCCGACGAGCTCGTCGATGCCCTGGTCGCCGACGGCATCATCGGCGGCGGCATGATCCCCAAGGTCGCCAGTTGCACCCACGCAGTCCGCAACGGTGTACACAATGCCCACATCCTCGATGGCAGAATCGCCCACGTCCTGCTGCTCGAGATCTTCACCGACTCGGGGATCGGCACCATGATCAAGGGCGCTGGAGCGGAGCCGCCAGACGAGGCGAGCAATCGTCACGTCGCCGGTTTCGCCGAGCGCAGCGAGGCGACTGGGACACCACGAGTCGCTGGGCCTGTTCCGTCACCGATCGAACCCTTACCAGCCCAGGAAGGTACGTCATGAGCGGCCATTCATTCGATACGACCGGTGTGGGGCACTGCCCGTTCATGCCGGTGTTCGGCGCCCCGGCGCTGAGCATCGAGCGCGGCAGTGGCACCGAGGTGTGGGATACCGACGGCAAGCGTTACCTCGACTTCCTGTCGGGGATCGCCGTCACGTCGCTCGGTCATGCCAATCCGGCGATCGCCGACGCGATCAGCCGGCAGGCGTCGACCTTGCTGCACGTCAGCAACTTCTTCACCAACCCGCAGGCCACCTCGGCGGCGGTCAAGGTCAACGAGCTGCTCGAGCAGGCGACCGGGCATCGTGGCCAGTTGTTCTTCACGAACTCGGGGGCCGAATCGAACGAGTGCGCGCTCAAGCTGGCACGCAAATGGGGAGGCCGCGGGCGCCATACCGTGGTCAGTGCCTTCGGCAGCTTCCACGGCCGAACATTGGCGACATTGGCGGCGACCGGGCAACCGGCCAAGCACGAGCCGTTCGCTCCGATGCCGGAGGGCTTCAAGCACGTCGCGTGGGGTGACCTCGATGCCGTGCGCGCCTCCGTCGACAGCTCGGTCGCTGCCGTGATGATCGAGGCGATCCAAGGTGAGGGTGGTGTCAACCCGGCCCCGGCCGGCTACCTCCAGGGCATTCGTGATCTGTGCGACGAGGTCGGTGCGCTGATGATCGTCGACGAGATCCAGACCGGGTTCGCCCGCACCGGCAAGTGGTTCGGATTCGAGCTCGACGGTGTCAGCCCCGACGTGGTCACGCTCGCCAAGGCGATGGGCAACGGTATGCCGATCGGCGCCTGCTGGGCACGCGACGAGGTGTCGGCGGTCTTCCAGCCCGGTGACCACGGCAGCACGTACAGCGGCACGGCGCTGGCGACGGCCGCCGTCAGCGCCGTGATCGACGAGATGCGCCGCATCGACGCGCCCCGACTGGCCACCGAGATGGGCGCCAGGTTCACCGATCTGCTGCTGCAGTTGCCGCAGGTCGAATCGGTGCGCGGCGCCGGGCTGATCCTCGGCGCCCAACTGGTCGAGGGCATCGGCGCCCGCGAGGTGTACGAGGCGCTGATCACCAAGGGCCTGATCTGCAACGCCGTCAACGCCACGACGCTGCGGTTCCTGCCACCGCTCACGGTCAGCGAGGCCGAACTGTCCGAGGCGACCGCCCTGATCGCCGAAGCACTCCAGGAGGCATCCTCATGAGCCGCTCGTTGCTCGACATCACCGACCTCTCGATCGCCGAAGCACGCCTCGTGCTCGAGATCGCCGAAGCACACCAGGAGGCATCCTCATGAGCCGCTCGCTGCTCGACATCACCGACCTCTCGATCGACGAAGCACGCCTCGTGCTCGAGATCGCCGAGCGACCGATCGCTGCGCTCGGCCGACCCTTGGAAGGGCAGGGCGCGGCCTTGATCTTCGAGAAGCCGTCCAACCGCACCCGGCATTCGATGGAGATGGCCGTCGTCCAGCTCGGCGGCCACCCCGTGTACACCCGCGGAGAGGAGGTCGGCTTCGACACCCGAGAGCCGGTCGAGGACATCGCCAAGATCATGGAGGGCTACCACGCCCTGATCGCCGCCCGCGTGCTTCTCGCACTCGATCGTCGAGCGTCTGGCGGCGACGTTCGAGCGTGCCGGTCGTGAACATGCTGAGCGACAGGTCGCACCCGCTGCAGGGGCTCGCCGATGCGCTCACGATGCAGCAGTGCCTCGGCGACCTCGCGGGTCTCACCGTTGCCTACGTCGGCGACTACAACAACGTGTCGCGGTCGCTCGGTGAGATCTCGGCGATGCTGGGCATGCACATTCGGCTGGCGTGCCCGTCCGGGTTCGGTGCCGACGATGCGGAACTCGAGCGGATTCTGCTGCTCGGCGCGGCGTCGGTCGAGCAGTCGACGCGCCCGGCCGAGGCGGTCGCCGGCGCCCACGCCGTGCACACCGACACCTGGGTGTCGATGGGGCAGGAGGACGACAAGGAGGCTCGCCGTCAGGTGTTCGAGGGCTACCAGGTCGACACGTCGATGATGGCGGGCGCCGATCCGAAGGCCGTCTTCATGCACTGCCTGCCGGCCTACCGTGGGTTCGAGGTGAGCGCTGATGTGATCGACGGCCCCCAGAGCGTCGTGTACCAGCAGGGCCACAACCGGCTCCACAGCGCCCGGGCGATCATGGCGTTCCTGTGCGGGGTCCGGTGAGCGAACGCCGATGAGCAAGGTCCAACGACAGCAGGCGATCGCTCGTCTGATCGAACAACACTCGGTCACCAACCAGCCGCAGCTGGTCGAGTTGCTCGGCGACGAGGGCATCACCGCCACTCAGGCGACCGTGTCGCGCGACCTGGAGGATCTGGGCGCGGTCAAGGTGCGCGTGCCCGGCGGTGCCACCGTCTACGCAGTGCCCGAGTTCGCCCCCGAACGTGTCGCGCCGCTCGACCAGTTGCGGCGGGTGATGGGCGAGTGGGTCGCAGAGGTCACCGCATCCGGCAACCTCGTCATCGTGCGCACTCCACCCGGCTGTGCACACGTGGTCGCGTCGGCCCTCGATCGCAGCGGTATCGATGGATTGCTGGGTACCGTCGCGGGAGACGACACGATGATGTGTGTCGCAACCGAGCAGGAGGGCGGCCGCCAGCTGGCGGCCACCATGCGTGAGCTGGCCGGCATCGAGGGAGTACACGAATGAGTGACCCACAAGGCTCAGCCGGGAAGCCGACTGAATCGACCGAATCGAGTGGATCGACACTCTGGCACGGGCGATTCGAGGGCGGTCCCGACGCCGCCTTGATGGCCTACACCGTCAGCCTTCCCTTCGACCGGCGGATGTGGCACGACGACATCGTCGGCTCGCGCTGCCCACGTGCGCGGCCTCGCTCGCGTCGGACTGCTGTCCGAGGTCGAGCGCGACAGCGTGCTGGCGGCGCTCGACCAGGTGCTACTCCGAGATGGCCGAGGGTCGCTTCGAGTACGTGCCCTCCGACGAGGACATCCATACCGCTGTCGAGCGTCGGGTCACGGAGATCTCCGGGTCGGCGGGCGCCAAGCTGCACACCGCTCGAAGTCGCAACGACCAGGTCGCCACCGACATGCGTCTGTGGTGCAAGCGCGAACTGGTCGAGGTCGCACGCGGGCTGTACGACCTGCAACAGGTGCTGCTCACCAGGGCGATCGAGGCCGGCAGCATCTATCTGCCCGGTTACACCCACCTTCAGCGGGCCCAACCGGTGCTGTTGTCGCACCACCTGCTCGCTCACGGCTGGGCGTTCGGCGCGATATCGACCGGTTGCTGGCGACCGTCGACCGTCTCGACGTGTCGCCGCTCGGCGCCGGTGCGCTGGCGGGTACATCGTTGCCGATCGACCCCGCCGGGAACGCCGAGGACCTCGGGTTCGCCCGACCGTTCGACAACTCGCTCGATGTCGTGAGCGATCGCGACTTCGTCGCCGAGGCGCTGTTCGATCTCGCGCTGATCGGGGTGCACCTCAGCCGGATCGGCGAGGAGTGGGTGCTGTGGACCACCGAGGAGTTCGGGTTCGCCAGACTCGACGACGCGTTTCGCAACCGGATCGTCGATGCTGCCGCAGAAGAAGAACCCGGATATCGCCGAGCTCGCGCCGCGGCAAGGCGGGGCGTCTGATCGGCAATCTCACGGCACTGCTCGCCACGCTGAAGGGGCTTCCGTTGGCCTACAACCGTGACCTCCAGGAGGACAAGGAGGGTGTGTTCGACTCGGTCGATCAGGTCAACCTGGCCGTCGCCGCATTGACCGGCATGATCGCCACTGCGACGTTCGTGCCCGACGCCATGCAGGCCGCCGCCGACGCCGATGTCACGGCAGCGACCGACTTGGCCGAATACCTGGTGCGCGGCGGAACACCCTTCCGCGACGCTCACGCCATCGTCGGACAGCTGGTCCGCCGCCACCTGGCCGGTGAGGGGGGTCTTGCCGAACTGGCTGCGGCCGAGATCGACGCCGACGCGGCAGCCCTGGTCGCCCCTGGCGCCGGCGTGCGCCAGCGCACGTCGCCCGGCGCGGCAGGGCCGACGGCGATCCCCGCCCAGCTCGAGCGCTACCGCCAGATGCTGAGTGACGAACACGACCAGTTCATCCGGCGCGGGTGATCGCGGCGCGCCCGCTGGAGCAGACGAATGCGACGCGTCCCCCGATCTCTGTTGGCCGCAGACGCTGCTGTGGTGGCCCCACAGCTCCTGAACAAGCTGCTGGTGTACGACGGTTGCACCGGGCGGATCAGTCGAGGTGGAGGCGTACCGTGAGGACGACCCGGCGAGCCACACCTTTGGCGGTCGCACCGAGCGCAATGCTGTGATGTTCGGGCCGGCTGGGCACCTCTACGTGTACTTCACATACGGCATGCACCACTGCGCCAACATCGTGACCGGGCCGGTCGGGGCCGGCGCGGCGGTGCTGCTGCGTGCCGTCCAGCCGCTGGCAGGGATCGAGCTGATGAGCGCCCGCCGGCAGGGTCGGCGCCAACTTGCCGACGGTCCCGCCAAGCTGTGCCAGGCGTTCGCGATCGGACCCGAACACAACGGCGCCGACATCTGTCACGGCGCCGGTCCCGGGCTCTTCGACGACGGCACGCCACCTCCGCCCGACCCGATCGTCGGTCCGCGGGTCGGGATCAGCAAGGCCGTCGACGTGCCTTGGCGATGGCGAGTCCCGACCTAGCGCAACGGACGGCCCGCGAGCCTGAGCGACGATGTCCCCTGAAGCCCTGGCACCGTTCCAGTACGGTGACGTGATGCGTCGGGTTTCGGTGGTGGGGCCGAGCGGCAGCGGCAAGAGCACGCTCGGTCAGGCGTTGGCCGACCGGCTGGGGGTCCGGTTCGTCGAACTCGACGCCGTGCACCACCTCGCCGACTGGACACCGATCGACGCCGATGCGTTCCAGCGGCGTCTCGACGAGATCACGTCAGGTGACGGCTGGGTGATCGATGGCAACTACGGGCAGGTGGTGCGCGACGGCGTGGTGTGGGAACGCGCCGACACCGTCGTGTGGCTCGACCTTTCCAAGCCGGTGGTGATGAGGCAGGTCGTGCGCCGCACGCTGGGTCGCATCGTTCGTCGTGAGGAACTGTGGAACGGCAATCGAGAGCGACCGGCGAACCTGCTCAAGTGGGATCCCGAACAATCGATCATCCGGTGGGCGTGGACCACCCACGAGCAGGTTCGGCGGCGCTACGAGCAGCGACTGTCGGACCTGCGCCATCAACACCTCGAGTTCGTTCGACTGCGCACGCGACGGGCGGTGACCGACTGGCTGGCGGCTGTCGAGCACGGCTGACCGGTCATGGTGGCCGGTCATGGTGGCCGGTCACTGCTCGGTCATCAGCGCCCAGTGCAGCCAATACCCGTGGGGGTGGGCGACGCCGAGATGCTGGACCGTTCTGACGCCATTGCGCCAGCGCGCCAGCATCAACGCCGTGAGGTGCTCGTGATCGAGTTCGAACGGGAACGGGATGCCAGGGCACAGCGCAGGTGACTCGGCGTAGACCCACGACAGATCTCGCTGACTGCCGATCGTGTCGAGCTCGGCGAGGTAGGCAGTTCGCTGGGCGTCGGTCAGGTAGTTGAGCACCCACGAGTTCAGCACGACAGGGTGACCGCGCTCGGCCGCATCGACGACGGCGCTGCGCAGTCCGGCGACGGCGTCGGTCCTGCGTATCTCGGAACGGCGGTGCTGGGCGAGGATGATGGCGGCCCTGATCCGCTCGAACCGATCGGCTTGGTCCGGCCAGACGCATGCCATCAGCCATCGCGCCTCGTCGGGATGTGACAGGTCGATCGGGTGCTGGTCGATGCCGATCCGGCCGACGACCGTGGGGAGTTCGGCAGGTATCGGTACGTCGCCTCTCGTTGCGCATTCGAGCACGACGGGCGACTGCCCGCCGACCCTGCCTCCGGGGGAGTACCGGTACTCGTACTGGTCGAGCTGCAGGTTCAGTCCGGCACTCGTGCCGACGTCGACGAGCGAGATCGGGCCACGCTCCTCCGCGACGATTCCGAGCGCAGGCAGGAACAACGCACATCGTCCGACCTCGTTGGTCTGGGTGAATCGCTGCGAGACGATCGCCCGGATCTGATCTTCGCGATCCTCACACAGACGTCGGAAGGCCGGGAATGGATCGGTGTCGAGCGGTCGATCGGTCACTGTGGGGTACCACCTGGCGAGCTCGAGTTCGGGTTCCGCCAGCACGAGTGAGTGCACGGCGGCCAGAAGCAGCACGGGAAGTTGCTGTTCGTCGGGCGCCGATTGCAGCAGTGAGAGGATCGTCGGAGTCTCGGCGATGCTGCGACCGAGATGGGCGTTGAACGGCGACCGCACCTCGTGATCGTGTCCGCACTCGTGGAATCGTCTGGCGAGTTCGGCGAGGTCGGCCACGGCGCCGACCGTAACCGAGCGTCCGGTTCCGGGCCGTGGCGTGGCATCATCTGGGGCGTTATGGACCTGATCGCAGATCTCGAGGCCCGAGGGCTCATCCACGATTCGACCGACCGCGAGTTCCTGCGGGCCCGGGTCAAGGACGGTCCCGTCGGCATCTACTACGGCTGCGATCCGACCGCTGACAGCCTGCACGTCGGCAACCTGATCGGCCTGATCGTGCTGCGCCGCTTCCAGGACGCCGGCCACAAGGCGATCGCCTTGGCGGGTGGGGCGACCGGCATGGTCGGTGACCCCGGCGGCCGCTCGGAGGAGCGCAACCTGCTCGACGAGCAGACGCTCACAGCCAACGTCGCGGCGATCAAGCAGCAGCTGGGACGGATCGTCGATCTCAGCGATCCCGAACGGGGCGTGCTGGTCGACAACCGCGACTGGACCCAGGCGATCACCCTGCTCGAGTTCCTGCGCGACGTCGGCAAGCACGTCACCGTCAACCAGATGACGGCACGCGAGAGCGTCCGGATCAGGCTCGAGAGCGAGCACGGCATCTCGTTCACCGAGTTCAGCTACATGCTGCTGCAGGCCAACGACTATCTGTGGCTGCACGACCACCTCGGATGCGACATCCAGATCGGTGGTTCCGATCAGTGGGGCAACATCATCTCCGGCGTCGACCTGATCCGGCGCAAGCGGCAGCATCAGGTGCACGCCTTCTCGTGGCCGCTGCTCACGGCATCCGACGGCAGCAAGCTCGGCAAGACGACCGGTGCACGTACGTGGCTCGACCCCGACAAGACGTCGCCGTATCAGCTCCGTCAGCACTTCCTGCAGGTCGCCGACGAAGACTTGAGGGCACAGCTGTTGGTGTTCTCGCTGCGTCCGATCCCCGAGCTGGAGGAGCTGCTGGCCGCCCACGAGGCCGAGCCGCACCGTCGGCTCGGACAGCGCTCCCTGGCACACGAGATCACCGCCATGGTGCACGGAGAGCAGGCTGCGGAGGCCGCCGATCAGGCCGCCGACGTGTTGTTCGGTGGCGATCCGACGAAAGCTTCGACGGCGGCCCTCGAGGCGGTCGGACGGGAGGTGCCGTCGTCGCGAATGACACGGGTGCAACTCGAGGATCTCGTCGATCTGCTGGTGGCCACGGAATTGGCGCAATCGAAGAGCGATGCGCGGCGCACGCTCGACGGATCTGGATACCGCTGCAATGGCGCCGTGATCGACGCGAATACCCAGCTCAGCGACCAGATCCTGCTGCACGACCGGTTCCTGCTGTTGCAGCGCGGCAAGAAGTCCCACCACCTGCTCGAAGTATTTTCCTGACACGGGTTGTTTGGCCCCGACGAGGGGGCTAACGTTCTTCTTCGCTCCACGGCAGGCAGACAAGCCTCCGGAAGAGCGCCGGCACCAAGCCAAGCAGGCAGAACACCGCCGCCAAGATGTGCCCGAGCTTCGGCTCCTTGAAAACGGAAGAGAAGACAGAATGCCAGTGCGGGCAGGTCTTCAGGGCGACCATCCTTCGGGATGCTCGTGAGATGAACCTGTCTGTCAATTCTGCCATCGACATACCCTGTCGGTGGCAAAACGTAATACACGTCAAGATCGCAGTGAACGAATATTCCAATCGCCACTGCGCTTTAAGACACTATCGATCGTCGGACGAGGCAACCGCCAACGCCGACGGCAGATTTTTGTTGGAGAGTTTGATCCTGGCTCAGGACGAACGCTGGCGGCACGCTTAACACATGCAAGTCGAACGAGATCCATGGAGCTTGCTCCGGAAGATCTAGTGGCGAACGGGTGCGTAACACGTGAGAAATCTGCCCCGAACTTGGGAATAACAGTCGGAAACGACTGCTAATACCGAATACCTTCACGACGCTTCATGGCGATGTGAAGAAAGCTTTATGCGGTTTGGGAGGGTCTCGCGGCCTATCAGCTTGTTGGTGAGGTAACGGCTCACCAAGGCATCGACGGGTAGCTGGTCTGAGAGGATGATCAGCCACACTGGAACTGAGACACGGTCCAGACTCCTACGGGAGGCAGCAGTGGGGAATATTGCACAATGGGCGCAAGCCTGATGCAGCGATGCCGCGTGCGGGATGAAGGCCCTAGGGTTGTAAACCGCTTTCAGTAGGGAAGAAAATGACGGTACCTACAGAAGAAGGTGCGGCCAACTACGTGCCAGCAGCCGCGGTGACACGTAGGCACCAAGCGTTGTCCGGATTTATTGGGCGTAAAGAGCTCGTAGGCGGTTCAGTTAGTCGGGTGTGAAAACTCTGGGCTCAACCCAGAGACGCCACCCGATACTGCTGTGACTAGAGTACGGTAGGGGAGTGGGGAATTCCTGGTGTAGCGGTGAAATGCGCAGATATCAGGAGGAACACCAGTGGCGAAGGCGCCACTCTGGGCCGTAACTGACGCTGAGGAGCGAAAGCATGGGTAGCAAACAGGATTAGATACCCTGGTAGTCCATGCCGTAAACGTTGGGCACTAGGTGTGGGTCTCAACCAACGAGATCCGCGCCGTCGCTAACGCATTAAGTGCCCCGCCTGGGGAGTACGGTCGCAAGACTAAAACTCAAAGGAATTGACGGGGGCCCGCACAAGCAGCGGAGCGTGTTGCTTAATTCGATGCAACGCGAAGAACCTTACCTGGGTTTGACATGTAGGGAAAAGCTCTAGAGATAGGGTGTCCTTCGGGGCCTTACACAGGTGGTGCATGGCTGTCGTCAGCTCGTGTCGTGAGATGTTGGGTTAAGTCCCGCAACGAGCGCAACCCTTATCCTGTGTTGCCAGCAAGTTATGTTGGGGACTCGCAGGAGACTGCCGGGGTCAACTCGGAGGAAGGTGGGGACGACGTCAAGTCATCATGCCCCTTATGCCCAGGGCTGCAAACACGCTACAATGGCCGGTACAGAGGGCTGCGATCCCGCGAGGGTGAGCGAATCCCACAAAGCCGGTCTCAGTTCGGATTGGAGTCTGCAACTCGACTCCATGAAGCCGGAGTTGCTAGTAATCCTGGATCAGCACGCCAGGGTGAATACGTTCCCGGGCCTTGTACACACCGCCCGTCACACCACGAAAGTCGGTAACACCCGAAGCCGGTGGCCTAACTCGCAAGAGAGGGAGCCGTCGAAGGTGGGATCGGTGATTGGGGTGAAGTCGTAACAAGGTAGCCGTACCGGAAGGTGCGGCTGGATCACCTCCTTTCTAAGGAGTGCATTCTCGTCTGTTGGTCGTCATCAGTACGGCCC
>CAVRNX010000013.1:0-42081 GCA_963722635.1 uncultured Acidimicrobiaceae bacterium
GGCGCTCGTCGCCTGGTGCGTCGTTCTGCCCGTGGTTGGATTCACCATGTTCCGCGTCGGGGAGCACACGTATGGTTCCTGAGAGCACCCAGCGACCGGCGGCGGTCATCGCCAGCGACGTCCACGTCAACTACACCGTCTTTGCCGAATCGGCCTTGGGCATCAAGAACCGCTTCGCCACTCGCACCTTGCGACGCGAAGCACGCATCATTCACGCAGTTCGAGGCGCTTCGCTCGTCGTCCACGAGGGCGAATCGGTGGGCTTGATCGGATCGAACGGATCTGGAAAGAGCACACTGCTGACGGCGATGAGCGGACTGGTTCCGATCGCGTCCGGGGAGATCCTGGTACGTAGTCGGCCGACCCTGCTCGGAGTTGGGGCTGCCCTGCGCCCCCAGCTGTCGGGGCGGGTCAACATGCTGATCGGTGGGCTGGCGCTGGGCATGACCAGGCGCGAGATCGAGGAACAGCTGGACGAGATGATCGACTTCAGCGGCTTGCGCGAGTCGATCGATCTACCGATGCACACGTATTCGTCGGGTATGAAGGCGCGGCTTGCGTTCACGATCGCAACAACCCGGTCACCCGAGATTCTCCTGATCGACGAGGCGCTCGCTGTTGGTGACGCCATGTTCGCCGCCAAGAGCGGTCAGCGGATCGCTGAGATCCGCCAGAACGCCGGGGCGGTGATCGTGGTGAGCCACAACATGAGCGAGATCAGACAGTCCTGTGATCGGGTGTACTGGCTCGAGCGAGGCGAAATCCGCACGGAGGGGCTACCCGAAGAGGTCATCGCCGAATACCAGGAGTGGGTCGCAGCCATTCGCTGACCGGTCCGGCGATGCCACGCCCGAGGCGCTCGGGGTCAGACGACGGGCGGCCGCCCCAAACGCGAGAGCTTCCACACGGTTCGCCAGCTGATCGGACGACGTGGACCGGTCCGTTCGCGCCAACCCGCCAGAGAGCCGGACAGCTGGGCCCTGATCGAGCGCGGTTGCCGGACCGAGCTGATCAGTAGCCAATCCACGACGTAGACACATCCCACCAGAGCGGGAAGCCGCCGATACGCCAGCCAGACACGATTGCGCGCCGTTCTGAACGCTGCGCCCGGATGTCGGCTGGGTTCGGTGCGCGGGTGGAACACAGTGAGGTCAGCGGCGTACCAGATCGCGGAGCCGCTGTCGATCAACGCCAACATCAAGTCGGACTCCTCCATCGCATAGTCGAACTCGGCCGCGAAGCCTCCCACAGCGACGAACCGGTCGCGTCGAACGACGCACGCTCCACCCAGGAACCCGGCGACGAGACCGCTGCGATCAGCACCACGACCCCCGAGACGTGGGACGTGACGTGGACTCGTGCGACCATCTGCGTCGACGATGTGCAGGCCGACGACATCGAGACGATCATCTGCCCGCATCAACTCGATCGCCCGGTGCACGACATTCGTGCCGATGATCGATGCGTCGTCGTCGAGGAACAGGACGAACTCCGCGTCGGCCCGGTCCGCTCCAAGATTTCGGCCGGCCGGGATTCCGACGTTCCTCTCGCAGTGGATGTCGACGTCGGCAGGCGATGTCGACGGAATCGCGGCGCCGTTCCAAACGATGATCACCGTCGCATCCACGAGCTCTTGGCGACGGACGGAATCAACTGCCGCCGCCAACTCGGGACCCCGATCTCCCTGCGACAGGACGACGGCCGCAACTGGCTGCTGAAGCATCGGCCTCACTGTAGAGAACGAACCGGCAGATACGGTCCATCGGCCGGCCAGGCGCGCCCGAGAACGCTCACTGGTGCACGACTGTCAGGCCGATATGTGTTCGGATTGCGCCAACCACCACATCGGTGACCAGGTCCTTTCGCCGCACACCGTCGAGCGGGAGACCCAATCTGGACCGCATTGCATTGATCGCCCACATCGCCACGACACGGAGGATCTCTATGTCCTCGTGAACGACCACGACTTCGCCCGCCGACCCGCCTCGAAATGCTTTGAATGCGGCCTCGACGGCTGGGCCCAGTTGGTCCGACCCGTGCGCCGACAATGCCAGGCAGAACGGAGACGACAACATCGTTGCACCGCCGTCGTGTGAGGTCGCAACGCCTCGTCCGAGTTGGGCATTGAGCTCGTCCGTGAGCATCGGCGACGCGTCGGGGTCGAGCGCAACGAACGGCACGATCTCACCGGCCCAGGAGGCGAGGGTGGCCTTGCGTTCGGCGAGCGTTCGGCTCCAGATCGGAATCAGCGCGCTGCGCTGGATCTCACGGTCACGCTCCTCGTCGGCGCCGAGGGTCGGACGCGAACGTCCGCTCTCCGAGGTGCCAGAAACCGCCGCCCCGATAGACCAGCTGATCACAACCGGATGCCAGCAACCGGTAGCCGAACTCGGTGTCCTCGACACCACGGACGACGACGTCCCTGAACCCACCCGTTCGAAGATACGTCGTCCGATCGATGGCGATCAGCGCCCCGACGGTGGCCCGAAATGACGATGACCTGGGGTGCGCCAGGTCCGCCGACAATGACCAATGCGGCTCACGCCACAGCTGGCCGGGCACGACGGAACGGTCGAGTGTCTCGGCGAGCTCGTCGAACCCCTCTCGTTCGACGATGTGGAGGGCTTCGAGTGAGTCGATGCTGCTGAAGTCGATGACCGCATGCACAGCCCCCCGGAATCCGTTTCGAAACAGATCGACGATCTGATCAAACGCTTCGGGCGAGAAATGCATGTCGGAGTCGGCGAAGACGATCACATCACCGTGTGCCGCCTCGAACGCTCGATGGCGACTGCGTCCCGCGCCGAAACCGATCCCTGCGGGGGCCGACACCAAGTTCGTACGAGGGAACACGCCGGTCGACACCAAGGGAGGTTCGCTGCGGTCGTCGCAAACGACCAGGTCCACGTCGTCGGCAAGCTGCGCACAACGCCGTTCGAACAGATCGACCGAAATGGCGTTGTCCTTGTTGGGCACGCACACCGACACGGACACCGAGCGCTTGTCGACCTGCCGTTCTTGCGGGTCGGACTGGACAGCCGAATCGTGCCGCGGCCGGCAATACACCGGTGGACGGGATCGCCACAGACGATCGGGTGTCGTCCGCCAAACTCAGGAAGTAGGCGCTGTCTGCGTCCCAGGTGTGTCCACGGCCGTGCCGAACCAGGACGAACTCGTAGCCATGGATACGCGTGACCCGCAGCCCATTCAACTCGAATCGCACGATGATGTCCTGATCGACACTGCGCGGCAACGGGCCCCAGTTGCCGACCCCCCGAAGCGCATCCGCCGACATCAAGAGCGCCCCGCCTGCCAGGAAACGGCTCTGTCGATACGGTCGACCACCGCGCCGCCGTACGAGCAGTCCGTTGTCTCTGAGCTCGACGAATTCGGCCGCCTTGCCGACCAGCGCAGATCGCGACAGGATCGCGATCATCCACAGGTCGAGCAGGTGGTGCGGGCCGTATCGGTCGTCGTCGTCCCACTTCACGATGTACTCCGTGACCGCCAGGTCCGACAGCCGAGCGAGCACGTCACCGAACAGGGTGTCGTCGTCGAACTCCTGCAGCGTGCTCGAACGGACCGCACCGATATCGAAGTCGATTCGTGATACCTGATCGGTGTCCAGCCCGTGCAGACCGACGATCAAATCGACCTCGACGAAACGCTGAGCCTGGATCTGGGCGATCGCGTCAGCGATGAACTCGGCACGGTTCGTCGCCATCACGACCGACACCTTGGGAATTCGTTCGGCTGCGGTGTGCGGAGCTTCCTCGACGAACCCCATCAGCGCGCGCAGCTGCACCAGTGCGGCGAGCGCCAGCTCGGTCTCCGTCATCCTGCAGGCTGCAGGAAATGTGGGCCCTCGGAATGACGACGGCGTATCCACATCGGCAGCCGCATCCGAAATCACTGGTCGCCCGGACAACAGGATCGGGACGATACTGCGAATCAGGGCATCGTTGTTCGAGAGACTGGAGAGGTCGGGGCCCGTCACGAACCGAACTTCCGCGAGCGAGGTACGCACTTCCGGGGTCCACCGAAGCGGCAGGACCACTCGACAGGACTGCTTCGTGGCAGCGGAGACCGGTGCGATCTCTTGGAACAACGCTGTCGACATCTTCAACCGGGCGCGACGACCGACACCTTCGAGGGCGAACAGTTCGCTGCCCGCCGACGCCAGAAGGCGGTCGAACTCGCTGTCGAGCGTCGCAAAGATCGTGCGGCGATCACCACGTCCGATCCATACCTGGTGCGAAGCTCGCGAACTCCTGAGTCTTCTGATCAACGGCAGGCGCCTCACGAGCGCCAGTGCGCGGGCGAGCGACGCTTTCGACGAACCGCTCACACGTCGCCACAACCCGATCAGCCGCCGCGAGCGGCGTCGCACGAACCAGTACAGCTTGCGCGATCTCCCGATCACGCGCCACCTCACACCGCGATACACCCACAACAACTTGCGCGACAGACCCGACAACGCGCCACCTCACACCGCGATACACCCACAACAACTTGCGCGACAACCCGACAACGCGCCACCTCACACCGCGATACACCCACAACAACTTGCGCGACAACCCGACAACGCGCCACCTCACACCGCGATACACCCACAACAACTTGCGCGACAACCCGACAACGCGCCACCTCACACCGCGATACACCCACAACAACTTGCGCGACCACTCATGAGCCATCGAGGCACCGGACCCGGCACGACCGTCCTGCGGCGCGGAGCCATCATCGTAAGAATCGAGCAGCTCTGGCCCGACGTCGGAGCCTGTCATGGCACGCTGAAGGCGAGCACAGCGACACGCCGATCCTGCCGCCCGTACAGCACGACGGAGCGCTCTTGAATTCGCTCCGGCCAAATGTCGTCGATCCTGGGCTCGCCACTGAGGCCGTCGAACAGCAGGAATCCGACCCTGTCGCCCGATTGCTTGGCGCCGACTCTGGCGGCCTGATCGGCGACGTATCGGTCGACTGGTCCGCCTTGTTGCGGTTCGGTCGCCGCTTCCGTCTCGGGAGGCACGTAGGCCCCGGAGAAACCCGCCACGGTGCAGTCCGAGTACCACACCACCTGTGGCACCCTGCCCGTGACGATGCGACAGTCAGAGCCCAACAGGTCATCGGCCACGAACGCAGCCGAACGCACTCGATCGAACCCACCAAGGCGATCATGCATGTTCGCCACCCCACGGTAAGCGCTGAGGGCAACGCCCAAATAGGCAACCGCGAAGGTGGCGAGCGCGACTCGTCGAACGCGATCGAGGTTCAGCCAGCGTGACAGGCGATCGGACTCCGCCGCGATGGTCGGATCTTGGGCGGGTGACTTCGACCCGACGTTCGGCGTCGTTGCTTCGTCCGCTGGAGCGGGCAGGTCGGGCTGCCAGTAGCCCGCTACCAAGGCTGCTGCACCGAACGCGAACAGGGGCGCCAGATAGGTCGTGACGAACTGGCGGACGGTGACGCCGTACAGCAGCACCGGAACGAGGGCGATCGAGCCGTAGATCAAGAGCGAGACGATCTTTCGAGCAATCAGCATGCGAGCCACGACAGCTATCACGAGAACTGCGAAGAGCACGGCGTACGACCATCCCCAGAAGGCCCCACCGAATCCGTAGTCGACGGGCCCTGGCTTGAGAATTACGCGTAGGTCACTCAGCCACTGATCTGCCGGCCGCTCGCCGCTGACGCCGCTCTTAGCACCCATCGGTGAGTTGTTCTTCGTCAGAATTTCGCGTGGTCAGCAGTACCAGGACGACGGCTAGGGAGCACACGCCCGCCAGCACGTGCGCTGTCAGCGTCTTCCAGTCGCGGTGACGAACCGTCCGGACGGCCACCATCACGGCGACCACGAGGAGCGGCGCGATGACCAACATCACGGCACCGAATCGCATGGTCGTCGCAATTCCCAGCACGATCGGAAGCACGAACAGATAGTGCGTCGTATGTCGCACGTAGGCATGCAGGATGACGAACACCGAGATCGCAGCAACGAACGCAGCGGGGATGTCAGCGAACGCCAACGTCGCAGTTGCGAGGTAGCCAGGGCAGACGACCACCACTGCGATTGCCGATGTGCCGACCCGGCGCGGAAACCGCAGGTCGAGCGTTCGTGCGATCACATAGAGCAGTCCGATCGATGAGAGCACCACGAGCGCTCGGGCCATGAAATCGGTCGTTCCGAACAGCCTGAACGCGAACGCCTGAACGACGGAGAAACCAGGCGCCCGCTGATCACTCCAGTATGAGCCAGAGGAGTACCCCCAGTCGAAGTTCGATTCAGCGAGGTCCTTGGCCCTGGAGGAATAGACGGCCTCGTCCCATCCGAGCGGGCTCGCAATCAGGAGCAAGAGCGTCGAGGCGGCACCGTAGACGGCAAGAATCCAGCGGCGGACGCTCAGACGGTCGAGATACGAGCCAACAATGGATTCCCAGGTCATCCGGTCGGAGCATAGTGCTGGGGTAGCAGCCCTCAACGGCCCGCTCTCGCGTCGCCACAGACCGTTGCCAGCAGCCTGAGGCTGTAACCGACGTCCGATAACATGTCGGTTCCGCCAACAGCATCGCAGCGATGCCCGTGGCGCCCCCAAGTAACGGAAGACGGTTCGATGTCACAACGCACCACCGGATGGAGAAGTATCTTCTCCCTCCCTCTGATCTACCGGCTGGCCCAACGCTCGATCGGCTCGGACAACGTCCGGTCGACCGTTGCCGAGAGCTATCTCAAGCATCGCAGCGGCGACCGTATTCTCGATATCGGGTGCGGCACCGGTGATCTGGTCGAACACCTCGTCGGTGCTGACTATGTCGGCTTCGACCCCAGCAGCGAGTACATCGACGCTGCGCGAGCACGCTTTGGAGATCGGGCGCGGTTCGCTGTCGCCGGTGTGACCGAGATGGAGTTCGAAGACGGGACATTCGACCTCTGCGTGGCGAAAGGTGTGCTGCACCATCTCGATGACGATCTCGCCAGGTCGCTCTTCCGAGACGCGGCTCGGCGGCTGCGACCCGGCGGCCGACTCGTCACGATCGACCCGGTCTTCGTGCCAGGGCAGTCTCGCGTCGCCCGGTATTTGGCGGGCCGCGACCGTGGCGAGAACGTCAGAACGCTCGAGCAGTACCAGGCGTTGGCAACCGACTCGTTTGACGACATCGAGGCAACGACACGGCATGATCTGCTACGAGTTCCCTATAGCCACGCTGTGCTCGTGGCGACGCGTCAGAGCCACAAACTGACATCGACCCCGTATCTGGTCAATTTCGGCGTTGGGTTCGGCGTAGTACTCGCCGAGCATCGCGAGTACATGTCCCGGTAATGGTCCGTCGGTGGCGGCTGCGTTGGCCGGCGGCGGAAGGACCGGCCAGTCGTTCGGAGCAACCAGGCCGATTCGGCGACACTGGTCGGCGAGGTAGGTAGCCCCCGCCGGCCCGACCATGCGTTCGTACTGCAAGACGATCAACGATGGGCCGAACGCTGCGGCCCAGGGTTCCAAGAGTTCGCCGTAGCGCCCGCGACGCAGGTAGTGATACGGCGAGGTGCTGAGCCCGCTCCATTCGCGCAGTTCCGCATCAGGGGTGAGACTGTCTTCGACGCTGCGGTGCTCGATGCCGTTGGCGACCGAGAACCGCCAGTTGGAATAGGCCCGTTGCGACGGCTCGCGCACGATGGCGACGACCGCTGCGCCGGGCACACATGCGGCCGCCCGAACTGCGGCATCGGGGCGTTCGAGATATGTCGTCGACTTGTCGACCAGCCACCGGCCATCGCCTGAGGGAAGAGCTCGTCGTATCGCCGTGATCGTCGTCGGTCAGGAAGAACTTCGGTTCCGGACGGATCGTCGTCGGCAGTCTGACGTCGGGATGCGTCGCGAGCACGTTCTGCAACCAGGTCGTTCCGCACCGTTGCCCGCCGATCACCAGCAGGTGGCTGGTGCTCCGAGGTGGTGGACTCGCCCGCCTCACCGGCAATGCTCACGCCGACTCCGCCACGACGTAGCGAGCCGGGTTCCTGCTCTGACGAAGCGCCCGCACCACGTACTCACCGATGACGGTGAGCGCGATCAGATTGACGGCGCTCATCATGCTGAACAACAAGACGGTGCTCGCCCAGCCTGGTGCCGTGCTCTCCGAGAATGCAGCCCTGACGAGTACCGTGACCGACATGATCCCACTCAGGGCGATCGCCAGCGAGTGCGATCCCCACCACCAGCCGGTAGGCCCAGATCGAGTAGCTGAACAGGATGTTCGACAGCAACCTGAACAGGGTTCCGATCGTGTATCTCGAGCCGGTGCCCTGGTGATCGCCGTGTTCGACCGGTATCGACGTCGGTGAACCCGAGTATTCGAGGGCGAGCCCGTTGACGTACGGATACTGCGTCTGATCAGCCACGATCCGCTGGGCGACCGCAGCGGACATCAGCCGATAGTTGGAGATCCGCAGGTTGGCGGGGGCAGAGAATACGTTGCCCACGACACCGTTCACGATGCGACTGGCGAGACGCCTGCCGAGCGGTGCCCTGCGACCTTTCCGTTCGGCAAACACAAGGTCGTGACCACCGTCGCGGGCAGCAGCGAGCAGGATCGGGATGTCGCTCGGGTGATTCTCTCCGTCGTCATCGATCGTGACGACCCAGTGGCCCCGGGCGGCCTCGAGCCCCGCAACGACGGCTGCGTGCTGGCCATAGTTCTTGAGCATTCTCAAGCCGCGGACCTCGCTGTCTCGAGCGAGATCCGTGATCGCCGCCCACGAGTCGTCGCTACTGCCATCGTCGACGAGCACGACTTCGAAGGTCATGTCTGCAAGTGCAGCGCGGACGTTGTCGACGACTCCGGGGACGGTCGCGGCACCGTTGTACACAGGAATCACGACGCTGATCTCGACCTCGCCGCCGGCGTAGTCGTGACGATCGGTCGGTACAGCGCTCACGGATCAGACGCTACCGGAATGCGGTCTGACGACTTGAGTGGCGCACAACGACGCCAACATCACGAGCTCGATCGCAATCAGCCAGACGGCCAGTCCCTCCACCGACGAAAACCAGCCCCAGACCAGACCCACGCCGGCGGCGATCAGAGGCACCAACCAAATGATCAGGAGCGTTGCGTTCCGCTGCTGCGCCACGAGGGCCATCGATACCACCAACGAGCCGAGCGATAGCACCGAGGCCGCTCCCACCAACGCATACACGTCACCGCCGAACTGGTCGGATGTGTCGAGGAGTCTCCCAACACTACGATCCGCAGCGATGAGCGCCGTCGACCCGACGACCAATGAGGCACCCAGCGCCCCGGCGCTGACGCCTACAGCGAACCGGCGGAGCTCGTGAGGTTCGTCGTCGGTGACGAGCAGCTCGAGGTGGACGGCCACCCTCGGCAAGAGCCCGAGCACGACGATGAATGGTATCCGCGCCAGGGTAATGACCAGGAAGAGGGCCGAGATCGCTGCCGGTTCGACGCCGGCAGGCCCGAGCAACAGCGGCCCGCCGAACATGGTCGCGTAGCCGATCAAACCGACCGTCCCCGTCACGACCAGCCCGACCGGTGCTGCCGAAGCGCCTCGCCCGGCGCTGCGCCGCGTCGGACGCGGAACGGGTCGGGCAACGAAGTTGATCGAGAAATCCGGCAAGCAGCGCCACGCCGTACCAGATCGCTGCCGCATCGAGCAGGACCAATGGAACGAGTAGCGCCAGCCTGATCAGGTTCTCACCGACGATGATCACGGCGAGCAGCCGACCCGGGCCAGCGGCTGCGGCGGGCCCCCGACCGTAGCCGTTGATTCCGGTTCCCAACACCAGGAGGCCGCCGATCACGGCGAACCCGGAGTGACCCTCGAACCAGGAGTCGGACAACAGCCAGCCGGTGACCGCGAACCCAACCGCGATCGGCACCAACGTCAACGCCAGGCGATCGAGGATGTCCGCCGAGACGTCGCGCCGGCGATGACCGGACCGGATCACCCAGTGCTGGACACTGAAGGTGATGCTGGCCGCGAACAGCGCCCAGAACGTCCAGAGTTGGGCAAGCGGCGCAAACGCCTCGAGGCCGAGCGGCGGCTTCCGAGGCATAGATGGTCGCGGCGCCGAAGACTTCCGGTCAGCAGCGATGCTGCCAGGAGCTCGATCCGACCCGCGCGGGCCGGTGTCGCGCTCAACTGGTCGCCAGCGACTCGAGACCTCGCACGACGGTGTCGACGACGGTCGATGATCTCGGCGTCGGTCATGCACGTGTAGAACGGCAGCCGCAGCAGCCGATCGCTGACGTCGTTCGTGACCGGGCAGTCGTGCGGACGATCGGAGAACCGCCGGCCGGCGTCGGACGAGTGCAGTGGCACGTAGTGGAACGTCGGGATGGATGTCGCCGCCTTGCATCCGGCGAGCAATCGGTCACGTGTTCACGACGCGGTCGTCATCACGTAGAACATGTGGTACGCGCTCTGCAGTCGGCGGGCACGACGGGGAGGCCGATCCCGAGGCGTTCGGCATGGGGAGGAGCAATTCGCGATAGACCAGTCGACACGGCCGCGATCGCCGAGGACGGTGCTCTCGGCCGCTCGAGTTGGCCGTAGAGGAATGCGCCCTGCAGGTCGCTCATCCCGAACGACGACCCGGTGTCCTTCCACGAGTACTTGTCGACCTGGCCGAGCAGGAAGGCCCGGCGGTTGGTTCCCTTGTCGTACAGCACGTGGGCACGGTCGATGTCGGCGGGTCGTTGACGACGAGCGCGCCACCTTCGCCGCAGGAAGTTCTTGGTCTCGTGGAAGCTGAGCGTCGAGAAGCGACCGAACGAGCCGAGCGTCCGCCCGCCGAGGTGCCGAAGAGACCGTGCGCGTTGTCCTCGATCAGCTCGACGCCCGGCGATCTCAAGCACCTTGATCAAGGCGTCGATGTCGCACGCGACGCCGCCGTAGTGGACGCAGACGACGGCCCGGACGGTGTCGTCCATGAACGGCTTCGACGGACGGTGGATCGATACCCAACGTCTCCGGCTCGATGTCGGCGAACCGAATGTTCACGCCTTGCCGGGCGAAGGCGAGCGCCGTCGACGTGAACGTGAACGAGGGCACGATGACCGTGTCACCGGGCCGCAAGTCGAGCATCAGCGCCGTCATCTCGAGCGCGTCGGTGCACGACGTCGTCAGCAGGACGTCCTGCGCCCCGAGTGCTGCATTGAGCAGGGCTGCGCAGCGGTTCGCAAATGGCCCCGAGGCGGAGAGCCTTCCCTCGGCGACCGCCTCCGACAGGATAGTCCAGTTCGTGTCCGACGAGCGAGGGCAGATTGAAACGAATCATGGTGAAGTTGTACCGATACCCGCTGGGCATGGATCTCGCGAGCATACCCTGCGAGGGCTGCTCAGGGAGGGCCTGGTCGGCTTGCCGACGGCTAGCCTCGCTCACGTGAATCAGAGCCGAGACGACACGCCACTGCGATCGAAGCTGTTCCAGAACAACCGCAACAAGCGTCTGGCGAACCTCCTCTACCTCGATCTACTGGGCGTGTTGCGTGGGTTCACAGATGTCCTGCCCGGGCCGCTGCGCAACTACCTGATGCGTCGCGTCTTCACGCGAAGCGGGCGGCACGTGTTCTTCGACCGCGGCGTCTACGTGAAGTTCCCCTGGCTCGTTTCGATCGGCGACCGCAGCAGCGTCAACCGGGGCGTCGAGTTCTACCCCGATTTCGAGGGCGGCCACCGAATCATCGTGGGTCAGGACTGCTACATCGCCCCACATGTTCGCTTCCATGCGGCAGGTCACGACCTCGACAACATGACCGCGCACGTTGGCGGCACGATCGAGGTGGCGAGCGATGTCTGGTTGGGCGCAGGCTGTGTCATCCTCCCGGGAGTCAAAGTCGGCGCCCGTGCGGTGGTGGCGGCCGGGAGTGTCGTGACCCACGATGTTCCTGCCGGTTCGATCGTCGGCGGAGTACCTGCAAAAGTGATCCGCTATCGCGACGAACCCGGGTCAGGCTGACCGCACCCGGTCGAGCCAGCCCATCAGGATCGCGACCGCCCTCGGGTCGTGGCGCAGTCGGTGGCCGGCGCCCGGCAGCAGCGATAGCTCGGCCGCTCCGTGGGCCTGGGCCAGCTGGCGAGCGTCCGAGGTCGGGACGCTCTCGTCGTCGTCGCCGTGCATCACCAGCAGCGGACTCGGAGCAAACCGGCGTGCAGCGGCGGTCGGTCTGAAGCGCCGGAAAGCCCGAGACCAGTCGTCCATCGCGCTCGGGAAGCCCGGCGTGCGGATGGCGCCGATCTCGCGGGCGTGATCGAGAAATCGCCTCGGATGGTCGGCCCAATCATCGAAGTCCGCACGCGGCGACAACAGTGCGGCAGCGACAACTCTGGGATCGTCTGCCGCGACACAGATCGCGATCGAGCCACCCGTGTTGGTGCCGACCAGGACGACACGTGACACCCCCGTCTCAGCAACCAGATGCTCGATCGGCGGCACGCAGGTCGTCGATCCACCCCTGCAGCGAGAAGTCACCTCCGCTGGTGCCGCATCCTCGGAACGTGAACGTCATCGCTGTGTACCCGAGCTCGAAGGCGATCCGGTCGATCAACTCCGGAAACGTGCCTGCCGAACGTCGAGCGTCGATCGGCCCTTTGGGGAAGCCGTGGCACAGGATCAGCCCGGGCAGGTCGACGTCTGCGTCCGCGGTTGGTCCCGGGACCTTGATGTGACAGGCAAGCGTGTGCGCCCCGCTCTGGAAGGTCTGGTCCACGGCGAGCAGGCCCCAGCCGGCGCTCAGGCCCGCGGCTTGCGGTGCATCCGCCGTTGGCCGGGCTTGGCCAGCGTGTAGCCACGATTGCGAGCCTCGACCAGCGTGTCGGGGCCGAACTGGATGCCGACACCGGCGTCGACGATCTCGGTCACGACCGACTCATCCGTCCACTCGTCGAGGTCGTAGACGAGCTGGGTCCGCTTGTCTCCGACGAAGCGTGCGTGCTCGAAGCGGGAGGGTCGTTCCATGACCAGACATCGTACGCGCCCGGGTCACCGATCAGGGAACGGACGCGGAACGAGGGAGTGCGGGTGCACTCCCTCGTTGCCGTCTTCTGACTGTTTGGGACCGAACACAACCTGGTATTCGCCGATGGGACGAGCTTCGGCAGCGTGTTCGGCGGGGTTGGCGAGGTTTCGCCAGGCCGTCCAGCCTGTTGACCTAGCGGCCAACCACCTCCAGGGTCCCGTAAGAACTATCACTCATCGTGTGGACCACCTCCTCTCTCTGGTGCAGATATTCAAGCACATCCGAGCGGCCGATGTACGACACGATTCGTGAGTGGACCGACCTCAGAACCCGACGTCGGTTCGCACCGTCGGATCACGTCCCAGATCACACCGTCAGATCACGTCGTCGAGCGGCGCCTGTGGGCCGACCGCTCCGATCGCCTCGAAGTACGACAGGTGGGTGTCGACGACATTGACGGCATCGACGTCGTCGAGCAGCTCGACGCCGACCCGGTCGGCCTCGGCCAGCAGATAGGCGACGAGTGCGTCATCGCTGATCACGACTTGTTGATCGATGCTCTGGCGGGCGTCGACCGCCTTGTCGGGCTGCAGGCCGTGCTCGTGCATCCACCGCAGGTGAGCGCGCAGCAGCTCGTCGACGTCTGCGGGTGTCAAACGAGCCTGGCTCGCAGCGGGCAGGCGATCGGCGACGAAGTCGACCGCCTCGTCGAGCTGGTACACAGCGCGCGGCGCGACCGAATCGAGCCGGTGCGCCTCGCGACCCACCGTGCCCGCCGCAATCGCAAACACCAACGCTGCGGCGATCACAGCGAACACGAAGGTGGTGGCGTCCATCAGCTCGTCAACCTACGCCTTGGGCTTCCACAGATCACGGCGATATTCGACTTCGGCGACGATCCGATCCCAGATCGCTCGCGGTCCGCGCCGCACGAGCCGAACCAAGCGGACCGGCGCAGACGGCGTCGCCTCGGCCGGCGGCTCGTTCCCCGGCTGAGGCTCGGGCTGGTCGATCGGATCTGGTGCGCTGCGATCGAGCGGGTGGCGAGCCGACGGATCCAACGGCGTCGGTCGGGCATGAGCGGCCGCAACCTTGACGAGTGCCCCTTCGAAGCTGACATCGGCGAGCGAGCGGGCGTTCCGCTGCGTCAGGCCACGAAGCTCGGCGACGTGTTCCCAAACCTGGAGGTCGGACGCGTTGCGCTGGTTGACGAGCGTCAGCGTGTCGGGGTCGGCGAGATCGGCGAGGTCGACCGGTGAACCAAAGGCCAGGTCCGTCTGGTTGAGTTTCTGCCGCTCGAGCGGCGATCCGAACCACTCCTCCAGTCGGCGATAGACCTGATCGCCACGTTCGAGCACGTCGACGAAACCGATCTCGTCGAGCCGTTGGCACGCTTCGTCCGCAACCGCATCGATGTCGTCGACCCGAATGTGGGCGTCGTTGGGGGCCAGTGGATGCGGGCCCAGGATCAGACGCGTCACGAGGTTGTCGGCCTGATGGGCGATCTTCGGCTCACGGCAATAATCGCTCAAGCTGAGTTGGGCATACATGGCACCGTCGTACGGCTGCCAGAGTTCGTGCATCGAGTCCGGCCAGCCCCGCCAGAACGTGTAATGCGACAGGAATCGGGTGCGCGGTTCGCGGAGCACGCACACGATGTCGTCGGGCTCCAGCAATGAAGCCATCGTGGGGAGCGTCCAGTGCCCCTCCATGTAGCGGTACCCCTGGAGCTGCTCGGGCTGACCGAGAAAGATCGGCTCGCCCACGTCGGGCAGGCATGGGTCGTCGCCGAACAGATGACGATCGAACGACCACGGAACCGTCTCATCGCGTGGGTAGTACGACGCGATCGCGGCCCGTATCGAGGTGCCCGCCGCCTTGGGGAGGTGGAGGTACCCCAAACGCGGCCGCATCCGGCCAGCCTAGCGGCGGACCGGATGCGGTGAAGATGGAGCGATCGGAGCTGAGTCGCTCAGATACCGATCCGCTGAGCGAGCTGCTCGCGGTGGTACGTCGGGTCACCGAACAGCAACTCGGAGCTCTTGGCACGCTTGAAGTACAGGTGCGCCGGGTGCTCCCACGTGAAGCCGATGCCGCCGTGGATCTGGATGTTCTCGGCGGTGGCGTGGAAGTACGCCTCCGAGCAGTACGCCTTGGCCAGCGAGGCGACCGACGGCAGTTCGTCGTTCATCTCGCTGGCGCACCACAGGCCGTAGTAGGCAGCCGACTTGGCCGACTCGACCTCGAGCAGCATGTCGGCACACTTGTGCTTGATCGCCTGGAACGAGCCGATCGGACGACCGAACTGGACACGGTCCTTGGCGTACTGGACGGCCATCTCGAGCACGAACTGGGCGCCACCGACCTGCTCGGCGGCGAGCCCGACGGCGGCGAGATCGAGCACGGTCGAGAGCACGTCCCAGCCGCTTGCCGTCTTCGCCGATCAGCGTGGCCGGCGTGTTGTCGAAGTCGAGCTTGGCCTGCTTGCGGGTCTGGTCCATCGTGGACAGTGCCGTGCGGGTCAGGCCGGCGGCGCCACCGTCGACGGCGAACAGGCTGACGCCGGCGGCGGTGCGGGCGGCGACGATGATCAAGTCGGCGGTCGCGCCGTCGAGCACGAAGCTCTTGGTGCCCGACAGCGTGTAGCCATCGCCCGAGGCGGTGGCCGGCATCGTGATGCCGGCCTCGTCCCACTTGCCGGAGGGCTCGGTGAAGGCGAGCGTGGCGATCGTCTCGCCGCTGGCGATGCCGGGCAGGTGGGCCTGCTTGGCGGCCTCGTCGCCCGACTGCAGCAGCGTGTTGGCGGCCAGCACGACCGTCGAGAAGAACGGGGCGCACAACAGGGCGCGGCCCATCTCTTCGAGCACGATGCCGAGCTCGACGTAGCCGTAGCCCGAGCCGCCGTACTGCTCGGGGATGTGCAGGCTCTGGAGACCCATCTGCTCGGCCATCTGGCTCCACACGGCGGCGTCGTAGCCGTCGTCGGTCTCCATCTGCTCGCGCACATCGGCTTCGGCGCTCTTGGTCTCCATGAAGGAGCGCACGATGTTGCGAAGTTCGTCTTGTTCCTCGGTGAATGCGAAGTTCATGCGAGCAGTGTCGTGGCGCTTGCGCGGTCGACGCAAATCTGATTGTGTACGCATGTGGACACAAATATTCGGATGGCGACGGAATCAGGGAACTTCGGGCTTCGCTCGCCGATGCCGTCCGCCGCGCCGAGGCCGGCGAGCGAACGGTGATGACCAGCCCACGGTCGCCCGGTCGCACAACTCGCACCGCTCGACGAGGCGGCGCCGGACATCGAGCGCCTGATCTCGTCGGGGTCGCTGATCCCACCGCGCCGAATGGGCGCATGGAGGGCCCCGGCCCCGGTTCCGATCTGGTCGGGCGTTCGGATCGACCGAGCCCTACGCGAGCTGCGCGGATGACGATCGCCCTCGACACCAGCGCTGTGCTGGCACTCGTCGTCGACGGCAGCAAGCGGGCGATCGTGTCGGAGGCATTGGCCGGCGACGCCGTGTGGTGCGCCTCGGCGATGGCGCTGACCGAAGCCCTGCCGGCGATCGATCGCCTCACCGACGAATCGATCCTGCGGGCCGATCTCGAAGACGCCGTGCGCCTCGCCTGGGACCACCTCCACATCGTTCCCGTCGATCAACGCTGCCTCGACCGGGCTGCCTGGCTGTCGCGGCTCCAGCCGGTGCGGCTCACCGACGCGATCCACCTCGCCGCCGCCGAACGGCTACCGCCACCGGTTCGGTTCATCACCTTCGACCCGGCCCAGATCGGCACCGCCCTCGGGTTGGGTTTCGACGTCGTTTCGAGCTGAACAGTCAGGCTCGCTACACGCGGTGCCAGGCACCACGCGTAACGTCAGGCGGCCTCGTCGTGCGATCCGGCGAACCGGCGAAGCTGCTGGGCATTCGTGAACAGCTGACGTGAGATGCCGAGGCTCATCACGGCCGTGGTGGTGGCCACGCTGCCGAGTACGAGGTACATCACCGACACCTGGACCCGCACTGCGTCGGCCGGGTCGACCCCTGCCAGGATCAGGCCCACCATCGCACCGGGGAGGAAGACGATGCCGACCGCCTTGGTGCTTTCGATCTGGGGCACGAGGGCGGTCCGCAGCGACTCACGAAGATCGGGTCGGAACGCCTCGGCCGCCGACAAGCCGAGCGCCAGCCGACCCTCGATCTCGTTGCGGTGGTCGGCGGCGGCGGCGAACAGACGTCGCGACACGAGCACCGTCGCCGAGAGCGAGTTGCCCACGACCATGCCGGCCAGCGGAACGATCGTGCGGCCCTCGAGCTCGTAGACCTGGAAGCCGAACAGCACTCCCAGCGTGACCGCTGCGGACGCGGCGTACGCCAGCAGCGACAGCGGCAGCACGGCCGGAACGTCACGGGCTCGTCGCCACGTCGTGTAGCCGGCGAAGCCGATCATCACGACCAGCCACACGAACGACCAGATCAGCGGGTCGTCGTCGTCGACGATCAGCCGCAGCGCGGAGCCGACGAGCAGCAGTTGGACGAGCGCCCGGCTGCATGCCCAGAGCAGGCTGCGCTCGAGCCCGAGCCGCCGCCAGATCGAGATCGCCAACGCGACACCCACGAGGATGCCCGACGCCGCCAGGCCGAGCACGCCGATGTCGGTCCGGTCCATCAGCCGGCCCCGACGAGTTCACGGACGAGCGGATTCGGATGCCGGTCGAGCTCGGCGAGATGGCCGAAGGCGGCGACGTCGCCGTCGATCAGCACGAGCGCGTGGTCGGCGATCCGGCGTAGCTGGTCGGTGTCGTGGCTGACCCACACGATCGGCACCCCGTCGTCGGCGATCGAGCGCGCCAGCCGCTCGATCGTGATCCGCGACGCACCGTCGAGCGACGCCGTCGGCTCGTCGGCCAGCAGTACCGATGGTTCGGTCAGCAGGGCGCGGGCGATCGACATTCGCTGCGCCTCTCCCCCGCTCAGGTCGGTGGCGGCACGGTCGAGCAACGCCGGCGGCAGTCCGACCCGGTCGAGGATCGCCTCGGCGGCCGGCCGCGTCAGACCCTCGAGCGCCACACAGAGGTTGTCGAACACCGTGCCCTCGAACAGCGGCGCCCGCTGGAAGACCATCGCCACCTTGCGTCGCAGCAGGCGCGGGTCCGATTCGGCGATCGGCTGCCCGTCCCAGGTGATCATGCCCGACACGGGATCGTCGAGACGGTTCAGCAGCCGCAGCAGCGTCGACTTGCCGGCCCCCGACGGGCCGGCAAGCGCTGTGATCCCCTGACACGGGATGTCGATCGTGACGCCGTGCAGGATCGGAGCGTCAGCCGGCCCTGCAACGACCTCACGAAGCTCGAAGGAAGCGGGCGCGGTCACGCCCCGAACCGTATCCAACCACGCCGCTCAGTCATCGATCTCGATGACGCCGGTGAACCGCGTGACGCTCGGCAACGGCGCGCAAGCATCTCGTACCGTACGGTCGGAGCGCCGATCGATGAGCGGGGATCTGCTCGCCGTGCGACACTGGGAAGATGACGACGATTCCTTCGACCACGTTGCACTGGACCAACGCCGACGTCGAGGTGCACCGCGTGGTGGTCGGCTCGTACGACAACAACGTGTTCATCGTGCGGTGCCGCCGCACCGGCGAGGCGGTGCTGATCGATGCCGCCAACGAACACGAACTGCTGCTCGAGCTGTGTCAGCAACTCGGCGTGCGCAGGGTGCTCGAGACGCACGGACACTGGGACCACATCGGTGCGGTGTCGCAGATCCGCGAGGCCGGCTACGAGGTGGCCGTCACCGCCGCCGACGCGCCGATGCTCAAAGACGTCGGCTACGACGTGTTACTTGACGACGCCGAAGTGATCGAGGTCGGCCGGCTGCGGCTGCACGCGATCCACAACCCAGGGCACACACCCGGTTCAATTTCGTTCCAACTCGAGGGCACGCCACTGTTGTTCACCGGTGACACCCTGTTTCCCGGTGGCCCCGGTGCGACCGGCTTCGACGGTGGCAACTTCGCCACGATCATCGACTCGATCGACAACAGGCTGTTCACGTTCCCTGCCCACACGATCCTGTTGCCCGGCCACGGCGTCGACACCACCATCGGCCGCGAGCGCCCCCATCTCCAAGAGTGGATCGACCGAGGCTGGTAACCGACCACGTTGTGTCAGACACAACGTGGTCGTTCAGGAAGCCGGCGCCGAGGTCACGGCGGCGCTCGCGGACGCGAGCTTCAGCGAGCAAACGGCGAGTCGCCGCTTGCAGGTCGCCGAGGAATCCGACGACCCAGATCTGCACGCCGACCAGCGTCAGCACGCCGCCCATCACCAGGCTCGGGACTCGGCTGCGGTACTCGTCCTCGAACAGCCAGAATCCCAGCCAGCGGGCGAGCAGCGCCGCCCCGACCATCAGCGGTACCAGTCCGACCAGGAAGAAGAACCGGAACGGGTAGTACAGGGCGAAGCTGCGCACGATCGTCTGCGCCGAGCGGCGGACGTACTGCCCGATGCTCTTCACCAGCCGCGACGGCCGCGTGTGGGGGTTGACCCGGATCGGCACGCCGGAGACCAGCAGCCCCTCGGCCTTGGCCTGCACCAGCGTCTCCATCGTGTAGCTGTACTTGCCGTAGACCTGGAGCCGCAGCGCTGCCTCCCGGCTGATCGCCCGAAATCCGCTGGCGGCATCTCGTACATCGGTGCCCGAGAACCGGCGCACCACCCACGACCCGAGTCGCTGGAGCCGCTTCTTCACGCCGGAGAACTCGGAGATCTGCTCGATCGGACGTTCGCCGACGACCATGTCGGCGCCGTCGTCGAGCACCGGGCGGATCAGATCGGGGATACATGAACCGTCGTACTGGTTGTCGGCATCGGTATTCACGACGATGTCGGCCCCGCGCTGCAACGCCGAGTCGAGCCCGGTCAGGAAGGCGGCTGCCAACCCACGATTGTGGGGGTGCCTCACGATGTGGTCGACGCCGTGCTCGCCGGGCGACTTCGGCGGTGCGGTCCGAGCTGCCGTCGTCGATCACCAACCACTCGACAATGTCGACCCCAGGCACCTCACGCGGCAGGTCGGCCAACGTCTCCGGCAGGGTCTGTTCCTCGTTGAAGCACGGAATCTGAATGATCAACTTGATCGGACGTCGGGCGGCTTCGGACATGCGGCGATGAGCTTACGCTGACCGACCCGCTACCGTCCGGAGGGTGAACCACAGCGCCACCCCGGCGGCAGCCTCCGGCGATATCCAGGCCGGCAACGTGGCCGGCAACACCTACGACAAGTACGCCAGCAACAACCCGATCGAACGGCGCATGATGGACGGGTTCTTCGCCGCTCTCGACGAGCTGCTGGACGGGACGCAGCCGTCGCTGATCGTCGAGGTGGGCGCCGGCGAGGGGCACATCACCGAACGGCTCGTGGAGCGCTTTCCGGACGCCACGGTCGTCGGACTCGACCTGCCCGACAGCGAACTCGCCGCCGAGTGGGCGACACTCGAGGTACCGATGTTCTTCGGTGACGTCACCCGGCTCCCGTTCGCCGACCACAGCGTCGACCTGATCGTCGGGCTGGAGGTGCTCGAACACGTTCCTTCGCCCGAGTTGGCGCTGGCGGAGGTCGCCAGGGTGTGCTCCGGAACGACGGTGCTCTCGGTGCCGCGGCGAACCGATCTGGCGGATCGGCAACATCGCACGTGGGAGGTATCTCCGGCAGCTGGGCAACACGCCCGGCCACGTGAACCACTGGTCGGCGCGATCTTTCGAGCGCTTGGTCGCCCAGCAATTCACGCGTCGAACGGACGGCACGTCCACTTCCGTGGACGATGGTGCGGGCGACGCCGCGTCAGCTGGCGTAGCCGCTCGGGGTGCCGATCGACGACGACGCGTTGCACGGCATCGATGATCTGCCTGATCACGTCGTAATCGGGCGAGCCCGGCTCGATCAGGGGTGGAATCAGGCCGACCGACTCCTGGATCGCGCCGTTGTCGCCGAGCCGGTCGAGCAGCTCGCTGAACTCGTTCGACGACAGGGACGTACGCATCGAATCCTCGAGGACGCCCGTCACCTTGGCGAAGCCGCCGAGCGCCTCCGAGGCCGACACCTGCGATCCGAGCGCCGCCAGCAGCTGGCGCTGGCGGCCCATCCGCTGATAGTCGGAATCGGCTGACCGCGAGCGGGCATAGGCGATCGCCATCGCCCCGTCCATGTCGATCAACCCAGGGCCGATCGAAGCCGGCAACGGACGCTCGCCGGGCAGGCTGGGAGGCAACGGCACACTCGCCGCCAGCTCGAGGGTGACGCCACCGACGGCGTCGATCACCTCGGTGAACCCCTGCATGTTGACCAGGGCGAAGTCGTCGATCTCGACGTCGAGCGAGTAGCCGATCGCTTGCGACAATGCCACCGCCTCGGGCTGCAGCCCGACGGCGCCGTAGTGCTCGACCAGGTCGGGATGGGCGAAGACGTACGGGAACACTGCGTTGGTGAGGTCGTCGAAGCCGTTCGGGAACTCGGCTGCGAGAGGGCTGCCGGGCGGGAACTGGATCCGCGTCAGGTTGCGCGGAATCGACACCAGCGCGGTGCGCCCCGACTGCTCGTGCACGGTCACCAGGATCATCGTGTCGGTCCGCAGCCCCCAGCGCCCGGGGCCCGCATCGCCACCGAGCAGCAAGATCGTCTTCACGTCGTCGGGGTCGACGTTCGAACCGGTCGGTGCCGGCACGTACAGCGGCTCGCCGTCGCCTGACGCGAACACGTTGGCCACCACTGAGCGCGCGCTTCGTTCGACCGGTAGGCGACCCACAACGCCGGCGAACCGAGCGCCAGCACGACGAGCGTCGCGACCGCGGTCTGAGCCCCGATGCCGGGCGATCGCCGGAACGCGTCGGCGATCTCGGCGATCGCCAACAGCCGCGCCACCACAGCCGCCAGTGCCAGCCCGGTGACGTACAACAGGAAGGTCGGATCGAGGGCGAGCCCGATCAGGTCGTCGCGGCCGGTGTAGGTCCACGCCACGACGGCCATCGGGAGGACAACCCCGACGACGAACAGTGCCACACCCGACATCAACGATCGACGCAGTGCTGCGACGCCGGGGAGCACGATCGAGATCGCCATCTCGCCGATCGCGGAGCCGGCGTCGGGCGCCGTGCTGACTCTGGCGCGGCGAATCGTACGCCCGAGTTCATCGAGTCGGCTGAGCGCCCGGGTCTCACTCTTGTTCGGCATCGGACCGGAACTATATGGCCGCCCGGCCGCGAAACGGCGGCAACGGCTGTGCGACACTGCAGCGCCATGCGATACGACGAACGACCGAGCGATCCGACCCCGCGATCGACCTCCGAGCTCCCCCCGACACCACTGCGCGATCGTAACGTGCCGGCCGACGCCTGGATCGAGGCACCTCAGCAGTTGCTCCGGCTCGGGGCCGACCTTCCCGGCTCTCCCGTCGCCGAGTACAAGCGCCGGATCGGGCCCTGGATCCTGTGGAGGGCGGGGCCGGCCAAGGGTGCCGACGCTCGCTATTGGGCGTGTCACGACCAGGATTTCAGCGTGGCGTACAGCTTCCGGCTGTTCCCCGATGGATCGGGGTCGGGCGCGGGTCCTGACGGGCACACCTACGAGCGATTCCGAACCTGGAAAGAGTCGTTGCGCGACCACGGGTGACCGCTGACGCCGGTCAGTATCCAGATGGTCGGCCCGTGGCGATCGCCACGCGGACCGCACCGACGATTCGTGCCATCTCGCCGTAGTCGGGCCGCGAAACCCTCACCAGCGGCGGAACCAGACCGACCGACTCGACGATCGCCGTCTGGCCACCGATCACGGCAAGCATTTCCGCCAGCTCGTCCGGGCTGAGCGACGTGCGCATCGTGCCACCGATCGCAGCGGCCACCGAGGGGAACGACAACGCCACATCGTCGAAGGAGATCTGCGTCGCCAGCGCCTCCAGCAAATGGCGCTGGCGAGCGGTGCGCTGAAAATCGTTGTCGCCCTTTCGGCTGCGGACGTAGCCGAGTGCAGTCGTGCCATCCATGTCGATCACGCCGGGGCCGATGGTGTCGGGATACTGGGTGGGGGCACCCGGCACGTTGCCCGGCATCGGCACCTCCTGCGTCACCTCGACGGTGACACCCCCCAGGGCATCGATCAGCTCGAGGAAGCCCTGCATGTCGATCAGGACGTAGTCGTGAATCGTGACGTCGAGCGAATAGCCGACCGCGTGGGCGGTCGCCACGACGCCCGGGCGGACACCTTCGACCTCGTAGGCGGACCGCAGCGACGAGCGCGAGGACACGATCGGATAGACGGCATTGGCGATTTCGGTGAACCCGTACGGATACCTCGCCTCGAGTGCCGAGCCCGGCGGGAACAGCAACCGTCGAAGGTCTCGCGGCACGGAGATCAGGGCAGCGCGACCCGAAGGCCGGTGCAGGCTGAACAACATCATCGTGTCGGTCCTCAGCCCCGCTCGGCCGGGTCCGGCATCGCCACCGAGCAGCAGCACGTTCGTGACGTCTGCGACGACCGCTGGATCGACACCGGACCGGGGGCGTTCGGGCTTGGGAGGCGGCGTGGTAGTCGTCGTCGTGGTCGACGTGGTCGATCGCGTCGGCACCGAATCGGAGGAAGCCGCGGATGGCGCAGCGGTGACAGTCGGTGCGATCGTCGTCGTGGTGGCGGAAGAAATCGGCGGCGTGGCGGAGGGCAACGTCGCCGATGCGTCGAACAGGGGTCGATCCGACTGCCCGGCGAAAGCCGGCTCGATCGCCGCTCGGGCTCGGCCGACCTGCACCACCCCGAACGTCAGGGGCGCACACACCGCGACGACGACGGCGATCGCCCACCCGTCACTGCGGCCCCACGAGTGTTGCGGGCGCACCGAGAGCCAGAACTCGGCCACGGCGACCAATCGGGCTGACACCGCCAGGACACCGGCGGTCATCACCCAGGCCAGGAACCCAGCGTCGAGCGTGAGGGCGACCCAGTTGCGGCTCGACAGCAGGGCGTATCCGGCGACGACGAGCGGCATCAGGACGCCGATCGCGAGCAGAGACGACCGCCAACGGCAACCGCCGGCGGCGCGCATTCCATCCCGGAATCAGGACCACGATCGTGATCTCGGACAACACCCTGATTTCTCCTATCCGCGTAGTGTTAATAGAGGCCGTCGGATCGTAGACTCGGCGCCATGACCGTACTGTTCCAGGTCGTCGGCCTGCATGCCCGACCCGCAACCGAACAGGGTGCCACCCCGGCCGACGAGATCCTCAAGGGGCTCGACCTCACCGTCGGCGCCGGTGAGGTGCACGCCATCATGGGCCCCAACGGCTGCGGCAAGAGCACGCTCGGCAACACGATGCTCGGCTCGCCCGAGTACGAGGTCACCGCAGGCTCGGTCCGATTCCAGGGTGACGACGTCACCGAGTGGCCGGCCGACGAGCGTGCCAAGGCGGGCATGTTCCTGGCGTTCCAGTACCCCCAGGAGATCGCCGGCGTCTCGGTGATCCAGTTCCTGCGCCAAGCACTGTCGGCCCGCAAGGGCCTCGACCTGTCGGTGCTCGAACTGCGTCTCGCCACGATGGACTGGATGAAGCGGCTCGGGATGGACTCGTCGTTCGTCGACCGCTATCTCAACGAGGGGTTCTCCGGCGGCGAGAAGAAGCGCAACGAGATCATGCAGATGGCGATCCTCGAGCCCGAGCTGGCGATCCTCGACGAGACCGACTCGGGGCTCGACATCGACGCCCTCCGAATCGTCGCCCAGGGGATCCGCGAAGTGCGTGCCGAACGCCCCGAGATGGGTGTCGTGTTGATCACCCACTATCAGCGCCTGCTCGACGAGATCCAGCCCGACCACGTCCACATCATGGTCGACGGACGGATCGTCCAGTCGGGTGGCATGGAACTCGTCGAACAGCTCGAGCGCGACGGCTACGAGGCGTTCCGGGCTCCCGCCTGAAAGTGATCCGACCGTGACCGTCGACTGGGCCGCCGTACGCGACGACTTCCCGATCCTCCGGCGCGAGATCGACGGCTCGCCGATCGTCTACCTCGACTCCGGCAATACCTCGCAGAAGCCGCGCCAGGTGATCGACACGATGGGCGACTTCATGCGCACGGCGTACGCCCCCATCAACCGCAGCGCCTACCGGCTGGCCGGTGAGGCCACCGATCGTTTCGAAGCCGCACGCGGTGCGGTCGCCCGATTCATCAACGCCCGCTCGGTCGACGAGATCGTGTTCACCAAGAACGCCACCGAGGCGCTCAACCTGGTGGCGGCTTCGTGGGGCGGGTCGAACCTCGGGCCGGGCGACGCCGTGCTCCTGACACACCTCGAGCACCACGCCAACATCGTGCCCTGGCAGATGCTGGCGGCCAAGCAGGGTTTCGAGTTGCGCTGGGTGCCACTCACCGCCGACGGGCAACTCGACCTGACCGACCTCGATCGCCTGCTGACCGGCGCCAAGGCGTTCGGATTCACGGCGATGAGCAACGTGCTCGGCACGATCCCCCCGGTGACCCGACTGGTGCAGGCGGCGCACGAGGCCGGGGCGATCGCGATCGTCGATGCCTGTCAGTACGTGCCGCACAACCCCACCGACGTGCAGGCCTGGGACGCCGATTTCGTCGCCTTCTCCAGCCACAAGATGTGCGGGCCATCCGGCGTCGGCGCGCTGTGGGGGCGAATCGAACTGCTCGACGCGATGCCTCCCTTCCTCGGTGGCGGCAACATGATCGCCGACGTGCGACTCGACGGGTTCACCCCCGCTCCCGTTCCTGCCAAGTTCGAGGCAGGCACTCCGCCGATCGTCGAGGTGATCGGGTTCGGCGCCGCCGTCGACTACCTCGAGTCGATCGGCATGGCCGAGATCCGCCGCCACGAAGCCGACCTCACGCGCTATGCGCTCGACACCCTGGCCGGCCGGTACGGCGACGACATCACGATCCATGGCAGCGACAACGTCGAGGTGCGCGGCGGCGTGATCAGCTTCGCCTTTCGCGACATCCACCCTCACGACATCAGCCAGGTCCTCGACGAGCGCAACGTGTGTGTTCGCGCCGGGCACCACTGCGCCAAACCACTGATGCGGATCCTCGGTGCCAACGCCACCGCTCGCGCCAGCCTGTACCTCTACAACAACCGCTCCGACATCGACGCACTCGCCGACGCCCTCGACGGCGTCACCGATATCTTCGGTTTCTGACCCAACCGCGGGAGACACCATGCCAGGCCTCGAAGACCTCTACCGGGAGATCATCCTCGATCACTACCGCACACCCCGCAACCGGGGTGAGCTGGCCGTGCCTCCGGCCCGCCATGCCGAGGGTCACAACCCGTTGTGCGGCGACGAGATCACCGTCTTCCTCGATGTCACCGACGACGGTGGCTTCGATGTCGTCAGCGACGTCAAGATCGCCGGGCAGGGATGCTCGATCTCCCAGTCGTCGGCCTCGATGATGAGCGCCGCCGTGAAGGGCAAGCCGGTCGCCGAGGTGCGTGCGCTGGTGCGCAAGTTCAAGGGCATGATGTCGATCGACACCGGTGACGATGACCCGGCTGCGCCCGACGTCGCGTTGGGCGACCTCGAGGCACTGCAGGGTGTGGTGAAGTTCCCGGTTCGCATCAAGTGCGCGACGCTGGCCTGGAACACGCTGCTCGAGGCGCTCGATTCCCCGGTCACCTCTGATTCCTGATCACTCCGACCCACCTGCCACAGTCGTGGCGGTGAGCGATGATCCGAACGCGATCCGAGAAGCCCGGGCCCGAGCCGGTCGGGCGATCCGCGAGATCGGCCATGCCTTCATCGGCCGTCATGCCACCGTCGAACAGATCGATCGCCTGAGTGACGTGCTGGAGTCGATCACGGCCGAGCTGTGGCCCGCCGAACAGCGCACCCGCGGCCTCCACGACTTCGCCCGAGAGCAGCAGACCGATGTCCCCCAGGGCCGGTTCGACAATGTCTTCGACGACCGCCCGGTCTCGGGTCGATCATCACCGTGGGGGCTCGACCTCGAGCTGCACCGATACGGCGACGAGATCGAGGCGCTCGTCACACTGAGGTCGGCCCACGAGGGTGCACCCGGACGCAGCCACGGCGGTGTCATCTCGGCGCTGTTCGACGATGTGTTCGGATACGTGCTGGGCGTGATCCACCAGCCGGCGTTCACCGGCGATCTGTACATCCGCTACGAGGCACCCACTCCGCTGTTTCGCCAGCTGTCCTGTCGCGTTCGGATGTCCGAGCGGGTCGGCCGCAAGCTGTTGATGACCGGCGAACTGACCGATGTCGAATCGGGCCAGGCGCTCGCCACCGCGAAGGCGACGTTCATCGCCGTCGACCCGGCCATGTTCAAGGCGGTCACCGCCGAGCGGCCGGCCCCGCCCGACGAAGACGCGTGATCGGGACACCGTGATCAAGTACCTGGGTTCCAAGCGCCGACTGGTCCCGGTGCTCACGAAGCTGTTCGAGTTGTCGGGGGCTCACACTGCACTCGATCTGTTCACTGGCACGACCCGGGTGGCGCAGGCCTACAAGCAGCTTGGCGGCCACGTCACGGCGGTCGACACGGCCCGCTACTCGGAGGTGTTCGGCCGAACCTGGATCGAGACCGACGCCGATTCGTTCGACCACCGGTCGCTGGCCGAGGCACTCGACCAACTCAACGCCCTGCCCGGAACACCCGGCTACGTCACCGACACGTTCTGCGTGCAGTCGCGCTTCTTCCAGCCTCACAACGGTGAACGGATCGACGCCATCCGCGATGCGATCGCTCGCGACCACGCCGGCACAGCACTCGAACCGGTACTGCTGACCAGCTTGTTGTTGGCGGCCGACAAGGTCGATTCGACGGCCGGCCTGCAGATGGCCTACATCAAGCAGTGGGCGCCGCGCTCGTACAAGCCACTGACGTTGCTGGCTCCGACGCTGTTGCCGGGGTCGGGCAGGGCGGTGCGCGGCGACGCGATCGAGCTGGCGGGCAGCCTGGGCAGCTTCGATCTGGCCTACCTCGACCCGCCGTACAACCAGCACCGCTACTTCACGAACTACCACGTGTGGGAAACGATCGTCGCCTGGGACCAGCCCGAGCACTACGGCGTGGCCTGCAAGCGCGTCGACGCCCGCGACGACGAGACCAAGAGCGTGTTCAATCGCAAGCGCCAGATGCCCGATGCACTGCGGCGGACGATCGCGTCGGTCGACGCCGAGATCGTCGTGGTGTCGTACAACGACGAGTCGTGGGTCACCCTCGAGGAGCTGCGCGACATGTGTTCGGTCGCACGGCGACGTGGTGGCGTTGGCGTTCGACTCGAAGCGCTACGTCGGCGCCCAGATCGGCATCCACGACCCCAGCGGCAACAAGGTCGGCGAGGTCAGCCACACCCGCAACCAGGAGTACGTGCTGATCGCCGGGCCCGCCGACCGGGTGGCTGCGATGACGGCGCCGTTCGATGAGACGATCGTCGGGAGATGACGCCGCCGCAGATGGCCCGAGCTCCAGCGGTGGACCGAGCCTCTCTAGGATGGCGATCGACGAGAGGAGCGGCGATTGCTACACGGACTGTTCGGTCTGCCGATCGCCTGGACGTCCCGGTGAACGAAGTCCGGACGCGGTTCGATCAGGCCCGCAGGCATCTCGCTGGTGGGGTTGTCCCTACCTCTCGAAGGCTGTGATCTCCGCCTTCAGTGATGTGCCCGCCTCGATCGACATGAACGAGGCGTCGATGGCGTCGAGCTGCATCGCCCGGTGTCGATCGGTGCTGACTCCCAGCAGGTCGCTGGCGATCTGCAGTTCGGTCACGAGGTCGGTCGCGAACCAGCCGGGGTCGTCGGTGTTGAGACACACCCGCAACCCGGCGTCGATCAGCTGCGGGAGTGGGTGATCCTCCAGTCGCTCGACCACCTGCAACAGATCGTTGCTGGTCGGGCAGACCTCCAGCATGATGCCGCGCTCGACCAGCAGATCGACCAGCGACGGATCCTCCAGGCAGCGCACGCCGTGGCCGATCCTGACCGCGCCGAGCAGCTCGACGGCCTGGCGCACGCTGTCGGCACCTTCGGTCTCGCCGGCGTGTGGCACGGCCGGCAGCCCGATCGCCCGGGCGCGGGCGAAGTGCTCGGCATACGGAGCGGCCGGGAATCCGACCTCGTACCCGCCCAACCCGATCGCCACCAGACCGTCGGGGGTCTGATCGCTCTCCAGGTAGTCGATCGTGACGGTCTGGCCGGGCATCTCGAGGTCGCGCGGGATGTCGATCACCCAGCCGATCTCGACACCACGCTCGGCCGCACGACGGCGCCCCTCGTCGAGCCCCTCGCGATACTCGCCCCGACTCATGCCCGGTCGGCCGTCAAGCGGATGGAAATGGGTGAACGCGGTCGTGGTGACCTCGGCGTATCGAACGTTCTGGGCAGCCAACGTGACCGCCATCTCATCGGTGATCGCCGCCAGGTCGTCACCGGAGCGCAACAACGCCAGGCCGAACAGGAACTGGTCGGAGAAGTCGAGGAACCCGTCGAACGAGAACGAATCGGGCCATCCGCCTGGCCAGACCGGTGTCGGGTCGACGCCGTGGCGTTCGGTCAGCCCACGCACCGTGTCGACCGACATCGAACCCTCGAGATGAACGTGCAGCTCGACCTTCGGAAGATCGTGCAGCCACGTTCGCTTCTCGATGTCCGTTTCAGTCTCATCGTTCATGATTCAGCCCATTTCGTGCCTGGTAGGAAGTAGCGCTTGGCCCACACGCCGCGACGGTCTTCCCCGCTGACCGGCATCCGCCAGGTCGACAGCCGTGTCGTGGCGGCGTCGAGATCGACCGCACACAGCGCTCGCGGCTGATCGTCGGTGCCGTCGACGTACTCGTCGGCGAACCAGTTGTCGGTGTACCGCCGCGTGATCGACCGGTACAGGTCGCGCCACACGTCGTCTTCACCAGGCTGATGTACGACTTCACAGAGGCCCTGCACGGTGACCTTGCGGTACGGCTGGGCACTCTCGTCGATCGTGATCCCGACCTTCGGGTCGCGCACGATGTTGTGCCAGATCACCGCAGGCTCACGCGGCGTGAACAACAACCGGCGGCCGTCGCGGATGAACCACAACGGCAAGACCCGCGGGAACCCGTCGTCGTCGATCGTGGCGATACGCGCCAGGTGCCGGCGCTCGTCGAGGAACGCCACCACGTCGTCGTCGGTCAGCTTCGGCATCAGGGCCGATACCCCCAGCTCGGCGCCGAGGGAACCAGAGTGCGCCGGGCCAGTCGAACCCAGTCGCACAGCATCGGGCACGTGTCGCGGGGGTCGATGATCTGTTCGATCTCGTAGAACTCGGCCGAGCGGTGCGGCGATCGGAGTCGGTTGAGACGCTCGGTGATCTCGGTCTTCAGGCGCTCCGGATCGGCGCTCTCCGCCAGCTCGGCTTTGTACGCCACCTCGAGCCCACCCTCCAATGGCAGCGAGCCCCAGTCGCCCGACGGCCACGCCATCCGCATCGACTCGGTGCCCGGTTTGCGGTTGGCTGCGCCGGCGATGCCGAACGCCTTGCGGATCACGACGGTGCAATACGGCACCTGCGCCTCGCGCAACGCCACCAACACCTCGGTGCCGTAACGCACAGTCGCATTGCGCTCGCTCTCGATCCCGATCAGGAAGCCGGGGCAGTCCTCGAAGTGCACGATCGGCAGCTTGAACAGCGTCGCCAGGTCGATCAGGCGGGTCAGCTTGCGGCACGAGTCGGCTGTCCAGCCGCCGCCGTACATCATCGGGTTCTCGCCGTACACGACGACCGGCACGCCGTCGAGTCGGGCCAGGCCACCGATGATCGACGTGCCCCACCCGCACCCGATCTCGAACAGGCTGTCATCGTCGACGATCGAGGCCATGATCGCCTTCATGTCGTACGACTGCCTCGGATTGCGAGGCACAGCATCCGACAACCAGTCGTCGCGGCGGGCCGGATCGTCACCCGATTCTTCGATCGGTGGCAGCTCGTCGATGCTGGTCGGCAGGTACGACAGAAAGTGCAGCGCCCGCTCGAACGCCTCGGCCTCGCTGTCGACGGCATCGTCGATCGCCCCGTTGGCGGTGTGGATGTCGGCGTGCCCGAGCTCCTCCTTGGCCACCGCACCGAGACCTGCCTGCTCGACCAGAGCGGGGCCGGCGATCATCATCTGCGAGGTATCGCGCACCATCACCGAATAGTGCGAGGCGACCGCCCGAGCGGCGCCGAACCCGGCCACCGAGCCGAGCACCAGCGACACCGACGGGGCAATGTTGAGATGGTCGACGACGGTGTGCCATCCGGGCAACACCGGGATGTAGGTGCGGCCGGCCTGCTCGATCGTCTTGACCGAGCCGCCGCCCGACATGCCGTCGAGCAGCCGCACGTGTGGCAGCCGCATCTCGAGTGCGATCGATTCGGACGCCTCGCGCTTGGCGGAGATCGACGCATCGTTCGATCCGCCGCGCACCGTGAAATCGTCGCCCGAAACGACCGCCGGTCGCCCGTCGAGCTCTGCGATGCCGAACACGAAGTTGGAGGGCGTGAACTCGATCAGATTGCCGTGTTCGTCGTACTGGGCAACGCCGGCCGTCTTGCCGAGCTCCCAGAAGCTGCCCTCGTCGACGATCTGCTCGACCCGCTCGCGAACGGTCTGCTTGCCGAAGTGGTGCTGACGGTCGACCTTGTCGGCGCCGCCCAGCTGTTCGGCCAGCGCTTCCCGCCGCCGCAGTTCCTCGAGCTCGGGTTCCCAGGTCATGATCGATCGCGGTCAGACGCGCTTGATCTCCACGACGGTCCCACCGCTGACCCGTTGCAGCTCGGTCGGTGCCAGCGGGAACACGTCGTGCCAGGTGCCGGCGGCCGCCCACACCACGTCGTGGCGCAGCAGATCGGGGTCGATGAACACCCGCAGCGAGGTGGCGTGACCGATCGGAGGCACGCCGCCGATCGGATAGCCGGTGGCTTCTCGGACGACCTCGGCGTCGACTCGCCGGCACATCAGACCGCCGGCGGCAGCGGCCAGCTTTCGTTCGTCGAGCTGGTTCGATCCGCTGACGTACGCCAGCACGATCTCGCCGTCGACCCCGAAGATCAGGCTCTTCACGATCTGGGCGACCTCGCAACCGATCGCGTTGGCGGCGTCGACGGCGGTCTTGGCCCCCTCGGGGAACCGGCGCGGCTCGACGACGAGGCCGAGCAGGCGCCCGGCCTCGATCACCCGCACGACGTTCCTGTGGACTTCGCTCATGACGCGACGACCGTAGCGCGCCGGGTCGATGCTGCGCTCGCCCGCTCCCACACCCTGGCGAAGCGCAACAGGTCGACGTCGCCACCGGGACGGCCGACGAACTGGATGCCGACCGGGAGCCCGTCAGGGGTGAAGCCGCCGGCATCGAGATCGCCGGACAGCCGGTGACCGAGATGTCGCAGCACGACCGCATCCAGTCGATGTACGTCTCCATCGGCTCGCCGTCGACGTGACGCGGCCAGTCGAGCTCGACGTCGAACGGAACCACCTGGGAGGTCGGCAGCGCCAGCACGTCGTAGTGCTGGAAGAACGCCCGTGTCCGCTCGACCAGGGCGGCATGGTCGGACGTCGCCCGGGCGTGATCGACCATGCTCCGCCGGCGCGCCTCCTCGATGTTCCAGCGCACGGTGTCCTTGATCTGCTCGGGAGCGCGGTCGTACATCGCCCCGTCGGAGATCTCGAAGTGCCAAGCTCGCAGCACCTGGAAGATCTGGCGGGCGCCGGTGAGATCGGGCATCGCCTCGCTGACGTGACAGCCCAGCGTTTCGAGCCGGCCCGGCACATCGGCGAGCGCCGTACGGACCGCCGGCTCGACCGGCAGACCGAGGTCGGGCGACCAGGCCACGCGCAACCCGTCGACGTCGAGTTCGGCGAGCTCGGCGAAGATCGAACCGGGCTCGGGCAGCGAGATCGGCACCCTCGGGTCGGGCCCGGCGATCACCTGCATCTGCAGCGCCAGGTCGTCGACCGAGCGAGCCATGGCACCCGCCGTCGACACCCCCGACCACGGCGTGCTGTTGGGCCAGTTCGGCACACGACCGACCGACGGGCGCAGCCCGACGACGTTGCAGAACGAGGCCGGGTTGCGCAGCGAGCCACCCATGTCGGACCCGTCGGCGATCGGGATCATGCCGGTCGCCAGAGCGACCGCTGCTCCCCCACTGGAACCGCCACACGTCCTGGTGACGTCGTAGGGGTTGTGCGTCGCACCGAACACCTGGTTGAACGTCTGCGAACCGGCACCGAACTCGGGCGTGTTGGTCTTGCCGATCGTGACCACACCGGCGGCACGCAGACGCTGCACGATCAATGCGTCCTCCGCCGGTACGAAGTCAGCCAACAGTGGTGAGCCGAACGTGGTGCGGATCCCTGCCGTCAGCTCGAGATCCTTGTGAGCGATCGGGAGACCGTGCAAGGGGCCGAGAGTCGCCCCCGACGCCGTGAGTTGGTCGGCCTCGGCCGCCCACGCCTCGGCCATTTCCGGCACCAGCGTGACGATCGCGTTGACGTGAGGGTTGACCTGCTCGATGCGACGCAGGCTGGCGGCCAGCAGTTCGCGCGCCGAGATGTCGCGACGCTTGATCAAGGCGGCCAGTTCGACTGCCGACTTGTCGATCAGCTCGGTCATACAGCGACCTCGATCTTGGGTTCGGCCGGCGCCGTGCTCGACCCGCTCATCAGGATCACCGCCGCCCCCACCACCGAACAGCCGCCGGCGGCGATGTAGGAGGCCCGATAGCCACCCGACGTGTCGTGCAACCACCCGAGTAGCAGCGGTCCACCGGCGGTGCCGACCAGCGCGAACAGCTGTGCTCTGCTGAAGATCTTCGGGTAGTCGCGGACACCGAACCGTTCGGCGATCAGCAGCGGCTGGAGCATCAGGATGTTGCCGATCGTGGCGCCGAACAGCACGATCGATCCGAAGATGAACGGCGAACTGTCGGCGAACCCCAGCGACACGAGCGCCACCATCTGGAGCGCAGCCAGTGCGGCCGTGAACGGCACCATCGGCGTCGACGCCACGACCCGCCCGCCGATCAGCCGGGCGACGACCGAGGTCGCCGCCAGCACGAGTGTGGCGAGCGCCGCCGTGTCGGCCGTGGTGCGTTCTTCCACGAGCTTGACGAGCTGTTGGATACCACCCACCTGCGATCCGAGCGCCAGGACGTAGCCGATCGTGATCAAGATGAAGAACCGGCTCCTGACCGCCTCGCGATACCGGGTGCCGGTGATGACGGGCGGGGCACGGTTCGGATCGACCCGCTCGCCGTCGGGCAGCCAGCCGGTCGGCGCCGGGTCGGGGGTGACCAGCCAGAACACGACCGGGACGGTGCCGAGCACGTACACGAGCCCCAGCCAGGGGGTGCCCGACTCGAGGCCCTGACGATCGAGCAGCCATTTGGCGGCCGGGGTGATCACGATCCCGCCCGCCGAGAGACCGGTCGACGCGATCGACAAGGCGACCGACCGGCGGACATGGAACCAGCGGGTGACGACCGTGGTCATCGGCACCAGCCCGGCCAGTGCAAAACCGACGGCGAACACCCCGTACACCACGAACAGCTGCCATTGCTCGGTCACTTGGCCGAGCGCCGCCAACGCGACACCGCCGATCACCCCTCCGGCGGCCACGACGATGCGCACGTCGTGGCGGGCGATCAGCCGCGCCGCCCACAGGCCGACGAATCCACCGACGAAGAAGAACCATGTGGTCGCCAGCGAGATCGCCGAGACCTCCCACCCGCGCTCGTTGCTGAGCGCGTTGAGATACACGGCGAGGCCGTAGAACCCCAGCCCCGACGACGTCATCAGCACGATGAAACAGCCGGTGACGACGCGCCAGCCGAGGAACTTGTCGCTGGTCACGACGGCGACGACCGGAACGGGGGCATGGCCGGAACCGTAGTGATTCGACGGTCGATATCCTGAGTCGCACGATGTTCAAGAACACCATGAAAACCACGGTCCTGCTGGGTGGCATGGGCGGCCTGATCGTTGCCGTCGCCGGCATCGTCGGTGGCGGCAGCAGCGCCTCGCTGATCATCGGCCTCGGCCTCGCGTTCGTGATGGTCGGCGGCTCGTACTGGTTCAGCGACAAGCTCGCCCTCAAGTCGGCCAAGGCCCGCATCATCACCGAGGCCGAGGCACCCGAGTTCTACGGCATGATCCGGCGCCTCTCCGAGCGCGCCAACATGCCGATGCCGACGGTGGCGATCTCGCCCAACGCTCAACCGAACGCGTTCGCCACCGGCCGCGGCCCCAAGCACGCCGTCGTGTGCGCCACCCAGGGCCTGCTCGAAACGCTCGACCCGCGACGAGGTCGAGGGTGTGATGGCGCACGAGCTGATGCACGTCAAGCACCGCGACATCCTGATCGGCTCGGTGGCCGCGGCGATCGCCACGGCGATCTCGTTCATCGCCCAGATGGCGATGTACTCGTCGATGTTCGGTGGCCGCGACCGCCGCAGCGGCAATCCGATCGGCATGCTGGCGATGGCGCTGCTGGCCCCGATCGCGGCGTCGCTGATCCAGATGGCCGTCTCGCGCTCGCGCGAGTTCGAGGCCGACCGCGGCGCCGCCGAACTGCTCGGCAGCGGCGAGTCGCTGGCGCGGGCGCTCGAGAAGATCGAGGTGATCGCCCACCAGCGGCCGATGGCCGTCGCACCGGCGCAGGCCCAGGCCTACATCCACAACCCGCTCGCCGAGGCCCGCTCAGCAGTCGCGGTGGAGGCCCCAACCTGGCCAAGCTGTTCAGCACCCACCCCGCCACCGACGAGCGGATCCGCCGCCTGCGGGCGATCTGAGATTCAGGCGTTCTTGGGGAGTTCGGAGAACGGGGTCGTGCGGTCGAAGCCGGGCTCCTTCGGCAGGCCGAGCACACGCTCACCGATGATGTTGCGCTGGACCTGATCGGTGCCGCCGTAGATCGGCGGCGCCTGGGCGAACAGCGCCAACTCGGTGACGATACCGTGGATCGGCTCCTTGGTGGCGATATCGAGCTGTGCCTTGGCTTCGGCGTCGTAGGCGTGGAGCATGCCCCCGGCACCGATGATCCGCAGCCCGAGATCTCGCTGGAGCCGCATCAGGAAGGGAGGAGCCCGGAGCGCCTGTCGCTCATCGAGAGCTTGCCGATGTTGCCGAACCCGGGGATGTCGCCGCCCTTGGCCTTGAGCGCCTTGAGCCGCAAGGTGTTCATGCGGCCGATCTCCTGCAACGTGTGGAGCCGCATGAGGTCCTGGCGAACCGTCGGGTCGTCGATCGCACCGTTCGACTTGGCGAGCTCGATCAGCATCCGGCTGGCGCCACGGAACTGGGCGCCGCCGCCACCGGCGCGACGCGGACCCTCGACGAAGTCGCCGGCACGCCGCTCGAGCTGGCCGGCCACGGTGCCGGGCACGGCGGCGCTGGTCGCCGACGAACCGCCGCCCGAGCCGAGCCCGGCGCGCTCGAAGGCGAGTGTGGTGTTGGTGACCGCCCACCCGTTGTTGCGATCCCCGATCAGCGCTGCGTCGGCGACCCGGGCATCGGTCATGAAGACCTCGTTGAACAGCGCCCGACCGGTCATCTCCTTGAGCGGTCGGATCTCGACGCCCGGCTGGTGCATGTCGATCGCGAAGTAGCTGATGCCCTGGTGCTTGGGCGCATCGGAGTTGGTGCGGGCGATCAGCATCCCGAGGTCGGCGTAGTGCCCGCCCGATGTCCACACCTTCTGGCCGTTGACGATCCACTCGTCGCCGTCCTGCTCGGCACGCGTCTGCAGACCGGCCAGATCGCTGCCGGCAACCGGCTCGCTGAACAGCTGGCACCAGGCCTTCTGGCCGGTGACGATGTCGCGGACGTAGATGGTCGATCTGCTCCTGCGTGCCGTGGGTGGCGATCGTGGGGGCCGCCAAGCAGCAACCCCAGCCCGCCCGGGGCGGCGAGTGCACCGTGCTCACCGATCGCCTCGGCGACACGGACGGCATCGTTGCGGGACAAGCCCTTGCCGTAGGCGTGTCTCGGGCAGCGATGGCGCCGACCATCCGGCCAGACCCGAGCCGCTCCCACCACTGCTGCGACCGTGAGGTCGGGGTCCCAGTTCTCGTCGAGCCACGAGCGGAGTTCGTCGATCACATCGGCCATCGGCCGATCTTGGCATGACGGTGACGGGACCGCCCCGTCGGAGGTGCCGGTCGGCCGGCGCCGCTCAGAGTGCGAACAGGTCGTCGAGCCCGCCGGACGATGTCGTGGCCGACTCGTCGATCAGGTCCTCTTCGGGCACGAACGCCGTGTACCCATCGGTCTCGAGCACGTCCGCCAGCTCGGGCCCGCCGCTGGTGACGATTCGGCCCTTGACGAGGATGTGCACGTGGTCGGGCTGGAGTTCCCTGAGCAGCCGGCTGTAGTGCGTGATCGCCAGCACGCCCATCGGCTCGTGGCCGTCGCTGGCGTCGTTGCTGAGGTCTTCGACCCGACGCGAACAGGCTCGCAAGGCGTCGATGTCGAGCCCGGAGTCGAGCTCGTCGAGGATCGCGAACTTGGGACGCAACACGGCCAGCTGGAGCGTCTCGTTGCGCTTCTTCTCGCCGCCGGACAGATCGACGTTGAGCGGGCGATGCAGGAAGCGTTGTTCGAAGCCGATCCGGTCGGCCTCGTCGCGCAGCAACTCGCCGAGTGTGCTGGTGTCGCGCCCGCGGCTGGTGAGCGCCTCGCCGAGCACGTCGTCGAGCATCACACCGGGTACCTCGGTCGGGTACTGCATGATCAGGTGCAGTCCGGCGGTCGCCCGCTGCCACGCCGGCAACGCCAGCACGTCGACGCCGTCGAGTGTGACCGAGCCCTCGAGCGCCTCGTACCCGGGCTTGCCCATGATGACGCCAGAGAGCGTGCTTTTACCGGCACCGTTGGGGCCCATCACCGCGTGCACCTCGCCCGAGTGCAGCGTCAGGTCGATCCCGCGCAAGATCTCGTTGCCGGCGACCGACGCCCGCAAACCCCTGATCTGCAACGTGCTCATGATCCGCCCCTCTCGTTCTGGTCGTTCTCGTTCTGGTCGTTCTCGTTCTGGTCGTTCTCGTTCTGGTCGTTCTCGTCGTTCTCGTTCGCGTCGGTGTCGATCGTGACGGTGACGACGACCTGGCCGTCGACGACCGCCGCCCCGAACACCGGCACGGGCTGGGTGGCGGGCAGCGTGGCCGGTTCGCCGGTCAGCAGGCTGAAGGCGCTGCCGTGCTTGGGGCACTCGATCTTCGCGTTCGTCGCACCACACCTCGCCCTCGCTGAGTGAGATCTCGGCGTGAGTGCATACGTCACCGAGGGCGTAGACGTCGTCGCCGATCCGCACGACCGAGATGGCGATCCCGGCGACGTCGACCTTGCGGGCAGTTCCGGATTCGATCTCGTCGAACGGGAACACCGGTGTCGAAACGCTGGACGTCATGACACCTCCTCGCCGATCTTGAGCTTGGCGGCGACTCGCTCCCGCAGACCCTCGGCGAGACCCTGCGCAGGTAGCTGCGACAACACCTCGTCGAAGAACCCGAGCACGACGAGCCGTTCGGCGATCTCGGGGCGGATGCCTCGGCTCTCGAGGTAGAACCGCTGCTCCTCGTCGATCGGGCCGACGGTCGAGGCGTGCGAGCACTTCACGTCATTGGTGTAGATCTCGAGGTTCGGCACGCTCTCGGCCCAGGCACCCTCGGACAAGGTGAGGTTACGGTTGGTCTGGAAGGCGGCAGTGCCCCGGGCGTGCTCGCGGATCTTGATCAGCCCGGTGTACACGCTGGCGGCGTGATCCTGTACGGCGCCCTTGAACAACAGATCGCTGTGGGTGTGTGGCGCGTCGTGATCCTGGATCGTGCGGAAGTCGTGCATCTGGGTGCCGCCGGCGAAGTACAGGGCGACCTGACGAGTCGATCCGCCCTGTCCCGACAGACGCGCCTCGGTGCGGACCCGGGCGTAGTCGCCACCGAGTGCCACCGACGCCAGCAACGTGCTGGAATCGCGAAAACCGACCGCTTGTTGGTGACCGATCGTCCACGCCTGCTCGCTCAACTCGTTGATCGCGAGGTAATTGACCCGTGCCGCTTGATCGGCTCGCAGCTGCAGCACCGGGAGCACCAGCGCCGAACCATCGAGGGCCGAGACGAACCGTTCGATCACGGTGACCTGGCTGTTCTCACCCACCTCGATCACGAGCCGCGGACAGACCATTCCGGCTTCACCACCGATCGTGTGCGTGATCGAAATCGTCTCGTCGACGACGGTACCGGCCGGAACGACGATCCGGATCTGGGCAGGGGCACTGCGATTGAGGCCGGCGAACACGTCGGGGGTCTCGTCGGGAAACAGATCGATCGTGTCACCGTCAAGCTCGACGTACTCGAGCGGTCCGGTCACCGCGGGGGTGTGCGGAACCGGCCGGTAGGCACCCAGATCGAGATCGGCGATCCGGCTGTACCGCCAGATCTCTTCGTCGGCGGTGGGCAGCTCGATGGCTTCGAGGTGGGCGAGATCGAGGACAGGCATCGCTGCCTAATTCTGACTCACGCGCGTAGGAGAAATTCGGCGGGTACGGCGGCGTTTTGCAGATTCCGTTCAGGTATCGCGCCTGCGGCGCAGAAACCGCAGGAATCCGCGCCGGGCGCCGCGATTCGGCTGCTCGTTGCTCGTCGACCTCGGCCTTGACGCGCTCTCCGGCGGAGTTCAGGATGCCCTCCGCTTCGTCGAGCAGCGCCGCCGCACTGCCGTCATCGAGTCCGGGCGGCTCGGGAGGCGTCGGGGGGACCACGAGCGATCCGTGCGTCCACGCCACGTCGGCGAGCCGACGTTCGAACTTGGGACAGTTGTCGGGGCACCGCCACGGGGCGTCGGGCGCCAGATCGAGGTTGCACTTGCGAACCGTGTCGCCGTTCGGGTACGCCCGACTCTCGAAGTTCTTGCACTCCGTCCTCATCGGCATCCCTCTGAGGCTAACCGGCCGCACTCGGCCGCCCACATCAGGCGGCGCCGTTGCACCCGGAACTCACAGACCGTAGAGGCCGACGATGTCGGGCAGACCGTCCGTGTGCGGCAGCAGGTCGGGATTGGGGCACGGGTCCTGGACGGCTCGTCCGGGGCCAAGCGGCTGGGCGCACGGCCGATCATCGAAGGCCCTGACGTGCCGTGACACCCAATCGGCGATACCCCACGAGCCGAGCGGTGTCTCGTGGATGCCGTCGGAGTAGAACCAGCCGGTGGTCCCGGCGACGTAGCTGTCGAGATCCCACAACCGGACGTCGGGGTAGTTTCCCGACGCGATCTTGTCGGCGAGGATCTCGTTCATCGCGATGTAGTTGGGTGTCAGCGAACCCGGCTGCCGGTATTGGGTGCTGACGACGAACGTCGCCCACACGATGTGGTGATAGCCGCGGGCACGGGCGGTGGCGACGACGATGTCGAAGTCCGACGAGAACCGACCGTAGTAGTCGTCGTACCCGGTGGCGATCAGCAGGATCTCCTCCGGGCCGACGGGTGCCATCGCGTTCAACTCAGCCACGACGGTGGGCGGTGCGAAACCCTCGCGACCGCGGCATGACGATTGCACGAGCCTGCGGCACGAGTCGAGCTTGGTGACCGGCTGGAAACTCTGTAGCGCGGCGAGCGCTCCGTTCCACCGGATGCCGGCCATCGTCGAGTCGCTGATGATCGTGACCCGCCGGTCGGGTGGGGGCCGGTTGGTGGCGGCAGCACCCGTGGCCTCGATCGGCGTGCCGGTGAACCAGCCCGTTACGTCGATGATCAGGTGTGTCGCCTCGAGCGTGTAGGTGGCGACTCCTGCGGTCGATGTCTGCACGATCGACGACGTGGCGACGGTCATCGCGCCCGAGTCGTAGTTGACGTTGGACGCCAACGGCTGCGTCGTCCCTGCCGGATAGGCGACCACGTAACCGCTGTCCTCGGTGTTGGTGACGGTGATGTTCGTGGCGATCGCACCGACCGGACCGCGGGTGACCGAGGTCGGATCGAACTCGCGGGCTCCATGATCCCACAGACGTGGCCCGCCGGTCGGCGAGGCCACCAGGCGGGTGTCGACCAGACGGGTCGGCGTCGTGGCCACGAACAGCCCGTCCGTCGACCGGTCGGCTGCCTGGCCCGTGAAGTAACCCGTCACGTCGACGATCACGTGATCACCGGCCTGGGTGTAGACCTTGAACCCGGTCGACGAGACCGGGACGATCGTGGAGGCGCTGCGCGTTTGTCCGGCCGCGTCGGAATTGAGCACCGACGCAACGGGCAGCTGTTGATCGCCAGCGTACGCGGTCGAAATAGCCGGGGCTGCGAGTATCGGTCGTCGTGATCGTGACCGCCACGGCGATCGCTCCGTCCGGCACCTGGGGCTCCACGCCCACCGCCGATCGGGGCGAGGGTCGGCGGGTTTGGCGGGTGTCGTGGGCGCGGTACGTGTCGATCGGCACGTACCGTCCGGCGCTGCTGGCGCCGTTCTCAGCACGCTCGAAGTACCCGGTCACGTCGACCACGAAGTGCGACGTGTGGAGCGTGAACACCGAGACGGCACCGGCGGCACCGAGCTGTACCAGCTGCATGTTGGCGATCGTCTCGCCCCTTGCGTAGTTGAGCGCCGAGGCGACCGGCCGTTGGCTTCCTGCCGGGAACATGGTGGCGTAACCCGACGCGTCGGGCCCGATCGCCGTCAAGGTGAGTGCGACAGCGAGGGCGTCCTCGCTGACGCCACACCGGTCCGCCACCGACACCTCGACGACCTTCCGGGCTGCCAGCGGCTCGGCCGGTGACTCACGAGTGTCGAGCAACCGACACGGCCGCACCGGAACGAACCGACCAGGCTCCGTCTCGGCATGGGCAGTGCTCGCCGGTGCGACGAGCACGCACACCGTTGTCAGCAGCAGCGCCAGTGTGGCGACGACCGACCGCCATCTCGGGGAGGGGCCGGGCGGGCGCCAAGTGGCGATGCTCGATGTCAACGGTTCCATGCACTGTGCTTTCGGCTCGATCGGGCCTCAGCTCAAGGACTACCAGCGCCGAGTCATCGGATTCAAGCCAACAGGACCCGATCCCACCCCGTCACAGGGG
>CAVRNX010000014.1:0-39535 GCA_963722635.1 uncultured Acidimicrobiaceae bacterium
CAGGCGGCTCGCCGGTTGGGTGGGCCGGTGTTGTGGATGGTGCCGTCGGGGAAGGTGATCTCGAGTTGTCGGTTGGGGCCGATCTGGAGGTTCCAGCCGTGGTCGTGGACTTTGCTGTGGTGGTGGGCGCAGATCGGCAGCAGGTTGTCGAGGTCGGTGCGGCCTCCGTTGCGCCACCAGATGATGTGATGCAACTTGCAGCGGCTGTAACGCACCGCAGCAGCCCGGGATCGCACACGTCGAGTACAGCGCCCGCAAGTGCTCGTCGTTGGGCACGGTTCGCCAACCGGGTCGTGCGCCCCAGATCGAGCTCGCCCGGAGCGTGCAGGATCACACCGTTGCGGACCACGACAGCGTGCACGTCGGCATCGACACTGATTTCGGCCAGCACCCGACCCGGGACCTCGACCGGGATCCCCCAATCGACGGTCGGCCCGCCGGCACCGTCGGGTGCGTCGGGGTCGACGACGACGATCAACTCGGCCCGTCCCGGCCGCCCGACACCCGCCCCGCCGTCCAACACCAGGCGTTGGAACGCCAACGCCCGCAGATGCTGCTGCTTCAACACAGGATCGGTCGGACACGTCTCGGGCACGGCTTCGGCGAACAGTGCTTGCACGGCGGTTTCGAGGCGGGCGTCGAGCTTGGCACCCGACAGCGGGTCGAAGCGGCCGTCGAAGCGCCACATGCCCTCGTTGTCGGTCCACACCCGCAGTGCGGTCTTGCGGCGCTGCCGCTCGAGACGGTCCATGCCGTCGTCGCGTTCGGTCGCCCGTGGCTTCGATCGCCAGCCGCCGCCGGAACTCGTCGACCGTGGCTGCCGATGCGACATCGACCAGCCCGGCGACCCGCTCGAAGTACTCGGTGCGCTGTGAGTCGGTGAGCGGCTTGGCCTTCGACGTGATCGCATCGACATGCGCCCGGTGTCAACGCGGCAGCACCCAACGCGTCAGCGAAACCGGGCACCTTGCCCAACGTGTCAGCACGCTCTTTCGCCTTGGCCGCATCGCGCAACGACTCGCGTGTGCAATCAGCAATCGTCTTCTCCGGAAACGACACCTGAGCCGCCAACGCCTGAGCCAGCCGGGCATCAGCCGCCGCCAACCACGACTTGATCTGAGCTGATGCCGTGATCGCCGACTCGATCACCGAACGCCCAGCCGCGGGAGCATCGCCGCTGACCGACGACACCTCCCGCACCCGCTCGACCACCGACACAACATCCATACCCCCATCATGACCAAGGGGTGTCACAGAGATACCGAACGCTTGTACCCTTTCGGCACCGATGTGCACCCTCACCGGCGGGGTTGACCGGGCCCTGCACGAGTCGGGCGTGATGGTTCCGACTGTCCGGGTCGAGTGAAGCGGTGATGGCGAACTGGATGATGTTGGACATCGATGCGAGCCCGACCGGCTTGACCGCTTCCGAGCGGCAACAAACCGCCACTTCCCCAAGGTTGTTGGGTGTTCGACCGGGTTCGGGGCACGGCACACTGACGATTTCTCTGCGAAAGGCCGTTGTTCGCTGCCACGAAGACGACACCACCGAACGCAGCCTGGTGACCGGGGAAGCCAACGATGGGCCGTGGCGTCGAGTGAGGTAGCGGCGCCCGGCGGGAACCCACTCGCGGACGGCCTGATCGACGATCTCGCTGCGATCCCGGTACCCGATGAGGTGGGCTTCGGCGATGGCGTGACGTACGACGAGCACGACGACCTGCGCCGACGGCGGCTCAGATGCTGTATTTCGCGATCAGCGTGTCGGAAGTCGCTTTGTTCAACCTGCGCGCTCCCGGCTGCCGGATTCACCCTCGAACCGGGCGGTGGAACCATCACCCGACCGGAGGCAGTCGCCGGCCAGACGGCGGATCGCACCGCGAGGAGCGCCGCCCGTCCGGTACGGTCGGATCAAGAAGTACTTCCATGAGCGATCAGACATCACGACGGGGCCGCAGGCCGGGACGGCTGCACGTTCCCGCGCTCGTCCGTCGCGCCGCCAGCTCCACGGAATCCGTGCTGCGTAGCGATCCGATCAAGCTCAAGCAGGGTCTGGACGGGATCAAGGAGTGGACGGCGCGCCTGCCCACGCTGCTCGACACCCCACCGTGGAGGGCGCCGCTGCCGAATATCACCGAGCTCTCGCACGGGTGGCGGCGACACGACCGCACCCACCTCGAGATCAACCTCGAGCATCCCGCCAGGGGCGACGGACGGACGTGGGAGGCCTGGATCTTCCTGCCGCAGAGTTTCCGACTCAACGCCGACACCTACTCGAAGCAACGGATCGGCTCCGACATCCAGTCGCACGTCAGACTCAGCGCCCCCGAACTCGAGCTGGAGGACGTACCCCGCGAGGCGGACGCCGTCGTCCGCACCATCAGCGAGGCCGACCCGGCCGACCCGGCCGACGCGATCGACGAGCTCAAGCTGTTCGCGTGCCGCGTCCGCGAGGCGATCGCCCGAGAGACCCTGGGCGTGCGGATGTTGGACACCAATGAAGCGATCGAGGCCGGGGCCGAGAAACTGGCAGATCTCACCGAGTCGGCGATGACCAGCATCCGGAGAACGCTGATCCCAGCCGCCGATCTGGCCGACCCGAGCATCGCCGAGACCGCAGGGTGGGTCGACGAACATCTGTCCAACGTGTTCGAGGTGGCGATGGTCAAGCTCGTTCGAGATCTGACCCGTCGAAAGTCGAAGGCGCCCGCCCTCGAGCGGGTCAAGCAGGCCGCCGTCACCGAGGCTCGGCACCGGGCACAGATGGAGGCCGGCCCCAGCGTGTCGTCCGACAGCAGCACGTACGATCTCGAGCAGGTCGAACGTCATCGGCACGCCTTGAAACGGCTGACCTCCTCCGTGCTGTGGCTCGATTCGGAGGCGGGCGATGCTCGGCGCAGCGCCGAACACGCGCTGCACTCGATCGCGGCCGGCATCGCGATGACGTTCGCCGTCACCGCTGCGCTGCTGTACGGCACACCGAACGACGCAACCGATGTGTGGGTGTGGGGCGGCCTGGTCGTGCTGGCGTACATGGGCAAGGACCGGATCAAGGCCACGTTGCAGGAGCGGTTCAACGGTTTCATCGATCGCCGCTATCCGAATCGAAAATGGATCGTCCGCCGACGGGGCGAGTGGAGCACAGGTCGCGGCGGCCGAGGAGAAGTACCGATTTGTCGAACCCGACGAGCTGCCACCAGAGGTCGCCAAGTTCCGTCGCGATCTACAGAGCGATTCGCTGGGAGAGATCCTCGAGCTGGATTCGATCCTGTATCACCGCAAAGTGATGACGGTCGATGCCGACATCGTGCGCTCGATCGATCCCCGCTTCGACTCGCTCACCGAGATCCTCCGGCTCGACGTCGCCAGGTGGCTGACACACACCGACGACCCTGCGAGAACCGTCACGCTGGCCGACCCCGATTCCGGCGAGCTGGTCAAGTCGTCGTTGCCACGGGCGTACGACGTGACGATCCTGCATCGTCTGACTCCGACCGGCCTCGACACGACGTGGAGCGCGGCGAGGGTCGTGTTGAGCCGCAAGGGCATCCGCCGGGTCGACCAGCTCGACGCCTGACGCACGTTTCAGGTCAGTCGCATGCCTCCGGGATCAGGCTGCCGTCGAGCCCCAACTCGCTCACGGCTGCGGTGATCGCGACCAGCTGGTCCGGTGAGTAGTCCTGGATCACCGCCGTCCAGCCATCGCACACTCGGGTGCCGAGGTCGTCCCAGTCCAGCAAGCGATCGTCGAGGTGGGTCCAGTCGTCGATCTCGATGCCGGCCACGACGTAGAGCTTGGTGGCGAACTCCGTGTTGAACGCGGTGGACCACAGTTGCGACGCCGTGTCGCGGGCAGCGGTGAGGATCTCTTGAGTTGCCAGAGCGGACGTGGACTCGTAGTGCCGACGCTCATCTTCTGCCCCACCGTGGAACTCGTACACGGTCTCGTCATAGCCGCTCTCCACGATCGCTTCGGCGACTGCGGTGAGGTAGGCCAGGAACGTCGCCTCGTCGGCTTCGTCGTCGGCTTGCGGGTCCTCCTCGCTGTCGTCCTGCCAGCCACACTCGCTGAGGCCGGCGAAGTACCCGTCGAGCTCGTTGTCGTCGAGGCCAATCCAGATCCGCAGCTCCTCGCCGGGGGTCAGCCCGGTCGCAGCAACCGCGGCGTCCCAGGCCCGGCACTCGTCGAACTCGAGCCCGAACGTGTACGTTCCGATCTCGTCGATATCGACCGCGTCGATTGCCTGGAACTTGACGTCGAGGTCGGTCAGCAGCGCGATCGCCACGTCCGCCGCCGGCCCCTCACAGTCGTCATCATCGACGTCGCCGTCGATGATGGCGAGCAGACACGCCTGGTCGGCGGCATCCAGATCGTGCACCTCCGCCATGGCGACGCGGACCATCTCCCCGGCTGCGACCCAGTGCCGGGCGTACTCGGACCAGGCCGCGAACATCGGCGCTCCCGGTGTGCCTGGTGCGCCGGCGAGTTCGGCGCCGGCGGCGATGACGGCGTAGCTGTCACGCAGTATCGATCCGGCGCCACCGATCAGGTCGATCATCGCTCCCGGGGAGGTCTCGCGGTGGGTGCGATCGAGGGCGGAGTCGTTCATCCCGAGCGCCACGAGATGCAGATTGCCGCGCCACAGTTCGATCAGGTCCTCGTAGACCCATGCCAGTTGGGCCTCGAGACCGTCGGGCGGGTCGGTCGGTGTCGGCACGATCGTCGCCTGCGTCGACGCCATGCGTCGAGCATCGTGCCGACCGGGTCGGCCAGTTCGACCTGCCACGGCACGGCATCGGTGATGTCGATCACAACGGTCGTGGTGGCGCGGCGGTGTCCTGTGCAGTACCGACGGTGGGGGTCGTGGCGGTGTCGGTCGATGTCTCCGAATCGGTACTGACCGATGACGAGTCCGCCGTTGCGTCGTCGGGTGGGGCCGAGCCCCCTCCACACGCCATCAGCAAGGCCGCAGCGATCATCAGCGAGAGGGCTTGGGTACGCGACATGTCCGCTCCCTTCCACCCTCAGTCTCGACACCGGTACCGGTCATCGACAGAGCCGTTCGTCCATACCCGCAGAGCCGGTCCACCCAGTGCGCGGTCGGTTCGACTCCAGCCCCGTGAGCAAACGCTCGATCGTCAAGCTCCTCGGCTCGGGATCTCCGGATCACGTCGAATCCTCGATCGGTGCCCTGTCCTGACCGGGCGACGACAACGGCAAGCGCACGGGTTGCGGGCCTCCCAACAGGATCCGGTCCTCCAGATGGCTCAACTCTTCGCTGACTCCCAGGCCGACCTCTGCCAAACAGTCACGGAGGCGTGAGCAGGTACGCAACGCCTCGACACGCCGGTCGTCAAGCAGGAGCGCTTCGATCAGCAAGTACCAGAGTCGCTCCCGGTACGGATGCTCCTCGACGGCGCCTTGCAGCTCGGCGACGACGATCTCATGACGGCCGAGGGCGAGTTCGGACTCCAGGTCGAGTTCGATCGTCGCCAGCCGCAGCGCTTCGAGCCGGATCGCCTCGAGTCGGAAGGGATCGTCGTCGGACAGGTCTCCGAACGGTGTGCCGCGCCAGAGTTGCAGGGCCTCACGGCACAGCGATTCGCAGTGTTCAGGTTCCGAGCGCAGCTCAGTGGCTTGAGTCAAGAGGTCCTCGAAACGCATAGCGTCGATCTGGTCGCGCTGCACGTCGAGCAGATAGCCGTGATCCGAATGCTGTACCGATTTCCTGTCGAGGAGGCGTCGCAGGCCGCGACGCGTACGTCTGAAGACAGCTGTGAGCGGAACTCGGAGGTCGATCGCCCCAGAGCACGGTCTCCAACTGGTCGGATGAGACCCAATGGCCGGCTGCCACGGCCAGTGCGCCGAGGAGAGCTGCGCATGTTCCGGCTGCCCAATTCCTCAGCCCCGGATGACGTTTGCACGTCGATCGGGCCAAGCACACGGATCAGGTGGCCGCTTTCCATCGCAGCGCTCCTCTACCTCCATCCTGAGCGCCGGTCACACAGAGCGCAAGCGTCAAGGCTCCGTCGAGGCCGGCGCAAGGTTGGCGCATTTCGGCGTCAAATTCGGGATCGAGCAGTAGGGCGCACACTTGAGGTGGAGATCGAGCAAGGAGCAGCGATGGCACAGGTACTTGACCAGCCAAAGGACCAGACGACCCCGGAGACCGACACGCTGGTGCAGGCGAACAGACGCGAAGTGATCGAGACGCCAACGGCGGCCGAGGTCCGTGAGATTTTCGAGCGTGAGCCGATCGCACCTGAGCGATCCGCGGCAACCGATCCGCTGGATGCATTGGTTGGCGAGCTTCGTCGTGCTGGTGGTTGCCGCTGGTACGGCGGCGATCATGATGAGCCGCGACGAGTCGGTGACGGTGGTCGACCTCGATGGGTCGTTCCAGATCGCCGAAACCGCCCGACTGACAGCACTCGAAGCAGCTGCAGCGGCGCCCTCCCTCGACGGCTCATTCCAGGCCGCCGAAACCGCACGACTGACGGCACTCAACACAGTCACCGTGACCGACACCTCATTCCAGGCCGCCGAAACCGCACGACTGACGGCACTCAACACAGTCACCGTGACCGACACCTCATTCCAGGCCGCCGAAACGGCACGGATGACAGCACTCAACACAGCCACCGTGACCGACACCTCATTCCAGGCCGCCGAAACCGCACGGATGACAGCACTCAACACAGCCACCGTGACCGACACCTCATTCCAGGCCGCCGAAACCGCACGGATGACAGCACTCAACACAGCCACCGTGACCGACACCTCATTCCAGGCCGCCGAAACCGCCCGGATGACAGCACTCAAGCCAACATCGTGAGGGTGATGGCGTCGGCCGGTCACGGTCGGCGCCATCCTCGCGTCGAAGGTCGTCCGAGGAACTGCCGGGTCGCGCTGCGATTCCGGCGGCTGAGTACGATCGCGATGGGTAATCCGATTGCGTGCCGGCGAGGGGGTCGCCAACGCTGGTCAGCTGTTCTTCGAGAGGTGGTGCTTCAGGAGTCGGCGCGTCGAGCTCGAAGGCGGCGGAACCAGGCAGCGCCCTACTCGAGGGCGGCTTTCAGGTTGGCGAGCGTGATCGCACACGCCCGCTCGAGGTTGTCGCGACGCCCCTCGATCCTGCCGGGATAGACGTCCGGCATCGCCAGCAGCGGAGCGTCGAACGACTCGGTGACGACACACGAAGGATTGTGCGCGTCACCGTTCGACTCGATGGTGTAGCGCCAGGTCGTGGCGTGGTCGAAGTCGGGTGGCACCACGTAGGCGAACTCGCGACCGGGCTCGAAGACGGTGACGACACAATCAGCGTGCCACTCATAATCGCCGGCCTTGTTGTAGCCCCGGAACCGGGTGCCGATCGCGACCGACGTCGAGCCGTCGATCAACTCGCAGCGCTGATTCTCGGGGCTGAGCGTCGGGAGCAACTCGAGGTCGGTGAGGAACGCAAACACCTCGTCGGGTGTGGCGTTGACCTCGACCGTGGCGGAGCCTCGAGTGGGCATCGTGTCCATCCCGGCACCGTACCGAAGCCGGTACCGGCGGATGGTGTCGGCCAGAGTTGACCACGCAGCCGGGTTGCTCCACTTCCGACCCGAAGCAGCCGGGGAGTCAGACTGATGGATCGATGCCGGCGTCGATACGTACGTCGATGCCGGCGCATCATCTCCACCGACCATCCCCGACGACAGGAGGCCAACATGGCCTGGGACTTCCAGACCGAGCCCGAGTTCCAGGAGAAGCTGGACTGGATCCAGGAGTTCTGCGAACGGGAGGTCGAGCCGCTCCACCACATCTTCCCGCACGCCGTGCGGTCACCCGACCCGAAGGTCAAGGCGCTCGTGCGCGAGCTGCAGCAGCAGGTGAAAGACCAGGGGCTGTGGGCGTTGTTCCTCGACGAAGAGCTCGGCGGCCCCGGCCTCGGGCAGCTCAAGCTGGGGTTGGTCAACGAGATCCTCGGCAGGTACCCGGCCGCTCCCCAGCTGTTCGGGGCGGCGGCGCCCGACACGGGCAACATGGAGATGCTCGCCGCCTACGGCACCGAGCAGCAGAAGCAGCGCTGGCTGACGCCGCTGCTGAACCAGGAGATGTTCTCGGCCTACTCGATGACCGAACCACAGGGCGGCTCCGACCCGAACCTGTTCCGCACCACTGCCGTACGCGACGGCGAGGAGTGGGTGATCAACGGCGAGAAGTGGTTCACCAGCGCCGGCCGCGTCGCCGACATCTTGTTCGTGATGTGCACCAACGGGATGTTCGTGGTGCCGCGCACCACGCCGGGCGTCGAGATCATGCCCGAGCCACGCAACCACAACCACATCAAGTACACCGACGTGCGGGTGCCCGCCGACCACCTGCTCGGCCCCGAAGACGGCGCCAAGATCTTGGCCCAACGTCGGCTCGGAGGTGGGCGGATCCACCACGCGATGCGAACCATCGCACAGTGCACGTTGGCGTTCGACATGATGTGCGAGCGGGCGCTGTCGCGCGAGTCGCACGGCGCCACGATCGCCGAGCACCAGATGGTGCAGCAGAAGATCGCCGAGAGCTACGCCAAACTCAAGATGCTGCGGCTGTACGTGCTGGAGACGGCCTGGAAGATCGACCAGACGTCCACCCAGGAAGCCCGCACCGACATCGCCGCCGTCAAGTTCACGATGGCCCGGGTGCTCCGCGAGGTCTCGTTCGACGCCCTCCACATCCACGGCTCGCTCGGCACCACCAACCTCACGCCGCTCCAGGACATGTACGCCGGCGCGCCCGACGATGGGACTCGCCGACGGTGCCGACGAGGTGCACAAGGCCACCGTCGCCCGTCGGGTCCTGAAGAACTACCGGCCACACGAGGGCTACTTCCCGCGTGAGTTCATCCCGTACAAGGTCGAGCAGGCCTGGGAGAGTTACCAGCCGAGGTTCGACGCCGATCCCGAGTTGCTCGCCTCGGCCGAGGCCTACAAGAAGTACCTCGCCCGGCGCCGCTGACGGTCTCCAATCTGGCGTTGACGTGCGAAACCGAGGACACCGCGCGGCGTTACTGTCGGGCACATGGACCTGTTCGCCGCGATCGAAACCGAACGCCGCCAACTCGCCGACCTGCTCGACGGGTTGTCCGACGAGGCGTGGACCACGCCGAGTTGCTGCGATGGTTGGACGGTCGAGGACGTCGTCGCCCACCTCACCGTCGTGTGGAACTACTCGGCCGCCGACTACGTCACGGGCGCGCTGAAGATGCCGAGTACATGGTTCCGGCCGCGCCGGGCGCTCGACGCCCTCAACGACCGCTCGAAGGACGAACGCAAGGCACTCGGTCGCCAGGCGTTGATCACCGATATCCGGGCGCATGCCGCCGATCGATCGACGCCGACCGGGTTCGGACCGGAGGCACCCCTGGGCGACCTCGTGATCCATATCCGCGACATCTGCGTGCCGCTCGGCATCACCTCACCGTCGCCGGCGATCCATGCCGAACCGGCGCTGGCCGCCGCGATCAGCCCCAAGTTCGCCCTGTTCAGCGGGCGGTCGAAGCTGAAGGGGCTGGCCTTCAACGCCACCGACATCGACTGGGCGTCGGGCACCGGACCCGACGTCACGGGCCCGGCGCTTCCACTCGCCCACGCGATGTGGGGTCGGGCCGCCGCCCTCGACGAACTGACGGGCGACGGCGTCGACACCCTTCGCCAACGTCTCGCCGGCTGACGACCGGGGCCGTGAGAAATCACGCCTTCGCGCCGAGACGGCGGTGTCAGCCCATGCCGACCGGCGGGCCGAGCACCTGGCAGCCGTCGTCACCGCCGACTCGGACCAGCTTCTCGATGTCAAGGTGGCTGAGGCAAGGCATGCAGACCACGATCGTGGTGGAGTAGTCCACGCGTCGGCATTCATGACCGGCCTGTTCGGCGGGGCACCAACACGGGCCCCGCCGGGCGCGGTCGGTCAGAACTCGTGACCGCCGCAACGTCGAGGACGGGACACGACGGGACAGGATGGAACGCCGCTGGCCTCGCCGAGCCGGCAGCTCTTCGATCGGTTCAGGCGTCGCTGTGGTAGCGCGCCGAGGGGGTGCCCGGTGGGTTGATCTGGCCGGCGACAGCGTCGGGGTTGGCGACGCACACCTCGAGCTCGAGCCCCTCGGGGTCGCGGAAGAACACGCTCAGCACCTGGCCGAAGTCGGTGACGAATCCGTCGCTGCACCCGCGCCGCATCAGCTCATCGCGCAACTCGTCGAACTGGTCGATCGACGTCGCCCGCAAGGCGAAGTGGTCGAGCCGACCCCGACCGAAGATCGGCGTCTGTTTGGCGGCCTCGTCGTTGCCGTCGATCTGAAAGACGTTGATCTCGGACGTCGGTCCGATCCGCAGCACGACCATCTCGAGCCCGTCGTCGCTGAGCCGGCCATCGACCGTGGCCCCGAACACGTCGCGAGTAGAACTCGACGAACCGCTCGAGGTCGGCGGTCAGCACCGCCACGTGATCGAATCCGGCCAGCATCTCAGCTCTCCTCCCAGAAGATCGACAGTGCCACACCGTCGGGATCGGCGAAGTTCAGGATCGCACCTGACGGGATCGGGATCGCACCGGAGTGCTCCACTCCTGCTTCGTCGAGTCGTGCCGCCCAGGCGTCGACGTCGGCGCGCGCGGCGACTGCGAAGGCGGCGTGATCGAGCCCGGTTCGATCGGGCCGGAACGCCGAACCGTCATTGCCACCGTGCTGAACCAGGCCGAGCATCGCCGACGTTCCTCGCAGCCGGTACACCTTCGCCCGGCGTTCGTCGCCGGGTTCGTCGATCGCCAGTTCGAGGTCGAACAGTCGCTCGTACCAGGCTGCGCTGGCATCCAGATCGCGCACCGTGAGTGCGACGTGATGGAGTCCGGTCACGGCTGCGTCGTTCATCGCCGAAAAGTATCGCGGATCGCCGGGGAGCGCGGCCGGGGACTCGCGGTCAGCCGTCGATCGGCTTCAGGTTCTGGAGCGTGGTCGGGACGAGCTCGGCGACGGTGGGGTGGATGTGGACCGCTCTGGTGATGGTGGTGTAGGGGGCCTTGGCGTACATCACGTCGGCCAGGGTGTGGATCACCTCGTCGCCGTTGATCCCGAAGATCGCCCCGCCGAGCAGTTCGTCGGTGTCGGCGTCGACGAGGAACTTCATGAAGCCGGCGGTCTCGCTCATCTCGAACGCTCGCCCGACGTGCTTCATCGGGCGGGTGCCGACGAGCACGTTGCGGCCGCTCTCCCGGGCTTGTGCCTCGGTCATGCCGACGCGGCCGAGGGGCGGGTCGATGAACAGTCCGTAGCAGGTGATCCGGTCGGAGAGCCGCCGGGGGTCGTCGTCGAACAGGTTGGCGACCACGATCTCGTGGTCGTTGTACGACGTGTGGGTGAAGGCGCCCTGGCCGTTGCAGTCGCCGAGCGCCCAGATCCCGTCGACGTTGGTGCGGAGCTGGTCGTCGACGGTGACGAAGCCGCGCCGGTCGGTGGCGACGCCGGCGGTGTCGAGCCCGAGATCGTCGGTGTTGGGGACCCGGCCGACAGCGAGCAGCAGGTGAGATCCGACGATCTGCGGGCGGCCCGTCGCTGCACTCGACGTTCGTCGCGACGCCGTCGGGATGCGGAGCGAAGCCGATGCATTCGGCGTTCAGTCGGATCTCGATCCCCTCGCCTTCGAGCACTTCTCGCACGGCGTCGGAGATGTCGGGGTCGTCGCGGGAGATCAGGCGTGGGCCCTGTTCGATCACGGTGACCCGGGCGCCGAGGCGACGGTGGATCTGGGCGAACTCGAGCCCGATGTAGCTGCCGCCGACGATGATCAGGTGGTCGGGCACCTGGTCGAGCTCCATCACGCTCGTGCTGGTGAGGGCGTTCACGTCGCCGACACCGGGCATGTCGGGGATCCGGGGGCGAGCGCCGACGTTCAGGAAGATCCGCTCGGTCTCGAGCACCCGATCGCCGACGATCACGCGGTTGGGTCCGTCGAGCGTGGCGTGACCGCGGACGAGCTCGACCGCGTCGATCGAGTCGATCCACTTCCCGACGCCCTCGTTGGATCTCTGGGAGATCGCCTTCATGCGGGCCTTCACGCGCGCCATGTCGACCACCGGCTCGCCGCCGATGTCGAACCCGAACTCGGCGCCCCGGCGTGCCATGTGGATCGCCCGGGCGCTGGCCACGAGCGCCTTGGTCGGGATGCAGCCGGCGTTCACACACGTGCCTCCGAGCAGGTGCCGCTCGACGATCGCCACCCGCCAGCCCTCCGCCGCAGCCCTGGCTGCGAGCGGCGGCCCGGCTTGCCCGGTCCCGATCACCACCGCGTCGTACTTGTCCGACATCGCACAGCCCCCTCGTTCGAGTTGGTGTCGACACTACGTCGCCTCGCCGCGGTGCGCCGGCGGGCCGATCATTGGCGCTGCGACCGCACTCGACGGCCAGGTCTGCTGACGAAGGGCGACGGGCGATCGCCGACGGACAGATGACGCCCCGGGCCGCCGGTCTCTGCCGTTGTGGCACAACTCTTCGTGGCGGGCATCCGCTTGGCGGTTGCCATTGGTCGATGATGTACGGGCCGGGCATGCGGTGGCGGCGGCGCACATGACGGGTGGTGCGATGTCACGCCCTGGTGGACCGTCGGCGGCACGAGCTGCGGCAGCCGTCTATCGACCGATCGTGACCACGAGGTGCCTGTGCACCACTTCGACCACCTCGACCGGTTCGGGTTGATCGCCGCGATTCAGAGCGCCTGGGTCGGCGTCCCCGATCCCGCCACTCGCATCAAGGTTGGTGTCGCGTCGTCCCCAATCGCGCTCCCAGGCGAGCAGATCGGCTTCAGAACCACCGGTGGTCCGGAGTGCGATCTGTTGCGGTAATCGACGCCGGCACGTCCTCGCCTCCGTGTCCGGCTTCGTCAGTCGGAGACGGCAGGGCGCCCGGAGGCTGTTCGAGCCGCTTGCTCGACGCGTTCGACGTACGCGACCCACCAGTCGGCACCACCGGCGGGAAGGTTCTCGACCCCGGATCGGTGCCCGATCGCGCCGTCGATCGCTTCCCGGATGATGTCGGCCTGGCCGACGTGTCGGTGGGTCTCGGCGATCATGTGGACGAGGATCCGGTGCAGCGTCACCGGGTTGACGTCGTCGGGCCACCACGGCACCGTTCCGGTGTCGCCGAGTGACAGAGCGTCGATGGTGGCATCGGCGTGGGCTTGGGCCCGCCGGTAGAGGGCGATGATCTCGTCACGGGTCTCTTCGGCGGTGGCGAACATGTCTTCGTTGGGCTGCTCGTCGCGCTCGTCCCACGGGAACCGCTCGCCGTGCGGCCGCCCGAACGTGTCGCCGAAGTACCCGAGCTCGACGACGGCCAGGTGCTTCACCAACCCCAGCAGGTTCGTGCCCGTCGGCGTGTGCGGTCGCCGGACGTCGTACTCCGACACACCGTCGAGCTTCCACAACAACGCGTCACGTGCGATCTGGAGATAGCGGTGCAGCATCTGTTTGTCGTCCACGGGCGCAGTATGCCGAACAGCGGTCGTCGTCGGGGAAGTGGCGGACAACACAGATCCGAGTCGGGTACGCCGACGAGTTGCACGGCCGAGAACATCTGGATCCAGAGCCCACCAGCGTGAGCTGCCACGTCGGACGTGACGTTCGCTTCGACGGTCGGATTCGCTCCCATCAGCCGTGATCAGCGCCGAGCGCTCGGACCAGCAGAGGTCAGGCCCAGCACCGGTCAGACCCAGCACCGGTCAGACCCAGCAGAGATCAGGACCAGCACCGGTCAGGCCCAGCAGAGATCAGGACCAGCACCGGTCAGGACCAGCAGAGGTCAGGACCAGCTGCTGCCGTTGAACCCGATGTCGGACCAGGAGAGCCCTGACCACGACGCACCGGACCAGCTCGCACCCGACCAGCTCGCACCGCACCGACCAGCTCGCACCGGACCAGCTCGCACCAGACCAGCTCGCACCCGACCAGCTCGCACCAGACCAGCTCGCACCCGACCAGCTCGCACCAGACCAGCTCGCACCAGACCAGCTCGCACCGGCCCATTCGCCACCGGTCCACGAGTCGACACCTTCCCAGGAGGTGATCCCGAGTGCCCGCGGATGGTTCTGCACCGGAGCATTGCCGGCACTCCCAGCGTTCTCGGTTGCGGTGTCGGGTCGGACCTTGCCGACGCCGTCTCGTGTCGTCGAACGCCGTTCGACGTCGTTCGCATTCTGCATCAGCAGGTACTTCACCTGGTCGGGGGTCAGATCCGGCGCTGCCGACAGCAGCAGAGCGACGGAGCCCGACATCACGGCCGCAGCCTGGCTGGTACCGCTGCCACGCACGTACCGCTCGTCGATCCGAGCCTCCGGATACTGCTGGTCGAGGGTTGATCCGGGCACCCGAAGGCTGACGAGCGACGAGCCGGGGGCAACGAGATCGGGGTTCCGGTGCTCGTTGCCGGAGCTGGAGTAGGGGGCGACGCCATCGCGTACGGCCCTGCCGTGCAGTGCGCCGGTCGAGATGACATACGGCGACACCGCCGGGCTGTCGAGTCCGTTCGACCCGTCGCCCCGGTTGCCGGCGGCGACCACGACGACGATCCCTGCAGACCAGGCGCGTTCGACTGCGGCCGACAAGGGATCCTCGAGCGACGACGGCACACCGTCAGCGCCGAGCGCAAGGTTGAGCACTCTGATGTTGAGCCCGTCGGTGTTGCGATGCTCGACGACCCATTCGATCGCCGCGATGACCGCCGCGATGTGGGTCTCCCCTGAGGCATCGGCGACCTTGAGCGAGATGATGCGGGCATCGGGGGCCATGCCCTGGAAGCCTGCCGCTCCCAGCCCGTCGTTGCCGGCGATGATGCCGGCCATGTGCGTGCCGTGCCCGTAGGAGTCACGGCCGACAGTATCGAAGGCAGCACCCTCCTCCGACAGGTCAGGGCCGAACAGCACCTTGCCCGGCGTGTGCAGGCCGACGACCGGGGAGACGCCGGTGTCGATCACTGCGACGTCGATGCCGGCCCCGGTGTACCCGAGTGCCGCCATCGGCTCCGCCTCGAACTGACGGACGAGATCCATCGTGAGACCGTCCTGGGCGCTGCCGTCGCTCGAGCTGGCCTCGCGGATTGGCTTACCGAGGGCGGTCAGGGTCTCGCCGGCTCCCGGCGGTGACCGGGTCGGTCTCGGCGCCGAACGCCACGGCGCCGACGAGTGCGACGGCTGCGACGACGAGTGATGCGACGACGCGCCGGTGGTGTCGTGCGGAACCATCGAGCGATGGCTCGAACTCACGCAGTGAGGTCTGGTCGGCGATCATGTGGTCTCCTGATCGTTCGGGGGCTCTGCGATTGCTCGCAGGGGGTTTGCGATTGCTTGACACGCATTGTGCACGACTTTGCACTCTCCGTGGGTTCAGGGTTGGTCAAGGGTGTCGCCGAATTTCGTTCAGATCGAGCGCCCATCGTGGGATTCCGGTGTTCGAGCTCGGATCTCGGTCGGTTCGGCCGCGAACAAGTGGACACCTGTCGCTCTCAGTGTTCGAGCGTCGCCACGTGGAGGCGCTCGGGCGAACACCATGACGGGTCGGAACCGCTCTGCCGCTCAGCTGGCCAGGCATCGAACGCGGCGCCGCCCCGTGGTCGACGACTCGGCGCTCAGACCGCGAGGTGGTATCTGATGGCGTCGTCGATCGCTTCGAGGTCGGACGGGCCGAGGGCCTCCATCGCCAACCGGCGCCGGAACTCGTCGACCGTCGCCGCCGATGCGACGTCGACCAGCCCGGCGACCCGCTCGAAGTACTCGGCGCGCTGCGAGTCGGTCAACGGCTTGGCTTCGACGTGATCGCATCGCATGGCCCGGTGTCAACTCGGCCGCACCCAACGCATCAGCGAACCCGGGCACCTTGCCCAACGTGTCAGCACGCTCCTTCGCCTTGGCCGCATCGCAACGAGACGGTGCAATCAGCAATCGTCTTCTCAGGAAACGACACCTGCCCAGCCAGCGCCTGAGCCAACCGGGCATCAGCAGCCGCCAACCACGACTTGATCTGAGCCGACGCCGTGATCGCCGCCTCGATCACCGAACGCCCGGCGGCCGGCGTCGCCGCTGGCCGACGACACCTCCCGCACCCGCTCGACCACCGACGACAACATCCATACCCACATCATGACCAAGGGGTGTCACACAGATACCAAACACCAGTTCGACAACTTGGTCGGCGACGGTGAAGTCGTGGGTTGCTGGCCGAACTGGTTCTTCCGCACGGGCCACACGTCCAGACTCACCGCTCGAAGCAGCAGCGCGACCGAGTCGAGGTAGCGGGTAGCCGTCACCTTCGCCATCTTCGTTTCGGGGCCGCGGCGTGGCCGGTGCAGCTCGGCGAAGCAGCGCGTGAACCGTCACGTGAGACGCCACACCGGCAGGCCCTTGTCACGCGGCAATGGTTGGGAGGACGATGGTCTCGAGGAGGCTTCATGTTTGCCCGACGTTTCCTTGTGGTCGCCGTGGCTGGGCTCATGGCCACGTCGTGTGCCGGAACCGACACCGTCCCATCCGTCGATCCCACGGTCGCCGCTCAGCGCTGGCGGTACACGCAGCTCGAGCGCATTCGGTCCACGTTCATCGACACCACGGCGGCCGGCATCGAGCGCCCCGACGGCTACGACGCCGCCGGCGTCGAGTTGTGGGAGCACTACAGCGACGCCGAGGCGGCATTCGACGACCTCGAATCCGATATCGAGAACGACGCCACTGTCGACGCCACCGTCGACGTTTGGGTCGAGGCGACCAAGGCGTTGTTCGTTCACGCTTACGGCAGCGGTATTGCCGCCGACATGATCGCGGCCGAGATCGAGCAGCGCCCAGCGAACATCGTGGAGAGCTCGGTCGTGCCGTTCGACGACGGGCGCCCGGTCGCCGTCATCGAGCTCGACCAGACCCTGCGACAAGACGGATGCGAAGCCGTCAAAGGCGAGTACTACGTGTGGTTCGGCCAGACGAACATCGACGAGATCGCCGCCCGGGCCAGCGTCCTCGCCCGCTACGCACTCGACCAGGCGGCGACCGCCGGCTGCGACTGGGCGATCGTCGAGCTGACCCAGCACGCCCTCGGCATCAGCGGACTCCACGCCACCTCGGATGCCACCGCGATCAGATCTGGACGAACGCCGGGACCGCCTTCACCGCTGGTACAGGTCGCAGCCAGCATCCGATGCGCACCCGGGGTCACGGAGCAGCCACGGTCGGGAACGGGCCCAGTGGTTCAGAGTGTCGCAGGACCCGCGTGATGCCGCGGGTGGCGGTGTTGATCGCCCGATCGGGCACGAGGCGGCGGCGGTACCGAGCGGAGTCGCACTGCACGGGCTGGTGCAGTCGAGTCCGGTGACATCGCCGGCGTCGATCCGAATGAGCGACAGGCCGCGCCGGGGTGGTAGTGGATACAGGATCACGAACGGGAGTCGGCAGCGAAGGTCGGTGGCGACACGGTGCGGCCGGTGGTGGGCTGGTCCGCCGGGCAACGGATCGCCGAAGTCGACCAGCCGAGCTCGTGGTGACGCCATGGGACCGGGTGGTCGGCCTCGGGAGGTAGTCGGCCCATGCGTCGGGGTCGGAACGCAGGGTGTTGAGCTCGTCGGTGACGTGGCCGGCAAGCGTGCCGGCGGAGCGCTCGGCGGCGTCCCGGGGGTCTCCATCAGCGATGCCCCGTCTCGGCGGCGAGGTCGAGCAGTGCCGTGTGCGTGTCGGTGTCGACCCGGATGTCGTCGTACCCAGGAGCCGTCGACATCGTCAGACGAGTCGTCTACGCAACCGAAACGCCCGGTGAATTCTGACCAGCGCTGCTGATCGACGCTCGCAGTCGAAGCTGACGCGCGCCGATCGGTCAGGCATCGATGGTGCAGAGTCCGTCACGCTGGGTGTCGAGCACTCATCAACGGGGTGGGCGGAGCGTCTCGCTGTTCGTCATGCCGCCCGCCGGTTGGGTGGGCCTGTGTTGTGCGATGGTTCCGTCGGGGAACGTGATCTCGAGTTCTCGGTTCCGTTCGGCCCAACCGGATGTTCCAGCCGTGGTCGTGGACCTTGCTGTGATGGTGAGCACACACCGGCAGCAAGTTGTCGAGATCGGTGCGGCCACCGTTGCGCCACCAAATGATGTGATGCAACTTGCAGCGGCTGTACCGCACCGCACAGCCCGGGATCGCACACGTCGAGTACAGCGCCCGCAACGCTCGTCGTTGAGCGGTGCAGGCGGCTACACGTCGTGGTCGAGTGCCCTGTCCAACAGCCCAGTTGCTCGACTGGGGAGCTCTCCCCATATCGGCCGGCGGGTCGATTTGGGAGGCTGTTGTCATGCCAACCGGCGCCGACTTCCGCCGCGAGGCCGCTCGCATGACCGACTTCGTCGAGCATTGGAGCGAACTCGGCCGCCACTGCGATCGGCTCGTCGAATCGACCGGGATCGTGGGTCCGGTCCAACGAGTGATCGAAATACTCGGTTCGCATGCACAGGTCCACGCCCGGTCGACCGGAGCGATCGCCGTCGACCTCATCGATGAGTTGCATCGCCGGGCGGCGGTGTGCGACCACTTCGATGCCGAGATGCGCACCTGGCGACGTGCCCACGACAGGTGGGTTCACGACGTCAGGCACTACCGCCAAGCGACGAGCGCAGGAATCTCCGCCCACTGGCCCGGACCAGAACCGACGCCACCACCACGCCCGTTCCGGGAGGCCGAAGCATCATGACATTGGGAATCGACACCGAGCGGGCGACGGCGGCGGCCCACGAGGCGAGGCGCATCGTCGAGTTCATGGAACGGATGGCAGTCGGTGTTGAACATATTGGACCGCGCTATGGCGTCGAGTCGTGGACCAGAGCGGCGACTGCCAAGATCGCCGACACCGCAGATGCGATTGGTGCGATCTCGGCATCGGTGCGTGCGCACACCGGTGCTGCTGTCGCCGTCGACCAATTCCTCGACGGGATCTTCGGCAGCCTGCCGGGGTGGGGCGGTGGGGCTCACGGGCTGTTCGGGTCCGCCGACCCGGCCGACCCGGCCGACCCTGGTGTCGCCGGCGCGCCGCACTTCGTGCTCGGGCCACCAACCCGTCCGCACATCGGCTGGGACGAGGACTTCATCTACGACTCCAAGAGTGCCGGGTGGCGCGACTTCCTCGCCCGCGAGAAGTGGCAAGCCAAACTCACGGGAGCCAAGCTGCTCCGGTCGGATCTCGACGACGCGCTGGCGATGTACTCGCATTACTGGAGCAACAGCGGCGACCCGATCGTCTTCGACTACGAGGAAGCCGCCCGCGAAGATGATGGCGTCGCGGCAACCGTCCAACACGAACTGGCCATCGCTCAGCTCGCCGCCGAGCAGTTCGCGATCGCCGGCCACACCAACTTCTCGATGACCGGCGATGCCTCGGTGTCGTCGCAGTACCCGACCACGGAGAACTGGCAGAAGGCGATCGGTGGTCACCAGGTGTGGAGCAGTGCCGACGTGCGGGTCGACGGAACGCTCATCGAGATGACCGTCGTGGTGCAGGCCGAGGACTACTACAACTTCAATCGAGGGCAGAGTGATATCGCAACGTCGGCGAGCGACGACGAGAATGGCCGCTTCACCGAGATTGGCTGGGCACGCCCGTTCCCGAGCTCGGGTGAGGTCGTCCGGACGCTGTCGTGGGAAATCGGTAGCGTCGACGAGACCCAGATCAGCAGCGGTGAGCCGCAACGCAATCCCGGGCGCGAGGACAACGAGATCGAGCGCGACAGCGGCGACCCGGATCGCACGTCGCTCCCCGACAATGACCGGGCGACTGGCGCCCCACGATGACGATGCACGAAGATGGTCCGATGATCCACCACCGCCGCCGAGCACTCGCAGCGGCGTTGGCGGTCGTCGTCCTCGCCCCCGCCGCCTGTAGTGACGACTCCAACAGCAACGACTCGAATGGAGGGTCCGTGACCGCACCCATCGACAAGACCGGGACGAACGAGCGGCGCACCGACCTCGCCCCGCTCACCGACCGGTTCGCGACGATCGGTCAGCCGACGGATGCGGTGTGGATGTCGGGCACACTCGGCAGCGACGCACCCGGACCGACGACGTACTGGATCGATGCGGTGATCACGCTGGAGCCCTCCGTCGCCGCCGCGCTGCGCGACGAGCACGACCCTCAGCCGACAGACGCGTCGACCGATGTCGTCGCCGATCTCGTCGACGACGTGCCGGCCAACCTGTCACGGTCAGACTCGCTCGACCGCGCCCTGAGCACCAACGGCTTCACCTCGACAGCGTTCCTGGCCGTCGACACCGACGTCGTCGTCATCGTTGCCCGCGGCAACTGACCCCACCCGCCTGCACATCGTCCACGCCGGACGACCGGCTCGCGGCTCGGCGGGTCATGCGAGCGTGAGCGGCACGACGATCTCGGGCGGCGACAGGCATTCGGGGGGCTCGCACCCGCTCTGGTCCCACGTGACCAGCTCGATCGGACCCGGCGTGAGGTCGAGCGTGATCGTGGTCTCGAAGTCGGCCCAGTCGCCCCATGCGCCGGCGAACACGAGCAACGGCCCGGTGACGTCGACGCCGTTGCGCCTGATCACGATCGGGAAGTCGCCCTCGTACACATCGCCCTCTCCGGTCACGGTGAACGGGCTGGTCACGGTGGCACCGGGGACGGGGGTGTCGATCAGGATCCCGCCGGTCAGCGAGCGCTGGGTCGAGGACCGCGACTGCGGGCCGTCGAGTTCGATTCCCTCGCCGCCGAGGTAGTCGATCGGCTCGCCGTCCATCCAGAACACGACCTGATCGGAGTTGTCGAATTGGGTGGCGGTGAAGACGACCTGAGCGACACGGGCCATCATCATCAGGCTCCCACCGCCGTCGTCGTACTGGTCACCGAGGTCGACCGTGGCGACACCGCCGGCGAGGTTCAGGTCGAGCAGCGACGTGCCGTCGGGGATCGTCGTTGCGTACCCGGCCGCTCGCTCGGCCGCTGTCGGGCCCTCGAGCAGCTGGGTCAGCGCGCCGCGCAGGATCGCCGGGCCGGGGACCTGGCGATGTGCGATCGCCAACCGCTCACCGCGCACGAAGTAGACCTTCACGTCCAGCATCGGTGGTTCGGTCGTCGTGGCTGCCGGCGACCCGGTCGTGGTCGTGGGCGGCTCGGTGGTCGGCTCGGTCGTCACGATCGTCGTCGCCGAGGTCGGAGGCTGCGTCGTCGGCGGTGTCGTCGGGGGTGTCGTCACCTGAGTCGCCTGAGTCGTTGGCGTCGGGTCAGTCGAGTCCGGGGCGATCGCAGGCGCGGTCGTGGCGACGGTCGGTTCGACGGTGGTCGTCGTCGAGTCGTCGTCCCCGCAGGCCGAAGCGGCCATCACCAGTCCGAGTACAAGGGCCATTCGCAGGAGGCGCATGACACCCTCCTTTCCTCTACCTACATCGTCGCGCCTGGGGGCGAACCGCACCAGGCTGTTCGCCTCGCCCGGCGCCGCGGCGATTCAGTCGATCAGGGTGTTGGCGAAGATCTGCCAGGCCAGGACGCTCTTGGCGGTCAGGCTGAGCACGATGTACGTGGTCTCGCCGCGCAGGTAGTCGGCCCACTTGCCGATCTTGCGGTATTGCAGCCACTGGTTGATGGCGAAGGTGTTGAAGAAGAAGAAGATCGTGAAGATGATCCCGTAGACGAATCCTGGGGGGCCCTCGCCACCGTCACGGCTGACGTTGACCATGATGTAGGTGGCGATCGCGATCCAGGGGCCGATACCGGCCACACAACCGAACCAGAACGGTGTCCACCACGTCTTGCGATCGAACTGGTTGCTCATCTCCATCAGCCAGCCGAACAGGATCATCGAGGCGTTGACGAAGGCGATGCTGATCAGGGCGGCCAGGTCGGTGATGCCGGTCACGAGCGCGATCAGCACGATCATCAGGGTCGAGGAGATCGCGTACTCGACCCAGCGGAAGCGGTTTCGATTGCGGCGCAGCTCGTTGGCGTAGGCGCGGAAGGCGAGCGGCGAGGCGATCAGCAGGTGGAAGAAGGCGGACAGGAACAGGAACGCCGCCGTGGCCGACGCCAGCGGGAGCCCCCAGACCTGGTTGATGGAGCCGTCGGCGAGTGGAGTGCCGGGGGGCCCGTCGAGGGCGAAGGTGCTGATATCGAGCTCGAAGTCGTTGCCCAGAACGACCATCAGGGAACCCGAGATGAGATGCAGCAGGCCCATCACCAGGTTGAAGATCCGGAGCTTGCCGAGCCGCTGATCGCTGACCTCGACCGTCTGGCGGTGGAAGTCGATGGCCGTCGCTGATGAGTTCATGGACAGCACTTCTACCTCGACGGCGCCCAGAACCCGACCCGCTCGTGCACGATCAGGTGGCGGATCGATGTCTCGGCGCCACCGAACTGCACGTTTGCCTCCTCCCGCGCGGCAGCGGGCGGGGACTTCGACTTCATCCTTTCGGGCAGCGACGGTGTCCGGCCTACCGCTGGCAGGCCCCCGTCGTCGGGGCGCAGCCGTTCGGCCGCCGCTCAGGCGGCTCGCCGGTTGGGTGGGCCGGTGTTGTGGATCGTGCCGTCGGGGAAGGTGATCGTGAGTTCTCGGTTGGGGCCCGAGTCGGAGGTTCCAGCCGTGGTCGTGGACTTTGCTGTGGTGGTGGGCGCAGATCGGCAGCAGGTTGTCGAGGTCGGTGCGGCCTCCGTTGCGCCACCAGATGATGTGATGCAACTTGCAGCGGCTGTAACGCACCGCACAGCCCGGGATCGCACACGTCGAGTACAGCGCCCGCAACGCCCGCCGTTGAGCCCTGTTCGCCAACCGGGTCGTGCGCCCCAGATCGAGCTCGCCCGGAGCGTGCAGGATCACACCGTTGCGGACCACGACAGCGTGCACATCGGCCTCAGCACTCATTTCGGCCAGCACCCGACCCGGGACCTCGACCGGGATCCCCCAATCGACGGTCGGCCCGCCGGCACCGTCGGGTGCGTCGGGGTCGACGACGACGATCAACTCGGCCCGTCCCGGCCGCCCGACACCCGCCCCGCCGTCCAACACCAGGCGTTGGAACGCCAACGCCCGCAGATGCTGCTGCTTCAACACAGGATCGGTCGGACACGTCTCGGGCACGGCTTCGGCGAACAGTGCTTGCACGGCGGTTTCGAGCCGGGCGTCGAGCTTGGCACCCGACAACGGGTCGAAGCGGCCGTCGAAGCGCCACATGCCCTCGTTGTCGGTCCACACCCGCAGCGCGGTCTTGCGGCGCTGCCGCTCCGAGACGGTCCAGGCCGTCGTCGCGTTCGGTCGCTCTGGCTTCGATCGCCAACCGCCGCCGGAACTCGTCGACCGTGGCTGCCGATGCGACATCGACCAGCCCGGCGACCCGCTCGAAGTACTCGGTGCGCTGTGAGTCGGTGAGCGGCTTGGCTTTCGATGTGATCGCATCGACATGGCCCGGTGTCAACGAGGCGGCACCCAACGCGTCGGCGAAGCCGGGCACCTTGCCCAACGTGTCAGCACGCTCTTTCGCCTTGGCCGCATCACGCAACGACTCACGTGTGCAATCGGCAATCGTCTTCTCCGGAAACGACACCTGCGCCGCCAACGCCTGAGCCAACCGGGCATCAGCCGCCGCCAACCACGACTTGATCTGAGCCGATGCCGTGATCGCCGACTCGATCACCGAACGCCCAGCCGCGGGAGCATCGCCGCTGACCGAAGACACCTCCCGCACCCGCTCGACCACCGACGAAACATCCATACCCCAATCATGAAGAAGGGGTGTGACACTCATGATGCAGGCGGAGACTGGCTGGAATCCGCCACCGTGGGGCCGAATGTGGCTGGTCGAGCACCCTGAGCGCTGTCTGCTGATGATCACTGCCGAGACGTTCCGAGACGTCGACGATGTCTTCCCACTCGTCCTTGCACAGACAGAGCCGATCATCGGGTCGCTGGAGTTCGTCGAGCTCGGCTGACGCGACCCGGGGGCGGTGACCGAACGGGCCGGTCGTCGACTCTGTCGAATGCGGTCAACTTGGCGCACGTGACGAACTGCTCTGGACGTTCCGTATCCAGTGCCGCAACGTGTGGATCGTGGGTTCGATCATCCATGGGGGTCAGATGTGATGCCGTTGTCGTCGAACAGTCGCACGGAAGTCGAGAAGCGTGGGGTGGCCGAGGTTTTGTCCAACACGGCGCAGTGGATCCTCCCCGCCTACGCGCTGCTGCTACTCGTCCTCACCTTCATCGACCGTCTCGACCCTGCGGCCGAGCCGAATGTCGATCTCACCGGCACCGTCGCCCTGACCGCTTGGATGTTCGCCGAGTCGGGACAGACCTTCGGGATCGTTACGATCGCGGCCGCCCTGCTCGTGGTGCTGGCCACGCGGCCGGGCCCCTCCCGCCGGACCCGCTTGCTCGAGGTCGTGGTGATGATTGTCGTATCCCTCCTCGTGCTGTACGGCGGCAAGCTGCTCAACGACGGGGTCGTCAAGCCGGCGATCGACGTTGCTCGCCCCAACATCGTCCAACTGGCCGAGCTCGGTGTGCTGGGTATGGATGTCGACAGCTTCTACGAGATGCCGCAGGCGAGCCGGTCCGAGCATCTCGACAGCATCAAGACCGACAGCGGTTTCGGCGAGATCGTGATGCGTCCGGAGGTTCGCGATCACTGGGTGAAGGAGACGGCGTTCTCCCGGCCGTCTGGTCATTCACTGGCGTCGATGACGTTCGCCACGTTCTACGTGTCGATCGCACTGGCCTTGCTGTCGGGTTGGCGGCGGTGGCCGTTCTTCGTGCTGGTGCCGTGGGCGGTGGGCGTGTGCCTCTCGCGTGCGGTCCTGCGCGTGCACGGGCCGGCCGACATCCTGATCGGTGGTCTCGCCGGGATCGTGGTCGGGGTGGGCGGATTCCTGCTGGCCCGGTCCCTGCTGCATCGGCTCGAGCAGCCTCGCACTGCTGACTCTCGAGATACCTGACGAAGGGTCGTGGCGACGGTTCGACGAGCCGCCAGGGTCAGAACAGGAGGCGGCTGACGGCGACGACCACCGTGCTCCACGCACAGATGAAGGTGACCATCCAGCGCGTCTGGCGGTCGATCGCCTGCGTCACGTCGATGCGAACGTCGGCGAGCCCGACGCGGAATTCGGTGCGCAGCTCGGCACCGAGGACGCGCAGGTCGTCCTTGGTGGCGATGTCTTGCCAGGTGGTGGGAGGCAGGTGCGCCATGAGGGTGTCGGCCTCCTCGGGTCCGAGCACCGATTCGAGCTTGCGGTGCAGGTTGAGTCGTGTTCGGTCGTCGACCGCCATGTGGGTCTCCTCGCTGATCGATGTGCGAGGGGAAGTCGGTCGTTCCGATCGTACCAAAGGGGTCAGACACGCTCGCCGACGGGGACACCGCGGCCCGAGCCGGTCGGGCGGCGGCCGAGACCCAGGCCACCACCAACCGACCACGTTGTGTCAGACACAACGTGGTCGGGTGCGTCAGGCGGCCTGTTGGTCGTGGGGTTCGTCCGCTGATGCAGTCGGCGGCGGGAGCGTCTCGGTGGCGATGTCGGTCCAGTAGCCGCTGGGGGCAGGATCGACCAACCACCAGAGCAACAGGTAGGCGAGGATCGAGACGCCGCTCAACAGGATCGCGACGACGAAGCCAACGCGGACCAGCAGCGGATCGAGGTCGAAGTAGCGGGCGAGGCCTGAGCAGACGCCTCCGAGCTTCTTGTCGTCGGTGTCGCGGTACAGCTGGTGCTCACGGCGTGACATGGGGGTTCCTTTCGTGTGGCCGAGTTGTTCGGCCGTTGGTCGTGTTGTTACGACTCGATCGTCGCACCGAGGGCTGCCGGGCGACATGGTGCCAACTCGGAGATCGACGGTGGGGTTAACCCGTGCACGCCACCGATCGGCGCTGGCCGGCGCCCGGCGAGATGGCGGCGTGTTTCAGTCGGTTGCGGCGAGCAGGTAGCGCGAGCCCAGGACACTGGGGGCGCAGCGGCCCGGGGCGAAGGCGTCGGCGAGCGCCGCCTTGGAGCGCCAGTCGGTTGCGGCAACCGGGGTGACGACCACCCTCGACGTCGTTGGCTGACGGTTCACCGGGTCATGCGAGCGTGAGCGGCATGACGATCTCGGTCGGCAACGGGCATTCGGGGGCCCGCAGCCGCTCTGGTCCCACGTGACCAGCTCGATCGGACCCGGCGTGAGGTCGAGCGTGATCGTGGTCTCGAAGTCGGCCCAGTTGCCCCATGCGCCGGCGAACACGAGCAACGGCCCGCCGACGCCGGCAGTCAGGGGATCAGCCGGACGAGCGTGACGAGCAGGGTGGTCCAGCCGGCGGCGAACGTGATCATCCACTTGATCTGGCGATTGGTCCCCTCGACGAACTCGGTTCGCAGCGTGGCGAATCCGGTCTGCATCTCGCTCCGCAGTTCGGTTCGGATCGTCTGCATCTCGCTGCGCAGTTCGGTTCGGATCGTCTGCATCTCGCTGCGCAGTTCGGTTCCCATCGTGCGCATCTCGCTGCGCGTTCGGTCCCATCGTGCGCATCCGCGCGGAGGGTGCCGAGCGTGTCGAGGTCGTCCTTGGTGGCGACCTCGTTCCAGGTGACCGGTGGCAGATGGGCCATCAGGGTGTCGGCCTCCTCGGTGCCGAGCACGGCTTCGAGCTTGCGGTGCAGGTTGAGTCGGGTGCGGTCGTCGACCGGCATGGGTTCTCCTCGAACGGTGGTGAACGAGGGGAAGTCGGTACGTGCAACGGTACCAGAGGGGTGTCGCTATCAGTTTGTGACGAGCGAGCGTGAGGGGTGACGTTGCAGGGAGACGTGGATCGGGGTCGGGGTCGGGGTCGGCGGGTCGAAGCGGACGCCAACCTCGAGATCCACCCCAACGTCTGGGCCGGGATCGGGCTGATGCGCGGCGGTGCCGGCACTGCGCTCGTCGGATCGTACGACGAGGTCGCCGATCGGATCGCCGAGTACGCCGAGCTCGGGTTCGACGAGTTCATCTTCTCGGGTTACCCGCACCTCGAGGAGGCGTTCTGGTTCGGTGAGGGTGTGATGCCGGTGTTGCGCGAGCATGGCCTGGTGGAGCAGATCGGTCAGCGAGCGGCAAATGTCTTCTCATTCCGCTGAGGCGGGCGCCGGCCAGGCGATGCTGACCTGTGTCTCGCCGCTCACCGGGGAACCGTTCGTGCAACGTCCGGTGCAGAGCCGCGGCGAGCTCGATGCGGTGATCACCGCGGCACGCCACGCCCAACGCGCCTGGCGTCAGGTTCCGTTGAGCGAGCGGGTGGCGGCAGTGAACGCGATGGTCGACGCGCTGGCGGCGATGAACGACGAGATCGTCGTCGAGCTGGCCCACATGATGGGTCGGCCGGTGCGCTACGGGGGAGAGATCGGTGGCGTACAAGAGCGGGCGCTGCACATGACCGGCATCGCCGAGGCGTCGTTGGCCCCGATCGTGATCGAGGACAGCCCGCACTTCCGCCGCTACATGGCCAAGGAACCGGTCGGCGTGGTGATGGTGATCGCCCCGTGGAACTACCCCTATCTGACCGCCATCAACACGATCGCGCCGGCGTTGACGGCGGGCAATGCGGTCGTGTTGAAGCACGCCACCCAGACGATCCCGGCCGGCGAGCGGTTCGCGATGGCGTGTCGGATGGCCGGTCTGCCGGACGGGCTGTTCGCCAACATCCACGTCGACCACGCCACCGCCGCCGATCTGATCGCGGCGCGCTCGTTCGACTTCATCAACTTCACCGGTTCGGTCGGTGCCGGGCGGGCGATCGAGCACGCTGCGGCGGGCACGTTCTGTGGGGTCGGTCTCGAGCTCGGTGGGAAGGACCCGGGCTATGTGCGCCCGGATGCCGATCTGGGGGCGGCGGTCGACACGTTGATCGACGGTGCGATGTTCAACTCCGGTCAGTGTTGTTGTGGGATCGAGCGGATCTATGTGCATCGCTCGTTGTTCGACGAGTTCGTCGAGCGTGCCGAGGCGCTGGTGAGCGGTTACGTGTTGGGTGATCCGCTCGATCCGGGGACCACGCTCGGCCCGATGGCCCATCTCCGTTTCGCCGACGAGGTGCGCGGCCAGGTCGACGAGGCGCTCGCTGCGGGGGCGACCGGTGTGGTGGATCGTGGGCGGTTCGAACGCGACACCGGCCGTGACGCCTATCTGGCGCCGCAGATCCTGGTGAATGTCGATCACGGTATGCGGGTGATGCGTGACGAGTCGTTCGGGCCGGTGGTCGGTGTGATGGCGGTCGATTCCGACGAGGAGGCGATCGATCTGATGAACGACAGCGAGTTCGGTCTGACGGCGTCGCTGTGGACGAGTGACCCCGACGCCGCTGCCTCGATCGGGAGCCGGATCGAGACCGGCACGGTCTACATGAACCGCTGCGACTACCTCGACCCGGCCCTGTGCTGGACCGGCTGCAAGGACACCGGCCGCGGCGCCTCACTCTCCACGTTCGGCTACGACAGCGTCACCAGAGTGAAGTCGTTCCACCTGAAGAGGTGATTGCCTCGCTGGTACCCGAACCCGGCTGACCTGTCGGTTTTCGCTGGTTGTGCTCTGGAGTGGCCTTGCTCGTGTCGATCGGCGCCGGTCGCCGCAGATGGAGATGCACTCAGCTTCCGGTCGGTTGGACGGCGAAGATCAGGTCGTACACCCCGCCGGTGTCGAGACGGCCGAGGTCGTCGTTGGTGACGACGTCGTACCGGGCGGCCAGTGGCAGGTGGCGATGGCGTGTCGGCCTGATCGGGTCATCGTGCGGGTCGACACGGTCAGAGTGCGAGGTGGTAGCGGAGCGCTTCGTCGATGGCATCGAGGTCGCCCGGTCCGAGCCGGCCGAGGCTGGTGTGCAGGCGGGTGACGTCGACGGACCGGATCTGCTCGACCTGTGCCTTGAACGGCATGCGGAGTCCGTTGAGCTGCGTCGGCCGAGGGGGGACGTGCATACGCCCGCGGACAGCCGGGAGTCGGCGGTGCGGGGCCGGAAGGGGTGCACGGTCATGGTCCCTCCAGAACAGTTGCGGTGTCGGGAGGGGAAGTCGGTAGCGGCCACTGCACGGAAGGGGTGTGACGAGCTTGGTCAGGGGAGGTGGCCGCCGGAGGGATCGTCGTGGAGAAGCGGTCGCCACTCTCGCTCGCATCGCCCGCGCCAGCTCGCGGCGAGGGCTAGCGCTGGCCGGTTTCTTCAGTTGTCAAGGAGCGGTGGGCGGGTTCACGCCGCCTTTCGGCTTGGTGGGCCGGTGTTGTGGATGGCGCCGTCGGGGAGCCGGAGGGTGAGTTGGCGGTTCGGTCCCAACGAGACGATCCATCCGTCGTCGTGGACCTTCGAATGGTGGTGGCTGCAGATCGGCAGCAGGTTGGCCAGGTCGGTTCGGCCGCCGTGGCGCCACCAGATGATGTGATGCAACTTGCAGCGCGAGTACCGAACCGAGCAGCCCGGGATCGCACAGGTGGAGTACAGCGCCCGTAGCGCTCGGCGTTGGGCTCGGTTCGCCAACCGGGTGGTGCGGCCCAAGTCGAGTTGGCCGGGGGCGTGCAGGATCACTCCGTTGCGCACGATCACGGCATGCACGTCGGTGGTGTCGCTCTGGCACATCTCGGCGAGCACCCGATCGGGGAGCTCGACGGGGATCCCCCAGTCGATCGTGGGTCCACCGGCTCCGTTGGGTTGGTCGGTGTCGGCGACGATGATCACCTCACGGCGACCAGGCCCACCAGCCCCCACACCAGCGCCGCCCTCCATCACCAAACGCTGGAACGCCAAGGCCCGCAGGTGTTGCTGCTTGAGGACCGGATCGGTCGGGCAGTTGTCGGGTGTTGCTTCGGCGAACAGGGCCTGAACGGCGGCTTCGAGGCGGGCGTCGAGCTCGACCCCCGAGAGCGGGTCGAAGCGGCCGTCGAAACGCCACATCCCCTCGCCATCGGTCCACACCCGCAAACCGGTCTTGCGGCGCTGCCGCTCCAACCGTTCCATGCCGTCGTCGCGCTCGGTCGCACGAGCCTCCAACGCCAGCCGCTTGCGGAACTCCTCGACCGTCGCCGACGAGGCCACCGAGACCAGCCCGGCGACCCGCTCGAAGTACTCGGCGCGCTGTGAGTCGGTGAGCGGCTTGGCCTTCGAGGTGATCGCATCGACATGGCCCGCCGTGACCGCCGCAGCGTCCAGGGCGTCGGCGAACCCGGGAACGCTGGCCCAACGTGTCGGAACGCTCTTTCGACTTGGCGGCGTCGCGCAACGACTCGCGGGTGCAGTCGGCGATCGTCTTTTCGGGGAACGACACCTGCGCTGCCAACGCCGTCGCCAGCCGGGCGTCGGCAGCGGCCAGCCACGACTTCACCTCGGCTGATGCGGTGATCGCAGCTTCGATCGCCGAGCGCCCAGCGGCACCAGCGTCGCCGCTGACCGACGACACCTCCCGCACCCGCTCGACAACCGCACCAATATCCATGCCCCCATCCTGACCAAGGGGTGTAACAGAGTAGCGAACACCAATTCGATCAAGCCGAACGACGACGAAACGGCACGCCGGCGCAACGGCGCAACCGCGCACGCGCAACCGCGCGATGGCGCAAGGGCGTCAGCCCGAGACCTGGTCGGGCGAGCGGTCGATGCAGGCCCGCTTCGCCGCTCGCGTCGCTCCGACCTCCCAGCACTGGAACGAGCGCGCGGCCTGACTATTCGGTGGTCGTCGATGCAGGCCCGCTTCGCCGCTCGCGTCGCTCCGACCTCCCAGCACTGGAACGAGCGCGCGCCTGACTGTTCGGTGGTCGTCGATGCAGACCCGCTTCGCCGCTCGCGTCGCTCCGACCTCTCAGCACTGGAACGAGCGCGGGCCTGACTATTCGGCGGTCGTCGATGCGACCGTGTTGCCCGCGAATTGGTCGGCCAGGTGATCGCGACCTGGCGGGACGTCGTCGAGGAGCAAGTCTGTTGCCGATCAGCGAACGTGTTCGATCCCCGTGACGGTTCGTTGCCGGCGGTTCACGACACGACCTCGAAGCATCCCGTCGTGTCACGGCTCCTGTTCGTGGCGCGAGCGGGAACCGGGCGCGGTGTGTGCACGTCGAATCCCTATGCGCCTTCTTGTTGTCGTTGCCGGATCCGCTCTCGTGCTCGCCGCGTGCGGCAGCGCGTCGTCCGATGGTGCCGCCGGCACATTGCCGCCTGTCGCCCCGACGAGTTCGGAACCGACCGAGCCGACCGCCCCGACGGCAACCACCGAACCTGACGACGATTGGCCGACGAACCCGCCACCGGTGGTGTTCGAGCCGGATGGCGGCCCGATCGAGCGGGAACCGTTCACGGTCTGTTGGTCCGAACCCCGGCCTGCCGACCCCGACGAGGAGTACGAGGCGTACTGCGCCGATGGCACGCCGGAGGAGAACCCGCCGGTCGTCGTCCCGATCGATGGTCGGGTGTGGTTCACGTTCCCGGTCGCCGGGTGGAGTTTCACGGCGAACTACGTGCAGGGGGGCGCAGTGACGGTCGAACAAGTCGGGGAGACGGCTTGGGAACTGGTCGTGCCGGCCGACTCGCCCGGCGGCCCGGTCATCGTCTCGGGGTTCGGGCCCCAAGGTGACGTGCACGTGGCGATCTCGCTGCCCGGCCCAACCGCGCCGGATGAGGCGGCCAGCGCGTGCGTAGAGGCGATCGAAACGCTCCGCAGCGGCCTGCCCGCCTATGACTATCAGCCTGCCGACGACCTGATCGACCTCGTCGATCGCGCTGACGCAGTCGTCGTCGGTGTGATCGATGTGGTGCGTGCCGGCGACAGCACGATCGAGTTCGTGCTGGCCGATGCCCGCACGTGGGGTGGTGACACCGCAGTCACGGTGTTCGAGACCAGCGGCACGCTGGGTGGTGATGTCTCGGCGCTCGAAGGTGTGTCGGCGATCGCCTTCGTTCATCGGCTCGACGACGGTGGGTTCGGCACCGACGTCCAGGGGCTGCACGTGCGCTGTCCGGGCGGCATCAATCATGTGATCGAGCCGTTGCCGTCCGACCCGCGCCTCGCTGCGGTGACCGAGCTCGACGACCTGCTCGACGTGGTCACCATGCGCAAGGCGCCGCTCGATCCGGCGAGTGATCTGTACGGAGTGGGCATGCCGGCACCCGACGCGATCGAGGTCGACGAGACGGTGCCGGTGCAGGTGTGGTGGCGCTGCGCGGTCGGGATGTCGGTGGAGGTCGGCGACGATCTGTACCTCCCCGTCGGCGATGTGGACGGGCTGATCCCCGGGCCGTCGCGGCCGTGGGAGCGGACCGACTTCCCGGGCGGCTGGGAAGTCGTGATCTACAACGCTTCGCCCGTCGATGGCGACGACTGGGTGCTGCTCGACGCAGTCGCAACACGCATCGACACCGACACGATCGAGGTCGGCCACGTCGATGGCGACACGATCGCCGCGTTCATCCGTGACACCACACCCCAAGACGAACGCCCGCTCTGCGGCTGAGCGGTTCGGATGCACGCCGCGCCGGGGCTGCACCAGCGACTTCCGGACGTCGTGTTCGTGTTCGGGGACGCGCCAGGTGTGCAAGCGGTCAGAACAGCAGGCGGGCGGCGGCGAGGGCGACCGCGACGAGGGCGGTGTTGAACGTGACCATCCAGCGGATCTGGCGCTCCATCGCCTGTGCGATCTCCGAACGAAGGTCGGCGCGGATAACCGCCTCGAGGGTGCGGAGGTCGTCTTTGGTGGCGACGTCTTGCCAGGTGACGGGTGGGAGATGTGCCATGAGCGTGTCTGCTTCGGCTGGGCCGAGTACTTCGTCGAGCTTGCGGTGCAGGTTGAGTCGGGTGCGGTCGTCGACCGGCATGTCATTCTCCTCGATCTGGTGAGCGAGGGGAAGTCGGTACGAGCAACGGTACCAGAGGGGTGTCGCGCCCTCGTCCGCGACGTGCCGCGATGGCGAGGTGAGCGGGAGCAGCGAGACGATCAAGCACCATGCCGGTCAGAAACGAGCAGTTGGAAGGCAAGGTCGAGAACTCACCAACCTGTCTCACCGATCCTGACCACAGAGCGCACCGGAAACGGACGGCGTCAGCCCGAGACCTGGTCGAACAACCGCTCGATGCAGGCCCGCTTCGCCGCCCGCGTCGCTCGTCGCTCGGTCAGCAGTCGGGATTCGACGGGTTGAGGGTGCACTCGCGCCGAGCCATCGCCGTCTGAGGGACGGACGACAGGTTCGTCAGCTCATCGGCGTTCGGATCCAAATACCGCCTGCTCACTTCAACTAGCGCGGTCGTAGTTAACGCTCCGAGCGGTCAGGGCATTCATGGTGCCGAGTTTCGTAACGCTGGCTTCAACCACAACCCGTAACGTTAAAGCATAAGTACGCTAAAGTTTAACGAATGGAGGTTGAGCGGTTTCAGAGCAGTCCGGTCGGGGACCTCGTCCCGATCAGCGGGAGCGATCCACGTTCTGGTGAAACGTACGAGCACTGGGCGTTCGTGCCGCATCCGCTACCCGACCAACTCGAGTTGGCTTCGGGCACCGTTGACGCGGTGGCTGATGCTGCACTGGCCCTCGGGCGTCTCGACCAGGCGGGCGTGCAGCTTCCGAATGCCCGGTTGCTGCGGCGACCGACTCTTCGGCGTGAGGCGCAGAGCACCTCGGCGCTAGAGGGCACATACGCCGCGCTGACTGACGTGCTCGCAGCGGATCTCGACGTTGCAGCCCCAAGGACTCCAGAACTCCGCGAGATTCTGAACTACGTGACGGCCGCTGAGCATGCCTACTCGTGGGTGACCGGAGATGGTCGCCAGATCAGCCGCGGACTCCTCTGTGAGATCCATACGCTGTTGATGGCCGGCATCGATACCGGCCAGTCCGAGCCAGGCAGCTTGCGCGATATCCAGGTAGTGATCGGGGCGGGTGGCAGGGTCGAGGATGCCCGGTTCGTGCCTCCACCACCTGGGCATCATCTCGAGACCGGACTGAGCGACCTCTTCGACTGGTTGCATCGTCCCCAGCGACGAGCCGCGCGTGCCGTGGTCGATAGTGCTCTCGCGCACTATCAGTTCGAGACACTGCACCCGTTCCACGATGGGAACGGTCGCATCGGCCGACTGATGATCGTTCTGCAGTTCCTGTCGTCGGGCGTCCTCACTGAGCCGTTGTTCACGGTGTCGCCATGGTTCGAGGCGCGCAGGTCGTCCTACCAAGATGAACTCCTCAATGTGAGTGCGACCGGCGACTTCGACCGCTGGATCCGCTTCTTCTGTGAGGGTGTCCGGGCGCAGGCAGAGGCGAGCGCCGCCAAGATCACGGATTTGCTCGCCTTCCAGCAGCACGCGACTGCCACCACGCGCGGGGGCGGACGACACAACCTCTCGGTCGACATCGCCTCAGACCTGATCGAGCGGCCGATCCTGACGGTGACCGACGCTAGGGATCGCTACGACGTGAGCTTCCCGGCGGCAAACAACGCCATCGCCAAGCTCGTCGAGTTGGGCCTACTCAGCGAGATCACCGGCCGTACTCAGGACCGAGTTTTCCGAGCAGACGAAGTCGTTCGAATTCTGGAGCGATAGACCGCTCGGTCGGCGCGAGAACCGAAACATGTCGCTGGTCTCCGGGGTGCGTCCCGGTAGGCCAGCCTGTGGTGCCATGCCACTACGTCGGGACGGCGGGGGCTTCGAGCACGATCAAGAACCATGCGGCGTTCATCTGGTCAGTTGCGGACCTTCTCCGCGTGGCAGGTCTGCATGTCGAAAGCGGGAGGCCGAGGACCTGTTGTCACTCGTCCAGGTGATGCTGTTCTCCGACGTCCGGGCGACGATCGCCGTGCAGATGATGACGAGTCCCTCGACCGGGCCGCCAGCGACCCGGAGCGAACTGCTCGATATTCAGTCGCTTGCTGAGTAGGGGTCGAACGGGTTCTCTAGCGCGACTCCCGTTCGCTCGACGTCGCTGGTGTTTCTGGTCACCAGTACCAGGTTGTGCTCCAGCGCGGTGGCCGCGAGCAGGCCGTCGATCACAGGGAGGGGGTCGGGGACGTTGAGCTGGGCCCAGCGCTCGCACACCTCCGTCGTAATCGGGAGGATGCGATCGTCGAACTGGCCGGTCACCGTTTGTAGCCAGTCGCTGAGTGAGTCGCCGGCCTGGGGATCCCGGCGGCGGCGTAGCTCGACGCCCCTTCGCAGCTCACCGACAACCAACACCGACAGCCACAGCTGATCGGTGGCGTGCTCGATGAACCAGCGTTGTACTCCGGCGTCGGCGCGGTCTCCCTTACGCAGCTCCGACACCACGTTCGTGTCGAGCAGGTAGTCGTCGGTCATTGCAGATCGAGCTCGCGTGGCAAGTCGGGCAGCCGCTCGAAGTCGGCGTCGTCACCGACGTCGGGCATCGCCATCAGCGCCTCGGCCAACCCTTCGGGGCGCAGCACCTGGCGCAGCAACTGGCGGTGCTCCTCCTCCATCGACCGGCCATTTGCGGCGGCGCGACGCTTCAGTCGCTGCACCAGGTCCTCGTCGAGGTTGCGTACGATCAGTTGGGCCATTGCTATCAATGATATCACGCTGCGGCCTTCCCCCTCGTATCGGAGCGGAGCCCGTTCCCGACCCGGATCCACTCGCGGGCCGTGCACACCTTGCTGTCGGCGACGGCGGCGATCCAGTGAGCCGCCGCGCTGTCACAAGGTTTCCGTGGCGTGCCCGCTGCTACCTACCGCGCTGCGCCCGGTCGGTGGCTGGGGAGGACTGCCCGACGAACGTTGCTGGTCCGCCGGTGCGGCTCAGTGGCCGGGCCTGACGAGGCCGGTTTCGTAGGCGATCACCACGAGCTGGGCCCGGTCGCGGGCGTTCAGCTTGGTGAGGATCCGGCTGACGTGGGTCTTCGCCGTGAGTGGCGAGATGAACAGCCGCGCCGCGATCTCGGCGTTGGTGTCACCGCGGGCGACCTCGATCAGCACGTCGCGCTCTCGCTCGGTCAGCGCGCCGAGCACGTCGTCGCTGCGTTCGGGGTCGGGCCGCGCCGCGAACTCGGCGATCAGTCGTCGGGTGATGCCGGGTGCGATCAGGGCGTCGCCGTCGGCGACCACCCGGATCGCGTCGAGCAGTTGTTGCGGGGCGGTGTCCTTCAACAGGAAGCCCGAGGCGCCCGCCCGGAGTGCGTCGTACACGTACTGGTCGAGGTCGAACGTGGTGAGCACGAGCACCTTGGTGAGCTGCAGCCGGTCGTCGGCGGTGATCCGTCGCGTCGCTTCGATCCCGTCGAGCGCCGGCATGCGGATGTCCATCAGGATCACGTCGGGCCGGGTGGTGAAGGCCTGTTCGATCGCTTCGAGCCCGTTCGCTGCCTCGCCGACCACCTCGAGGTCGTCTTCGGCGTTGATCAGGGCGCCGAACCCGCGCCGGACCAGTTCCTGGTCGTCGGCGATCACCAACCGGATCGTGCGGCGGCGCCGTCATGCGCCGTGCCGGTAGTACGGGACGGTCGCGGTCACCCGGAACCCGCCGTCGGACGTGGGCCGAGCCTCGAGGTGGCCGCCCACCGACTCGGCGCGTTCTCGCATCCCGACGATGCCGACCCCGGTCGACTCGGTCGACTCGGTGGGGTGGCGTCCGCCGGACGGTCGTTCGTTGTGGACGTCGACGGCGACGTGGTCGTCGTGGTGATCGAGCCGGACCGTGGTGGCGACCGAGCCGGCGTGGCGCGTGACGTTGGTGAGCGCCTCGTGCACGATCCGGTGCACGGCGACGACCGCCGCGTCGCTGACGTCGGCGGGGAACGCCCCGGTCACTTCGCAGGTGACGGGCACGCCGGCTGCCGTGGCTGCGTCGACGAGCTCGCCGATGTCGTCGGGGTCGGTCGGTGTCGGGCGCAACTCGGCGACGTCGGTCGAGCGCAGCACGCCCACCATCGCACGCAGTTCCTCCAGCGACGACTTGCCGGTGGCGTTGATGATGTCGAGCGCCTCCTTGGCCTGGCCGGGGTCGCGGTCGAGCAGGTGCGAGGCGACCCCCGATTGGATGGCGATCGTCGACAGGCCATGGGCGACCACGTCGTGGAGGTCGCGTGCGATGCGCAGCCGTTCGGCCTGGACGCGAGCCGCAGCTTCCGTCTCGATCAGATCGTCGATCCGGTCGGCGCGGGCGCGGGCGGCGTCGGCGACGGCGATCGGGAGGAACGCTTGGGCGCCCTCGCCCAGCAGCTCGAGCGCAAACGTTTCGTCGCCGAGCGCGGCGGCGATGACACCCATCACGACGGCAGCCACCGACGCCGTGACGAGGCCGACGAGACGATCGCCGTGCCGGGCGACGGTGTAGAGCGCCACGACTGCGGCCGGCATCAGCGCCAGCTCGTTGTCGACGTCCCAGATCACGAACAGCCGCCCGGCCACGACGACGGCCAGCACCGCGGGCGGGCTGACGCGCCTGAACGCGAGTGCGCCGCCGGCGACGATCGCAACCACGTAGGAGCGGGCGGTGGCCGAGTTCTCGTCGCCGAGTTCGAGCGCCAGCGCAACCACGGCGAAGGCGGTGACGAGCACGGCGAGTGCCGCGTCGCCGAACGTGGGTCGAGCGTTCTGCGGGGTGTGGCTGTTCGTCTCGTGGTGATCATCGGTCGGTCCGGGAGGCGTTGATTCCTCTGATCAAGTGTGACCGATCCTCGGCTTCGGCTCGTACTCCCCGGGATGTATTGGCGAACTCCCGCAGGCGGAGCGCTCGACCCGCTCGGCCGGGTTGGCGCTCGGCTGCGAGACTTGGGTGATGGGTGCACACGAACTCGTTCCGACGATCGACGTCACGTCCCCGAGCGAGGCCGAGCTCGGCGCTGTCGACGCTGCGTGTTCGCGACCACGGGTTCTTCCTCCTGACCGGGCACGGGCTCGACGACCTGATTGCGAAGACGTGGTCGCAAGGGCGAACGTTCTTCGAGAGCGACCGCCGGCACCGCGTCGCGATCCAGCGCGACGCCGAGAATCCGCTCGGTTGGTTCGACCGCGAACTCACCAAACGCAAGCGCGACCACAAACAGGTCTTCGACTACAACGACCCCGGCCTGGTGGCAACCGACGCATACAACCGGTGGCCGAGCGCTGACGTGTTTCCCGAGTTCCGCCCGACGATGGTGGCGTTCTTCGATGCGTTCAGCGAGTTGGCGATCCGCACCGCATCGCTGGTGCACGCAGCGCTCGGGCTCGACCCGGCCGCCGCCGAGCAGTTCCGGGGCGACCGGCACACCAGCACGGTTCGTCTCAACCACTATCCGCTCGGCGACCCGGTGCCCGCCGACGAACGCGACGATCTGCGTGAGCTGGGCGAGACAGCGCTCGGCTACCACACCGACCCCGGCGTGCTGACGCTGTTGCTGCAGGACGACACCGGCGGTCTGCAGGCCCGCGCTGCCGACGACTCGTGGGTCGACATCGAGCCGCGGCCCGGCACGATCGTGGTCAACCTGGCCGATGCGATGCAGGTCTGGACGAACGATCAGTACCGTGCCGCGGTCCATCGCGTGCTGACGATGTCGGAACGCGACCGGATGAGCATCCCGTACTTCTCGAATCCTGCCCGTGGCGCCAGCATCGAGCCGATCGCCGAGATCGCCGGTTCGACACCGAAGTACCGCGAGTTCGTGTGGAGCGACTACATGCGGGCCCGCACCGACGACAACTACGCCGATCTCGGCGTCGACGACGCCCAGATCACCGACTACCTGATCGACGCCTGACCACGAAGCGCGTGGGGCGACCCGCGACTCGATTGCCGGGATGATCGAAGTGCGGCTCAGTCGGGGTCGAGGATTGCGAGTACGTCGGTGCCGATCCAGCGCTTCTTTCGGCGGACTCGTCGGAGCTCCTTCGACGAGAATGTCGACGTCGGCGAGACCACGGATCAAGTTCTTGGCGCCGGCATCGGTGATGTCGAGAGCACGCGCGACGCGCTGTGAGGTGACGATCGGGTTCTCGAAGACCAGGTCGATGACTTCCGGGAACCGTGCTCGACGTCCCGCGAGGCGCTGCCGGTAATCCTCGCGGAGGTCGACGAGTTGCTCCGCTCGGTCGACCGCGTCGGTGGACTGAGTCGTCACCGCCGTCAGGAAGAACTGGAGCCACTCCTGCATCTGACCGCGCTCTCGGACAGCCTGCAATCGGTCGTAGTAGTCGGACCGGTGGGACTCGAAGAAGCCACTCAAGTACAGCAGCGGGCTCGGCAGCAGGTCACGTTCGATCAAGAGGAAGACGATCAGCAAGCGCCCGAGCCGGCCGTTGCCGTCGAGGAACGGGTGGATCGTCTCGAACTGGTAATGGGCGAGCGCGGTCGCGATGAGAGGCGGCAGGTCGTGATCGTCGTGGATGAATCGCTCGAGGTCGGTGAGCGCTGCGCCGAGATCGTCGACGGTTGGCGGCACAAACGTCGCGGTGTCAGGCGTTACTGCAACAAAACCCCGACTTTCGTTGTAGTGAAGGGTCTTCACTACAAACTTCGTGCGAGTGGTGGTCCGAACGAGGTGTCAGCTTGTGGATAACTCGACACGTCACATCCCTGACCGATTCTGGACGGGTCGTCGAACCGGGCCT
>CAVRNX010000015.1:0-94592 GCA_963722635.1 uncultured Acidimicrobiaceae bacterium
CGCGGACCTGGCCGCCCGCCCACGTGACCAGCGCAGGATCGACCAGCTCGAACTCGGGGATCCGAGCCAGCCATTCCTCGACGGCCACCCGTAGCTCCATCCGCGCCAGGTTCGATCCGGCGCAGCGGTGGATCCCGGCCCCGAACGCAAGGTGCCGATTCTGCTGGCGATCGAGGATCACCTGGTCGGCATCGGGGAACACCTCCGGGTCACGATTGGCGGCCGGGAAGTTCATCAGGATCCGCTCGCTCGCCTTCATGGGGCAGCCTTCGTACTCGACGTCCTCGGTGAGCCTGCGCGCCATCGTGACAGGAGCGTAGGCCCGCAGGAACTCCTCGATCGCGGTCGGCATCAGGTCGGGCTGGGCGACGAGGCGACGACGATCCTCGGGATGGGCGGCGAGGTGCCACATCGTCGAACCGATCGACGACCACGTGGTGTCGATCCCGGCGATCAACAGCAGCGCGCACATCCCCATCACGACCGGCCTGTCGATCGGCTCGCCGTCGTGCTCGGACTGCAACAGCTCGGTGATGAAGTCGTCTTGCGGCTCGGTCTGACGTTCGTCGATCGCGTCGCGAAGGTACGTGATGATGTTGATGATGCCGTGTTGACGACGCTCGGGGTCGTGGGCGAATTCGAGCACGTCGCGCACCCATTCGGTGAACGTGGCGGACATGTCTTCAGGAACACCGAGGATGTGGCCGATCACGCGGACCGGGATCTGTTGGGCGTATTCGGAGGCGGCGTCACCGGTGCCGCGCGCCAGCACTTCGTCGACGAGGTGCCGGCACAGGTCGCGAGTGAACACTTCGTACTCGGCAACCCTGGTCGGGCTCATGGTGGGCAGGATCAGTCGGCGTGTCCACGTGTGCAACGGCGGATCGGCGCTGATCGGCGGCACGCCCGACGTGAGGACCGGTGACGGAACGTTGATCGGGGTGGCTTCGCCACTGGTGGCGATGTCCATCAGCGGCACGACGCTGATGCCGTTGCCCGAGGGGAACTTCTCGATGTCGTGGGCGATCGCGTACACGTCGGCGTATCGCGTCGGCAGCCACGAACCACCCCACCGCTCGGTGTGCGCGATCGGGCACGTCCGACGCAGCTCGTCCCAGATGCCGTACGGATCGGTCACGTACTGCGAATCGAAGATGTCGTAGTCGCTGGCCCAATCGAGAACCGGTGCCGTGATCGGCGCCCCGTCTTGATCGTGCAGGTGGTCGGAACTCAAGATGCAGTCCTCCGGATCGAATGTGGTCTCTCGTTGATCTTGACATCGAACGCCACGGGAACCACGAGCGAGCCGCAGCGCCGGCGGGTGGCTGCTCAGGATCTACTGCTGCCAGAGCGGCCCGACGAACAGCGATTCGATCCGCTCGGCCCGGTAGCTGATGACCGGATCGTCGATCGAGCCCATCCGGAAGTCCATCACGATCTCTCCGCCCGCGACGCCTTCGGGAACGACCTCGATGATCCGAGCCCCGCTCGTGGTGTCGAAGCTGGAGCCGATACCTCCATGATCGATCAGGACGTTGCCGTTGTCGAGCTGGTCGGCATCGCCGACGAAGAAGGCGTACAAGCTTGTGCCGTCGATGTCGTCGACGCGGTGTTCCCACACCTGGGTCGCCGACCATTCGGCACGATCGGCAGCAGTGTCGTCGATGTCGTAGATGACGGCTCTGCTGAACGTCGGATTGGTCGGATCATCGGGGAGCGTGCCGGGCCGGCCGTTGCCGTTGTCGTAGGCGATGATCGAGCCGTCGTCGAGCACGTCGACCGCATGGCTGTGGAAGGGCGGTTGGCCATCGAGTGGCATCGTGGCGGCCGCACCGAGGATCCAGCGCAGCTCGGATTGGGGGCCGACGCCGGTGCCGTACTCGATCGCGACGATCTGATCGGTGTGGCGCGACGAGATGATGAGGGCGTCTCGGACGGAGTCGTAGATGACCGAGTTGGCATGGGTCCAGTCACGCTCGAGGCCGTCGGCGTAGATGCCGTCGCTGAGACACAGGTCGGACCCGGGCGTCAGGTCGACGTCGAGCACATCCCACAGATCCCAGGTGCGCACGACCTCGCCGGCAGGCGTCATCTCGACGGCGACATCGCTGATCACGTTGAACTCGAGTGGGTCGCCCGGGCACAGCGCTGCCCGCTGGGCCGGCTCGAGTTCGTGGACCGTCGTCGTGAGGAACAGCAGGTTGCCATTGTCGAGGTAGTGGGACTCGTGGTGGAAGGCGCCGAGCTGCATCCAGTCGGCGCTCACGAACACCGGATCCGGGTCGCCGGGCAGGCCGGTCAGCGCCGCGACCAGGCTCGACAAGCTGTCCTCGTCGAGCACCGGATTGTCGACGCTCGGGTCGTCGGAGCCGGCCGAGTCGTCGGTCTCGACCTGCCAACGTGCGAGCGTGTCGCCGAGCACGTCGAACTCGACCAGGCTGAACGGATAGTTGTGACCGACGAACGTGCCCGTCGGTGATTGTTTGATACCGCCCAGGGTTGCCGACCACTGGTAGTACCAGACCACCTGGCCGCCGTCGTCGACGGCGATCACCGATGCCGGAACGGGTCGATCGGCGTCGAACGGGATCACCTCGATCAGCGTGACGCCGTCGGCGGTGCGCGTCGGATCGGCGGTGAACGCGTACTCCGGGATGAAGTCGGGCAGCGCTCCGGTCGAGAAGCTCGTCGCGTCGGAGACCAGCTCGATCTCACCGGCTCCCTCGGCGGTCACGGCGACCGTGTACTCACGTTCGGCACGCAGGCCGACGAGCGGCAACACATGGGTCATCGACGTGGCGGCGGTGAACGGTGTCGTCACCTCGTGGTCCCCGGATGTCGCGACGATCCTGGCCCGCACCGGGATCGAGCTCTCGATCGTCACGCTGGCGGCGAGCACGCTGCGCTCGCTGGCTTCGGCGGTCACGTCGATCGTCGGGCGATCCCCGGCTGCCGCAGTGGTCTCGGGCTCGTCCTGCGGTGCTTCGGCCGTGTCAGCCGCCGGATCGTCCGCAACTGGAGCCGTGGTAGCCGTCGTGATGGAGTCGTCAACGGAAGGCTCGGTGCTTGCACCCGAGCAACCCGAGGCGAACAGGGCGGCGGCGATCAGCACTCGGAGGCTGCGCTGAGCCCCGATTCGGTACATTCGGGCACGCTACCGCTGAAGGTTGTTTTCGCCGGGGACGGGTTCGATCAGATCAGCGATCGACCACGATCCGGCCGCCCTGGATCACATGGCTGAGCGACGCGTCATGATCGGCGAACGCCGAGATGTCATCGAGGGGGTTGACACGTGAGACCACGAGATCACCGATCGCGCCGGGCGTGATCACTCCGATTCGACCTTCGAGGCGACACAGTCGGGCGTTGGTCGTCCACATCGACCGCAGGATCGCCTCGGCCGGCTGCACTTCGGCGCGGATCGCCAGTTCCCGGTTCTGCATCGTCTGCGTTTCCCCGATCAGGTCGGTGCCGAGCCCCATCGTCACGCCGGCAGCGTGAGCGATCTCCAGCGATGCGAGGCCCGCCTCGTAGACGACCGTGTTCTTGTCACGGTTGGCCTTCGGGAGGCCGAGTTGTTCGCCGAGTTGGTCCATCGCCTCGTAGGTCACGAGCGTCGGGACGAGCACCGAACCGGCCTCGGCCATCTGTTGCGCGGTCGGCTGATCGAGCAGGTTGCCGTGTTCGATACTGTGCACGCCGGCGGCGACGGCCTGCTGGATCGCTTCAGGGCTGTAGGCGTGGGCGGCGACGTAGGTGCCGCGATGATCGGCCTCGGTCACTGCTGCCAACAGTTCGTCTGGTGTGTACTGAACCGAGTCGAGCGGATCGGAGGGAGACGCCACGCCGCCGGAGACGTGGACCTTGAGGAAGTCGCTGCCCTCGCGCAGATTGTGACGGGCTGCCTTGCGGACCGCCTCGGCACCGTCGGCCACGATGCTGAACGTCGTCGAGCGCAACGCACAACCACACGCAGGGACCTCTCGGTCGCCCCCTTCGGCGTCGCCGTGGCCGCCGGTCTGGGTGAGCATCCGCCCGGCACGAATGATCCGCGGTCCGGGGGTGGCGTCGCTGGCGATCGCCCGCATCAACCCGGTGACGTCGCCCCCGAGATCGCGCACCGTGGTGAACCCGCGTTCGACGGTGTTGCGCGAGAGGGCTGCCATGCGGATTCCGAACTCGACTTCGGTCCACGAGACCATCGCATGGAAGTTCATGGTGGCGAGCCGGAAATGCACGTGCCCGTCGATCAGGCCCGGCAGTACGTATCGACCTCGGGCATCGACCTCGACGTCACCGTGCGGCTCGTGGCGCTGGGCCACGTCGACGATCACGCCGTCGTCGATGACCACATCACGTTGTCCGATGAACGTCATCGACTCGCTGTCGAGCACGGTCCCATTGCGAACGACGGTCCTCATCGGCTCAAGCTAGCCCAGCCTCCGGACCCTCGTATCCGGGCGGAGCGGGGTCCAACGCTGCTCCGCACAGTGCGCGCCGGGAATCATGTTGGACGATGCCAGGATGTGCAACCAGCTGACGCGTCGGGCAGACTCGCCGGTCAGCGGCGAACAAGGTGTCGCCCGCAGAGGAGCAACTGAACATGAGTCGTCAGATCGAATCGGTCGCCGTGCTGGGATGCGGAACCATGGGGTCGGGGATCGCCGCCGCCAGCGCTGCCGCTGGCTGCCGGGTGTTGATGCTCGACACGACCGCGGAGGCGGTCGATCGCGGCCTACAGGCGGTCGACGAAGCCGACCGACAGCTCGTGACGACGGGAACGTTCGACGACGACCTGGCGGCGATCGCCGACTACGACTGGATCTGTGAGGCGATCATCGAGGATCTCGCCGTCAAGCGGGAGCTGTTCGCCAAGGTCGAACCGCTCCGCAAGGACGGATCGGTCATCAGCTCGAACACGTCCGGCATCCCGCTGCGCGAGATCGCTGCCGGGATGCCCGATCGGTTCCAGGCAGACGTGGCGATCACTCATTTCTTCAATCCGGTTCGCGTGATGAAGTTGTTCGAGCTGGTCCCCGGCGAGCACACCGATCCCGACGTGATCGAGGCGTTCGCCCAGTTCGGCGAGGACCAGCTCGGCAAGGGCGTCGTCCACGCCAAGGACACGGTCAACTTCATCGGCAACCGGATCGGCTGCTTCTTCATGCTGAGTGGCCTGCACCTGGCCAAGCCGTTCCTGGCCGATGGCATGAGCCAGGAGACCATCAACGCCGTGCTCGGCAAGCCGGTCGGGCTCCCACCGACGGGTTTGTACGGGCTGATCGACCTGATCGGGCTCGACGTGATGGATCTGGTCGGCAAGAACCTCGCCGTCAACCTGCCCGATGGCGACGCCGGACATGCGTTCACGTCGTTCCCCGAGGCGGAGCAGCGGATGCTCGAGCGTGGCCAACTGGGACGCAAGTCGCGCCAGCTCGGCGGCTTCGGCCGCGTGCAGAAGCTCGACGACGGCACGAAGCGGATCGAGACGTTCGATCTCGTCACCGAGGCGTGGCGCGACTCGGTCGAGCCCGACCTCGACGGCGTGCCGGGCGAGATGGGTGCGGTGCTGTTCGACGATTCGCCACAGGGACAGACTGGCGTGGCAGATCTTCGGAGGCACGTTGCGTTACGCCGCCGGCCTGGTGCCCGAGATCGCCGACGACATCGTCAACATCGACAACGCGATCAGGTGGGGTTTCAACTGGGCCCACGGCCCGTTCGAAATGCTCGACGCGATCGGCAGCGACCGGGTGATCGCCAAGATCCGCGCCGAGGGCGGCGAACTGCCGGCGATGTTGCAGGTGCTGGCCGACTCGGGCAGCCAGACGTTCTACCGCGACGGCTCGGCGGCGCTCGGAGTACCTCGGTCGTGACGGGGAGTGGCGGTGAACCCGAGTCGATGCCTAATCGGCGGTCTGAGAAGTGGCCGGAGGAGATCGCCGAGCTGCGGCCGATCCGCTGGTGTGGACTGACCGAGGAGATCAAGTGGGGCAAGCCCTGCTACAGCCATGACGGCGGAAACATCGTCATTCTCCAGGAGATGAACGACTTCCTCGCCCTGATGTTCTTCAAGGGTGCCTTGGTGACGATCCTGAAGGCGTTCTCGAGCAGCAGGGGCCGAACTCCGATCGGCTCGCCGGATTCGTTTCACCTCGGTTGGCGACGTGGCCCGGCTGGCCGACACCGTCAGGTCGTACATCGCCGAGGCCATCGATGTCGAGCAGGCGGGCCTGGAAGTGGGCCCGCCACCCGAGCTCGTTCTGGTCGAGGAGCTCCAGGATCGGCTTGACCGGGACCCCGAGTTGAAGGCTGCGTTCCGTGCGCTGACCCCTGGTCGGCAACGTGAGTACAACCTGCATTTCTCGGATGCCAAGCAAGCCAAGACCCGCCAGGCACGAGTCGAGAAGTATGCCCGGAAGATCCTCGACGGCAAGGGATTCCGCGACCGCTGACCTCGATCGGTCGAACTAGCCGGTGGTGCCCAGGCCGCTGGCGATCGCATTCACCGTGACCAGCAGCTGCGGCAGCATCGCCTCGGCCGCTGCGGGATCCTCGACCTGTCGCGCCCGCCACGTGGAGATCAGCTCGATCTGACGCCGGTGCAGCGGACGCAGCGCCGGGTCGCGTTGGCGCAACGTTCGAGCGATGTTGGGGCGTCGTTCGGCCAGCGGCCCACCGTAGATCTGCTCGAGCACGTCGATGGTGCGGGCGTGCTCGGCGCGGATTCGGTCGAGGAAGGTGACCCGAATGTCGTCATCGACGACCATGTCCGCATACCAGCCCATGATCTCGGGATCGGCGGTTGCGATCGCGGTGGCGGCGTTCGACACGATGTAGTGGAGCGGCGGCCAGTCGAAGGCATGACCGACGAGCTCGACGAACCGGTCCTCGTCGCTGGTGCGCAGATCGGTGAGGGCGGTGCCGAGTCCGAACCAGCCGGACAGCAGGAAGCGGGCCTGGCTCCACGAGAACACCCACGGGATCGCCCGCAGGTCGGCCAGGCTGGGTTTGCCTGTGCGGCGAGCCGGTCGGGAGCCGATCCGGCTGTGCTCGATCACGTCGATCGGCGTCGCCTGCCGGAAGAACTCGATGAACCCGTCGGTTCGCAGCAGCGACGCATACGCCACCCTGCTGGATGCGGCCAGCTCGTCCATCAGCGGCCCGAGGTCGTGGGTTGCCGAGCGGGTCGCCGTCGTCCCGATCAACGCCCCGGCGGTGCCGGCCAGGAGCAGTTCCAGATTGTGCTCGGCGGTGATCCGGTTGGCGTACTTCTGGGAGATCGTCTCGCCCTGCTCGGTCAGGCGCAGGGTGCCACTGAGCGATCCGGGGGGCAGGGCCCGCAGGAAGCGGTGCGTCGGGCCGGCGCCACGACTGATCGTGCCGCCTCGTCCGTGGAAGAAGCTGACGTCGATCCCCAGATCGGAACCGATCCGCGCCAGCGTGTCCTCGGCTCGGTAGAGCCCCCAGAGACTCGCCAGGATGCCGCCGTCCTTGTTGCTGTCGCTGTAGCCGACCATCACCTGCTGACTCGGCGCCCGCCCGCCGGTGACCCGTGCCCGCAGCGTGTTCTGCGTGATCGGGTGTTCGAGGAACGCCCGCAGGATGTCGGGACTGCGTTCCAGGTCGTCGATCGTCTCGAACAGCGGCACCACCGGCAGCAGGCACCGAACGACACCGTCGTCCCGCGTCAGGAGTCCGGCTTCCTTCGCCAGCAGGTAGACGACCAGCAGGTCCGACACGCTGCGGGTCATCGACACGATCAGGCTGCCGATGCCGGCTGGTGCCGTTCGCCAGGATCTCGTCTCGCAGCACCCGGTAGGCGCTCAGGACGGCGTCGGCCTCCGGCCCGATCGCGACGCCGGCGGCGGCGAGCGGGCGTGGCGAGGAGAGCTCACGCTCCAACAGAGCGAGCCGCTCGGGCTCAGCCCACTCGGGGAAGTTCTCGCCGTCCGACACCCCGGCGGCGGTCAGCAGTTGGGCGACGGCGAGGTCGTGGAACCTGCTGTTCTGACGCACGTCGAGCACCGCCAGATGGAACCCGAACGTCTCCGCCAAGCGAATCACCGGACCGACGTCATGGTGCGCCAATCGCCCTGCGCCGGACTCTTCCAGCAGGCGGCTCACCAGCCGCAGATCGTCGACCAACTCTGCAGCGTCGCGGTATCCCCCGATCGACGCGTCGGCTTCGCCGTCGACCACCCCGACAGGCAGGCGCGCCCGGATCAGGTTGATCGCCTGGCGCCACGGCTCGTCGGGGTTCCTCGCCACGGCGCTCGCACCGACGGGGCCGAGCGCGGTGGCCCGGGCATCGATCCATGCGGTGAGCTCGCTCGGTGCGGGATCGATCAGGTCGGACAGGCTGAGATGGATGGCGAGCGCAACGAGCTCGTCGTCGAGCAGCGCCACCGCACGCTGGCGCAGTAAGCGCAGTGAGCGTTCGGTGACATCGGACGTGACGAAGGGATGGCCGTCCCGGTCGCCGCCGACCCAGGTACCGAAGCGAAGCTGGGGCAGCGTCGCGCCGTCCAGCAGGCCGGGGTCGAATCCTGCCGCAACCCACGCCGTGCGGAGCCGGCCATCGAGGCGGGGTACCACGTGCGGGAAGACGCGAGTCAGATAGTGCGTGACGTTGCGGAACTCGTCGGCGACTTCAGGTCGTTCCAGGAAGATCTCGCCCGTCCTCCACAGTCGTTCCAGCATCGCCCGCAGATCGGCGTCGATCTCGGCCTGCTCCTGCGGTGTCCACATCTGGTTCTCGCGGGACACGAGCAGCAGGTAGAGCTCGCGGTGCTGCTCCAGAACCGTGGCTCGTTTGGCCTCGGTGGGGTGGGCGGTGAGCACCGGCTCGACGGCGATCCTGCCGAGCTGTGCGGCGATCGCGGCGGGCTCGTGGCCCGCCGCCCCGAGGTCCGACAGGATCCGCCCCCAGGAGCCCGAGATCGCGGTCGGGCCGTCGGCCGACTCGCGGCTCCTGCGGTACTGGGCGGCGGCGTTCTCCTCCGAGAGCGTCGCCAGCCGGAATGCGATCGACAGCGCCTGGGTGAGCCGGTCCGGATCGTTCGGTTCGGCCGTGGGGTCGTGGCGATCGCCCCATGGCAGCGCGGCCGCGATCTCGGCCTCCCCGAGCTCCACCAACACGTCGCGAAACGCGTCGAGCAGGTAGTGGAAGTCGGCGGCCGCTTTGAGATCGTCCAGGTTGAGCGGAGCAGGAATCTCAGGCATCACCCGAGGCTAATCACCGGGGCTCCCGAGACCATCTACGCCGTGGGCGACGTCTCGTGGCGACACTCGCCAAGCCTCATGGTCGCCGCACGGTCGGTGTCGGCGTGCGACGAGATGATCTCAGCTGCGGACCGCTTCGAGGATCGTCCGCTTCACGGCCCTCGGGTTCTCGGTCATCATCTGGTGACCGGTGTCGGCGAGCTCGACCACCGTCGCCGACGCGAGCGCGGCGGCGAGCGCTCGTCCGCCCTTGGGCGGGGTCATCTTGTCGCCCAGGCCGATCACCACGGTGGCCGGGCACGTCGTGGCAGCGGCAGCAGCTTCGGCGCCGCGGTAGGCCATGCACGCTCGGAAGTCGCTGGCGAGCACGCCCGGGCGGCTGTTCTCGACGAGTGCCCTGGGCGCCGCCGATCATCCAGAGACCGGGGGTCGGGTTGAGCCCGAGGTGGGCCGGCTTGGCGTGTCCCCAGGCCGCCATCAGTGCTGCTGCTGCGGGGAGGTCGTGCTCGGCGGCATCGAGCAGATCCGGGTGGACCGGCATCGCCGTAGCGGTGCCACACAGTGTGATCGAGCTCGTGATCGAGGGGTACCGGCTGGCCAACTCGAGGGCGATGAACGTGCCCATCGAGTGACCGACCACGTGGACCGACTCGAACCCGGCCACCTCGACGAACCGAGCGACCCAGTCGGCCATGTCCTCGATCGACGCCAACGGGTCGCCCTCGCTGTGGCCATGAGCCGGCAGGTCGACGGCGACGGCGCGGAATCCGCGGTAGGCGAGGTAGCGGGTCTGCAGCTGCCAGACCGTGCCGTCGTTGCCCGCCCCATGGATCAACAGCACGACCGGGTCGTCGCCGGCCAACTCGACGCCGCCGGTCGAGGCATGCGCCGGCAGTCGATCGACATCGACGATCATCGCTGGCTGGCCTTCAGCGCTCGCTCGAGGTCTTCGATGATGTCGTCGGCGTCTTCGAGGCCGACCGACAGGCGGACGAGGTCCTCGCTGATGCCGGATGCCTCCAGCTGCTGCGGGGTGAGCTGGCCATGCGTCGTCGAGCCGGGGTGGATCACGAGCGTCTTGGCGTCGCCGACGTTGGCGAGGTGTGATGCGAGTTGCACGGCCTCGATGAACTTGCGGCCGGCGTCGCGCCCGCCCTTCACGCCGAAGCTCAGGATCGCGCCGGCACCCTTCGGGTACAGCCGCTTGGCGAGCTCGTGGTCGGGGTGCGACGGCACCCGAGGGTGCTTGACCCAGCTGACGGCGTCGTTGGCCTGCAGCATCTCGAGCACACGGTCGGTGTTGTCGATGTGGCGCGCCATCCGCAGCGGAAGCGTCTCGATGCCCTGCAGCAGGGCGAACGCGTTGTGCGGGCTCATGCAGGCACCGAAGTCACGGAGACCCTCGGCGCGGGCCCGCATGCCGAGCGCCGACGGACCGAACTCCTCGGCGAACACCACGCCGTGGTAGCCGGCGTACGGCTCGGTCATGGTGGGGAACTTGTCGCTCGCCATCCAGTCGAACCGGCCACCGTCGACGATGACACCGCCGAGTGCCGTGCCGTGGCCCCCGAGGAACTTGGTGATCGAGTGCATCACGATGTCAGCGCCGTGTTCGATCGGGCGGAACAGATACGGCGTCGAGAACGTCGAGTCGACCATCAGCGGAAGCCCATTGGCGTGGGCGACGTTTGCGACGGCTTCGATGTCCATCACCTCGATGCCAGGGTTCCCGAGTGTCTCGCCGTAGAACAGCTTCGTGTTGGGCTCGATCGCCGCCTCGAACGCGCTCGGATCGCGCGGATCGACGAACGTCGTGGTGATCCCGAAACGTGGCAGGGTGAGACTCATCATGTTGTACGAACCGCCGTACAGGTTCTTCGAGGCGACGATGTGATCACCGGCGCTCAGCAGCGAGGCGACAGCGAGATGCAGCGCAGCGGTTCCGCTGGCGGTGCACACTGCACCGACGCCGCCTTCGAGTGCGGCAATCCGTTCTTCGAGGACCGCAACGGTCGGGTTCGAGATCCGGGAGTAGATGTGGCCGGGTGCCTCGAGGTTGAAAAGCGCAGCGGCTTCGTCGGTGTCGGGAAACGAATACGACGTCGTGAAGTAGATCGGCACCGCCCGAGCGCCCGTGGTCGGATCGGGTCGCTGACCGGCGTGCAGACTGAGCGTGTCGAAGCGCAAGAAGTCGGGTTCCACCATGCCGCGACCCTACCGAGGCAACCGATGCCGGGCCAGATGGGCTGAGCGCAGGCGATCCCCGGCTCGGACCTCGACGGCGCGCGGTCAGATGCCTGCCGAGGTCTGGGAGACTGGTCGGAGCGATACCAATGGAGGGGCACGATGTCGCACGCACACGACCAAGGGCATCACGACCGAGGGCACCAGACGATCCGGCTGGCCTCGTCGCAGGAGCTGGCTGTGCTGTCGACACCTGTGCACCGGATCGGGCGGCGACGATTCCTGACCGAGCTCGGTCGCAACACGTTCGCCGTCGCGATTCTCGGGGGGTTCGCCGCTGCCTGTTCGAATACGAGTGGCGATGTGGAGACGGCAGTCCCACCCGAATCGCTCGACGAGCCGGAAACGACCGGATCGACGACCGGGTCGACGACCGCGTCGACGACCGCGCGCACGGCCGCTTCGCCGAGCGATCCGGCCGCCGCCGACGGCACCGGGCTGCTCTGGTCGCAGGTGTCGCTCGGTTCTGTCTCCGCCTATGTGTTGGTTCGCGGCAATCAAGCGGCCGTGGTCGACACCGGCAATCCCGGCAGCGCCGACCAGATCGGCGAAACGCTGACCACGCTCGGCGTCACGTACGACGACGTCCGCCACGTGGTGTTGACCCACCGCCACCCGGATCACGTCGGCTCGCTGTCCGACGTGATCGACCGTGCCGGTTCGACGGTCGCCTACGCCGGAGCCGCCGACATCGGCGAGATCTCGGCGCCGATCGACATCCGGGCGGTCGCCGACGGCGACGACGTGTTCGGTCTGCAGGTGATCGAAACCCCGGGGCACACCCCCGGTTCGATCTCGTTGCTCGACGTCGGGATCGGCCTGTTGATCGCCGGCGATGCGCTCAACGGCAACGGTGACGGCACCGCCGTCACCGGCCCGAACGATCGGTTCTCGAGCGACATGGCGACGGCGGAGGCCTCGGTGGTCAAACTGGCGGGATTCGACTTCGAGACTGCTGCGTTCGGTCACGGTAACCCGGTCGAATCCGGCGCCGGCGACTTGGTCGCCGAGTTGGCAGCCGCGCTCTGAGCTGGGCCGGTCGGCGAAGCGCTAGCCGAATTCGAGCACGGTCCCCGACTGCAACAGCTCGATCAGGAAGTGGTCGGGAGTGGCGAACAGAGTCGTGCGTCGGCACCCGGTGCGGTCCGCGACACCAGGCTCGGGTTCGAACACGAACGGCTGCTCGGAGTGGCCGAGATCGGGGCTCAACGACGGATCGGTCAGCACCTCGATCGTTGCGACGACGATGTCGTCGCCGACAGCACACGTGACCTGCACGACGCTGCGCGCCCGAGCGAGCAGGTCGCGTCCGAGCGGAAGATCGAGCACCACATCGGGCAATCCGCGCAAACCTGGGTCGAGGCTGCGGGCCTGCTTGACCACGAGCCGGCCCGGTTCTTCGGGCTCGCCGGCGGGGCGGGCGGGCCAACCGGCGCCATCGTCTTGAACTCGAAGTCGAGCGTGACGGTTTCGACCGCATGGCTGGCCGGCAGCGACATGTTGGTGCGGTCGCGCCACAGTTCGGTCACCGATTCGAGTTGAGCGAACAGTTCGAACAGCGCCTCGTCGGTCATCACGGGGGCACCGTCGGCGAGCGTCGACTCCGCCAGCCGCTCGACTCGCATCGAACCGTCGGCGCCCAGCCGCAGCTCGACCACCTCCGGTAGCTCGTCATTGATCGGATCGGGGTTGGTGACGCTCTCGTCGCCGACCTGGACATTGATCATCGCCACCGCCAGATCGGATGAGTTGCCGGGAAGCAGCGTGAAGGTGGCGACGCCGTTGTCGACCTCGAGCTCGTCGTCGAATCGAGCGTGTACCAGCACCCCCATCGCCCCGCTGCGGTGATCGACGTTCTCCAGCCGGCGTTCCTCGAACGCTTCGAAGCCCCAGTACGAGCTCCACGTCTTCTTGATCGTTCTCTCGATCGTCTTCTTGTGGTCGTCTTCGTCGGGCTGCGCTTCGGGGTCGAGGAAGCCGGTGTTCGAGTCGTACAGGCCGGCGCCGGTGAAGCCCTCGATGTCCTCGACCGAACTGGACGAACGGAATCGCAGACCCTGGGTCGCTGCGTAGTCGCCGTAGTTCGCCCGCAGGCTGGCGACGATCTCGGGCGAGCGTGGCCGGATTGATCTCGACGTCGCGGAACAAGCCCTTGAAACCACCGGCATCGAGGATGTCGGCCAACGGGGTGCCGATCGGATGCTTGGCGATGATCGCCTCGGCCAGGTCGGCATCGGCGGCGTCGGGATACGAATCGGCGTAGTCGTCGAGCCCTTCGAGCAGGAGGAACCTGACGCGGGCCGAGTTTCTGAAGTCGGGGTCGGCCAGCATCGCATCGAGCTCGCCGCTGACCTGATCCAGGTGCTCGAGGTACGGGGCGACCGTGATCGCCAGCGGGTTCTGGGGCGTCGTGACGCCGGGCGCCGCCAGGAGCGACAGGAAGCCGGCCGATTTGCCCCCGATGATCGGACGCCATGCGTCGATCTCGGCCTCGTTGGCGACCGATCCGGACAGCTGGATGAGATCGACAACCGTCGGCATCGTCGCCGTGTCGACGGGTGGGACCGAGATCGGGGTCGTGCGTCCGAGCTGTCTGCCAGTGGCGTACTCGTCGGCCGTGATCAACACCACGTCCAACTGGCCGTCGGGTGTCGCTCGCACGATCGCATGGGCCCGAACCCGCGCCGCCTGGCGCAAACCGACGTCGTCGAGCAGGCCGGCTTGCGATGCATTCGGGATTCCGCGATTGCGGGCCAGCAGGTTCACGTGGGCGAGCGGTGTCTGTGGCGACGAGGAGATCAGGGCGCTGGCAGGTGGGAGCCAATCGGGAACGTCCTCGACGAGCACGATGTCGTTCTCGGTGGCGTCGCCGAGCTGCGTGTTGACACCGTCGACGAGCAGTAGCCGGCCGGCCGCGATGCCCGGGTTGTAGACGGCGACCTGCCCGGCCGGCACGAGCTCGCGATACCGAACGATGCGATCGTGGAATCGCAGCTCGGCCGCAGCCATCTCCTGAGCGACCGCCTCCTGTTCGGGCGACCGGATCACCCATTCGAGCGCGTTGCCGATCTCGGCGGGAAGCGTGGCCATCAGCAGATCGAAGTAGTGGGCCACCTCGTCGGCCGAGGGCGAGTCGGAGAACTCCAACTCGATCAGCCAGTGCTCACCTCCGTCGGCAGCATCGGGGAGATACACCAACGAACCGAGCCCGTAGTTGCGAACGTCGCCCGGGAAACCGAGCCGGTAGAAGTCGTCGGAGTACAGGCGCCGACCGTATGCGCTGCTGTCGATGAATCGCAGATCGAGTGGCAGATCGGCAGCAGCACGGCTGCCCGCCCAGGCGTAGATCTCCTCAACGGTCCGAAGTTGTGGACCGTTGACCGGTTGCGTGTCGAATCCGGGCACCGACCGGCCGTTCAGGAGACGGAACCAGTACCACTCGTCGTGGAGCGAGTAGAAGTTGCTGTCCATCCAACGCACGTCATCGCTGGAGTCCATCGTCGGGATCGAGAATTTGACGACCGATTCGGCCGAGATGCCGGGCCGGGCGAGGGCGTGGAACTCGCCGACCGAGGCGATCTGCGACACCGTGTGGTCGTCGAAGCCATCGACGACCTCGTGTGGCACCTCGACCTGTCCGGACGGCCGCACGCCGCTCGTGGTGGTTGCCCGACCCGGTTGTGTGGTGGCGACTGGCTCGCTCGTCGATGAAGGCGACGACGAGCGAGAGTCGGTGCACGCCACGATCAGCAGGGCGATTGCCAGCACGCATCCGGAGCGCTGTGCGGTCGTGAAACGTGTCGCTCGCCGTCCGTTGCCCGTCATGTGACTCTGACGCTAGTCAGGGGAGTGGGGTTCCCTGGGTCGCTCTTGCGAACGGCGCTACACGCCGGCGAACGTGGTCGGTCGCGGCCTACCGGATCGGGTTCTTGTACGTGTCGAGGTAGGTGATCTGCTCGACAGGTGGGCGCGCCGCCGGCTTGAAGTCGGTGCCCTTGGTGAAGGCGACCGGGATCAGTCCGGCCTGCGTGAGGTGGGCGGGGATACCCAGCAGTTCGGCCGCCTCCTGTTCCTTGCCGAGGTGCAGGGTGGTCAGGCAGCTCCCGAGGCCGCGGCTGCGCAACGCCAGCTGGAAGCTCCACATGGCGGGCATGATCGAACCCATCAGACCGGCCGCCGAGTTGGCGCTGTTGTCGGGCAAGCGGCCGATGATCAGCGGGATCACCATCACCGGCACCTTGCCGAGGTTCTGGGCCAGGAAGTTGGCCGAATCGATCACCCGCCCGGTCTGCGAGCCGGTGTCGGCGGCCTCGGCGGCGGCTGCGAGGTATTCACCACCCGCCGCCCGGTACAGCTCGGCCAGCGCTTCCTTCTTGGCGGGGTCGCGAACGACCATCCAGCGCCAACCCTGTTGGTTGGATCCGGTCGGCGCCTGCACCGCCAGCTGCAGGCATTCGAGCAGTACGTCGTCGGGCACCTCGCGCTCGAGGTCGAGCCGCTTGCGGACCGCCCGCGTGGTCGAGAGCAGGGCGTCGGTCTGGGCGAGATCGAATTCCATGCCACATCGTGCCGCAACGAGCCGGTGATCTCGCACTCGGGCGTGATCGTTTCGGGTCGTTCGGCCGTTCTCATGGCGGTTCACCATCGTTACTGTCGAAAACCGACGGCAATCGATGGCCCCGGGCCTGCGAATCGAGGAGCAGCATGAGCACCGAAGAATGGGACGCAATCGTGGTCGGGTCTGGGCCGGGCGGGCTCACCGCCGCCGCATGTCTGGGGTCGACCGGCAAGCGGGTACTCGTGCTCGAACGCCACGATGTCGCCGGCGGCAACACCCAGGTCTTCCGCCGCCACCACGGCGACGACTGGTACGAGTTCGACGTCGGCGTGCACTACATCGGTGAGTGCGGTCCCGGTGGGCTGTTCACGAACATCTTCCACGGGCTCGGGCTCGACGATCGGATCAGCTTCCGCGAGCTCGACCCCGATGGGTTCGACACGCTCAGTTTCCCCGACTTCACGTTCCGTGTGCCCGCCGGCTGGGATGAGTACCAGCGTCGCATGATCGAGCAGTTCCCGAGCGATCAGGCCGGCATCGAGCGCTGCATGACCGTGCTTGCGCACGGTTGCCCAGGAGGGTCGGATGATCTTCGGCGAGGAACGCCCGACCTACGACCTGTGGGCGAGGCGCCCGTTGTCCGAGCTGTTCGACGAGAGTGAGTTGTCGGCCCAGGCGTGTGCCGTGCTCGACCACTGGTCCGGCCTGTACGCCGGCGGCCCGAAGCAGACCGCGATCTCCATGCACGCCAGCATCATGAGCCACTACATGACCGGGGCGTTCTACCCCGAGGGTGGTGGCCAGATGATCCCCGCCCGACTGATGCAGGCGATCGAGGCGTGCGGCGGCGAGGTGCGAACGTTGTCGCCGGTCGATCGGATCACGATCGAAGACGGACGCGCCACCGGGGTGCGGCTCGAGAACGGAGACGAGCTGACCGCCCCGATCGTCGATCAGCAACGCCGACTATCGACGCACCGTCGAGCACTTGATCGGTCGCGAGCACGTTGCACCGGGCACAGCGGCGTGGGTGGACGAGGCCGAGATGACGCTCGGCCTGGTGTGTGTGTACGTCGTGGTCGACAAGGTGATCGACGGACCGAACACGAACTACTTCGTCTTCCCCGACTACCGCACCGACGAGCTCTACGCAGAACTCGAAGCGGGCGAGCTGCCCGACGACGGGGTGCCGTTCGCCTACGTGGCGATCGCCTCCCGCAAGGACCCCGACAACGCCGAGCTGTGCCCGCCGGGTCACACCAACTTCCAGATCATGACGCTGGCGCCGCGCGGCTACGGCTACTGGGGTGTCGACGACGGGCCCGGCCGACGGAGGTACGTACCGTCGCAACGACGACCTATCGCGAGCGCAAGCAGGAGCTGACCGACCGTCTGATCGACCGGTGCCGAGCGGGTGCTCGGGCCGTTCCGCGACAACATCGTGCACGTCGAGATGGCAACGACGCTGTCGCACGAGCGCTACACCCACAGCACCGGTGGCACCAGCTACGGGTACAAGCACTCACCCGAGCAGATCGGCGAGCACCGCCCGCACTACCGCACCGAGATCGATGGGTTGTGGGTGGTCGGCGCCAATACGGTCAGCGGGCACGGCATCGCCGGTGCGATGAGCGGGGGAGTGTTCTGCGCCGGCGCGATCCTCGACCGGCCACTGATCGTCGAGATGTACATGGGGCAACGTCTGATCGATCCGGCCGGCATCCCGCCCGACGCCGATCCGTTCGACCCGCTCGAGTTCTGTCGAGGTGAGCGGCTGCACGCCAAACGCGCCGGGCGCGTCGAGTCACTGCGACGTCGACAGCGAGGAGGCGGTGAACTGAGGGCCGATTCGACGCAGCTCAGTCGAACGTAATGAACGTGACGATCGGGTCGCGGTCTCGGGTGGGCACAACTCGAGACCAGGTGCCCTGTGGCTCGTTCTCCGCTGCAGCTTTCCCGTGACCATCCGGAACGAGGTCTGTGAACGGGCCTGACGGATCGTTGCGGAGTGCACTGTGTTGGGACTATCGGCCCTGTAGCGCCCTTCACGCCGTCGTTACGGTCGAAACCGGAGGCGGTCATGGACCTTGTGTTCATCGTCATCGGCTGGTTGTCGATACCGATGCTGCTCGTGTCGGTGATGCTGCTCGTTCGGCAGTGGCACAAGAGCCAGCGCATGACCAAGCGCCGGCTGCTGCAACCCGTGGTGCTCGCAGGCAGCTCGCTGGCCTTTCACACGATCTTCCTACGGGTCGAGCTCGACCCCATGAACACATGGCTCCCGCTGCTGGCCGGCGGTCTGGCCGGCGTGGCGATCAGCCGCAACGAAGACCTCCGCATCCAGGCGGGCAAGGTCGTCTCGACGAAGACCGCATGGTCGTACATCGTCTGGGGAGCCGGATTCGCGCTCAGCCAGGGCATCGTCATGCGCTCGCCGGGGTCGGCTTCGGTGGCGCTGTTGGCCGTCTGGGCGACGACGGGCCTGACGTCCGGCGAGCACCTCGGCCTGTTCCAGCGCCGCCGCCGACTGCTCCACCCGGTTGTCAACCCGGCGCCGTCCGCATCCTCGATCGCGGTCGGCGTCCTGCTGCTCGTGATCGGCGGATTGGTGCTGGTCGGCGCTCCCAGCACGGCCAGAGCGGAGGGCGACACGTCGATCCTCGCCGTCGCCAACGGCGAGGTCGACGGTCTGTCGGTCGACGTGGCAGGCAGCGGTCTGACCTACAAGGGCGACAGCATCCAGCTGTTCTTCGACAATCAGACCGGCGAGCAGCAGAAGGTGCACGTGCCGATCGGCACCCGCTTCGTGCCGGTCGACTCGAGTGTCCAGACGATGCACTCGGCGGGCGACGAACGGATCGGTGTTCCGCCGGGCGCGTCGACGTCGGTGATCCGGGCGTTCTGCGGCAACAAGCACAAGAGCGGGCCGGGTGTCTGGGACTCGTTCACGCCCCAGCCGGGCGATCCGAATTCGGAGGAGGTCCGGATCCTCCAGCGCAGCCACGACCTGTTCGAGCGTGGCGAGGCCACCGACGACGAGATCCAGCGCGCCCTCTGGTCGCGGACCGACGGTATCGATGTGACGGGGGAGGAGACCACGGAGCGGATCATCGGCGACGGTGAGATCGGGGACGCCCCGGGCGAGGGCGAGCCCAGTGACACCCGCCGTGGTGCCGCCGGCGCGGCCGGTGCTGCGCCGACGACCCTCGTTGCGCTGCAGGGACTCCGACGGCGGATCACCGGCGACGACGGCGACGGCGATGGCGGCGATGGCGGCGATGGCGATGGCGATGGCGATGGCGGCCCCGGCCCCGATCCGCTCGTCGACGAGAACGGCGAGTTGGTCCACCCCGACGAGAATGGGCTCTACGACCAGTACGTCGACGGGGAGTGGCGCAAGGTCACCCGTGACGAAGCGGCCAATCTGATCCGCGACGCAGAGCACTGGCAGCGGGTCAACGAACAGGAGCGGCAGCAGGCCCTTGAGGATCACGCCGACTGGGCCGACCGGCAGTGGGACGACTTCGTCGAGGACTGCAAGCAGCGCGCGGCGGCCGACCGTGCGGCTGCTGCGGCCGAGCGGGCCGATCGGCAATGGCGGCTGGACACCGCCGACCGGCTCGAGACGGTCGCGCTCCGCAACGGCTACTACGACATGATCAAATGGCTCGACAAGGACGGCAACGCGCTCCCCACCGCCGACCAGCTCTCGAAACTGCGTGAGTTCCTCGGGCGCCGGATGGCCGACGATGCCGCGACCCGCCGCTACTTCGACGGCAAGAGCGACTTCGACTTCTTCGCCGAGGGTGTGCAGGACGACGCCGCGTGGGTCGCCAACAAGGTCGGTACGGCGATCGGCGGCCAGGCGGCCGGAAGCATCGCCGAGTTCATGGTGCGCAATCCGGAAGTGCCGCTCCGGATCCTGCTGGCCGTGAAGACCGGGGGCCTGTCGGAGATCCCGTTCGTCTACAACGACATGCACCGTGGCCTGAACGCTGCGGCCGATGCCAAGATGCGCGACCAGAACCTCGACCTGACCGGCGGGGAGGAGGCGTGGGAGATCGCCAAGGTCGGGCTGTGGGAGATCGGCGGCCGGGTGGGAGGTGACGTCGCCGGCAGCGTGCTCTCGGGCAAGGGCGTCAAAGGCGCCTACACGGGTGTCACCGGCGCTACCGACGAGGTGGCGGAGGCCGCCGCGCGGGCCGGCACGAAGACCGCCACCGAGGAGACGGGCGACCGCTTCGTGCAGCGGGTCCTCGATCGCAATCCGAAGTGGTCGGGCAAATCGGGCCCCGGCACGGCACCTCCGATGAATACCGAGGTCGCGATGCGGTTCTCGGATGCGACCCGTGCCGGCCCGTCCGCCGACGACTTCGTTCGCAACGTCCTGCGGGAGGGCGACGAGGTGCCGCTCAACCATCTGCACGAGACCGGCCTGACAGCCAAACAGGTACGCAGCGCCGGGAAGATGTGCCGGGAGGAGGGCGTCGAAGCGCTCGGTCGCACGACCAACATGGATTCCATGCGCCACATTCGCGACGGCACCGGTGTCGCCAAGCCGCTCACGATCAAGGCGAAGACCATCAATCAGCTGGACGGGTACCTCAATCCCAACATCAAGGCGGGCGACGAAGGCCTCGTCGGATTCTTCCGGCCGATCGAGCCCGACCGGAACATGGTGCCCGACCACCTCTACGACGACGTGATGGATCGCCTCAAGATCCGCACCAAGCAGTACGAGCAACTCGGCGGGGAGGTCGACCGCCTCGTGGCGAAGGGCGAGATCCTCAAGCGCAACGGCAAGCTGATCGATGCCGCGACCGGGAAGCCGTTCACGGGTGACTGGGACGCGGTGATGTTCAGGGATGCAGCCACCAAGAAGGTGATCGGACCGGGGGCGCAGTACGAGCACCTCAAGAACCGATGGATCAACGACGTCGGCGGTCAGCACGGCGCCGAGGTCAACGTGGTCGACGACATCGCCGGTGGCTATCGCCCGGGTACACCCGAGTATCAGCACGCGCTGGACAAGGCCGAGCAGCTCAAGGCGACGCTGCAGCAGTCGCACACCGGCGGTGGTGAAATCGTCGTCCAGGTCGGGCCGGACGGTGTGCTGCGACGCGGGCCGGTCGGCGCCGACGTCAACCTGACACCCGGGCTCGAGGACTTCGCCCCCAGCACACCGGCGCCGGCGATGTCGGTGCCGACGGCGCCGGCGACCGCGACCACACCGTCGACGGCGCGGTGGCCACTGGTCACGAACCGTCCCGAAGCGGCCGCGGATGTCGGCGGCGCGCTCGCCGGCGCAGGGCGTGAAGGCCTCACCGGCGATCGGACATGAACGGAGGAGTGGACATGACCAACTCGACAGACGTCCGGGTCGGCGGCGACGCCGATGTGATCGTGCCCCGCTCGATCAGGTACCGACTGAGTCGATCCGAGGTCGCCGCGGTACTCGCCGCGATCGGTGTCGAAGCCGACGGGTTACTGCTCGGCCTCCACGATCGATCCGACGACCCGATCCCGGTCCTTCGTGCCTCCGACCTGGTCGACGATCAGGATCAGGTGCATCCATTCCTGCGGGACGCGATGGTGGTCGCGGCACGTCCTGGTCGCACGATTCACGCGGTCACCTCGGTGCCGGGTGCCGACGAGTGGGTCGACCTCCTGATCGGAGCCTCGCAGCGGGGCGGTCCATACGTCACCATCGACGCCACCGACGACGGCGTGGACCTGTACGCGGTCGAGACCGCCATGGAGATCGCGGCCGTCCTGGACGACCTGTTCCGCCTGACGTCGTATCCGACGCACCCCGTCGACCCCGACGTCGTCCTCGACGTTCCGGCGTGGGTCGGCCTGCTGGCGGTCTCCGATGTCCGTCGCCTGCGGCGTCTCCGCAATGATCTGCGCCGCCGGCCCGACGCGGCGGAACCGATGAGCGTGATCGATGTCGACGGTGCGATCACCGTTGGTCTCGACAGCACCGACAGTCGCTGGGCGGTCAGCGCCGCCGTTCCGATCGCGCCCGTCTCACTCCGGCAGCGTCGTGTGCGCCCCGCCCAAGCGGTCGAGAAACTGCTCGAACTCGGTCTGGTGAAGGGCGACGAGTCGGCGTTCGACGTCACCCCGTTGGGTGAGCACCTGGTCGAACTGATCGAGCAGGCCATCGTGTTCGGTTCGATCACGCTCACGTACCGTCGGCCCGACCGTGAGGTTCGTGGCGGTGAGATGATCGTGTACCGGACACCCACCCGGTTGGCGGTCGGCGTCTGGACCGGAACCTCGACGTCGCCCAGACTGATCATCACCGAGCCGATGGCGGAAGGGGCCGTGTCGATGGTGCGTCGACTCGTCGACCTGTCCGTGCAGCAGTCGCCGACCGCCCAGGCACCGAGCGCCGGCGTCGTCGACGAACCACCGCCGGCGCCACCGTTCGAGCCGACACATCACGTCGGCGTCGGTGGCATCGACCTGCGTGACGCACCCGACGACGCCCGAGATCCGGTTGGTCGTCTGCCGGCAGGCACGCCGGTGCGCGTGCTCGCCCGCCAGGGCGATTGGGCGGAAATCGTCATTGAGTCAGGAGCGCGGAGCTGGGTCGAGGCGAGCGGGCTCGGCGCCCCGAGCACGGCGAGCTGGATGCCGACTCACCGCGCCGGCGAGGGCGGAACCCCGGCGTGGGAACGACCCGACGCCGAGCGAAGCGGTCGACGCCATCCTGGCCGAGGGTGATCGAGTCGAGGTGATCGAGGAAGTCGGCGTCTGGGCGCGGGTGCGAACCGAGAACGGTTGGGAAGGGTGGGTCGATGGCCGCCGCCTCCTCCCCAGCTGAGCGCAGCTGCTCGACGTGTGGCGCTCCGATCACGAAGGGTTCGCCGTTCTGTCGTACTTGCGGAGCGGCGGCGGCCGGCCCACCGTCCGCCGCATCGTCGGCGCCCCAGCCGTCCGAGCCCACGTCGACGGCGCCGCAGGCCGTGGAGTCGACAGCAGAGGTGTCGCGTCAGCGACCGATCGTCACCGTGTTGATCATCGTGCTCGCACTCGGAGCGATTGCGCTGCTGGCGCTGCGAGCGGTGCGTGATGACTCGGCCGATGCGGATCTCGTCATCGCCAGCACGATCGAGACGACGACCACCGTGAATGTTGCGGCACCACCTACCGATCCGGTCGTGGTCGCAACGGTGGCCGAGCCTGCGCCGGTGACCACCGTGGCATCGACGACGATCACCGCGACCACGACACCTCCGACGACGATCGCTGCGACGACGACGCCGACCGGCAACAACGACCTCGACGATCGCCGCGACCACGACGCCACCGACCCGACGATCGGGCCGCGACCACGACACCACCGACCACCATCGCTGCGACGGTGCCCACGACAACCGGTTGGGAGACGTCGTACTTCGCCAGCCCCGACGAGGCGATCGCCGACTGGCTGAGTCTGCTCTCCCTGCCGTACGCCGGTACCTGCGAGTCATTGTCGGGTCAGGAGGGCGACCTCGGCGGAGCTGTGTTGTGCTCCCGATTCATGGAGGACCTGATGCCGGCCGAGATCCACATCTGGGGCGTGTTCGCGACCGATGACTTCGGCGGGTGGCTGCTGGTCGATGTCGGCAGCGCCGGCTGGTCGATTGCCGATGAGTCGTTCGAGTACGAACGCCCAGACTGGTGATCGGTCGATTCGACAACCGCCGTGGGGACGTATCCACCGAACGATGATCCGGCAGCCTCGGACAGGCCGTGTACCTCCATGTTGACATCGGCGAGCTCAGGGGCATACGCCTCTGGCAGCGCGGTCGCCACGACCGTACGGTGATTTCGTCGAGAGGATGAGTGATGAGCATGCCGAGCAGAACCTGGGTCGTCCTGGTGTTCCTGGTTGCGTCGTGCGGCGGATCGAGCGCGACAGAGGTGGGTGACGATGTCGGCACAGCGGCTCCACCGGTGCCGTCGGTCGCTGACACGACGATCGCCGACCAACCCGCTGTCGTTCCGATCGGCATCGCTCCCTGCGACGTCGTCACGACCGAGGAGGTCGAGGCGGCAACCTCACTGGTCGTCGAATCGGTGTCCGAGGAGTCTTCCGGTTCGTGCCTGTTCGACTTCGGCACCGATGTCGGCGTCGCCGTCTTCGTGACGCTCGACGATGGCAGCGGGAGCTCGATGGGCCCGGCCAATGTCTTCGCCGGCTACGCCGAACGGGTCAGCGAGGGTGCCGCCGAACGGATCGCCGACGTCGGCGCGGACGCCGTGTACTCCTCATCGTTCCGTGGGCTCGCCGTCGACGTCGGCGATGGCCGCTTCTTCGCTGTCGGGGTCAACGGCGGGTACAGCGAGCTGTCGGATCCGCGCGATTCGCTGATCGCGATCGCCGTGTCGGTGCTGGATCGCCTCTGATCCGCATCGCCGGCGCTGATCACGTTCAGGCGAACGTGGGGAACGTCACGGTGGGGTCGCGGTCGAGTTGCTCGACGAGGGCGATCTCCCATGTGAGGTAGTCGCGCATGTGCTCGGCGACCGACATCGTCCTCGTGGTCGTACGGCTTGTACCAGACGTCGTTCGCCTCGGTGGTCGGCCTGGTGAAGCCGGGTTCCATCCGATGGCCGGCGTGCCGCCACCCCTTGGTGCCACCCGCCAACGCCAACACCTCGGCGTGTGGCCAGTGCAGTTGGGCATCGCCGACGGCGAGTTTGGCCAGCTGCCCATCGGTCGAGGTGATCACCAGCCGTGTCGACATCACCGATCGCCGCGCGGGCTTCGTCGAGGCGGCTGCGGACACCCCACCAGGCGCCAGGGAGGTGGCCCTTGTTGCGGTACTTGAGGCTGGTCCCGAGATCGAGGATCGCCGGCGAGTCGGTGCCCGCTGCGAGGCGATCGGCCAGCTCTGAGACCTTGATCGTGGGCGCCGGGCCGACCGACCGCCGTGCCGGCAGGCCGGTTTCGAGCCGCTGCCCATCGAGCGCAGCGCCCAGCACGACAGCGTCATCCCAACCCATCTGCCGCAGCCACGAGGCGGTCATCGTGGCGCGGACCCCGTTGTCGTCGACCAGTACGAGGCGGGCGTTGCGGGTGGCGACGTACTCGTCGGTGGCCTGTACCAGCTGACCGCCGGGGGCGTTCACGCTGCCTGGCAGATGGCCGTCCAGATACTCGTCCGGCGTGCGCACGTCGAGCAGGTACGTGGTGCGCGTCGGGTCCGTCTGCCAGATCGAGAGCTGCTCGTGGGTGATGTGCTCGACACCGAATCGAGCACCCGTCTGCTGCCGCAGCCGATCGGCCCAGGCCCGGCTCGGCGCCGACGGGGCAGGGACGTGCGCCTCGCGCCCGCGGTCGACCTGGAAGCCGGCCAGCTCCCAGCCCATCGTGCCGTTCTCGAGGGCGACGACCCTGTTCTCCAACCCGGCGTTGATCAGCGATTGGCTGCCGATGATGCTGCGCGTACGCCCGGCGCAGTTGACCACGACCAGCGTGTCCGGGTCGGTGACGATCTCCTTCACCCGATGCACCAGTTCGGCGCCGGGCAGTCGGTGCCGGTCGGGATGCTCATGTTGCGGAACTCCTCGATCGGACGCGAATCGAGGATCACCATGTTGGCGCGCTGGTCGAGCAGGGCCTTCACCTCGGCGGCTGGCATGCGCGGCGTGCCATAGGTGTGTTCGACGTACTCGCCGAACGCTTTCGAGGGCACGTTGACACCTGCGTACAGCTCGCCTCCGTGGGACGCCCAACCGGCAGTGCCATCATCGAGCACCACACAGTTCGACCAACCCAGCTCGACCGATCGGCGCGCCGCACGCGCCGCCAGGCCGGACACTCCGTCGTCGCACCACACGATCCGGGTGTCGAGCCGTGGCACCCGAACAGGTAGCAGCAGTTCGAGCTGTGAGAGCGGGATGCAGGCCGCATGGAACAGGTGCGAGTCGAGGAACACGCCCTGCTCGCGGGCATCGAGCACGGCCAGTTCATCGCCGTCGAGCAACCAGTCGGTCAGCGTCGCTGCGTCGATCGAGGTCATCAGCAGAGCAGGCCGGGGCGGGCCTCGCGGATGCCGCTGACGCTCGAGAACAGCTTCCAGCGTCGTTCGGTCGCGTGGTAGTACTGGCGCCGGTCGAGCCGTTCGAGCGCCAGCCCGTAACAGTGGAAGTTCAGGGCCGGTCCGTCGATGTGGATCGAATGCAGGTCGTCGGGCAGCATCGCCACCCCGGTGCCGGCCTCGACCATGTGCCGGCTCGTCTCGGTGACGCCATCGCCGGAACGTTCGTAGAACTTGTTCAGTTCCTGACCGGCGTGACCAACGACGACCGCCCAGGTCGTGTGGTTGTGGACAGGCGTCTCGACATGTCCGCGGCTCGACTGGGCGTACAGCGCGAACCGGTCGTCGGCGTCCTGGGCCAGGCGGTACATGTAGCTGGTGAGCCCGTCGTCGGACGGTGGTGCCGGGAAGTCGTCGGGCGGAAACAGCTCGCTGTGCGAGCTCAGCTCGACGAGTCGGTCCCGGATTGCCGCCACCCCCTCACGGGTGACGCCGAGACTCGCTTCGATCTGGCGGATGTCGTCCATCGCCGCCCCGACAGCGTCGTTTCGACCAGCGGCGGCGGCGTCTTCGTCCATCCGGCAAGGCTACTTCGCCGAGGAAACCTGGCTTGTCGTCAGCTCCAGCGGTCGTAGCGGACGAGTTCGTCGAGCGTCACCCGCTGACGTTTGAGTGGACTGTCGGGGTGATCGGCGACCGGATAGCCGAGCGTGATCACCATCGGCATCACCCAGTCGTCGGGAAGCCCGACCGCGGCACGCGCTGCATCGGCGTGGCCGAGCGTGACCGGGCAACTACCGATACCTTCGGCGTGCGCCGCAACCATCATGTTCTGTGCCTGGCGGCCGACGTCGAACAACCGCAGCTGGTCGATCGGCGAGGCGAAGCCGACCACCGCGGCAGAGCCGCCGATCCACGACGCGAAGTCGCCCGCACCGGCGAGCGCATCCTGGACGGCTTGGTCGGTCACCACGATCAGGCGGTTGGCCTCGATGTTCTTGGCGCTTCCCGCCATCCGCCCGGCCTGCAGGATGCGACCCATCACGTCGTCCGGAATCGTCTGGTCGGTGTACACCCGTAGGTCGCGCTTGCTGACGATCGCCTCGTATGGAGTCATGCCGAAGTGTCGCACGTCCCCGACAGGGGGCCGCAGCCGGCCGCCCGCGCTCTGCCCTCGGCAGCATGGTGGGTACGTCCTGAACCTGAATGGCATGCCACAATCGCTGGGTGGGGCGAGCCAGGCGGGCGCCGTGATGAGCGGATCGAATCGACGAGCGACGCAGCGCGTCGCGCTCGGAAATCCTGACCTGGTTCGTTACACGACGGCCGTCTTGCTCAACATGATCGCCAAGGGTGGCGTGTTCATCGGGGTGCTCGTGTACGCGTTCGAGCGCGACGGCGCCGCAGCGACCGGTCTGGCGGCGATCGCACTGCATGTCCCTGCCGTCGTCCTGGCGCCGACACTGGGCGCCCTCTCCGAGCGATACCGGCCGCATCGGGTTCGGGTCGCGGCGATGGTGCTGCAAACGGTCAGCTTCGCCGTTGCGGCCTTCGCTGCCTTGGCGGGTCTGGGGACGCCGTTCGTCGTGTCGGCCGGCACGATCGGGGTCGCTGCCGCAGCGTCGCTCGGGCCGGCTGGGGCCGTGTTGCGGCCGGCGATCGTGCGCTCGTCGCGCGAGCTGACCGTCGCCAATCTGTGGACCGGATACGCCCACAGCGTGAGTGTCTTCGTTGGCGCCGGCCGTGGCGACGCTGATGTTGCTCGCCGGAGGCGCGACGGCGGTGCTCGTTGCGTGCGCCACGATCGCCGGCCTGGCGTTGATCGTCTCCGTCACCGGTCACCCGGCCGATCCGCCGGGCGGTGGATCGGGTGCCCACGTGCACGCCGTGACGTTGCTGCGGCGCAACCTCGCCGCGGTGCGGTTGCGCCGCGGCGTCGTCGGTGTGCTCACGGTCGCCGGAGGGCAGTTCTTCATCGTCGGCGCGCTGGACATCGTCATCGTCGTGGCCGCCCAGACCGAACTCGGGCTCGGTCCGTCCGGTCCTGGGGTTCTGAGCGCGGCGTTCGGGCTGGGTGCATTCGTCGCCGCACTGGCGACGACGTTGTTGGTCGAGCGAAGCCGGCTCGCACCGTTGCTCGTCGTCGGGATGGCGTTCGTCGCCGCCGCAGCGATTGCGCTGGGTGCCGCGCTCTCGATCGTGATGGCGTTCGTGCTGTTGCCCATGATGGGGTTGGCCCGTTCGGTGCTCGATCTGCTGTCGGTGGTGCTGCTGCAACGATCTGCTGACCCGCATGCCGTCGGATCGATGTTTGCGGTTCGGGAGATGGCTGCCGGCGTCGGTCTGATCGGCGGATCGGTCACGACCCAGGTCTTGATCTCGCAGAGCGGCGTCACAGCTGCCCTCTTCGGAATCGCAGCGTTCTTCATCGTCTTGTTGCTGGTGACGTGGCGTGCGTTGCGAGTCGCCGACGACTCCGCCGATGTCCCGGTCGTGGCGATGAGCCTGCTCCGCCAGCACCCGATCTTCGCCCCGCTACCTACGCCCGTGCTCGAGACGGTCGCCAGGGCGTCGATCGAGGTGCCGGTCGCGAAGGGCGATCGTCTGATCGCGGAGGGGGATCACGGAGACCGGTTCTACGCCGTTTCCGAAGGGTCGTTCGTCGTCACCAATGGCGATGTGCAGATCGCGACGGTCAGACGCGGCGGAGGGTTCGGGGAGATCGCCCTCCTGGCCGACGTACCCAGGACGGCAACCGTCACGGCTCAGGCGCGCGGAGCGGTCGTTGCGATCGAACGAGCGCCATTCCTCGTGGCGGTCACAGGCCATGACTCGGAACGACAAGCTGCCTGGGGCGTCGTCAATTCCGGCGGCGACGGTGTCGATCGTGCCGACGAGCTCTGATCGGCCGCGGCGAGATGTTGCGGCGATCTCGATCATCGAAGTTCCTACCCCGATGGCCATACTTCGTTGATGGCCAAGGATGGGTGTCACGGGGCGCGACCAACCGGCGAGACGATCGACGCTGCTGCGGTCGCTACCGAGCGGCTGCGAGTGATCGCAGCGTGAGCGCGTCTGTGCCGGCACGGGTCGGCATGACCGAGCGTGCGTGGGTCGTGATCGTGCTGGTGATGGCGTCGACATGCGTCGCCCAGGCGTTCGGCAGGTTCACGTGGGGTGTCGTGCTCCCGGGGCTCGCGACGACCTGCTGAACGGGTCGAACACACTCGCCGGCTTCTTCGGCACCCTCAACGTCACCGCCTACCTGCTGGGCACGTTGGCGGTGTCGTGGGCGGCAGCGAAGGTCACGCTGGTCGGGCTGGTTCGGCTCGGACTGACGATCTCGACGACCGCCCTCGGGCTGGCGTCGATCGCCCCGAACGCCCCCGTGCTCGGGGCTGCGTTGTTCATGATGGGGCTCGGTGGTGCGGTGATCTGGATTCCGAGTCCAGCGATCGCGGCGCGGATGTTGCCTCCACATCGAGCCGGCATGGCGATCGGCTTGGTCGGCTCGGGGATCGGGCTCGGGATCGTGTTCGCCGGCCAGACGGCCGCTTGGCTCGACCGTCGCAGCGATGCCGCCGACGCATGGCAGACGCTCTACCGCATCGAGTTCTCGATAGCTGTCGTCGTGCTGGTGGGGGCGTTCTCGTTGCTCCGCTCGCGCGGCGATCGCCCGTCGCTGGCAGGCGGGTTCGGAGGTTTCGGTGCGTTGCGAACGGTTCGCGGTTGGGTTCCGGTCACCGCCGCCTACGCGTCGTTCGGGTTTGCTTACATCCTCGTGCTCGGTTTCCTCGTCGCTCGGCTGGAGGACGACTCGGGCTTCTCCTCGTCGCAGGCGACGGCGATGTTCTCGTTGGTCGGTGCGGCGGCGATCTTCGGCGGGCTCGTGCTCGGTCCGTTGTCCGATCGGATCGGCCGACGGATCACGCTGACGATGACGTTCACGATGTTCGGGTTGTGTGCGCTGCTGCTGTTGACCGGTCGACAGCCGTGGGTGGCGATCGCCTCGGTCGGGGTCGGGCTGATGTTCTCGGGTATGCCGGCGATGATCACCGCCCACGTCGTCGACAACACCGACGTCAACACGTACGGCCCGGCGTTCAGCGCCGCCACCTTGGCGTTCGGCGTGACCCAGATGATCTCACCCCAGATCGGTGGCACGCTCGCCGACCTGCTCGGCTCGTTCACCTGGGTGTTCGTGTTGTCGGCAATCGTCGCCTGGATCGGAGCGTTCTTCTCCAGCCGATTGCCCACGTGATCGCAAGTCGTGAGTTGAGGTGGAGATCTGCCTGGCGCAACTCGCGACTCAGCCGGGGATCGTCTCGGGCGGCCCCAAGAACTCCAGGCGAGCGGTGAAGCCGAGGTACTGCCACATCATGTCGGGCCCCTCGCGCCAGCGCTTGACCTCGATCGGCATACCGATCGGTCGCAGCACGTGCACCCCGTCCTCGTAGGTCGCGATCACGTGGATCTCGGTGGTCTTGTCGAACTCGGCGACGTCGTGCACGCCGTGTTCCTCGGTGCCGTCGCAGCGCATGTCGTGGACGACGCCGCCGCCGGTCACGACGACACGATCGCCCGCCTGTTCGACGCGGTCGGACGTGCCCGAGCGACGGATGCCCCGGCTGTGGCTCGCCCTCGACGAATACCTCGACGGTCCGCCACCAGCCGCGCAGATCGGGCGCGCCGTCGACGAGCGGGTCGCTGCAACCAGCCAAGATCGGGTCGGGGATGGTGTCGCCGTAGCCGCCCGACCGGCGTGAACGCGACGGGGATCTGACCAACGGCGGTCATCGTTCGAGGACCTTGCTCAGCGCCGACGTCCAGGCCCGGCGTACCTGTGCGGGGCTTCGCTCGTGGTCGTATCGGGCCTGGTCCCATGACTCGAACGAGGTCAGCGTGGCGATGATCATCGAGGTGTCGGCGGCGACGGCCGATGTGAGCTGTCCGAGCTCGGGGTCGAAGTGGTGACGGATCTGATCGGCCCGAGTCGCCCGCACCCGGTGCAACGTCTCGTCGACCTCGCCGACCTCGGTCGCTCGCCACCTGGCGAGCCGGGCCATCGGTTCGATCTTCTCGTACAGCACTACCCGTGCCGAGACGAAACGATCGATGCGGGCGCCGAGCGGGCCGTGCCCGATGTCGGGGATCTCGAACAGATCGGCGTATCGGTCGAAGTACAGGCGGGTCGTGGCCCGTCGGAGATCATCGAGCGTCTCGAAGTAGCGGAACAGCGACGCCGCCGAGACGCCCGCCCGCTCGGCGACCTGTTCGGAGGTCGGTGGGATGTTGCCTTCGAGAACGAGGTCGATCATCGCCTCGGTGACCGCCAGCCGCCCGCGCTCCCGACGCGCCCGACGTCCGTCGATCGTGGGTTCGGTTCGGGTCGACATGTGGGTCTCCTTCAGGTCTCACGTCGAGTGCGCGGTGGCGCTGATCATGAGAGTAGCACTCCCAGAAATATATTGATAGTAGAACTCGCATGAGTTAGGGTGGGCGGCCGAGCCGGTGTCGCGACCGGCCGGGAGGGGCCCAGACATGACACGACCATCTCGATTCGAAGGCACGATCGGACGCACCGTCGCCGACTCGGAAGCCGTGGTACGACGAACCGCCGCATCCCGGCGCCGAAGCGCCCAATGTCGTGCTGGTGCTGCTCGACGACACCGGCTTCGCCCAGTTCGGGTGCTACGGCTCCGACATCGACACGCCGAACGTCGACGCGTTGGCGGCCAACGGCCTGCAGTTCACGAACTTCCATGTGACGCCGCTGTGCTCGCCGACCCGAGCGTCGCTGCTGACCGGGCGCTCGCAACACGCCGTCGGCATGCGCGCCGTGTCGAACTTCCGCACCGGCTTTCCCGAACCAGCTCGGCCACATCAGCAACCACGCCGCAACGGTCGCCGAGGTGCTGCGTGAGTCGGGCTACGCCACGTTCTGCGTCGGCAAGTGGCACCTCGCTCCGATGGAGCAGTGCTCGGCCGCCGGTCCGTTCGACCAGTGGCCGCTGGCTCGTGGCTTCGACCGCTTCTACGGCTTCCTCGAGGGCGAGACCGACCAGTTCCACCCCGAGCTGGTGTGCGACAACCACCCGATCGAGCCGCCCGCCAAGCCGGAGGACGGCTACCACGTCTCGGAAGACCTGATCGACCAGCTGCTCGCGATGGTGTCCGACAGCAAGGGTGTCCGCCCCGACCGCCCGTTCTTCGCCTACGTGCCGTTCGGCGCCACCCACGCCCCGCACCAGGCGCCGGCCAGCTACCTGGACAAGTACCAGGGGAAGTACGACGAGGGCTGGGACGTCGTGCGCGAGCGCTGGTTCCAGCGCCAGCTCGAGCTGGGCGTGATCCCCGAGGGCACCCAGCTCGCCCCCGCAACCCGGGCGTCGACGCCTGGGACGACCTCCCCGAGAACCAGCAGCGGCTGGCCTGCCGCCTGCAGGAGGCGTTCGCCGCCTTCCTCGATCACACCGACGACCAGATCGGCCGGCTCGTCGACGGCCTGCGCGACCTCGGTCAGCTCGACAACACGGTGTTCGTCGTGCTCGCCGACAACGGCGCCTCCCAGGAGGGCGGCCCGTTCGGTGTGATGCACGAGATGAAGTTCTTCAACGGCATCTTCGAGACGCCCGACGAGGCGATCCACAAGATCGACGACATCGGCGGCCCGCACAGCCACACCAACTATCCGTGGGGCTGGGCGCAGTGCGGCAACTCACCGTTCAAGTGGTACAAGCAGAACACCCACGAAGGTGGCGTGCACGTGCCGATGATCGTGCACGCGCCCGGCCGGATCGCAGCCGAACAGGCCGGTACCAAACGTGACCAGTTCGTCAACGTCGCCGACATCGTTCCGACGATCTACGACCTGGTCGGCGTCACACCGCCCGACACGTACCGCGGGATCGAGCAGCTCCCGGTCACCGGTCACTCGTTCGCGTCGGTGCTCGACGAACCGTCCGCCCCGGCCACCAACACGCTCCAGTACTTCGAGATGTCCGGCAGCCGTGCGCTCGTCGCCGGCGACCAGCAGCTCGTTGTGGAAGGCGGTCTGCAAACACACGCAGGGGGCCGACTACGACACCGAGCCGTGGGAGCTGTACCACCTCACCGACGACTGGTCGGAGTGCAACGACCTCGCCGACGCACAGCCCGACAAGCTGACGGAGCTGATCGACCTGTGGTGGCAGGAGGCCGAGCGCCACGGGGTGCTCCCGCTCGATGACCGCATGGTCGAACTGTTCGGCACCCGCTTCCGCCCGAACTCACCGCACCCGCCCGATCGGCGCTACGTGTACCGGCCCCCGATGTCGCCGATGCCCGGCCAGGCCTCGGCGGCGATCGGTGGGCGCAGCTTCGATCTGACCGCAACGGTCACCCGCGAGTCGGGTGCAGGACGGCGTGCTCTTCGCCACCGGCACCGAGAACTCGGGCATCTCGGTGTTCGTGCAGAACGACCGGCTCGTCGTCGACTACAACGCCTTCGACGAGCACACGATCCTCGAGTCCGAGCATCGAGGTGCCGGCGGGCGATTCGACGCTGGTCGCCAAGGTGCGCCGCGGCGATGGCATGGCCGGACGCATGTCGCTCGAGATCAACGGCCGGCCGGCCGGTTCGGCCGACCTGTCGCTGTTCATGCGGATGATGTCGTCGGTCGGCCCGAGCGTCGCCTACGACCACGGCTCGCCGGTGTCGAACCGCTACGAGGCGCCGTTCCCGTTCACCGGCAAGCTGCACGAGGTCGTGATCCAACTCCTGTCCCCGAGAGACATCGCCGCCCAGCAAGCCGAGGCCGCCGCAGAAATGAGCCGTCAATGAGCCTGACCATCACCCTGCTCGGCACCGGCAGCCCGATGCCGAGCCCCGACCGTGCCGGACCCGCCACGCTGATCTCGGCCGGCGAGGGCGCCGAGGCCGAGCACTACCTGGTCGACGCCGGACGCGGCGTGCTGATGCGTCTGGCCGCGCTCGGCCTCGGCGCTCCGAACCTGACGGCGGTGCTGCTGACCCACCTCCACAGCGACCACATCACCGACCTCAACGATGTGATCACGACCCGCTGGGTGATGACCTTCGAGCCGACCCCGCTCACGATCGTCGGCCCGGTCGGCACGCAGCAGGTCGTCGACCACATCGTCGCCTCGCTCGAACCCGACATCGGCTACCGCATCGACCATCACGAGGACCTCGTCTACGGCTTCACCAAGATCAACGTGATCGAGGTCGAGCAGGGTCCGATCGAGCTCGGGGGCAAGGTGGCGATCACCTGCGCGCCGACCGACCACAAGCCGGTCCATCCGACCGTCGGGTTCCGGTTCGACCACGCCGATGACGGTGGCAGCGCATCGGTCGTCGCCGCCGGCGACACGGTCCCATGTGCCGGTCTCGACTCGTTGTGCGCCGGAGCGAATGCGCTCGTCCACACCGTGATCCGCAAGGACATCATCGACAAGCATCCCTTGCAGCGGATGCAGGACACGCTCGACTACCACTCGTCGCCCGAGGAGGCCGCCCAGACGGCCGCCGCGTGCCGGCATCGACACGTTGGTGTTCACCCACTACGTGCCGCCGATCCCGACCGGCGGTGACGGCGCCGACTGGAAAGCGCTCGCCGCCGAACACTTCGCCGGCACGATCGAGCTCGGCGACGACCTGCACCGAATCGAAATCACGCCCAACTAATCCAACCGTTACATCAGGTGCCTGGCACCTGATGTAACGCCATCTCATCGAGGATCCACACCATGCAGACACTGCGCACGCCCGACGAACGCTTCGCCGACCTGCCCGACTATCCGTTCGAACCGCACTACGCCGAGGTCGCCGACCACGACGGCGGCACCCTGCGGATGCACTACCTCGACGAGGGACCGTCGGATGGCGACGCGGTGCTGTTGCTGCACGGCGAGCCGTCGTGGAGTTATCTGTATCGGCACATGATCCCGCCGCTGGTCGCCGCCGGCAACCGGGTGATCGTGCCCGACCTCGTCGGCTTCGGCAAGAGCGACAAGCCGACCGAGCAGAGCGACTACAGCTACGCCCGCCACGTCGCCTGGACCTCAGAGCTGGTGTTCGACCACCTCGACCTCCGCGACGTCACCTATCTTCGGCCAGGACTGGGGTGGCCTGGTCGGGTTGCGACTCGTCGCCGCCCAGCCCGACCGCTTCGTTCGCGTGGCGATCGGCAACACCGGCCTGCCGACCGGTGAAGGGCGGCCCAGCGAAGCGTTCATGAACTGGCAGAAGTTCTCGCAGGAGTCGCCCGTGTTCCCGATCGGCACGATCATCAACGGCGGGTGCGCGACCGATCTGTCGCCCGAGGTGATCGCTGCCTACGACGCCCCGTTCCCCGACGACTCGTTCAAGGCCGGGGCGCGGATCTTCCCGTCGTTCGTGCCGACCACGCCCGACGATCCGGAGGCACCCGCCAACCGCGAGGCCTGGAAGGTGCTGGCCCGGTTCGACAAGCCGTTCCTCACGTGCTTCAGCGATCTCGATCCGGTCACCAAGGGCGGCGATGCCCCGTTCCTCGCCAAGGTGCCGGGCACCAAGGGGCAGGCCCACACCACGATCGAAGGTGCCAGCCACTTCCTCCAGGAGGACAAAGGCCCGGAACTCGCCCAGGTGTTGCTCGACTTCATCGAGGCCAACTCGTGAGCGACACCGACTGGCTCGAGATCAGCCGGCGCTGTTCGTTCGCCTCACACCGATTGATCGGGTGGATCTACTGGGACCCGACCGGCATCGCCAACTACGCCGCATTGGGCGTGCCCGACGGGATGGGCTACTACATCGCCACGCGAGGTGCTCCGCTGGCCGGTTTCGGCAACGCGGCGGTGGTCGCCACGTTCGGATCGATCCACCCCGACTTCGTGAACCTGTCACTCGACCTGTGCCGTCGACACACCACGTTCGAAGCCGCCGCCGCTGCACGTGATGCGGCCGTGGTCGAAGGGCTGCGCTCGGCCGTACCGGAGATCACCGACGGGTTGGCCGATCTGGCCGAGCCGCTGTGGGCCGCCGCCGACCGCTTGTCGCCGGCCGGTCGAGCCCTCTTCGCCGCCCATCGCGATTGGCCACGACCAGATGACCCGCTGCTCTCGGCGTGGCTGGCCGTCAACTGCATCCGCGAAGTGGCGCGGCGACACGCACTGGGCGATCCAGATCTCCGAGGGCCTCTCGATGACGGCGGCCGGTGTGCTCGACGGTGCCTGGCGCAACTACGACGACGACTGGCTCCCGCGCAGTCGTGGCGCTGACGACGAGTCGATCGCTGCTGCACTCGCCGAACTCACCGAGCGCGGGCTGGCGACCGACGGCGCCGTCAACGCAACCGGTGTCGCGTACCGGCAGCAGCTCGAGGATCGTCTCGATCGGCTCGCCGGCGAACCGTGGCGGCTGCTCGGCATCGACCTGAGCCGGCGATTGATCGACCTGGTCGACCCGGTCGGTGACGTGTTGATGGCTCGTATCGACGCCACCGCCGGGCCGAAGTGGATGCCCGCCGGTCGAGCTTGGGGATCGGCCAACCGTGGGTGAGGCCAGCCGCACCCGTCAGCTAGCCGCGCCGCCCGAGGCCGTGTGGGCGGTGCTCGCCGAGTTCGATCGGATCGCCGAATGGGCGCCCAACGTCGACCATTCGTGTGCGCTGACCGATCAGCGCGATGGCATCGGCGCCGTACGGAGAGTGCAGGTCGGGCGACCCGCCCTGCTGGAGACCGTTGTCGCCTGGGAACCGAACGTGCGGCTGGCGTATCGGCTCGACGGGCTGCCGGTGCCTGCCCGGATCGGCACCGTCACCGTCACCAACGAATGGCGGCTCGAACCGAGCGGCGGGGGCACCACGGTCACGGTGACATCCACCGTCGATGCCGGCAGGCGACCTCCGCAACAGCTGGTCGCTCGGCTGGTGGCCCGCAAGGTCGCCGACGAGTCCGACACGATGCTCGACGGGCTGGCCACCCATCTGCGACAGATCACCGATGCCGGAGGATCGACCCCATGAATACCGACCCATGAATGCCGACATGAATGCCGACAGCCGGGATCGTCCCGACATCGTGGTGATCCTCACCGACCAGGAGCGGGCGATCCCTCCGTACGAGAACGACGCGCTCTCGCAGTGGCGCCACGACACGCTGACGGGCCGCCGTTGGTTCGACGAGCACGGCGTCCGTTTCGAGCGTCACTACACCGGGTCGTTGGCGTGCGTGCCCAGCCGCCCGACGCTGTTCACGGGGCAGTTCCCCGACGTGCACGGCGTCACCCAGACCAACGGGCTCGGCAAGATGGACGACGACTCCCGGATGCGGTGGCTGCGCGAGGGTGAGGTGCCCACGATGGGCCACTGGTTCCGCGCCGGCGGGTACGACACCCACTACGACGGCAAGTGGCACATCACCCATGCCGACCTGACCGATCCGATCACCGGCGACGTGTCTGGCCACCAACGACGAGCGACGGCAACGTCCACCCCGAGGCGGTCGAGCGCTACCTCGACGCCGACCCGCTCGGTCCGTTCGGGTTCTCCGGCTGGGTCGGGCCCGAACCACACGGCGCAGGGCTCGACAATGCCGGGGTCCGTCGCGACGCCTTGATCGCGGCTCGAGTCGTGGCCTGGCTCGAAGACCGGTATGCCCGCCGGAGTGCCGGCGATGCCGAGGCGCGGCGTCCGTTCCTGTTGGTGGCGAGCTTCGTCAATCCGCACGACATCGTGTTGTTCCCGGCGTGGCTGCGCGGCACCAACCCGCTCGAACCCTCGCCGCTCGACCCGCCGAACGTGCCGCCGTCGCCGACCGCCGACGAGGATCTCCGCACCAAGCCGGCCGCCCAGATCGCCTACCGCGCTGCCTACGGTTCGGGCTACGGCCCGGCCCGCATGATCGATCGGCTGTACGAGAAGAACGCACAGGCGTATCGCGATCTCTACCACCGGCTGCACGCCGAGGTCGACGGTCCGCTCGATCAGGTCCGTCGGGCGGTCACCGAGAACGGTTCCGAGAACGCCGTGCTCGTGCGCACCTCCGACCACGGCGACGTGCTCGGCGCCCACGGCGGCCTGCACCAGAAGTGGCTGAATCTGTACGACGAGGCGGCCCGCGTCCCGTTCGTGATCGCTCGCATCGGTGGCGCGGCAACCTCGCCGGCAACCATCGCCGACATGCCGACCTCGCACGTCGATCTGCTCCCGACCTTGCTGACCGCCGCAGGCATCGATCAGCACAGCGTCGCCGACGAGTTGCGGGCGGCGTTCACCGAGTGCCATCCGTTGCCGGGTCGCGACCTGTTGCCGATCGTCGACGATCCGGCCTCGGCAGACCCGGATCGCACGGTCTACATGATCACCAGGGACAACATGCTGGAAGGTGACTCGGGTGCATCGGGGGTTGCCCGGCGGATGGGGCGTACCGATCGGCCACCCGCTCCGCTGCGTATCCAGGTGCCCGCTCACGTCGGTACCAACGTCGAAGCGCTCGTGGCCCGGGTCGCTGCTGCGACGGAGGCGATGACCATCTCTGGAAGCTCGTCAGAACGTTCGACGACCCCGATACCTGGACCGAGCCCGGTGTCCGCCACCTGGCCGCCGACAGCCCGACCGGGGAGATGTACCGCACCGAACCGCTGCCCGACCAGTGGGAGCTGTACGACCTCACCGGTGATCCGATCGAGGCACACAACCGGGCCCACGACCACAGTGCCCCTGTCGTGTTCGAGCATCTGTCAGCCCGCTTGGACGACGAGCGGCGAACCTCGACACCGGTCCGAAACCAACCATGGCCATACGCCACGATCGCAAGGAAGAGCACCATGAAGCAGCTGCCCCCTCCCGCCCGACTGCTGCGCAAGCTGGTGCAGAAGGTCGGGATCCACCCCGACGATCCGGACGCTGTCGAGTTCGAGCTGTCGGGCAAACGGGCACTCATCGTCGCCACCGAACACGGCCGTGATGGACATCGGCAAGCCGACCGGTGTGTTCGCCAGCGAGATGACCGTGCCCTACTACGCCTTTCTGGATGCCGGGATGGACGTCGACGTCGCCAGCCCGAGCGGCGGCGTGATCCCGGTCGACCCGCAGTCGCTCAAACCCGTGATCCGCACCGGCGACGACGATCGGTTCCTCGCGGACGACGTCTTCCGCAGGAAGGTCGCCGACTCGCTGGCGATCGGCGAGCTCGACATGTCCGGCTACGACATCGTGTTCCTCGCCGGCGGCTGGGGTGCGGCGTTCGACTTCGGGTTCTCCGACGAGCTCGCCGACAAGGTCACCGAGGCCAACGCCGCCGGCAAGATCATCGGCGGCGTCTGCCACGGCCCGCTCGGGCTGCTCAATGCCAAGGGCACCGACGGTGAACCGCTGGTCAAGGGCCGCAAGATCTCGGCGGTCACCGACAAGCAGGTCAACGAACTCGGTATCGAATCGACTCCGCACCATCCCGAGCGAGAACTGCGTGGCGCCGGCGCCGAGTTCGAGAGCGAAACCAAGTTCCGCGATCCGCTCGCCAACCACTGGGTGGTCGACGGCAACCTCGTCACCGGCCAGAACCAGAACGCCGGGCCGATGGTGGCCCGCGAGATGATGCAACTCCTGAAAGCGAGTACCTCATGAGCACCAACGCGCCCCGCTACGGCACGGTCGACCGCGACTACGGCCTGAAGTTGGCGACCACGCCGCCGGAAGACGACGGTCCGGTGTGGATGGTCAACCTGATGAAGTACCGCGAGACGGCCGACTACGCGGACGGCCGCCAGAGCGGGATCAGCGGTCGCGCCAGGCCGACGACATCTACTCGCCGGTCGAGTCGCTGAGTGCGGTCGGTGCCGAGATCGTGTTCGTCGGCGACGTCGAGCAGCAGCTGCTCGGTGACGCCCCGGTGTGGGACCGCATCGCCGTCGTGAAGTACCCGACCCGTCGGAGCTTCATCGAGATGCAGTCACGGCCCGATTTCCAGGCCAAGCACGTCCACAAGGACGCCGGCATGCAGGAGACGTTCGTGATCGGGTGCCAACCGATGCCGCTCCCGTCGTCCGGCCTCAACGCGGTCGGCCCCGATTGGGCCGACGTGCCGCATCCGCCGACCGCCGATGACGGCCCCGTGATGGTGCTCCACGTCCTCAAGTACAGAGATGCCGAGGCGGCCAACGTCTCGCCCGAGGACATGGAGGCGTACTCGAATGCAGCCGCCAAGGTCGCCGTCCCCAACGGGGTGCGGGTCGCCGGCTGGTTCGCGGCGGAGGGAACGATCGTCGGCGACGGCCGCTCGTGGGACCAGGTCCGGTTCAACGAATTCCCCAGCAAGGCGGCGTTCATGGCGGTCGTCATGGATCCGGAACGTCTCGAAGCCCAGAGGCAGCATCGAGAGGCGGCGATCGCCGACACGTACACGATGATCGTGCGCCCCACGATCAACCGCATCGCCGAGTCGGTGAGCCCGTATCGTCGGACTGATGGAGATCGACACGCTCGTCACCGCTGCAGTCGAAGCCCGCGCTCGCGCCTACGCGCCCTACTCGGGCTTTCGGATGGGTGCCGCGGTGCTCACGTCGGAGGGCAGTGTGCTCACCGGCGCGCTGGTCGAGAACGTGTCGTTGGGCCTGGCGATGTGCGCCGAACGGGTCGCCTTGTTCTCATCGGTCGCGGCCGGCGAGCGACCTGACCACGCTGGTGTTGGTGTCGCCCCGTACCGACGGTTCGCTCACGTTTCCGTGTGGGGCGTGCCTGCAGGTCGGGCTCGAGCTCGGCGGTCACGAGCTGTCGGTGGTGGCCGTCGTCTCCCGACGGTGAGACACAACGTTCGACGATCGGCGAGCTGCTGCCGCGTGGCCCGCACAAGCAAGCTCGCTGAGCGACGCCCACACAGCTCGGGCGTCGACTGCCGGTCGCGGCGAAGCCCGATCAGTCGGCGAGCGTGCCGGCGAACACCTGCCATGCGAGTGCGCTCTTCGCCACCAGGCTGAGCACGATGTACACCTTCTCGCCGTACAGGTAGTTGGCGAACTTGCCGCGGCCGCGGTACTGCAACCACTGGTTGAGTCCGAAGCAGTTGAACAGCAAGAACAGCGACACGAAGATGCCGTACACGAATCCCGGCACGCCGTCGCCCTCGCGCTGGGCGGTGATCAAGGCGATCGTGATCGCCAGCCACGGCACGATGCCGGCCAGACGACCCGAACGTGAACGGCCACCAGTTCACCCGCTCTCCCGGACGATTGGTCTGCTCCATCAGCAATCCGAACAGGATCATCGTGGCGTTGACCGCGAACAGCGCGATCAGGGCGTAGACGTTGGTGATCCCGGGCAGCATCGCGATCAGCACGATCATCAACGAGGCGCTGACCGAGTATTCGATCCAGCGGGCGTAGTTGACGCCGCGCCGCAGGTTGGTCTCGTACCAGTCGACAACACGGGGTGTTGCCATCAACAGATGGTCGGCGGCGGCCAGGAACAGGAACAGGGCGATCACGGCCGAGAACCGCAGGTCGAAGAACACTTTGTCGATCGAGAGCGGGGTTCCTGGTGGTCCGTCTTGCACCTTGGCCTGAACCGGGATCGAGAACCCGTTGCTCAGCATCAGCACCAAGACGCCCTGGACGAGATGTGCAAGGCCGACCCCGATGTTCCAGCGCCGCAGCGATCTCAGCCTGGTCTGATCGGAGATCGCCGTCTGGTCGCTCACGGTGGTTGCCGTGCTCATGGATGTGTCTCGCTTTCGGTCAGTTCGACCAGGTGTTCGGCCAGTCGTTTCCAGATGATCTTGTGGATCGGCAGCAGCACCCACCAGTAGGCGCGGCCGGCGACGCCACGCGGGCGGAACGTAGCGATCTGGCGCAGGGTGGTCGTGGAGGTGGTGGTGGTCGCGCCGTCGGCCTGGGCCGGATCGGTATCGACCTGCCACTCGAGCCATGCTTCGCCGGGGACTTTCATCTCGGCCCGCAGTCGCAGCAGCTGGGGCGGATCGATCGCTTCGACCCGGAAGAAGTCGAGCGCCTCCCCGACCCGCAGGTCGTCGGGGTGTCGTCGGCCGCGTCGCATGCCCACGCCGCCGAGCAGCTTGTCGAGCAGTCCCCGCACCGCCCACAGCGAGTTGGCGATGTACCAGCCGCGGGTTCCACCGATCCCCGACACCGTGGCGAACAGCCGATCCGGTGATGCCGTCGTGGTGACCTGCTGGAGATCCTCGTAGACGGTGCCACCCGCCCAAGCGGGATCGTGGGGCATCGGTGATGCGGGCGCCCGACCGGGCGCACTGTCCATCCAACTCGTGATGATCTTCTGATCGCCGACCACGGCCAGCGCCCGCGAGATCGCCTCGTCGAGCGTGTACGGCTGATGGTCGATGACCCGCCGGATGTCACGATCAGGGTGCACGATCACGTCGTTGATCAGGCTGTCGACGAGCGGCCGGGCGAGGCCGTACGGCAGCGCGGTGACGAGGTTGACCCAGTGCGACGACAGGCGTGGCGTGAGTAGCGGGACCGGGATGATCAAACGCTTTCTGAGGCCCGCCAGCGCCGTATAGCGGTCCATCATGTCGCGATACGTGAGTACGTCGGGGCCACCGATCTCGAGCACCCTCCCGGCGGTCTCCGGGCGCACGATGACGGCGACCAAGTAGTGCAGCACATCGGCGATCGCGATCGGCTGGCACTGCGTCTTGGTGACCCAGCGGGGGCAGATCATGGCGGGCAGCACATCGGCGAGGTGTCGCAACATCTCGAACGAGGCGCTGCCCGATCCGATGATGACGGCGGCCCGCAGTTCGGTGACGGCGACCGTGCCGGATGCCAGGATCTTGCCGACCTCGTGTCGGCTGGCGAGATGATCGGACAGTCGGTCGGGATCTTCGTCGCCGAGCCCACCGAGATACACGATCCGTGACACGCCGGCCCGTTCCGCTGCGACCCGGGTGCGCTCGGCACCGTCACGGTCGGTTTGCTCGAAGTCGCCCGAGTGCCCCATCGCGTGGACCAGGTAGTAGACGGCTTCGATCCCGCTCAAGCCGATCTCGAGCGACTCGCGATCGAGCACATCGGCGCGGACCACATCGACATCGGCGCGCCATTCGACGCGATTGAGGCGTTCGGGGGTGCGAGCCAGGCAGCGGACATCGTGGCCGGCGGCCAGCAGCTCCGGCACGAGTCGCCCACCGACGTAGCCGGTCGCTCCGATCACGGCGACCTTCACGACATCACCATCACGATCACCGTCACGATCCTCGCGGTCGCGGCCGGTGGATCGCCGACCGCAGGGGCGTGGGTCGCCAACCGGTCGAGCCGGTTCAGGGCAATCCGGCAGATCGCCAGGTACGGCGCGGCCGGCAACGGAACTCCGAAGCTGACCCGGCATCGATCTGTGTCGAGGTGCTCGACGACGTGGTCGGTCGCCCCGACGCCGCTGATCGACCATGCCCAACGAGCGCCGGGATCGAAGGTCGTGACCTCGAATGGGAGCTCGAGCCCGACGACGGTACGGACGGTCCCGGTGCTTCCGAGTCGAAGCTCGGAGTCGTTCAGCGTGGCGGAGCGAACGCTCGGTCCCCAGGCCGACCACAGATCAGGGTCGACGAGCAGCCTCCACAGCGTCTCGGCTGGAGCGTCGATCTGACGACCGACCCAGACATTGCGCATCCGCAGCACCCTACGCCGAGTCGCTCTGGGACGGTTGCCCCAACATCGAGCGCAGCATCCAGGCCGTCTTCTCATGGATCTGGAGCCGTTGGGTCAGCAGGTCGGCGGTCGACTCGTCGTGGGCTGCATCGACCCGGTCGAACACGGACCGAACGGTGCGGGTCACCGCTTCGTGACCGTGCACGAGGTCGGCGATCATCGTTTCGGCATCGGGAACCTGCTCGGCTTCGGCGATGACGGTCAACTCCGCGAACTGGGCGTAGCTGCCCGGTGCGAACACCCCGAGCGAGCGGATCCGCTCGGCGAGCAGATCGGCGGCGGTCCACATCTCGTTGTACTGCGCCTCGAACATGAGGTGCAGGGTGTTGAACATCGGGCCGGTGACGTTCCAGTGATAGTTGTGGGTCTTCAGATACAGCGTGTAGGTGTCGGCGAGCACCTTGCTGACGCCTTCCGCGATCGCCAGCCGGTCGGCCTCGGCGATGCCGATGTCGATCGTGGTTGCGCTGGCTGTGGTGTGGGCGGACGAGTTCAAGGTGACCTCCAGGGTCGGGTGGGTCGGATGGTGGATCGAAGGATATGAGATGGCGGTCAGGTCGAGGCGTTCGTTGTGGCCGTCCCCGTGTCACCGGCATCGGTCGAGGCGTTCGTTGTGGCCGTCCCCGTGTCACGGGCATCGGTCGAGGCGTTCGTTGTGGCCGTCCCCGTGTCGAGGGCTTCGGTCGAGGACGCGGTCCGCGGCAGATTGATCGTGTTCGAGTTCTTCGAGCAGGTGACCGCCGACCATCACCGCCCCGTAGACCGAGATGAAGAACACGAACACACCGATGATGAACAGGATCTCGGTCATGATCCGACCCGATCCGAGTCGAGACGACGGGTGGAGTCGACGGGTAGCAGGGCCGACTTGCGAGTCGGGCTCAGCAGCAGTGTTCCGAGCGAGTGGATCGACGGGACCCACAATCCGACGAAGATGCCCGCCTCTTTCTCGTCGGCGACGAAGTACAGCCAGACGGAGAAGACGAACGACAGGAATCCGGCGACCAGGAACGGAAGTTGCAGGCGTAGGGCGGTGAGGAGCGGTTTCATGATGGACCTTTCAGTTGCGGACCATCGGTTTAACACCGTTTAGGGTTATTTATTCCGAACCAGTCCCATCAGGCTGGAGGGGCCCATCGACGGGTCGCGTTCGGCGGACCGAACCGGCGTGGCTGCGGGCGAGCCCGATCAGCTCGGTCAGGTCGCTCCCTGCGCCTCCGACGATCGTCGGTGTGCCGGCGTCGCGCAAGGCGTCGGCGGACGTGTCGGCGAGCACCCGGGTGTCCGGGTTGGTGACCGTGATGACCGCCAAGCTGACCGGATGGGCTCGGCAGAAGTCGAGGATCTCGTCGGGCGGCAGATCGGCGCCAAGATGGTGGACGTGCCAATTGTCCTCACGCAGGGCGACCGCTGCCATGGTGGTCGGCAACGAATGGCGATCGCCGGACAGCGCCGCAACCACGGCGACCCCACGTCGACGACCACGAGGGTTGGGCGCCAGGTCGCCGAGCAGTCGCTCGACGATCGAAGAGGCACGGTGTTCGACCCAGACGGTCAGTTCTCCGTCGTGCCACCCGCGCCCGATCCGTCGCAATGGAGGGACCAGCACCTGACTGATCAGATCGATCGTCGGCGCGCCGTCTTCGCTCAGGCGTTGGGCGATCTTGATGGCGGCGGTCTCGTCGCCGGTGACGAGCGCCTCGTGCATGCGCTCGGCTGCATGCTCGATCCGACCGGCTCGTGGCGCCGGCGGCGCTTTCGGGGTCTTGCGGCGCGAATCAGCTGAGAGATGTCGTCGCGGCTGACGAGATAGCGACCGCCGACCAACTCGGCCTCGAGTCGCCCGTTGCGCACCCAGCGGTAGGCGGTCTGGTAGTGCACGCCGAGCTCGTCGGCTGCCGCCTGCAGGTCGAGTTGGCGATCGGTCGGGGGAGTCACGCCACGATCCTAGCCTCTGGTCAGCATTTTCATACTAATCTGCACTAAATCAAACTAAACGTGACTAAGATCGAGCAAGTCAGACGCCATCCTTCCACTCGTCAAGCCGACTCATCGGGAGCAGCACCATGCCGATCAGCACCACTCAGCCAGCCGACGTCGTCGGTCAACTCAACTCGCTCGCTCACTGCGGCGACTACTCGCTGATGTTGACTCGATCGGCCGAGATCGCTCGTCGAGTGCCCCGCTCGGAGGCTCCCGACGTCCTCGTCACGGAGTTGACGGCGTTCGCATCAACCGGTCCGATCCCGGCGCTGATGGCGATCGAGTCGTTGGCCCAGGTTCGGCACCGGTCGGCGAGCGACGCACTCGTCGAGCTCCTCGCACATCCGGATCGGATCGTTCGCCGTCATGCCGGTTGGCGACTGGGTGCACGCCAGCCGCACGATGCGGCGATCCCCGCGTTGCTCGACGCGTTGGCGCTCGGCGGAATCGACACGATGCACGCCCATCGCACTCTGCGCGACTGGTCGCCCTCGACTGGAGCACGAATCGTCCGGCAAGCGGTTGCCCGGTTCGAGGGCGCCTCCGATCCCGCCGTCAAGGCGCGCCTCGTCGATCTGTTGGGCGTCCTCGGACCTGACACCACCGATCTACTCCTGCATCTCGCACTCGACAGCGACGAGCATCCCGGTGTTCGCAGCGCTGCGGTCGGTGCGCTCGGTGAGCGAACCGGTCGTCGCGTCGACGATGCGCTGGGTCGCCTGGCGACCACCGATGAGGAGATCGCCAGCGATGCAGCGCTCGCCCTCGGCAGCCGAACACCTGGGAACATTGCCCGTGTCGACCACACCGAGGGCTCGGGGCTGAGGATCGCCCAACTCGTGTTGGCCGATGGCCTCGATGGTCAGCTCAGTCTCGGTGGGCGTGGCGACACAGGCGGCGTCGCCAGCCTGCTGGTATCGCTGGGCGAGGCACTGGCCCAGTCGCCCTGAAGTCGATCACGTCCTGACGATCGGGCGCGGCACGGTCACCGACGCCGTCACCGGCCCGCTGTCGTCGAGCCGGATCGCTCTGTCGTATGGCATGGTTGCGTTCGGAGACGACTCCCGGCCCGCCACTACCCCTGACGAGCTGTGGGAGCACCTGCCCGCCATCGAACGCGGCATCCGGCGCGTACTGCGACTGGCCGGACCCGTCGATCTGTTGCACCTCAGAATGGCCGATGTCGGCACGCTGGCCGGGGCCGAAGTGGCGGCATCGTCGAACGTGCCGATCTGCTTCAGCGTCGCCCCCGATCCACACAACGTGATCGAGTCGTTGCAGTCGCGTGGCGCGCTCGACGACGAAGCGTTCGTCCGGCTCGCCACGGACACTCACGTCTGGTTCAGGGCGCGTCTGATCGAACGCCTGACCAGAGATGCCGACCAGCTGGCGTTGTTCCCCAGGGCGAAGTCGATCCCGTTCCTCGATGATGCTCGGAACCGGCGAGACATGTCATCGCAACGAGTGGCGGAGGTCGCCGAAGGGATCGACATCAAGCTGCTCGACCGAGCGGCCGAGGCGACCTTGACGCCCGGCGTGTCGACCGGCGACGTGCTCGCCGAGCTCGCCATGCGGCTCCCCGAATCGAGGCGCCGACTGCCGCTCGTCCTCAGCGTGGGACGCCTGAACCCCGTCAAAGGCATGGACCGCGTCGTGTCGGCGTGGGCGCAGGATCCGCTGCTGCATGACAGCTGCAACCTCGTGATCGTCGGAGGCGACCTCGACGATCCGTCCGCCACCGAACGCAGGGTCCTCGATGCAATCGATCAGGCCGTGCCCGCCAGCGATCCACGGCGAGACGGCCTCGTGCTGCTCGGCGGCAGGCCTCGCAGCGATATCGCTCGGCTGCTGGTCGCCACGGTGACCGGCCGCAGCGGCGCCTGGTCGGCCGGAGGGATCTATGTCGACGGAGCACTCAAGGAGGAGTTCGGGTTGGCCGTGCTCGAAGCGTTGGCAGCCGGGCTGGCCGTCGTCGCACCGAGCACCGGTGGGCCGTCGACCTATGTCGCCGACGGAGATACGGGCGTACTGGTCGACCCGGACACCGATCTGGGCCAGGCGATGCGTGACGCGTTCGAGCTCGTCGGTCGGCGTGGGAGGGCACAACGGGGGCGGTCGATCGTGGAAGAGCGCTATTCGATCGACACCATGGCCGCTCGACTCGTCGCGCTCTACCACCCGGCGGTGGCACTGAGATGAAGCTGTTGGTGATCAGTCCGGACTTCGCCTCGCACTACGGACCGATGGCGGTGGTCGCCAAGGCCGCCCAACGGCACGGCCACAGCGTCGTCGTTGCCACGGGTCCCAATCTTCGGGCGCGGGTCGAGTCCGATGGCTTCGAATGGCGGTTGCTGCAGCTCGGAGCCGGCTCGAACAGCGGTGTCGCCGACTGTGACCCGGGGCTGGTGCGCTTCATCGCCGCCACCTGTGACGGGCCGATCGCCACGATCCGCCGCCAGGCTCTCGACCGCCAGCAGGATCTGTTGTGGGAACCCGAACGTGTCGCCACACAGGTCGCCCGGCTGTGTGAGGAGCTGCAGCCCGAGCGGGTGCTCGTCGACCATGTGTCGTTCGGATCGACGCTGGCCATGTACGCCACCGGCTTGCCGTTCTCGACGCTGGTGCCCGGTCACCCGAGCCAACTCCCGGTCGGGACCGAACGCTACGGAGTGCCATCGATCTGGCCGTTGCGCCTGCGCCCCGATCCCCACCAGTTGTGCGAGCTGGAGACCCTCGTCGATCAGGTCACCGATACGTTCACCGCCCGCTGGAACACGGCACTCGCCGGCATTGCACCGGGTCGTCCGGCGGTCGACGATGCATTCCGGGTTCACGGAACCAGGGTGCTCTACAACACGATTCCCGAGCTGCAGGCCGGGACACGCGTCGGATCGCTGCCGGACGGACACCGCTTCGTCGGTCCGCTCGCCCGCGTCGAACGGCTGCCTGACTCGCTGCGCAGCTGGGACGAACGCCCCGATGGTCGGCCCCGCGTCTACGTCTCGCTGGGTACGTTCCTGTCATACCGCAGCGATGTTCTGGCCAGGCTGGCGGGTGCACTTCGACAGATCGGAGCCGTCGCTGCGATCGCGATCGGCGCGACCCCCATCGATCGGATCGGCACGGTTCCCGACGACTGGGTGGTCGCCCCCCAGCTCCCGCAGGTGGCGTTGTTGCGGAGTGCCGATCTGATCGTGCACCACGGGGGCAACAACACGGTGCAAGAGGCGCTCGCCGCCGGCGTACGGCAACTCGTGCTGCCGTTTTCCACCGACCAGTTCTCGAATGCCGCCGACCTCGAACGGATCGGCGCAGCGACCGTCGCCTCCCCGAATCTGTCCAGCAGTGTCGAGTTGGCGGCGCTGATCGAGTCAGGTCTGGCATCATCGCCACACCCGGCGGTCGCACCTCTCGAAACCGCCCGACTCGCGGAGGCACTGATCGAATGAACACGTTGGACCAAAACACATCAGGGCGACCAGATCCTGTCCGGAGAGTCGGCACAGTGACCTCCACATCGTCACCCGTGCCGCCGCTCCCGACCGCCGCCGAGGTTGTCGTCGTCGGGGCAGGGCTGGCCGGACTCGCCGCAGCGCAGGTGCTGCACGCCGCCGGCCGCGATGTGGTCGTGCTCGAAGCATCCGACGCCGTCGGTGGTCGCGTTCGCACCGACGTGGTCGACGGCTACCGACTGGACCGTGGCTTTCCAGGTACTGCTGACCGCCTACCCAGAGATGCAGCGCCAGTTCGATCTCGACGCACTCGACCTGCGTCGTTTCGAGCCGGGCGCGCTCGTGTGGAACGGCGCTACGACGCACCTCGTCGGTGATCCGATCCGACGTCCCGCCACGCTGCTGAAGACGGGCCTGGCGCCGGTCGGCTCCGTGGCCGACAAGCTCAGGATCCTGGCCCAGCGGATACGCCTCCGGCGGGCGACGGCACCCGATCTGCTGCGACAGGAGGATCTCAGCACGTTGGAGGCGCTCCACCAGCAGGGCTTCAGCGACCGCATGATCGAACGGTTCTTCCGGCCATTCGTGGGCGGGATCCAGCTCGATCCCTCGCTGCAGACGAGTCGACGTATGTTCGACGTCATCCTGCGCAGCTTGATCGTGGGCGATGTCGCCGTACCGGCGTTGGGGATGGGAGCGATCCCGTTGCAGCTGGCAGAGCAGATGCCACCCGGTGTGATTCACCTCGGGCGCGAAGTGGCCGCCGTCACCCCGCACGAGGTGGTCGTCGCCGATGGTGGGCGGGTCACGGCGCAGCGAGTCGTCGTTGCCGTCGAGGGTCCGCGGGCCGCAGCGATGCTCGGCCTTGCGCCGATCGAATCGAACCCGGCATCGTGTGTGTGGTTCGCTGCCGACTCGGCGCCGATCCCCGACCGGTACATCGTGCTCGACGGCACGGGTGTCGGGCCCGCACTCAACACGTCGGTGATGAGCAACGTCGCGCCCGAGTACGCACCGGACGGTTCGGCATTGATCGCGGCGGCATGCCCCGGTATCGACGACCCCGATATCGAGCCGGCGGTGCGAGCCCAGTTGCGCTCGATGTGGGGCCCGGTCGTCGATACGTGGCGCCACCTCCGCACGGATGCGATCGCCCACGGTCAGCCCCGACAACACCCCCCGTTCTCCCCGAAACAGCGGGTCGCCCTGGCCGACGGCCTGTTCGTGTGCGGCGACCACCGTGACACCGCATCGATCCAGGGCGCCCTGTATTCGGGCCGCCGCTGTGGCGAAGCCGTCGTCGCCTCGCTCACCTGACCCGACCCGCTACCTCACCATGCCTGTCTCCATGCCCCCACCCACCGAACCGATCACCCCCGACCCGCCCGAATGGGAACACCGCACCGTGCTCAGCCAGACGTGGTCCGAGCTGGCCTACTTCCATTGGCGCTACGACCCGGCGGTCGTACAGCGATTGCTGCCTGCCGATCTGCGGGTCGACCGCTTCGACGGATCGGCGTGGGTCGGGCTGATCCCGTTCGAGATGCGTCGGGTTCGGATCGGACCCACACCGCCGGTGCCGTGGCTCGGCAGCTTCATCGAGATCAACGTGCGCACCTACGTGATCGACAGATGGGGCCGGAGAGCCGTCTGGTTCTTTTCACTCGACGTTCCCCGCGCGGCGATCGTCGGCGTGGCCCGAACCGCCTTCGCACTGCCGTACTGCTGGGCCGACGCCGATCACGTCCGCCACGGCGATCATCACCGCTACCGCATGTCGCGCCGCTGGCCACGCCGTCCCGCTGCCACCGGTGACATGAACTTCCGAGTCGGTGCTCCGCTCGCCGACGACGAGGTCGGCGAACTCGAACACTTCTTGTCGGCACGCTGGGCGCTCGTCACCGCTCGACGCGAGACGCTGCTGTACGGACGGGTGCAACACGAACGCTGGCCGTTGCACGCCGTCGCAGATGTGACCATCGAACAAGACGTGATCGAAGCAGCGGGCTTGCCGACTCCGACAGGGCCCCCGCACGCCATGTACTCACCGGGGGTCGACGTCGAGGTCGCCTGGCTGCAGAAGATCCATAAGGAGGAGACCGGGTGAACCCACGTACGGATACCAACCGGCAGACCGTCGGTCTGCAGGGCCGCTCGGTGCTGGTGGCCGGTGCCACCGGCGGTCTCGGCTCGGCGATCGCGTCCGAGGCAGCTCGACGTGGCGCCCGCCTCACCCTCGTGGCACGAGATCAGCGACGCCTGGGCGCGCTCGATGTGCCCGGACACAAGGTCGCCCTCGACCTCCGGGACCCACACGCCTGTGACGTCGCCGTCGCTGCCGCAGTCGAGTCCTTCGGACAGCTCGATGTCGTCGTGAACGCGGTGGGCGTCGTCGCCTTCGGCCCGATCTCGGAGCTGTCCAGCGACGTCATGGAAGAGCTGTTCATGACCAACACCTTCGTGCCGATCATGCTCGCTCGCGCTTCGTTGGCGTCCATCGTCGATGGCGGCGTGATCGTCAACATCAGTGGCGTCGTCGCCGAACAGGCGCTGCCGGGCATGGCCGCCTACTGTGCCTCCAAGGCAGCGGTCCGGTCGTTCGACCAGGCCCTCGCTCGCGAAGCCCGGCGTCGCAAGATCCGCGTGATCGATGCCCGTCCACCGCACACCGAAACCGGCTTGGCGACGCGCCCGGTCGCCGGTCAGGCGCCCAGGATGAACGTTGGCCTCGACCCGACGTTCGTCGCCGCCACGATCTGTGATGCGATCGCCGGAGACGCCACCGATCTGCCCTCCGAGGCATTCGTCCCATGATGGCTGTGCTCGTGGTCGGGGCAGGCGCGACGTGGGCGATGGTCGGCTTGATCTGGCTCGTCCAGGTCGTGCACTACCCGATGCTGGCCGAGTTCTCGGCGGTCTCACCGATCGCACCTGCCGTCGACCATCAGCGGCGGATCAGCTGGGTGGTGGGTCCACTGATGGCTGCCGAGGGCGTCACGGCGTTGGTACTGCTGGTCGATCGACCGGCCACGATGGGTGCCGCCAGCGCCTGGGCCGCAGCCTCGTTGCTCGGTATTGCCCTGCTCTCGACCGTGCTGGTTCAGGTCCCGCTGCACGGTGCCTTGGCGAAGGGCCACGATGCCGAAGTGGCCCGGCGGTTGATCTCGACGAACTGGATACGAACGGCGGCGTGGACGGCGCGAGGTCTGGTACTCGGCGCCGTGCTCGTGACCGGCGGCGGATGATGCACGAACGTGTGACCGACGACCCGCAGATGTCGGAATATCCTGACTCGATTGGCGGCTGAACACATCATGGCTCGCTATCTCATGCATGTCCGTACGCCGATGTCGCCGTCGGAGGCGTTCGCCTACATGGCCGACCTCTCCAACTTCGCGCTGTGGGATCCGGGCGTCGATCACGTCGAGCAGGTGAGCGGCGACGGGCCCGGCCCGGAGGCGGCCTTCGACGTCGCGGTGAAGACGTTCGGACGCTCGATCACACTCCGCTACGACACCGTCACCTACGACCCTCCCACCACGGTCGTGGCGGTCGCCGAGAACAAGCTGCTGACGTCGCACGACACCATCACCGTCACTGGTGACGAGTCGGGCTCGGTCGTCACGTACGACGCCGTGTTGAAGCTGAAGGGTGTGTTCGGATTGGCCGACCCTCTGCTCGGTCTCAGCTTCAGGTCGATCGGTGACCGCGCCGCCGCCGGTCTGGTCGCTGCCCTCGACGGTGAACGTGTGCCGGAGCCGGCGTCATGACCGCTCGCACCATCGCCGACGCACTGATCGAGGCGCCGATCGTCACCAGCTTCACCAGGATCGGCTACGAGGCTCGCAAGCGACTGGCGGGCTGGTCGAAGCTCGACGACTACGACCTCGAGGGACAGGTGATCTTGATCACCGGTGCCACGTCCGGGCTCGGCTATTCCGCTGCCAGGCAGTTCGCACGATGTGGTGCCACGCTGGTGCTGGTCGGTCGCAACGAGAACCGCAATGAGGGCGTCGTCGCCGAGTTGATCGAGGCGACGGGAAATCCGTCGATCAGCCAGGTCGCCGCCGACATGGGCGATCTCCGACAGGTCGAGCGACTGGCCGAGCGGGTGTCGTCCGAACACGATCGCCTCGACGTCCTGATCCACAACGCCGGCACGCTGTCGCCCGAACGGCAGGTTGCGCCCGATGGCACCGAGGCGACGGTCGCCAGCCAGGTGGTCGGTCCGTTTCTGCTGACGGCGCTGTTGCTCGACCGGCTGGCTGCGTCTGCGCCCTCGCGGGTGCTCACCATGTCATCGGGCGGCATGTACGCCGCCGGTCTCACCGTCTCGCAGCTGGAGATGCCCCCCGAGAAGTACAACGGCACCGAGCAGTACGCCCGCGCCAAGCGGGCTCAGGTGACCCTCAACGAGATGTGGGCCGACCGGTTCCACGATCTCGGGATCCAATTCCACTCGATGCACCCCGGCTGGGCCGACACCCCGGGCGTCGACGCCTCACTGCCGACGTTCGCGAAAGTGATGGGGCCACTGCTGCGCACGCCCGAGCAGGGCGCCGACACGCTCGTCTGGCTGGCGGCCGACGACCACCCGCTCGAGTCGAACGGCGAGTTCTGGCTGGATCGGCGGCCACGTTCGATCCACAAGCTGCCGACGACCCGCGCCAGGGACACGCCGGAACGCCGTGAACAGCTGTGGTCATGGGTCGTCGAGACCTGTGGTGTCGAGCCATCGATCGCCCACGCAACCGATCAAACATCGGGGGAGATGTCATGAAACGGTCCGGCCGCGCCGTCGTCGTCAGCACGATCATCGAACGCAGCCCCACCGAGGTGTGGGCCGACGTTCGCGACATCGCCTCCCATGTCACGTGGATGCAGGACGCAACGGCGATCAGATTCCTGACCGACCAGCGAGAGGGACCGGGAACGCGATTCGAGTGCGACACCAAGGTCGGGCCGCTCAAGCTGACCGACGTGATGGAGATCACGTCGTGGGAAGACGAGCGCAGGATGGGTGTCCGTCACGTCGGACTCGTCGAAGGCACCGGCGAGTTCACGCTGACCGAACTCGACTCCGGCGGCACCGAGTTCCGGTGGGAGGAAGACCTGTCGTTCCCCTGGTTCCTCGGTGGCCCGATCGGTGCGTTCGTCGCCCGTCCGGTGTTGCGTTTGATCTGGAAACGCAACCTGGCGCGCCTCGCGGCGCGTATCGAGCAGGCGTGACACTGTCGAAGGATTCATGAATCCGATCGCCGTTGCATCTGAATCGACGTGCGGGTCCGTAGTCCACAGTGTGAAACTTGTGATGAGTGCTGTGAGGATCAGAACGTGAGCATCCGGCGGGTGCCCGTTCCCGACCCGGTCGGGCCCGGTCAGGAATCGGTCTGGGACTACCCTCGCCCGCCGCGACTCGAGCCGGCATCCCGTCGCATCCGGGTCGAGTTGGCAGGCACGCTGATCGCCGACAGTGAGCGCGCGATGCGCGTGCTCGAGACATCGCACCCTCCGACCTACTACGTGCACCCCGACGACGTGGTGTGGGAGATGGTCGAGCCGGCGACCACCCGCGGTACCTGGTGCGAATGGAAGGGGCAGGCCACCTACTGGACCGTCACCGTGGGCGCTGTGAGGGTCGAGGGGCGAGCATGGTCGTATCCTCAGCCGAGCCCAGGCTTCGCCGACATCGTCGACCATGTCGCCTTCTACCCGGCCGACTTCGACTGCTTCGTCGACGACGAACCGGTGACCCCCCAACCGGGCGGCTTCTACGGCGGCTGGGTCACCAAGGAGCTGGCCGGTCCGTTCAAAGGCGAGCGCGGCACGATGGTCTGGTGAGTGACCGAAGCGGTTCGCTCAGTGCGGGATCGGAGGATCGGACCGAACCTGACCGGTGCTCAGATCGATCGTGACCGTCAGCGTCGAGGTGGGTATCTACATCTTCGGCGCGATGGCATCGCCCGGAAGTGGGCCGTCGGGGTACAGCGCCGTCTGGAACCGGCGCATGCCGGCCAGCCAGCGATCACGATCGGTGGCTTTGCGTTCGGCATACATGGCGACCTCCGGGTGGGGTAGCACCAGGAACCGTTCGTTGCGGATCGCCTCGAGGCACAGTTGTGCGACGTCGGTGGGCTCGAGCACGCCGTCGCCGCCGGCCACGCCACCGTCGAGCTCGCGCTCGAGGCCCTCGACGTTGTCGGGGCTGTTCGTCACGATGTTGGTGCGCACAGCCTGCGGGCACAGCACCGAGACACGGATGCCCTGGTGGTGATGCGACACGGACAGCCACTCGGCGAGCGACACGGCGGCAGCCTTGGTGATCGAATACGACATCGATCCGATCTGGGTCAGCAGGCCCGCCGCCGAAGCCGTGTTGAGGAGGTACCCCTCGCCCTGGGCGATCATCGACGGAACTACCGCTCGGGCGGCGTAGATGTGCGCCATGCAGTGCACTTCCCACATTGCCTGGATCGACTCGTTCGGGTCCTCGAGGCCTGCGGAGGTGACATAGCCGGCGTTGGAGACGAACAGGCCGATCGGGCCGTGCGCGTTTTCGGTCTCGTCGACCATGCGCTGGATCGCCGCTTCGTCCCTGACATCGATCGCTACTCCTGTGCCACCGATGTCGGCGGCCACGCGGTTGGCTTCGGTGCCGTTGAGGTCGGCCACCACCACATGGCGGGCGCCTGCAGCGGCGGCGGCGCGTGCGATTGCCTCACCGATACCGGATCCTCCACCGGTGACGACGACAACCTTGTTGTTGAGTTCCATGAAGGAAAGCTACGCGCCCAGCCGCGACCGCCCACGATCCGGCCCTCGGGCGACCACGGACACGATCTCGGAGGTAGCGTCGCCACCGGTGGAGATGTCCGGATTCGATGCCCAGATCACGTTCGTGTACGTCGGCGACCTCGCCCGCTCTGCGGCGTTCTACGGCGGCGTGCTCGGTCTCGAACTCGTTCGCGATCAGGGTGCCTGCCTGATCTATCGGGCGGCGACCGACGCCTACCTCGGCTGTTGCGACCACCGCATGCCGGAACCGGGCGGAGTCATCCTCACCCTCGTCACCGACGACGTCGATGGCTGGGCCGATCGCCTGCACGCTGCCGGGTACGTCGTCGAGGGGCCAAGCGCCAACGACCAGTTCGCGCTGTACCACTGCTTCGTGCACGATCCCGACGGACACCTCGTCGAGATCCAACGCTTCGACGAACCGCTCTGATCTGTCCGAGCTGACGCTCTTCTGGTGTTGGTGTTACTCGCCTGCGACTACAGAATCGCGCAGGTTGCGCTTGAGGATCTTGCCGGAGGCGTTGCGGGGCAGCTGTTCGGTCACGATCGTGACAACGGTGGGCACCTCGAACTTGGCGAGCCGCTCACCGAGGAACTGCTGCAACTCGCCGGCGTCGAGCGTGTGGCCCGGCTTGACCATCACGTGGCAGGCGAGCTCTTCTCCGAGTCGTTCGTCGGGGATCCCGTACACCGCTGCTTCGTAGACGGCGGGGTGTTCGTAGATCGCCGCCTCGACCTGGGCGGAGTAGACGTTCTCGCCGCCGCGCAGGACCATGTCCTTGGCGCGGTCGCTGACGTAGACGAAACCCTCGTCGTCGATGCGGCCGATGTCGCCGCTGCGAAGCCAGCCGTCGACGATCGTGTCGGCGGTGGCGTCAGGGCGGTTCCAGTAGCCCCTGATCAGCATCGGTCCGCGGAACCAGATCTCGCCGGTCTCACCCTGCGGTAGCTCGATGCCGAGCGGGTCCGTGACGCGCAGGTCCATGATCGGGACCGGACGCCCGGTCGAGGTCGGGTTGGCGATGAAGTCGTCGCCGGAGTTCTGAGGGCCGTAGGCGTTCGTCTCGGTCATGCCGTAGCCGAGCCCGGGACGACCCTTGGCGAAGCTGTCGTCGATCCGCTTCACCAGCTCCGGCGGCATCGGTGCACCTCCGCCGCCGACGGATCGCAGGCTCGACGTGTCGCGCTCGGAGAACGTCGGTGCTTCGAGCAGATCCCAGCTCATCGTCGGAACACCGACGAAGTTCGTGACACGTTCCTGCTCGATCAGCTCGAGCGCCCGGTCGGGGTCCCAGCGGTGGGTCATCACCAGCTTGGCGCCGCTGATGAACGAGCCGAGCATGACGGGGATCAGGCCGGTGACGTGGAACAGCGGCACGCACAGCATGAAGGCTGTCTGGGGTTGTTCGGATCCGGAGCCGTCGGACGGCTCGGGCACGGCCGGCTCGCGGAGCGCCCCGACAGCGGCACGGGCGGCGAAGCTCATCAGGGCGCTGAGCACCGCCCGGTGGGTCGAGACGGCGCCTTTCGGATGGCCGGTCGTACCGGACGTGTAGAGAATCGTCATGTCGTCGTCGGGATCGATATCGACCTCGGGCATCGTGGTGCCATCGACGAGGATGTCCTCGAGCCGGGTCGCTCCCCGCGCTGCCGTCTCGGAGGTTCGCACCGCGACGACCTTGGCGGTGACCTGGCCGGGCTTGGCCGCGGTCGATCCGGACCAGTCGCTCCTCGTCGGCCAGCACGACCTTCGATCCCGAGTCGTCGAGGGCATACACGATCTCGTCGGTCACCCACCAGGCGTTGAGCGGTACGACGGTTGCACCGATCGATGTGATGGCCACGAAGGCGGCGATCCACTCGGGATAGTTGCGCATGGCGATCGCAACACGGTCGCCCTTGACCACACCGAGGTCGTTGACCAGGCCATGGCCGATCTGCCCGGCCATGCCGAGCAGCCGCGGCATCGACCAACGCTCGTCCTCGTAGACGATGAAATCGTCGTGTCGGGCTGCGGCCAGCGCGAACAGTGCCCGGATGTTCGGCGGGGTGCCGGTGAACACCTTGGTCGGGATTCCGGCGACCTCGGTGTGGGTGATCTCGAACATCGTGCCCGGCGCGCACACGGCGTCGCAGGCTTCGCGAAAGGTGATCGGCATATCACTGGTTTGTAGCAGCACGGGATTGCAGTTCCGTTACCCGCCGGCGACTATTCGGCGGTGAGTGCGTAGGCCTCGGTGAGCAGCTCGCACAGTGCGTCGTCGATGTCCTCAGGTGTTGCCACGTTGGCGGTATGCCAGAACCTGTTGCCGTACGCCACGACCTTGCGGGTGATCAGGTTGTGCCGTGCACGACGGTCCAGTGAGAACGAGATCGCCACCCAGTTCTGCATGGGTCGCAGCTCGGCGAACTTGCGCGGGTTCTTGAGGAAGATCCCGACCGACACCACGTCGGTGTGGAACGGGCCGATCGTGGCGAGGTGACGGACCACCGCGTCGTACACCGGTCGCTCGTGGACGGGACCAGTCGAGAAGTACTCGTCGAGGGTCATGCCCGGAGCGCAATCGTGCGACTGGCGCGAGCGGCCGAACAGACGCCCACAATCCGGACACGTCCAACCGATCATCGGTCCACACTGCCCTGTCAGGGATCCGTTGTCGTCGTCAGTGCTCGAGGTTGCGTGAGAACAGGTCGTGGATCCGCTCCCAGTGACGTTCGGACGCCTGCTTGTCGTACAGCGGACCGCGCTCTCGGAACGTGAACCCGTGTTCGGTGCCGGGATACCACTCGACCCGGCCGCGGCAACCCGACGCCGTCAGGGCCGCTTCGAATGCGTTGACCATCTCTGGTGGTGCATGGCTGTCGGTCTCGGCCGCTGCGACATAGATCTCGGCGTCGGCGTTGGTGAGCTGGAGATGCGGCGAGTCGTCGGCGTCGGCGACCAGGCGTACCCCGTGGAACGAAGCAGCCGCTCTGACCCGATCGGGGAGCCTGCCGGCGAGGTAGATCGCGAAGGGCCCGCTCATGCAGTACCCGACCACCCCGATGGTGGTCGCATGCGCGGCGTCATCAGCGTCGGCGTGGGCGATCAGCGCCCGAGCATCGTCGACGAATTTGTCGTTCGAGAGATGGCTCATCAGCTCACCCATCCGATCGCGATCACCGGTCTCGAACAGGTTGTACCCGGTGACATCGCGATAGTAGAGGTGAGGAGCCATCACGTAGTACCCGGCCGTCGCCAACCGGCGCGACATGTCGCGGATCTCCTCGCGCATGCCCGGCGCATCCATCAAGAACAGCACCAACGGATGCGGCCCGTGTTCCTCCGGATGCACGATGAACGTGTTCATCTCCCCGTCATCCGTGTGAATATCGACGAAGCGTTCGATCATCGCCAGAGTCTCGCATCCGGTCTGACGGGTTCGGGAGCCGGCCCGAGATGTTCGTCGCCTGCGTGTCAGGGACGCGGCACCACCGGCCTGGCTGCGAACGATGTCACGCGTCGGGATCGAGACCGACGTCGTGCCGGGAGCGTTCATTGCGCAGCGGACGCCCCAGCAGGTCGCGCATTGCGTCGAGTGGTGCCTTGTCCTCGTAGAGCAGTAGGAACATCTGGTTGGTGATCGGCATCTCGACACCGATCCGAGCGGCTAGCTGATGGGCCGTCCGGCACGTCGAGACGCCCTCGGCCACCTCGTTCATCTCGGCGCTGATGTCAGCTAGTTTGCGGCCGGAACCGATCGCGAGGCCGACCGAGCGGTTGCGTGAGAGGCCGCCGGCGCAGGTCAGCATCAGGTCGCCGATGCCGGACAACCCGGCGAACGTGGCGGGGTGGCCGCCCATCGCCACCCCCAGCCGGGTGATCTCGGCCAGGCCCCGCGTGATGATCGCGGCGCGGGCGTTGTCACCGAGTTCGAGCCCATCGCTGACACCTGCAGCGAGCGCGATGACGTTCTTCAAGGCGCCACCGATCTCGACGCCGACGATGTCGTCGGACGCGTACACCCGCATACGATCGGTGGCGAACAGCTCCTGCACATACCGTGTGCGTTCGGCGTCCGCCCCGGCGGCCACGACCGCAGCAGGTAGGTGAGCCGCCACTTCTCGGGCGAACGATGGACCCGACAGGGCGACGACGCGTTCGTGCGGACGCCGAGGTCGACAAGGATCTGGTGCGGGGTCGACAGCGTGACTGGTTCGATCCCCTTGCTGACGGTGACGACGATGGATGCGTCCCGAAGCGGTGCCAGGTCAGCGAGCGTGGCGCGGATGTGTGGGACGGGGATCGCCGACACGATCACGTCAGCCCGGGCGGCGAGCGCCAGATCACCGGAGACGCCCAACGACGGTGGCAGGTCGACCCCGGTGAGGAACAGCGGGTTGCGTCCCTGCGTCGCGATGCCTTCGACCACCTCGGGCTCGCGCGCCCACAGCATCGTGGTGATGCCTTGGGAGGCGAGGTGAGCGGCCAGCGCCGTTCCCCATGACCCAGCACCGAGCACTGCCACCTGGGGCTGTTCGAGCGTCATTGTTGGATTGTGGTCGACCGAGCCCGCTCCGGCAAATCTGGCTCGACGATCTCGGGCAGACCGACCGGGTCGGCCCAGTGCATCGGAGCGCCGTATAGACCGGCCGGTCGTAGCCATTGGCGCGCGTGAGATCGATGTCGCTGCAGCGGATGTCGCCGCGCCACATCGCCGTTGGAGTGTCGCCGCCCGCCGGCACAGGGCACCGGGTGGCGCCCCGGCTGTGCCCAACCGGAGGGGGCGTCAGGCGGTCTGGAGTTCTCGGTCGGCGTCGGGCCGGCCGACCCCGTTGGGGGTTCGGTCGTTGGTTGGGCCGGTGTGGTGGTGGGTGCCGTCGGGTCGGGTCCAGGTGGCGGTTCGGTCGGGGGTCATCGTCAGCCCCCAGCCGCCTTCGTGGACGGTGTGGTGGTGTGTTTCGCACAACGGCAGCAGGTTCGAGATATCCGTATCGCCCCGGGGTCGTAGCCATGGGGTGACGTGGTGGATCCGGCAGGCGTCGAAGGTGACGGTGCAGTCGGGATGGGCGCAGGTGCGGTGCATTGCTCGTAGTGCTCGGCGTTGAGCTCGGTTGGCGGTTCGTTTCGATCTTCCGACATCGAGCGCCTCGCCGGCACCGTTCAACACGACCGGGAGGATCTCTGCGTCGCAACACAGCCTGCGCACCGTAGAGATCGGCAGCGGGATGCCGTTGTCGGTCTCGCAGATCGTGTCGGCGTGAGCCTGGTCGAACAGCGAGCGGTGGTCGATCAAGACCGTGATCTCAGGTACCCGGTCACCGCTGCCGCCGATGGCTGCGATCACGGCGTTGACTTCGAGCTGCGGCCAGGGTGTGCGCTGGTTGCCGTCGGCCTGACGCAGCTTGGCCCGGGTCGAGTCGATCGCCGCCCACAGGGCACGGTCGCGGACGGGGTCGAGTTCGAGATGGGTGTGGCACATCCCGGTCGCTTGTCGACCCAACGCTTCACCGTGGACCGTTTGCGCTGTTCGTCGAGTTCGTCGGCATCCGACGTCGGCCTGCGACTGGGCGATCAGATGTTTGGCGAGATCGCGGCATCCACGTTCGAACACGTCGACACCCTGCTTGGCGGCGTCGGCCAGCAGGTCGGCTTGGCAGGCGTGGAACTCGGCCAGCAGTTGTTCGTCGAGGTTGCGGGTGGCGTTGGCGATCGCGTCGACATGACCCGCCGACACCGCCCCGGCAGCGAGGGCGTCTTCGAACGACGGCAGAGCAGTACAGACCTGTTCGCGATCGGCGGTCGTCTTGGCGTCTTTGGATGATTGGCGGCCGTGGCGGCTCAGCAGATCCCGCGCGGGCTCGGCGCGACCTTCGGCGGCGAGGCGGCGTTGCTGTCGGGTGACACGGACCTTGAGCGCATCACACCAGGCCTGGTGCTGTGCGAGTTGGCCGGTCAGCACCGCCAGCTCGTCACGATCCATCACATCGGGATCAGCCGCACGCAACGCCGCAAACACGGCATCGGTGTCGGGAGGACTCATCAGTTGTCTCCAATCAGTAGGTAGTCAACAGATTGGGGAAGCCGGAATGACTCCAGTGTGCGCACGGGGGTGTCACACAGTTTCGGCGACGGGCTCAGTCGCGGATGCCGGCGTCGACCAGGGTCATCAGCGTGCCGGTCATGATGGCGATCGTCGTCGGTGCTGTCGGTCGACGTCGCCGACCGCGTTGCACACGGTGAGTGTGCGGCCGGGCTTGACCACCGTCGCCGTCGCCCGATAGCGGGCCGCCTTGGCCGGTCGCAGCAGATTGATCTTGTACTCGACGGTGAGCACAGCAGCGTCGGCAGGCATCAGGGTGAGGGCGGCGTACCCGCACGCCGAATCGAGCACGGTGGCGATCGCTCCGGCGTGGGTGTAGCCGTGCTGCTGGGTGAATGCGTCGTCGTGGTCGAACTCGAGTTCGACCCATCCCGGCCCCAGGTCGACGAGCTCGATACCGAGCGTGCGCATCATGGCCTGGCCGTCGATGCTGGTGCGGACGCGCCTGCGGAAGTCGGGATCGGACGGGTCGAAGTGTGGATGTGCCGGTGGCAACGGTGGGCCTCGGGATCGCTGGGCAGTGAAGGGGGTGATCAGCTGGTGTAGGTGCTGAGCTGGCCGCCCTCGGCGGCGAGCCGTTCGAGCAGCGGCGACGGCTCCCAGTGGCGGCCGCCGAGCGACTCGTTGTACCCCTTGATCTTCTCGACGACCTCGGCGAGGCCGACGGTGTCGGCCCAGAACATCGGGCCACCGCGGTAGACCGGCCAGCCGTAGCCGTTGACCCAGACGACATCGATGTCGCTGCCGCGGATGGCGATGCCCTCTTCGAGGATCTTGGCGCCCTCGTTGACCATCGGGTACAGGCAGCGCTCGAGCATCTCCTGGTCGGTGACCTCGCGCTGCTCGATCCCCTTGCCGATCGCGAAGTCCTTGATCATCTGCTCGACCTCGGGGTCGGGGGTGGCGGCCCGAGTCTCGGGGTCGTAGGTGTAGTAGCCGCGTCCGTTCTTCTGGCCTCGCCGACCGCTCTCGCACATCAGGTCGCGCAACGTCTCGCCCTTCGAGGTTCTCGGCCTTCCAGCCGATGTCGAGGCCGGCCAGGTCGCTCATCGCGAACGGGCCCATCGGGAAGCCGAAGTCGTACAGCACCCGGTCGACCTGGGCCGGGGTTGCGCCTTCGAGGATGATCCGGTCGGCCTCGATGCGGCGCTGGAACAGCATGCGGTTGCCGACGAAGCCGTGGCACACGCCGACCATCACGGACACCTTGCCGATCTTCTTGCCGATCGCCATCGCCGTCGCGACGGTGCTGTCGCTCGACTTGTCGCCGCGCACGATCTCGAGCAGCTTCATCACGTTGGCGGGGGAGAAGAAGTGCATGCCGATCACGCTCTCGGGGCGTGAGGTGACCGCGGCGATCTCGTTGACGTCGAGCGCCGACGTGTTCGACGCCAGGATCGCGCCCGGCTTGCAGATCTGGTCGAGCTCGCGGAAGATCGTCTTCTTCAGCTCCATGTCTTCGAAGACGGCCTCGATCACGATGTCGCAGTCGGCGAAGTCGGCCTTGTCGGTCGAGCCGGTGATCAGCGCCATCCGCTGTTCGACGAGTTCGGGCGTGCTCGTGCGCTGAGCGCTCGTAGTTCTTGCGGATCACGGCGAGGCCCCGGTCGAGCGCCTCCTGGTCGCGTTCGACGATGGTGACCGGGATGCCGACGTTGGCGAAGTTCATGGCGATCCCGCCGCCCATCGTGCCGGCACCGAGCACGCCGCACTTCTGGATGTCGACCAGCGGCGGTGTCCTTGTCGATCCCGGGCACCTTGTTGGCGGCCCGCTCGGCGAAGAAGTAGTAGCGCTGGGCTGCCGACTGGGTGCCGGTCATCAGCTCCATGAACAGCTTGCGCTCGACCGCCAGGCCCTCGTCGAAGGGCAGGTTGACCGCGGCTTCGACGCACTGCACGTTGTACTCGGGGGCCAGGAAGCCGCGGGTCTTGCGGGCGATCGACTTGCGGAAGTTGGCGAACAGCTCGGTGTCGCCCTTGGCCTCTCGACCTTCTCGTTGCGATCGCGGACCCGGGCGAGCGGCATGTTCTCGGCGACGGCCCGCTCGGCGAAGGCGATCGCAGCGGCACGAAGCGCATCCGTGTCGCCGTCGACGATCTCGTCGATCGAGGCCACATTCGAGCGCTTCGTCGGTGCCGATGTGGCGACCCGAGGTCATCATCTCGAGCGCCTTCGGCACGCCGGTGAGGCGCGGCAGGCGCTGGGTGCCGCCGGCGCCCGGCAGCAGGCCGAGGTTGACCTCGGGCAGACCGAACTTGGCCGTGCCGACGGCGACCCGGTAGTGGGCGCAGAGGGCGACTTCGAGGCCGCCGCCGAGGGCGGTGCCGTGGATGGCGGCGATCACCGGGACTGGGCGCATCCTCCATCGCCGCCTGCACGTCCTGCAGGCTGGCGGCCTCCGGGGCGCCACCGCCGAACTCGCTGATGTCGGCGCCGGCGATGAACGTGCGCCCGTCGCAGATCACGACGATGGCCTTGGCGCCGTCGGCGACGGCCTGGGTCACGCCGTCGAACAGACCCTGCCGGACGTGCCAGCTGAGGGCATTGACGGGCGGATTGTCGACGATGACGAGGGCGACGTCGACCTTCGGTCTCGAGGCGGACGGATTCGGTCAGATCAGCCATGCCGACAGTCAAGCAGTTGCGCCTCGTCGGATTCGAACCGCCCGTATCCGTCTCGGGACGGTGATCCGGTACGGAGTTACTGTCGTCGGTGAGCGGTCATTGCGGGATGGACGGCCAACCGCTGCTGTACGTCAGGTGCAGACAGGGCCAGGCCGCTCGCCTCGTGAGACCCCACACGAGGTGATCCACGGTCCAGAGACTCGATCGCTCGTTGATATGCACATATGCAAATATGTGCTCCGATCCCGCTCGGGGAAATGGCATCTCATGTCTGAGGCTGGCTGTCAACGACATCCGGCAGAGGCTTGGAGACGTCGACAACACCCGTATTCCACTGTCGTCCTGCTTCGAACAGGCACTCATGTCCGTACTGCTTCGTACCGATGACCAACCATGGCGCACCTTCACACGCCGCACCCCGCTCTGCCGGCCGCGCTCACGCTAGACGCTGCGAGCAACCAGGCTCAGCGTCGTTCCCGACCCGTCCGTGAACCGTTGGGATCATCGAAGTCCCCAGCGTTCGGTGGACGGTGTGTTTCGTGAGACGCCCACACGCGACCCGCACGCCCGAGGACGTGGTTGAAACGTCACCCGGGCGTGCCCTGCTCGTGGCGGTTGCCGCTCTCGGTTTGCTCGTCGCCGCGATCGTGGTGGTCGCCAACACCGTCACGACGACGTCCGCCCGCGTGTCGGCGTCGACGTCGAGCGAGGGCTTCCTGACCGCCGGCGAGGTGGTCCTCACACGGTCGGACGACAGCGCGTCCTTGCTCTTCGATGCCGACAACCTCTATCCGGGTCGTGAGATCCACGGATGCGTCGTTCTCGTCTACGCCGGTTCGGTCCCCGCCACGGTCCGGTTGCACGCCGATCGAGGCGACGGGACCGGACTCGGCTCGTATCTCGAGCTGCGACTCACGGCGCTGACGGACGGTTCGTGTCCAGCGGTCGAACAGGCGCGTGACGATCAGTCGGGTCGCGACCTCTACCAGGATCGCCTGAGCACGTTGTCGAGCGAACATTCGACCTACGCGACCGGTGTGACTGTTGCCACGTCGATGGCCCCTGGTGACCGGCTGGCGATCGAGGCCGTGGTCGTGGTTCGTGACGACAACCGAGCCGCGGGTCTCACGTCCGAGTTCGTGTTCACCTTCGAAGACGCGGCCGACGTGATCCGCGACGCCATTGTCTGGGTCCGGTCGAATATCGGCACCGGTCTCCGTCACGTCGTCGTGCTCATCAGTTGGGCGGTCGTCTACCTCGTCGTCCTGCTCGGGGTATTCGCGGGCTTGATCAAGGTCTCGAGTGGGTGGGACGCGGTTGTCGTCACGAGTGGCTCGATGTCGCCGACCCTGCGCAGCGGCGACGTGATCTTCATCGAATCGCATCCGGCCGAGATGCTCGGGCAACAGTCGGTGATCACGTTCGAACGGGTCGAGGCCGGCGGCGAACTGGTGACCCATCGGGTGTTCGAGACGCTGGTGGTCGACGAGGCCTATGTGACGAAGGGTGACGCCAACCCGACCCCTGACGCGGACGTCGTTCATCGCGACCAGGTCGTCGGGGTGGGCCGACTGGTCGTTCCGTTTCTCGGGCTCCCGGTTGTCTGGGCCTCCGAAGGTGACATCGCCGCACTCGTGGCGCTCGGCATTCTTGTGCTGGCAGCAACGGCTGCTGTTGCCCTGAGCCTCCGTGCTGGCCGCAAGCGGCGGCCGGACGCCGGCGAGCGCCTCTCTTCGACCGCGCAGCGAGGGATCAGCAGGGTCCGTCTGGTCGTGGCGCTCATGATCGCGATGCAGTTGGTCATCGATGACCGTCAGTTCCAGCTCGACGCGATCGGCCTGAGTCGGGTCCAAACCCTCGTGACTGCGTTGCTCGCGCTCGGCCTGATCAGCGTCCTCAGCAGCTATCGATCCAGGACCTCTTCGGGCTCGAGGGCGCAACGACTGGCGATGCTCGAATTGGTCGGCGACACGCTCGTGGTCGTCTTCTTCGTCGCCGCCAGTGGGAGTTCCGGTATCGGGTGGATCCTGATGGCGCTTCCGATCATCGAAGCGGCTATCCACTTCCGTCTCACCGGTGCGTTCGTCCACTGGGTGCTGATGTGCGGCCTGACGGTGGCGGCCTTCTTTTGGACCAATGCGGCGGTCGGTACGCAGAGGTCCGTCGCCATCCAGGATCTCGAACAGCTCGTCGATCGTCTCGGGGTGTTGCTCCTGGTCATCATCCCCAGCTCGTATATTGCCGAACAGTTGCTCGGGGATGTGTTGACGCAACGGCGGGCGACGCAGCGCGCCAGCGAACGAAGTCGGATCATCGAGCACGTCACCAAGGCGGGCCACGAGGTCACTCGGCTGGGCGGGGAGCTGTTCGACCCGCTCGTCCGAGCGACGCTCGATCTCGGATTCGACGCGGCCGACGCATGGGTCGGTGATCCGAATGGTGGATGGAGCCCGCTCGCCGCCGACAGGACGTCCGAGCTGTTGTTGCCCAGCCCGGGTGATCCGGGCAGTGCACTCAGCGGTCACGACCTCGACATGGACGAGGTCGCGATCGACGCTGACGACCCGGATCAGAGTCAGTTCGCAGCGCTCGTCGAGACGGGTGCGGAGGTGCTCGTTCGCGTCACGCTCGCCAGACAGGGCGATCTGTACGTGGTGCTGCGGGCGGCTGCGGTCCGGTCGGGTGATGACCCCGCCAGCCAGGTCATGGCGCTGCGGCTGTTGAGCGGCCAAGCGGCGGTCGCCCTCCAGAACGAGCAGCTCCTCACCGAGCTGCGTCAGACCCATGCCGAGCTCGAGCACCAGGCGATGTACGACCCGCTGACGAGCCTGGCCAACCGAGCGAATTTCGTCGGCCTGCTTGCCGAGGCGCTCCGCGGGGATGGCGTTGTCGGCGAGCGAACCAGCGTGATGTTCCTGGATCTCAATGGCTTCAAGGCTGTCAACGACCGACTCGGCCACAACGCCGGCGACCAACTGCTCGCCTGCGTCGGGACGCGGCTCGGTGCTGCGGTCGGCGATCGCGGCACCGTGGCCCGCCTTGGAGGCGACGAGTTCACCGTTCTTCTGCACGAGCGATCGGAGACGTTCATTGCCGATGAGATCGCTGACGCCATCCACCTCGCCTTGAACGAGCCGTTCGAGATCGGTGACGACAGTACTCGTGTCGGAGCGAGCATCGGCATCGCCCACTCCAAGCCGTTCATAGGTGTGAGCGAGATGCTCCGCCGAGCGGACGTCGCGATGTACGCCGCAAAGGGCTCGTCCACGGCTTGGCGAACCATGACGTATCGGGTCGAACTCGACGAGAACGAACGTCGCGCGGAGCAGTTGACGAACGATTTCAGGGCGGGGCTCGAGCAAGGGCAGCTGTATCTGGCCTATCAGCCGATCGTCGACACCGGTACGGGTTCCGTCGTCGGTGTGGAGGCGCTCATCCGGTGGGCCCATCCTGAGCTCGGACCGGTCGCGGCGCCGGCGATCCTCCACACCGCCGAGGCAACCGGCAGCGTCGACGAGCTCAATGCCTGGATCTTCCGCACGGCACTGATCGATATGGCGTCGTGCGGCTCGAGCAACGGTGTCGACCCGTTCATCGCCGTGAACGTGTCACCAGAGGAACTCGAACTCGCCTCCCTGGTCGACAACATGATGGCGGCACTCGCCGCATCCGGCATGCCGCCGTCGCGGGTTGTCGTGGAACTCAGTGAGTTGATCGTCGCCAAGGCGCGCGGCTCGATCTCCAACATCAACCGGTTGATCGCCCGGGGCCTCGACCTCGCCTTGGACGACTTTGGGCAAGGGCAGACGTCGCTGGCCCACCTGAGAGGGCTCCCGATCACCTTTCTCAAGCTCGATCGGTTGTTCATCCAGCACGCTTCCGAGTCGACGGAGGACCGCAAGATCCTGGGATCCGTCGTTGGTCTCGCACACGATCTCGGGTTCTCCGTGATCGCCGAAGGCATCGAAACCGCTGATCAGCACGAGATCGTCTCTCTGGCGGGCGCCGACCTCGCCCAGGGGTACGGGCTGCACCGACCGATGCCGATTGCCGACTTGCGCGAGTTGCTCGGCGCCGCTGCCGTGCCTGCCGCTGCCGTGCCTGCCGGAGTCGCTGCCGCGAATCCGGCGATCGGCAATGCCACGTTCGCCGCGACGTTCGCCCGATTCGGAACGAGTCGGCTGATGCCACGCCCCCTTGCCGATCTCCAGACGTCCAAGCCGGACACCGAGGCCACGACTCACGATCTGCGGGTCACGCGCCGCACCGGCCGCTCCTTCGCCGCCGCGGTATCGGTGCTGCTGCTCGCGTCGCTGGTCGTGAATCGGTCGTCAACGGCGCTGATCGGAGACGCAGCGAACTCCGCATCGGTCCTCACCTCGGGGACCATCGAGGTCAGTGATGACGACGAAGGACGGAGGCTGTTCGATCTCCGCGATCTCACCCCCGCCCGACCGGTCGTGCGATGCGTCGAAGTGAGATACACCGGCACGATCTTGCCGGTCGCAATGTCCGTACGGGCCGAGGCCGCCGGAGCGCTCGCCCCGTATCTCGACGTCACCATCGAAGAAGGCAGCGGCGGTGGCTTCGAGTCCTGCGAGGGCTTCGTACCGTCCGATGGCGTGTATCAAGGCGCACTCGTCGGGTTCGTCGACCTCGGGTGGGTCGAGCTCGGTGACGTCCTGAACTCCGGCGACCGCCACAGCTACCGCATCGAACTCTCGTTGCAGGACCGTCAGGAAGCACTGGGCCTGCAAACGAGCCTGGAGCTGGCGTGGGAAGTGGCGCCGTCATGACCACGACAGACATCGATCGCAGGTGGGCCCTTTCTGGCCTCTTGCTGGCGCTCTTTCTGGGGGCACTCGGCGTCCTGGCCTGGACGTGGACCACTACGCAACGCTCGTCAGCAGCATTCGCAGACAGCGAGGTGTTCAGCGGCAACCATCTCGGGGCCGGAACCGTTGACATCTCGATCGGCGACGACACGGTGCGCTTCGCGGCGGTCAACATGGCGGCAGGCGACGTCGCTACCGGGCAGCTCGGTCTGATCAACAGGGGCACACTGCCACTCCGATTCACGCTGTCGGCATCGACCGACGGCAACCGGCTCGGCGACGTGTTGGAGCTCGTCGCCTGGACTGGAGCAGCAACATGTGCGTCGGCGCCGCCCACCTCCGCCGACCGCTGGTGGCCGCTGCGTGCGACATCACCCGACCTGGAAACCGGAGGCGCTGAGACTCCCAGATCGGGCGGACTGGCCCCTGGTGAGTCGAGCCTGCTGTGCATGCGAGCCGAGCTGCCGTTGTCGGCGCCGAGCTCGGTCCAGGGCCAGCGGCTGGACCTGCTCGTGACGGTCGACGCCGAACACGACATCGCTGCAAGTGAGCTGGCAAGGGAACTGGCACGTGAACTGGCAAGTGAATTGGAGGGTGCACCGTGAGCCGGGCATGGCGATCCTCCCGTTGGCCGTCGCTCGTGGCGGGGGCGATCGCGGTCGTGATGATCGGCTTCGTCGTCGTGGTGCTCGGAGCACTCGCTGCGGGCTACCGGCCGGTGGTGATCCAGACCGGGAGCATGGGCGACGCCGCCCCAAGTGGCTCGCTCGTGGTCGCAGCACCACGCTCGGTCGACGACATCGTCGTGGGTGACATCATCGTGATGCGGCGAGCGGACTCGGCCCCCATCACCCATCGGGTGGTCGGGATCGAACTCAGTGAGTCAGGGCCGTTGGCGATCACCCGCGGTGATGCCAATCCGGCCGATGATCCCGTTCCCTACGAGCTGGGCGACAAGGAGCTGGTCGCGAGGTGGGTCGCACCCGGTGTCGGCTCCACGTTGGAGACGCTACGCGACCCGCGCCTGGCGATTGCGATGCTGAGCTTGGTCGTCGCCCTGGCGACGCTGGCGGTGTTGTGGCGCACCTGGGCCGGGCCGCGGCACCCCGGCGACGCCGAGCTATCCGAGCCGTCCGAGCCGGCAACGCCACCGCCCGCACCGACGGCACCACCGGCACCACCGGCACCACCGTCGTCAACGCGACGTGCGAGTCGGTTGCAGGTGAGCGGTTTCGTGCTGATCGCGGTGGCGTTGGCATGTGCCGGCGTGGTGTGGGCATTGCAGACGTCGAACGCGGCCGTCGACTCCAACCTGTTCGGTGCGGCCGACTGCTTCGGGGCCCAACTCGGCTCGGTCCAGTCGGGCGAGACCGTGCACGCCACCAACGGCATCCAGCTCGAGTCGATCACGACGGTCGACCCCTCGCGTGCGTTCGTGATGGCATCGGTGCGCAGCGCCAGCAACGAGGTCGCCGACAGCTCGGCTGGCGTCCGGCTGTCGGGTGACAGCGCCGTCGAGATCAGTCGCCTGACCGATGCCGGAACGCCGCCGCCGATCACGATCGGTTGGTCGGTCATCGAATACGTGTGCGGCATCGATGTGCAACGCGGTGTCGTCGTCGGCAATGGCACGAACCGGATCGACGTGGCGATCAATGCCGTCGACACGACCTCGAGCTTCGTGCTGGCGAACGCCCTCGCCGAGTCGACCGCCGTCGACTTCGGACCGGACGAGCTCTTCTTGGCCGAGTTGTCGGCACCCGACACGCTGTCGATCCGGGGTGCCGCGAGCTCGGTCTTCCCGGCCGGTGCGTCGTTCGCCTGGCAGGTGGTGACATTTCAGGACCCCGCCGAGATCGAGGTGCAGACGACGTCGTCGACGATCGGTGCCGGCGCCACGTCGGACTCGCTCACCCTCGCCACCCCCGTCGATCCCGACACCACGTTCCTGACGGCCTTCGTCACCAGCGACTCGACCGGCCCGGACATCGGCGAACGCCTCGTTCGCGCCCGGCTCGTCGATGCCACGACCGTCGCCATCGATCGTTCGGTCGCTGGCGACGCCGTCGACGTGCGGGTCCAAGCGGTGACCATGATGGACGGAACGACCGTGCGACACGGCACCGTCGACTTCTCGTCCGGTCAGGCGACGCGTACGGTCACCATCGCGCCGGTCGACACCGCTCGATCAACAGCGATCTCGACCGTTGCCGCTCCTGGCCCGGTCGCAGGTGGCATGACCGACCACGTTGCCGACGACGTGGTCGGCGAGGCGAGTGCCACATTCCAGGTGACCGATCCGGCGACGGTGACGATCACCCGCGACTCGGTGGCATCGAACGCATCGTTCGGATGGCAGGTCATCGAATGGGCCGGACCGGGCTGGTGGAACACCGACTACGTGTTCCGGCAGAGAATCATCGTCGATTCGACGGTCGCCGCGCCCGACGACTACACCGTCGCACTCACGATCGACCACGCCGCCCTCGTCTCATCCGATCTCTCGCTGGCGAACGGTGACGACCTGCGGGTCCTGCGTTGGGACGGTTCGGCGTGGACCGAACTCGATCGGCTGCTCGACGACGGTTCGGCGTGGAACCAGAGCGACACCACCGTGCGGTTCCGAACGACCGATCCGATCGCGGCCGGCCAGAACCAGACGTACTGGCTGTACATGGCGAATCCCGGCGCCGGCGCTGGCGCCGAGCGACCCGGAGGCCGTGTACCTGCTCGTCGAGGACTTCGAGACCGGGACGCTGGGAGATTTCGAGGACCGCACGGCCGGAACCGCCTGGTACTCGGCAGCGCCGTGGACCCGTCGGATCCCCGTGACAGTCCCAGCCGGCAGCGTCGGATCGACCCTGACCGACTTCCCGCTGCTGGTCTCGCTCACCCAAGCGGACCTGGGCGCCAACGCACAGCCGGACGGCTCCGACATCCGCTTCACCGCGTCCGATGGCGCGACCACCCTGGCGCACGAGATCGAATCGTTCGATTGCCGGAACCGGCACCTTGACGGCCTGGGTCAATGTCCCGACGCTGTCGGCCGTTGCCCCGACCACGATCTACCTCTATTACGGCGCCGCTGACGCACCCTCTCGTGAGGATGCTCGCGGGACGTGGAGCGACGACATCGAGGCAGCGTGGCATCTCGACCGCGACCCCGCAGGATCGGCGCCACAGCTGGACGACTCGTCGCCACGTAACCACGACGGCCTGTCCGTCGGATCGATGAACGGCAGCGAGCTGGTGCTCGGGACGCGTCGGCCCGGCCCTCCACTTCGACGGCGTCGATGACGGGGTGCAAGCCGACCGGCTCGACCTCGAAGGCCTCACCGGCCTCACGATCTCCGGTTGGGTCCATCTCGATGCCTATACCACCGATGCGAGCGTGCTCAGCAAGGCCACCGATTCGCTCGACCGCCAGGTCGACCTCGTGGTCCGTAGCGACGGCAGCGTTCGCGCCCATCTGCTGCTCGACAGCGGCGAGGTCGAGGTGACCACCGCCGCCGCAATCGTGTCGACCGGTGCCTGGCACCATGTCGCCACGAGCTGGGACGGGAGCGACCTGGCGATCATCGTCGACGGCACCGCCCGTGCCAGCCTTCCGACGACCGGCGCCATCGACCCTCGCCACGAAATGCCCGTCCATCTGGGCAACGTGGCGACACAGGATCGTGGGCTCGACGGCCTGCTCGACGAAGTTCGGGTCGAGACGACCGCCCGCTCGGTCGACTGGCTGGCCGCCGCCGAGGCGAACCAGCGCACACCGGCGTCGTTCCTCACCATCGCCGGCGTCGAGACCGGGTACGTGGTTCGACCAGGGAACCTGGGCGTACCGCAAGCCCGTCGTGGTCGACAGCGATCAGGTCTCGACCGACCTCTTCGATTTCGCCCTCATGGTTCAGGTCACCGATGCGCGGCTGCAGGCAATTGCGCAGCCGTGTGCCTGCGATCTCGTGTTCACCGGTGCCGATGGCACCACCCGCCTCGACCACGTGGTCGAGGCGTACGACCCCGGAACGGGAACCCTCACGGCGTGGGTCTCCGTCCCGGTGCTGAGTGGATCGGAAGACACACAGCTCTTCCTCTACTACGGCAACCCGACCGCGGTGGATCAACAGGATCCGTCCGCTGTCTTCGGCAGCGATGCCGACTTGCAGATCCTGGGGGCGCCGTGACCCTCAGTGCTGCGCCTCAGACAACCACGGCCATGATCACACGGCCTGATCAAGGAGAAATGACATGAATACCATCACTGCACCACACCCACCACCGAAGATGCTCTCACCGTCGGAACCCAACCGTTCCGGCCGTCGAGCGCTGGCGATCATCGCCGCACTTGCCGTGCTCGGTCTCGCCCTCAGCGTGTTCCTGGTTTCCTCGCTGGCGTTGTTCACCGACACCGAGAACGTCGGCGCCAACGTCTTCGCGACCGGAGACGTCGACATTGCGGCCTTGCCGGCGAGTGCCGTGTTCACTCCGGGACCGATGGCTCCCGGCGACCAGATCACCGAAGAGATCGTCGTCTCCAACGACGGCTCGCTCGATCTGCGGTACATGCTGACGTCGACCACCACCGAGAACGTGCTGGCCGGACAGCTCGTGCTCACCGTCAAGGACGGCGTGACGACGTGCGACAACGCCAACTGGACGACCGGTGGCAGCCAGCTCTACACCGGCGTGCTCGGAGCGACGACCACACCGGTGGTCTTCGGCGACGCGACGCCGGGTGCCGATACGGGAGACCGTGCGCTGGCGCCGGCGGCGTCGGAGACGCTGTGCTTCAACGTCAGTCTGCCGATCGCGGCGACGAACGCCTCTCAGAGTCTCACCACCACGGCGACGTTCAACTTCGTCGCCGAGCAGACCAAGAACAACCTCTGATCGACGTCTGAGGTAGCAGCCGATGATGTCGGTTCCGCGTAGCAGGACGGTGATGACCGCGACGACAGTCGCGGTCATCACCGCGCCCGCTCGCGAGCCGGCTCGTCGAGGCCGTCGAGCCGCCGGCCGCAGATGGAGGCTGCTCACGGTCGTTGTAGGAATGGTTTCCTCGCAGTTCGCGGTGTTCGGGGCAACCCCCGCCCAAGCCGCCGGCATCCCTCCAGTGGCCGTCGACGACGCTTACACGGTCGCCGAAGGCGGCACGCTCACGACGGTCGGCGGCACCTGGCATCTGCCCGGCTGGCGACTGCGACGCTCGTTCACGTTCAACAACACCGGCCGCGGCCAACTCGACAACTTCCCGGTGCTCGTCAAGATCGATCCCGTGAACATCGATTACACCCGTACCCAGAGCCTCGGTCAGGATCTCCGGTTTGTAGATTCCGACGGCACGCCGCTGGCATACGAGATCGAGGAATGGAACACCGGACGGATCATACGTGTGGGTGAAGGTTCCCCAGATCGACGCCGGGTCGATCACCGACTACATCTGGATGTACTACGACAACGACTCTGTTGGTGATGGCCAAAACCCAGGTGGTGTTTGGAGTAACGGCTACGTGGGTGTCTGGCACATGGACCAGGACCCCGGTACGTCACAGATCCTGGACTCGTCTTCATATCTCAACCACGGCACTGCGACCAACATGGACGTCACCAACCTTCAGTCCGGGCAGGCGGGAGATGGGCTGTACTTCGATGGTTCGGTCCTACCGAATGCCGAATACATCCGGGTACCGAGCAACGGAACTGACGAACTCTCGATCAGCGGCGCCTCGCCGCAGTTGACGTTGGAAGCCTGGGTCAGACGAACCGGAACACCAACGAACGAATGGATGGTGACGGTCGGACGCCAAATTGGGACAAGTTTCCAAGACGGCTACACCCTGGCCACCGTCTACAACGCCCCGGATGTCGCCTCACTGATTACGAACGACGGGGTCACTAGCTCGCGTGTCGATAGTTCGGCTTTGGCAGTACCGTTCGACGAGTGGCGATACCTGACGGGTGTCCGAGCCGGAGACAGCATGACCGTTTACTCGAACGGTCTCCCAGTCGGCTCGAACACGGCGGTGAGCCCCATGGTCACGGACATCAACGACGTGACGATCGGGGCTGCCGAAAACGACACTTCCGCAGATACTGGTGACGCATGGCGCGGGTTGCTGGATGAGATTCGAATCTCCGACGTAGCGCGGTCGGCCGACTGGGTCAACGCACAGCACGCCTCGATGACCGACACACTCGCAACCTACGGATCAGAAGAAGAGGCAGGTGTCCTGGTCAACGACACCGATCCCGAGCTCGACCCAATGACAACCTCGTTGGCGACCGGACCATCGCACGCCGATGCGTTCAGTCTGAACGCAGACGGATCGTTCACCTACACACCCGTAGCGGGGATGAGCGGCACCGACACCTTTACATACGTCGCCAACGACGGCACCGGGGACTCGAACGTGGCCACGGTGACGATCACCGTCACTGCGACGGGACCGAACAATCCGCCGGTGGCGGTTGACGATCCGTCGGCGGCTACGACTCAGGACGTGGCGGTGGTCATCGATGTGCTGGCCAACGACACCGATCCCGACCCCGACACCCTCACCGTCAATTCGGTCACCCAGGGCACCAACGGTGCGGTGGTCAACAACGGGACCGACGTGACGTACACCCCCAGTGCCTCCTGGACCGGTATCGATACGTTCACCTACGAAGCATCGGACGGCAACGGAGGCTTCGACACGGCCACGGTGACCGTGACCGTCTCGGCGGGCCCCTGTGCCGACTCGGACTCGGACGGTCTTTGCGATCTCGAGGAGGACGCCAACACCGACCTCGACAACGATCCGGCGACCATCCCCGGACCGAACACCGACGGCGACGCCAACCCCAACTACCTCGACGCCGACGACGACGACGACGGCACGCCGACCGCGTCCGAGAACGCCGACCCGAACGGAGACGGCGACCCTCGCGACGCGGTCGATAGCGATCGGGACGGCCAGCCCGACTACCTCGACGATCCGACCGGCGCTTCGACCGGACTGGTCGGTTCCGAGCAGAAGATCTCCCATCTCGAAGGTGGCCTTCCCGCCGTCCTCGGTGACAACGACCGATTCGGCAGCGACGTTGTAGCAATCGGGGATCTCGATGGCGACGGCATCAACGACATCGCCGTCGGTGCGCTCTTCGACGACGACGGCGGGACGGACCGCGGCGCCGTCTACGTCCTCTTCCTGAACGCCAACGGCACCGTCAAGGGAGAACAGAAGATCTCCTTCGCCACCGGTGGCTTCACCGGACCCCTTGACGACAACGACTACTTTGGCAGTGGATGTCGCGTCACTTGGCGATGTCGACGGCGACGGCATCAATGACATCGCGGTCGGAGCATATCTCGATGACGATGGTGGCGGAGATCGAGGCGCGGTCTACGTCCTCTTCCTTAACGCCAACGGCACCGTGAAAGGAGAACAGAAGATCTCCTCAACTACCGGCGGACTCGGAGCTGCTCTCGGCAACGACGATCAGTTCGGGAGATCGGTCGACGGCATCGGCGATCTCGATGGCGACGGCATCAACGACATCGCGGTCGGCGCCAACTACGACGACGACGGTGGTATCGACCGTGGCGCCGTCTACGTCCTTTTCCTCAACGCCGACGGCACCGTCAAAGTCGCAGCAGAAGATCTCCGATACCCAGGGCGGCTTCGGCGGCGTCCTCGACAACGTCGACTACTTCGGTCGAGCGTGGCCGGGCATCGGCGACCTTGACGGCGACGGCGCCGAGGACATCGCCGTTGGCGCCTTCCGCGACGACGACGACGGCGCCGACCGCGGTGCCGTCTACGTCCTCTTTCTGAACACCAATGGCACCGTCAAGGGAGAGCAGAAGATCTCTTCGGACACCGGCGGCCTCACGGGACCCCTCGACGACCTCGATCGGTTCGGAACTTCCGTCTCCGGCGTTGGGGACGTGGACTCAGACGGAGTCGTCGACATCGCGGTCGGCGCCTTCCGCGACGATGACGGCGGCGCCGACCGCGGTGCCGTCTACGTCCTCTTCCTCAACACCAACGGCACCGTCAAAGGCGAACAGAAGATCTCTTCGGACACCGGCGGCCTCACCGGACCCCTAGTGAATAGCGACGAATTCGGTGCGTCGGTGACCGGTCTTGGCGATCTCGACGGCGACGGCATCATCGACATCGCGGTCGGCGCCTTCCGCGACGACGACGGCGGAGCCGACCGTGGCGCGGTGTACGTGTTGAACCTGGCGGCGCCGAATGGGGCACCCACCGCCGACGCCGGTGGTCCGTACGGAATCGCCGAGGGTGATGATGATCTCGTATTGGACGGGTCGGGTTCGTCGGACCCGGAGACGGATCCGCTCACCTACAAGTGGGATCTCAACAACGACCTCACCTACGGGGATGTGACCGGGGTCAACCCGACCGTTTCGTGGGCCACCTTGCAGAGTTTCGGGATCGACGACGACGGTGGTCCGTTTACTATCGGTTTGGAAGTCGACGACGGGAACGGCAACACCGCCAGCGACACCGCCCAGTTGACGGTCACCAACACGCCACCCACCATTTCGGTGACCGGTACCGGTACCGCTAACCCCGGGGTTGCTTACACGGTCAACCTGTCGGTCTCGGACTACGGCGATGACACCGTTACGCAGTGGATCATCAACTGGGGCGACGGCAATATCGAAACGATCGCGGGGAACCCGGCCACCGCCAACCACACCTTCGCCCAAGCCCGGCCCTACAACATCGTCGCTTCTGTCACCGACGAGGACAGCCTTCTCAATCTGCCCTGGCACCAGGATCGGATGATCGTCCCGGGGCTCTTCGCTGCCCAGCAGCTCTTCCGGCTCGAAGCCACGAGCGGCAACGTTTACGACAACATCGGCGCAGGGACCGGCCTCGGCTGGGCCATCGCTACCACGATCGGCCCCGACGGATTGGGGTACGTGGGCAGCTATACCACCGATCGGATCTACCAATTCGACCCGTTGGCGGCGAGCCCGACTCTGACTGAATGGGTTTCGTTCCAGAGCGGCGGTCTCGACGGGCCTGCGGGCATGGAGTTCGGACCCAACGGCAACCTGTTCGTGAGCTCGAACTTCGGCGACGAGGTTCTCGAGTACGACGCGTCCGATGGTTCGTTCGTGGGAGCATTCGTGCCACTTGCCGCCAACGGGCCGCTCGACGAACCGGACGACCTCGCTTTCGGTCCCGACGGCAACCTGTACGTCACCAGCTTCAACACCGACCAGGTGCTGCAGTACAACGGCACGAACGGCAGCTTCATCAAGGTGTTCGCCTCCGGTATCGAGATGGACCAGCCGTCGGAGTTGGTGTTCGCCAAGCACGACGCCGGGCCCTGGTACCTGTACGTGACCAGCGTGGCCAACGACCACGTGGCCCGTTACAACGGGACCAGCGGCGTACATATCGACAACTTCGCCGTGCGTGGCGCCACCGGCCTCAACCAGCCCCGCGGTGCGGTGTTCGGACCCGACGGGCACCTGTACGTGGGAGGCCAGAATCAGGTCATTCGCTACAACGGATGGACGGGTGCCCTGATCGACACCTACGTGGCGTCCGGCAGCATCAGCGGACCTTCTCAGTCCGCGTTCGTTCCGAGCCACAGGGTTGTCGTATCGAACGGTCCGCCGGTCTTCGACCAGGATCTGCTCGACCGGGTAGACGCCGAGGCAAGCTGGATCTCGTTGTCGGCGGGTGCTACCGATCCAGAGAGCGACACGCTCGTCTATTCGGCGACGGGTTTGCCACTTGGTCTGTCGATCGATTCAGGCTCTGGTCTGATCACCGGGTTGGTGAACTACTACGCCGCCGCCGCGAGCCCGTATGCGGTGGAGATCACCGTTGATGACGGCAACGGTGGGACGGATACCGACACGTTCTCGTGGACGATCAGCAACGTTCCCACCACCGACCCGTACGTGGTTGCCAACCTCGGGGGCGCCAACGGTGGCGACGACTTGTTGACCGAGATCGACCCCCTCGACTTCGATCCGGTCACCAATGAAGTGGATATTGGAACCGGAACGGGCACCACCAACTTGCTGGGGCTGGCGATCGAGCCGCTCACTGGCATCGTCTATGCGGCCGATGGCGATCGGTTGGGAACACTCAACGTTGATTCGGGCGTGTTCACGGCGGTCGGAGGGACGTTCGGGTCGGGAGATGGCAAGCAAGGGACGGTCACTCTCGATGACGTTCGAGGCTTGGCGTTCCATCCCCTCACCGGCGAGCTGGTCGCCGTGCATCACCAGGCCGCTGATCGTGATCTCTTGTTCCCGGTCGACCCGAATACCGGGAGCATCATTCCCGGAACCTTCAACGCCGGGAGGGACTACGCCGAGCTGAAGAGCGCACTGCTCGAGGTCACCGACATCGCGATCGACCCGACCGACTGGGAGACCTACGGGATCTTCACCGACGGGGTCGGCAACTTCGAGTTGCAGTCGATCAACCGGTGGAACGGAGCCACCAATTCCGTCGGGCCGGTCACTGCCCAGATGCGCGGACTGTCGTTCGACCCGACCGGGTTGATGTGGGGAACCGATAGCGGGACTCTCTATGAGATCGACAAGACCACCGGAGCTACGTCGAATCCGAGGACGTTGAGCAACGGTTCCGACTATCAGGCCGTGGCCCTGGCTGTGCCGCCCTACTACCCGCCGTCGGTGGAAGGCACGATCTTCGAAGACGTCGACGGAAATGCTGTGCCGGTCGGAGAATTCGTTGGCGACTTCCTCAACCCGGGTCTTGCCGGGGCGACCATTCGGATGTACAACGACGACGGCTCCGTTCCTGGCGAACCAGATGCACTCGACACGTTGTACGCCAGCAAGACGGCCGGACCGACCGGCCACTACTACTTCACGTCCGTGCCGGACGGCGTCTACTGGATGACGATCGACTCTGCGAGCCTGGTGCCCGACGCCGGTGGTTCGGGCTGGGCGGAACAGACCTACGGCCCGGTCGAAGCGGTCACCTTCGATGGTTCGTACTCGTTTGCCGCCACGGCTGGTCCGCTCTACGGAGGCATGCAACCCACGGTCTCCGACAACGCTGCGTTGCTTCCGTCATCTGAGCATGTGGTGCGGATCGACCTGAGCCCTGGCGAGGAGATCGAACAAGTCGATCTGGGCTTCTCGTTCAACGTGGTGACCAACCTCTCCGGTGGCGATGCCACCAGCCCACAAGGCTCACTTCGCCAGTTCATCACCAACGCCACCAACGGAACTGGTCCGAACCCGATGCGGTTCGTGCCGGTCGTGTCCACCAATGCCACCGACGGAACCAACAACTGGTGGAGTCTCGCGTTGACTGCTGATCTGCCGTCGGTCGCCGGCGACGGCACCGTGATCGACGGCGCCGCCTACGACAACACCGACGGCGTCACGGTTCTTGCGCCCAACCCTGGCACTCTGGGAGCCGGCGGCAACGTGGGCGTGGACGGCCTCGGCCTGTCGGCGGTGGACGCTCCCGAACTCGAAATCGTCGCATCTGGTCTGGTTGGTCCGAAGCTGACGGTGGCCGCCGGCAGCGTCACAATTCGACGCCTCGCGATGAACGGCTCGATGAACGACATCGTCATCCAGGTCGGAGCGAACGACGCCGTCATCGAGAACAACGTTCTGGGTGCCGACGCTCGTTTCATCGATCCTGGCGCGGGTTTCCGGTCGGAGATGGGCGTCTTCGGGGAAGGCGGCGATACGGCGACAGTCCGAGAGAACCTCGTGGGATACCACAACCTGGCGGGGATTCGACCCACCTCCGACTCGCTCACGTGGCTGATCGAGAACAACGAGATCCGAAGCAACTCGCTCACCTCGGACGACCACGCCGGGATCTGGGTGCAGAGTGGCGGCGCAACGGTGCGCGGCAACCTCGTGATCGACCACCGCGGCGTCGGGGTCATCGCCGCCGACGGAGCCGTGGTGGTCAACAACACCGTCACGGCGAACGGCCAGGGTGGAGTCAGTACCTTCGGTGTGAAGATGGGCGGGCTGGTCGCCAACACCGTCGACCGCAACGTGATCTTCGCCAACGTGGGGGCCGGTGTGGCGGTGGAATGGGATTCACTGGTCAATCACATCACCCGCAACTCGATCTACGCCAACGGCACGATCGTCGACATGTTCGCCAATCCGGCGACCGGCCAGATCGGCATCGATCTGTTGGACAAGTTCGACGATGGCGGAGCCGGAACGAGCCCCTTCTTCACGATCAATGACGACGGTGACGGCGACACCGACGGAGGCAACGATTTTCTCAACTACCCGGTCATCGAAACGGCAGTGATCGTCGGAGCCGATCTGGTGCTGACCGGGTTCTCACCGGCTGGAGCAGCGATCGAGTTCTTCATCGCCGACCCCGACCCCTCGGGGTTCGGAGAAGGCAAGACCTGGCTGATCACCAAGACCGAAGGGGCAGGCGACGATACCGGCACGACGACCGGCGGCTACGGGCCGGGAGCGGTCAACGGAATCGTCCAAGGCGAGGAGACCACCACCCAGCGCTTCGGCTTCGCCGTCCCGCTTGCGTCGCTGGCCGCGGCTATCTCGACTGGCGAACAACTCACCGCCACCGCCACCGTCGGCGCCAGCACCTCCGAGTTCAGTGGGCAGGCGACCATCGCCGGCGGCGTGTTGTTCGTCAACTCGACGGGCGAGGCCGCCGATGCACTCCCTGGAAACGGCATCTGTGACACCGGCGGCACCAACAGTGAGGGTGATCCCGAGTGCACGCTCTGGGCGGCGATCGAAGAGTCGAACGCAGCGCCTGCAGCGGACACCATCAACTTCGCGATCCCGACCTCCGACCCGGCTCACAGCGCCGGTGTCTGGACCATCGTGCCGACGACTTCTGTGCCGAGCATGGATACCCCGATCACGATCGATGCGACCACCCAGTCGGGATGGTCGGCGCTGCCCGTCATCGTGCTCGACGGTTCCTCGCTCGTCGGGGTGCTGCCCGGAATCCGCATCAACTCGTCCGATGTCGTGGTCCGCGGGCTCGCCGTCGGCAACTTCCCGGCCGACGGAATATCGGTGGCCGGCGACGACGTCACGATCGCAGCCATGAACGTCGGCGTTGGCGCCGACGGTTCGACCGATCTCGGCAACGGGACCGGAGGCATCGTCGTGACCACGGGCGACCGGTTGACGATCGGCGGGTCCGACCCGCTCGACCGCAACATCGTCGGCAACCATCCAGCCCCCGCGATCAGCATCGACGACTCCACCGACTCGGTGATTCGCGGAAACTACATCGGCGTTCAGGTTGACGGCGAGACACCGGCGCCCAACTCCGAGGGCATCCACGTGTCCAACAGTGCCAACCTCGAGATCGGTGGCTCGGGCGCCGACGACGGCAACGTCATCAGCGGAAACACATTGGACGGCATCACGCTCGACACGCTGACCTCCGGTGCCCGAGTGCGCGGCAACCTGATCGGCGTCGGCGCCGACGGCTCGACCCCGGTCGGCAACGGTTGGATCGGCGTGAACAGCATGACGGGTTCCACGGCTGCGGCGATCGGTGGGCGCAACCCCGGCGAGGCGAACACGATCGCCAACAACGGCAGCGCAGGCGTGCGGGTGCTCTTGTCGGCTCAGCTTCCCCAGATCGTCGGCAACCGCATCCACGACAATGTCGGCCTCGGGATCGACGTCGGCACCGGTGGCGTCAACCCTCCGGACCTGGGCGACGTCGACGGCCACCCCAACCAGCCCGCGTTGCTGACGGCACGCAGCAGCGGCGGTTCGACGACTGTCGACCTTGCGTTCGATACCGCCGCCGGTGACTACTTGATCGACTTCTACTCCAATCCGGGTGGGGGCGATCCGTCGGGGTACGGCGAGGGGGAGCAGTTGCTCGCGACGGTCTCGGTGACTCACGACGGCTCGGGGCCGAAACTCCTGCGCTACCTCCTTCCTGGGGCTGGATTGACGATCACGGCGACCGCAACATCGGTCACCTCTCTCGAGACGTCCGAGTTCTCCAACGCCATCGACGGCGTCGCAGCCGCCAGCACCCTGGTGTCCGATTCGAGCATCCGGCGGTCGGATCTGTACTCGGCGCAAGGCACCCCGACCGTCGTGCCAGGCGTGACCGGCGGAGCTCACGACCTCGACGGCGTGGGCGACCATCTCGTCGGCCCGAGCCTCGACGTGACCGACTCGGCGCTGACGATCAGCGCTTGGGTACGCCTGGATACTGCGACCGGTCAGCACTCGTTGATCTCGAAGCGCGATGGCAGCGGCGACGTCGTCTACGAGTTGGGCATCGATGGTGGGACGAATGAAGCGGTCGCGACGATTCGGTTGTCGGGTGCGCCGGTGACGGTTCGCGGTGGCGTGGTGTCGACGGCCGTTTGGCAGCAGCTCACTGCATCGTGGGACGGCGCCGAACTCGTCGTCTACGTCGACGGCGCCGAGGTCGATCGGACAGCCGCGGTAGGCACACTCGCCACCGACGCGACGACACGCGTCACGATCGGCGCACGTGACGATGGCACCCAGCGACTCGACGGCCGCGTCGACCACGTCAGCGTGGGGCACGATCCACTGACGTCGGCAGAGGTCGCCGTGCAGAACGTGAACGTCGGAGCTCCCGCCGTGCTCGTTATTCTCGGCGATGAGCAGACGGGCGTGCCTGGTGCTTGGACGGCGACCACCGACCAGAGCCGTTCGGGTTCGTACTCGCTCGCCGCGCCCGAGACCGCCGGTCCCGCCACGGCAGCCTGGGCGGTCGCAACCGGTATCGACGAGCCGGGCCTGGTGTTCGAGTCGTGGTGGTGGATGACGACGGCGACAGGAGTCGATTTCGCCGCCGGAACGCGCGCCGGTCCGGCGCCCGTCGATCAGTACAGCGCAGCAGGCGTCGGCTCGCCGTTTGCCTGGGAACTCCGCCATCCGACAGTTGCAGGCGACGTCGTCGACGCCAACGTCTCGGGCACTGGGACGACGGGCGCCTGGATCAAGGTCGAGATGTGGACCGATCAGCTCGGCGACAGCAGGCTGATCGTCGACGGCGTCGAGGTGATCGGGTGGACGGCCCAGGGCGCTGGTCTGACCTCGGGGTCGGCCGCCTTGCTCGTCAACAGCCTGCCGAACGGTGAGCAGTGGCACATCGACGATCCACGCGCCCGCAAGCTCGTGACACCCGAGCCGGTCGCATCACTGGGACCGCTCGACCGAGGCTGAACCACCACCGGTTGCCGCGATTCGACGCTCTCGCCAACCAGACCGGGCGTGACCCTTATCACCGATTCGAACACGAACGAGCCGGGCATCTTCACGCTGCGACTCGGGGCAACGGCGTCCTGACCGGTCGCCGCTGACCCGAGCCCGGACGCGTCACCGGTGGGGCCGTTGGACGGCCCCACCGGTGGGGGGAGGGAGTTGGCCGGGTCGTTGTCGGTGCCGACCACTTCTGATGGATTACCCGTACTGCTCAGTGCTGGTGGCCCTGCTCTGATCCGACTTCGCGGAGCCGGCTGGCTTGGAACCGGAGTACCTCGATGATCGTGCCGAGACCGAAGGCGATCCCGGTGAGGTAGCTCGCTACGCCGAGCCGACGCAGCCCCGACCCGAGAGCGCCGTACCTGGCGCTGTCGATGATGTCGGCGGGGTTGGTGCCGTTGAAGGCCCCGGCGGCCACGAAGTTCGTGATGATCCCCGCCGTCATGACCATCATGCCCATCATCATGAAGACCAGCATGGCCCTCGCAGTGGCAGGCATCTTGAGCGTCTGGACGGTCGAACCGGCCGTCGCTTGTACCTCGCCGCCGCCCTTGCGGAACTCGCCCAGGATGCGGGCGACTGCAAAGGTGATGGCGGTGAACACGCCGAGGAACCCGATGAACATGAAGCCGGGCACGAGATGGCCGAGCGTCTGCAGATCATCGACGGCGCTGCGGTCGGTGCCGGCTTCGACGACGGCCAGCACGAACCCGACCGCCCAGCCCATGATGGCGAGGGCGAACATCGGCAGCCACAGTTTGCGGCCCATCGTCTGGGGACGGTTGTAGCCGAGGCTCTCGCTCGAGCCGACGACCTGGAACTTGTCGGTTCGGGTCACCGGTGTCGTCTGTGTCTTGGTGGCGGATCGGGACAGTGTTGCGGTAGTCATTGGTCTTGCTCCTTGTTGCGTCCGGTGCCTCAGGCGCCGGTGCGAATGATGGACTTGACTCGGTCGAACTGGAAGGCCAGCACGTTGCCGATCGTGACGAGGGCGAGGACGATCCCAGCGAGGATCAGTCCGAGGGAGAGTTCACGGAAGGGGCCGAGCCAGTTCAGCCAGGCGCTGAACGATGCTGGGTTGTCGGCGTTACCGATCGCCACCAGATAGAGGGCGAACTGGGTGATCCCAGCCATCATCCCCATCATCATCAAGACCACGAAGGCCTTGGCGGTGGCGGGCATCTTCAGGGTGGTGACCGGAAGCCCGAGGCTCGATTGCACCTCACCGCCGCCTTCACGCAGCCCCGCCAGGATCGTGCCGAGCAGGAACGCGATCCCCGAGAGCAGCAGCGCTTCTCCGAGGAACTCGACGCCTTGTGTGAAGGCCGCCGCCTGTCGGAAACTCTCGGTGCCGGGGGTCTGGTCGGCCCACACCAGTGAGCTCACGAGCCCGGTGGTGAGCGCCATGGCACCCATCGCCAACATCGGCAGCCACATCTTGCGTGCCAGTCGATGGATCGGCAACAGCTCGGGTGTCGTGTCGGAGACGGTTGCCTTGCCCCATGGTGTCGTGGTGTCGCCACGGACTCTCGAGGGTTCGTCGGCATGCCCGTGCAGCGTCGACAGTGCGGATTTCACGCTGTCGACCCGGTGCCAGAGGCGCACGATGATGCCCATCAAGATCACCGCGATCGAGATCTTGATGACCCCGAACGAGAAGATCGAGAGCCCGAACGTCCAGGCCAGTGTTTCCTGGTAGCTGTCGGTTGCGCTGATCCCGTCGGCGGCGACGAAGTTGGCGATCACCGATGCGGTGGCGCCCATCAGCCCGACCAGCGCCAGTCCGAGTCCGACGGTGCGGTACTTCGACCGTGCCGTCGGATCGACCCCGGGTGCCGGTCGAGCTGCGAGTTGCAGAGTTGCAGCCATGTTGTGTTTCCCTTCTGTTGCGCCCCCGGTTGTGGGGACGTTCGGAAGCGGAAACCGGGCCGGTCGGCGGATCAGTTCACAATCACCGCATATGCGTGATTGTTGCCGTGGGCGGTATCACGACGCAGGTTGATCGGCGTCGTCGCACAGCGACAACAGACCCGCTGCAATCGAGCACATGGATCTTGCGGTAGCCCATCTCGACCAGCCCGGCGGACTCGAGCGACTTCAGCACGCGCTGGATGCTCGACCGTGGGGCGCCGACCATCTCGGCCAGGTGATCGTGGGTCAGTCGAACATCGCCACGCTCGTCGCTCATCCGCACGAGGATCGAGGCGAGCTGTGACTCCAACCCGCCGGCGAGCAGGTCGACGAGCCGATTCTGGAGGCCGGCCATCCGCTCGGCGAGCGAGATGAACCAGCGTTGTGCAATCTTGGGACGGGTCTGCAACAGGGTGAACAGCGCCGCCGCGTCCAACGACAAGATCGTGCAGTCCTCGAGCGCTCGGGCGTCGAACGGTTCGGGTTCACCGAGCAGGGCCGGCACATCTCCGAACACATCGCCGGGCTGCAGGATCTGGAGCGCGACTCGGCGCCCGTTGATCTGGCGGGACAGCTCGACGGTGCCCGACTGAAGGACGTGCACGCGGGCGGCCGGATCGCCGCGACGGAACACGAACGTGCCGCCGGCGAACTTCGACCCGCCGACCTCGTCGACGAGTTCTGCGACGTCACGCTCGCTGAGCGGCGCCCGCTTGCCGCGCCCGAGGCAACAAGCGATCCAGCTGCCGTACTGCGACAACCGGGTGCCCGACAGCGTCGATCGGTCGTGTCGCGAACTTCGGAGAGCCTCACCCAGCGGAAACCCGATTCGAGCGTTCGTGCTTCCTGCCTGGACGGCGGAGTTCGGCGTCGCCGACGATCTCAGGCACGTCACGCTCAGCTGACCCTCCGACTCGACGAGCATCCCAATCGTCCCCGGGTGCCGGCCCGGCCACAATGTGACGGTGAGTCTGGAGCATCGGTGATCACGGTCGGGCCGCTCGTGGCCACTGGCCGGACTTCGGATGTCTACGCCTATGGCGTCGGCGCAGTGGTCAAGGTGCCGCGCCCCGACGTTCCCGACCACTGGGCGGAGAAGGAGGCGCGGTTCACCGCCGCCGCCCGCCGGCTGGGTGCACCGGCTCCAGAGGTGAAGGGCCTGGTGTGCATCGACGGACGCGATGCGATCGTGTTCGAGCGGATCGGCGGCGAGTCGATGTGGGATCGGATGCTTGTCGGCGATCGTGAGATGGCGACGTTGGCACGCGACTTCGCAGAGGTCCATCGCCGGATCCTGACGGCCGGCCTGCCCACCGATCTCGAGGGATCGGTCGATCGGATGTGCGGCAAGATCGCCGAGGCGACCCAGTTGTCGGCTGCCGACCGGGTCGAGGCGCAGGCGCTGGTTCGTTCATTGCCAAAGGGGGCGGCGCTGCTGCATGGCGACCTGCATCCGGCCAACGTGTTGATCCGCAATGACGAACCGGTCGTGATCGACTGGTTCGACGCGTCGGTCGGGCATCCGATCAGCGACGTGGTTCGGTCCTCGCTGTTGATCCGGCCCGGTGGCGGACCGGGCTCACCGTTGCACCTCCCCAAGGCCCGGCCGGAGTCGTTGGCCAGGCTGCACCGGATCTATGTCGAGACGCTGCTCGACCTGTTGGCCGTTCCCGATGAGGTTCTGCGACGCTGGGAGGCGGTGGTTGCAGCGAGTCGCCTGGCAGAAGGTGCCGAGCTCGACGATTCGCACCTGGTCGCCTTGTGGCACGACCGGAACGTTCGAACTCTCCAGTCCGCTTGTGGATGCCGTGTCGTCGGCGAAGTCGTCAGCTGCCCGAGCCGGCGCCGACCAGTGCCCTGAGTGACGGGAAGATGCCCGAGGTCGATAGCGATCATCAGACCGAGATCGTTTGCGTCGGGTTGCTCGACGGTGGCACCGCACTCGGAGGCGATGAGTGCGCCGGCGGCGTAGTCGTAGACCTTCAGGTCGCGCTCGTAGAAGCCGTCGAGCCGGCCGCAGCCGACCCAGCAGAGATTCAGCGCAGCCGAGCCCATACACCTGATGTCGCGACAACTCGGTAGCACGGCTGCCAGCGTGCCGGCCTCGAACGATCTCAGATCCGCGTCGTACGAGAAGCCTGTCCCGATGAGGGCTTGCGCCAGGTCGTCGTGTGCCGTTGGCAGCGATCTCGAGACCGTCGCGTCGAGCGCCGGCACCCTCTGTGGCGGAAAATGTCTCCTGCCGGTGGACGTCGACGACGGCCCCGGCCACGACGTGACCGTCGATCGTCGCGGCGATGCTGACCGCCACGACCGGACAGGTCGTACAGGAAGTTGACCGTGCCGTCGATCGGGTCGACGATCCAGCCGACGTTGTTGGCACCGACCGATTCGTCGAGCTCCTCGCCGACGATCGTCGAGCCAGGGCAGCGGGCCGAGAGCTCAGCGCGGATCAGTTGCTCGGAGTCGACGTCGGTCTGGGTCACCACGTCGGTCGGGGAGCTCTTCGTGCCCGCTGTCGTGGCAGTGCCTGCACCAGAACGGACGAGGTCGGCAGCGAGTTCGGCGACGTCGATCGCCACCAACTCGAGGAAGCGGCGGGTGTCGGCGTCGACGTCACGCCAGCAGCACGGTGGTGCCGAGCTGCTTCGATGCGAGCGATCACGGACGGCTCCACCTCGGTGTTCGTGACCAGCACGTCGATGTCGGACCATTCGGCGAATCGGACGAAGTGGTCGTGCCCGACCTTCGAATGATCGACCAGCGCGACGACCCGGCTGGCGGCTCTGATCATCGCCTGCTTGAGCGCGGCCTCCTCGCGGTACGGGGTCGTGAGCCCACGCGCCGGCGACATGCCGTCGCTGCTGATGAAGAGCGTGTCGACGACGAGCGGTTCGACCGCGGCGATCGCCGCGGCGTCGACCATGGCGAGGGTGTTCTTGCGGACCTTGCCGCCGATCACGATGACGTCGGTGTGTTCGTGATCGGCGAGCACCTGGGCGGTGGCCAGCGAGTTGGTGACGATCCGAAGCCCGCAGTCGGCGGGGATCGCCTCGGCGAATCGGGACAGCGTGCTGCCCGAGTCGATGATGATCGCACCGGTGTCGGGCAGTTCGTGAATCGCTCGTCGTGCGATTCGTCGCTTCTCGGCGTCGTGCAGGTCGGTCCGCACCGACACCAGCGGTTCGAAGCCGGCGATCTCCCACGGAATCGCCCCGCCGTGCACCCGCCGGACGACACGCTGGCCCTGGAGTTCGGACAGGTCGCGACGGATCGTCTCGGTCGTCACATCGAATCGCTCGGCGAGATCGGCGACCTCGACGCGCCCGACCTGCATGGTCTGCGCCACGATCTCGCGCTGACGTTCGGATCTGGAACAGCGCGGGCGGCGCTTCAGTCGTTCGGTCTGTCATCGGCGCCCGCAACCTCCTGCAGTGTGGTCTCGATCGCCGATCGTATCCCCTGCGATCGCGGAGCAGGTTGAGGGACCGAACGAAGGCATCGGAGAAGCGACCGCTCGACAGGTCGGTGCCGAACACCTGCGGCCAAGCGAGGAACGCGGCGGGATCGGTTTGCGAACGACGCGGCGTGCTCGATCGCGTCGTCGAGCAGCGGATCGCTGGCATGCGTGATCGTCGCTCCGGCGGCGGTGACGCCGTTGAGATACTCGCACCATCCGGCGAGGGCGAGGGCGCTCGAGCGCGACCGGCCCACCGGCGTCGAGCTGAGTCCGCACCGTCGGCAGCAGGAACTTCGGGAACTTGGCGCTGCCGTCGAGGCAGAGCCGGGCGATCTGGTCACCGATGTGCGGGTTCGAGAAGCGTTCGATGAGCGATGCGGTGTACGCGTCGAGGTCGATGCCGGCGACCGGCGGGACGACCGGCTTGGCCTCGTGGTCGAGGAAGCCGTCGACGAATCGGTGCAGGTATTCGGATCGGCCATCGCCTCGTCGACGGTGGCGCGTCCGTCGAGTGCGGCCAGAGTAGGCGAGACACGAATGCCCGGCGTTGAGCAGCCGCAGCTTCATCAGCTCGTACGGCTCGACGTCGGCGGTGACGATGACGTCGAGCTCCTCGAGCGGCGGTCGTGCGCCGGCGAAGTTGTCCTCGACGACCCACTGGCGGAACGGCTCGGTGACGACCGGCCACAGGTCGGTCAATCCGTAGTTGGCGACCAGCCATGCACGGTCGGCGTCGGTGGTCGCCGGGGTGATCCGGTCGACCATGCTGTTGGGGAAGCTGATCGATTGCTCGATCCAGTCGACGAGCGTCGGGTCCGATCGCGGCGGCTGCACCGAGTGTCGCGGTGCGCGTCACCGCGCCGTTGTCGATGATGTTGTCGCAACTCAGCACCGTGATCGGGCCCGCCCGTTCGGCGGCGTTGGTCGAGGCCGGCGGCGAGGATGGCGAACGCCGAATCCGGTCCGGCCGATGGGTCAGTCGGCGAGAAACGCGCCGGTGACGTCGTCGACCGGATAGCCGCCCTCGGTGACGGTCAGCGAGACGATCTGCGTGTCGGGCGCGGCGATCGTGGCGATCAGCGGATCGGGTGACGGCACGGCATGGATGTAGTCGACGATGCTGCCGATCACCTCGACGCTCGTGGTGTTCGGCACCGCGAGTGATCAGCGTGTAGAGGTGGTCTTGGCGCGCGAGCGCGTCGGCCATCACGTGATCGCCAGGGAGCACACCGGCACCGACGATCGACCAGTCACGGTGGCCGGCTGGCAGAGCTCGTCGACGTAGGTGGCGAGGTGGGCTCGGTGAAATCCGCCGACGCCGATGTGGACGATGCTGCGCTTCGGAGCTCGTCGCGGTCGTAGCCGGGGACGGCAATCGCAGGACCGAGCCGCGTCGAGAACGGCTGCGGTGAGAGGCAGTGTGGTCTGGTCGTCCGTCACAGGTGCGCAGCACTAAACCAACATGAACACAGGTGTCAAGAGGCAAAAATCGATCACAAACGGACACAAATCCCAGAAATTTGACTTGCAATCCAACATGAAACCAACCATGATGGTCGCTGTTAGTACCCGGGGGATCAATTTGAAACCCCACCGATTCGTACCCAAAGGGGAGACGCAACATGACACGACGGAACGTTCGGGCACGGAGTGCCTGGCTCAAGATCGCCGGCGGAGCGGCAGCGTTTGCGCTCGTCGCCGCCGCGTGCGGCGGCGACGATGACGCGCGCCGACACCGACGCACCGCGCCGCCGATGGCACCAGCCGCCGACGATGGCACGCGACACGCCGAAGAGCCGCGCCGCCGACGGCGATCGCTCGATCACCGTTGCGCTCGTCGGCAACGACAACATCACCCGCATGGGCGAGCTCGCGGCGGAGTACTTCACGCCCGAGACCGGCATCGAAGTGAAGCTGACCGTGCTCGACGAGCAGACCCTGCGTGAGGTCACCACTCGTGACGTCGGCGCCAGCGGCGAGCAGTTCGACGTCGTGCAGATCGGCATGTACGAGACACCGCAGTTCGGCGCCAACGGCTGGCTCGTCGGGCTCAACGACCTCGCCGCTGCGTCCGACACCTACGACATCGACGACCTGATCCCGGCCGTCCGCAACGGTCTCTCGGTCGACGGTGAGCTCTACTCCTCGCCGTTCTACGCCGAGTCGTCGTTCGTGATGTACCGCTCGGACATCATCGACAACATGCCGGACGCTCCCACCTGGGACGAGGTCGCGGCAATCGCTCGCGAGATCGACTCCGACGAGATGGCCGGTATCTGTCTGCGTGGCAAGCCCGGCTGGGGCGACCTCGGAGCTGCGTTCACCACCGTGCTCAACACCTTCGGTGGCACGTGGTGGCTGGCCAACGACGACGGCTCCATCGGTGCCTCGCAGGTCGATCAGCCCGAGTTCGCCGAAGCGTTGAACTTCTACGTCGACCTCCTCAACGACGCCGGCGAAGACGACGCTGCCAACTCCAGCTTCAACGAGTGCAAGACGCTCTACGAAGAGGGCAAGGTCGCCATGTGGTACGACGCCACCGTGGCTGCCAGCCTCTTCCCCGAGGACGTCGTGGCCAACACGGCCTTCGCGCTCGCTCCGACCAAGGAAACTGACGCATCTGGTTGGCTCTGGGCCTGGACTCTCGCCATCCCGGTCAGCACCAGCGACCAGGACGCCGCATGGGAGTTCGTCGACTGGGCAACCAACGCTGGTTACCACGAGATCATCGCCGCCGAAGATGGTTGGCGTTCAGTTCCTCCGGGCACGCGTCAGTCGCTCTACGAGCGCCCTGAGTACCAGGAAGCCGCTGGGGCCTTCGCCCAGCGCACCCTTGATGCCATGCTCGCCGCTCCGATCGACAACCCCGGCACCACGCCGCGGCCCGGTCTTCCCGGTGTGCAGTACGTCGGTGTGCCCGAGTTCCAGGACGTCGGCACCCGCTGCACCGAGCTGTTCTCGGCAGCCATTGCCGGCTCGATGAGCGTTGAAGATGCCTTGGCCGATTGCCACATCATCGCCTCTGAAGTCAGCAGCTGATATACCTGAATACCTGAATACCTGAATACCTGAATACCGGTTCGGCTGAGCGTCCGCTCGGACGCTCAGCCGAACCGTGAGTACCGGATCGCCTCGTGCGATCAACGACGATGAGAGCTCTTGCTCACATCGAGGGACGAGCAGAAGGGGAGCCATGTCGACCGCCGTGACAGAACAAGCGGGCGCTGCCGAGGCCAAAGCGGCCCGCGCCGCAGAAATCAAACGACTCGAACGGGTCGATGGCTGGAAGCGCCGGCTACCGATCCTCCCGGCCCTGCTGTTCACGATCGTCGTGACACAGATCCCGTTCCTGTTCACGCTCTTCTACAGCCTGACCGAATGGCGACTCGACACCCCGGACCCTCGCGAGTTCATCGGGTTCGACAACTACCAGGCCCTGCCGGACGATGTGTTCTTCCGCGGACGCCGCCTGGGTGAGTGTCCAGATGACGGTGCTCGCCGTTCTGCTCTCGCTCGTCGTCGGAACCGGCCTGGCGATCTTGCTCGACCGGAAGTTCTTCGGTCAGGGCTTCGTGCGAACGCTGTTGATCACCCCCTTCCTGGTGATGCCGGTGGTCGCCGGTTTCTTGTGGAAGACCCAGATGTTCAACTCGACGTTCGGCGTCATCAACTGGTTCATCGATCTGCTCGGCTTCGAGCCGATCGAGTTCGCCACCAGGTATCCGCTCTGGTCCGTCGTCATCGTGCTCGTCTGGCAGTGGAGCCCGTTCATGATGCTGATCGTGCTCGCCGGCCTGCAGGGCCAAGACGCATCGGTGCTCGAAGCCGCCAGGGTCGACGGCGCGACGAGCTGGGGAATCTTCCGCCAGATCACCTTCCCGCAGCTGCGCCCGTATCTCGAACTCGGCACGCTGCTCGGAGCGATCTACCTCATCCAGGTCTACGACCACATCGAGGTGATCACGGGCGGGTCGCCCGACTCGAAGAACCTGCCGTTCTACATCGCGCAACGCTCGATCGGCGGTGGCAACCGGTTCGGGCTCGCCTCGTCGTACTCGATCATCGTGGTGATCGCTTCGATCATCATCGCCAACATCGGCCTGCGTGTGCTGTCCGGCCTCCTGGAGGATGATTCCTGATGGCAATCTTCACACGTGCCCCCAAGGCAGAACCGATTCTCGGTCAGAACCGGCTGGTCGCGAACCTGCTCGGTCTGTTCACCTGGTTCATCGGTCTGCTCTTCTTCTTTCCGCTGTTCTGGATGGTGCTCAACGGATTCAAGGACGAAGCCGATGCGAACGGCACCCCGAAGCTGTTCTTCGAGCCCACGCTCGACCGCTTCTCCGAGGTCACCGAGGAGAGCCAGGGTCTGCTCTCGTTCAGCGAGGCATTCGGCAACTCGTTCTGGATCGTGCTCATCTCGACCATCCTGGTCATGTTGTTGGCCATCCCGGCCGCCTACGCCCTGGCC